>NZ_FNYE01000058.1 GCF_900108945.1 Paraburkholderia diazotrophica | reverse complement strand
GCACGAAGTGAATCCGCAGCATGCGCTCCAAACCAATCGGCGGTCGACCGTTACCGCGTTTCGGATAGTACGGCTCGATTACCGCGCACAGTTCGGTCCACGGAACGATCGTGTTCATCGTGTCAAGAAACTCGTCGCGTCGCGTGCGTTTGCGTCGGGTCTCAAACCCCGCGCCTTGATCCGCGGCCATTGCGAGCGTCTGCTGCTTCATTGCCTTTTGCCTTTCTCGTTGCTTGTGCACTCTATAACGCTTGATGCGCACAAGCGGTGGACTTAATCAGCATTGCCTTAATAGCTTGCGCATCGTCAGGCCGTCATACGGCAACTTTCGAACCGCGCTACGGACAGTTCCTGGTAGGTTACTGATGCGACTTCGAAGCAGCGTTGAACTGGAATACCAGCTGAGCGCAACGCGCAGCGTTCGGATTGACAATCTTCGTTTTCCATTTCCATTGCGCTGGCGAGCGGTGCGTGGAAGATTTCGATTATCTACAGCGCGCAATGCCGGAGATACAACACGTTCAGAGGTTCGGCTCAGGGCCGAGCAACTGTTCGATATTTGCATGACGCCCGATTCGTCTGGCGCGGTCACGACGAATCTGGCGATCGATCTTGGGCCATTCCGGCCGCGCCTGGAGCCTGACTGGGATGAGCTTGGCCGTGTATATCCGTATTCACGTGGATTCGGTCTCGCGCTGGTGCGGAGCATGTTCCAGAGTCCATACTTTCCCTGGGACCTTCGTGAAACTGCATGGGCATTGCGAACACCGCCCCGATCTTTACAGATGACACTTTTTCGTGAGGGCTACAGCTTTGATGCTGCACTCCGGCGGTGCCGACAACTGAACACGCTGCTGGAGAAGGGCGACACCATGACGGGACTCAGCGCTGTGTGCGTTGGTCGAGAGGCCCCGGGTATATGGAAAAAGGAGTCCGGCAACGGTCGAGGCTACGGTGTTTCTCCAAAGTCTTAGCTCTCTTCGCTTCAGCGAGCGGAGTCAGGGCGTAAAAAAGGCGGTTACCAAAGACCGTCTGGCAACCGCCAAACACCCCTGGAGGAGTCAGACTCAGAAGCGATGACACAGTTCGACCGTCGCAATTAATCATCAGTGAGTTCTTGCCTGAACCATACCCGATGATCCGAACACGGCCTGAGCCTGGCGAGCACCGTTTTGCCGACCCGCGACGCTATCAGAATCTCTGGAACTTGCGGTACGTATGTCGCCAGGCCACGCGTTCCGTCCAGACCGGGTGTCAATGCCGAACTCCAACTTTCGATACTTCGTTGCACAGCAGGCAATGCGGGGCTGGCAAAACCAGTTCCCGCGCCATGTCACTTTGCGTTCCTATCGGCTCAGTCTGGCGACCGCCGCAGCAATGCGGCGGATGGCCTCCGTCAAAACAGCCTCGGAGGTGGCGGTGGAAATGCGAAAGAAGGGCGACAGGCCATATGCGGTACCGGGGACTGCCGCCACATGGGCCTCTTCAAGCAGGTAGCGGGTGAAATCCTGGTCGTTCCCGACACGCGCTCCTGTCGGCGTGTGGCTCCCGATGAAGGCTTCGCAACCGATGTAGGCATAGAAGGCCCCCTCTGGCGGCGCCAGCTCGAGGCCCGGCACCTGCCGGACTGCCGCCGTCACGAGATCGCGCCTGCGTTCAAATGCGTCGCGATAGCGACCAACCTCATCCTGCGGCCCTTCCAACGCAGCCTGTGCAGCCATCTGCGCAACGGTGCATACGGAAGTGCAGGATTGGCTCTGCACGGTGGCCATGGCCTTGATCAGGTCGCGCGGGCCAGCGGCGTAGCCAACTCTCCAGCCCGTCATGGCGTAAGCCTTGGATACCCCGTTGACGATCAGACTTCGGTCGCGCAATTCTGGGCAGGCCCTGCCGAAAGAGACGAAGCGACGGCCGTCAAAAATAATATGCTCATAGATCTCGTCGGAGAGAATCAGCACCTGCGGATGTCGTTTGAGCACTGCACCGAGCGCCTGCAACTGCGCCTCGCTATACGTTGCTCCCGACGGGTTGCAAGGCAGGTTCAGAAACAGCCACCTTGTGCTCGGGGTGATGGCGGCTTCCAGCACATCGGGCGTAAGACGGAAGCCATTCTCCGCCGTACAGGCCGGTGCCACCGGGACGCCGCCCAGCAGCTTCACCATCTCAGGGTATGAGACGAAGTAAGGCGCGGGCACGATGACCTCGTCCCCATCATTTACGGTCGCCAGCAATGCGTTGAAGATAATCTGTTTGGCGCCGTTGGCCACTGCGATGTCGTCCATCCCGTAGTCCAGGCCGTTCTCCCGCTTGAACTTGCTTGCCACGGCGCGGCGCAGTTCCGCCGTGCCCAGTGCTGCTGTGTAGAGCATCCGGTTGCCGCGGGCCGCAGCGAAGGCCGCTTGCGTGATGTGAGCCGGTGCGGCGAAGTCTGGCTCGCCCAGCCCAAGGTCGATCACATCGACCCCGGTGGCGGCCAGTTCCTTTGCGGCCTGGGAAGCCGCCATCGACGCCGACGGCTTGACTGCGGCCAGACGTTCTGCAATGCGATTCATGTGCATGTCTCCGTTACTCGGCCTTGTCCATGGCTGCCAGCGCGGCCTGACGTATCTCCGTCAGTGTCTGACGCGGCGTGAGCGCTTCAGCGGCGATATTCAGATCCAGCACCGCGCCAGTCTTCGAGGCCATCGCGCGTTCGAAAGCGGCCTCGAAGTCCGCCGTAGTCTTGACCCTTTCGGCATGGAATCCGTAGGCCCGCGCCAGTGCAACGAAATCGGGGTTGACCATGGTTGTTCCCGAGACACGTGCGGGGTAGTTGCGCTCCTGATGGGCGCGGATGGTGCCGTAGATACCGTTGTTAAGGATGAGAACGATGGGCTGAGCGCCTGCCTGCAGGGCAGTGGCCAGTTCGGTGCAGTTCATCTGGAAGTCGCCATCACCGGCGAAGCACACCACGGTGCGCTTGGGGTAGGCGATCCTGGCCGCCACTGCGGCCGGTAGTCCATAACCCATGGCGCCTGACTGCGGCGCCAGCAGTCGCGCCTTGGGTCCGAACTTGAAGAACTTGTTTGGCCATACGGTGAAGTTGCCGGCACCATTGGTTAGCACGACGTCCTCAGGCAGCCGTTCCCGCAGCCACGCGCTGATCTTCACCATGTCGACTGGCGAAGGCTGATCGGGCGCGTCGAAGGAAGCCTCATAAGAGTTGCGCGCCGTCTCGAGCCACGCGACCCAGTCTCCGCGCACCGGCTGGATAGTCTCGGCGAACGCATTGGGCCCCGCCTGGATGCCGATAGTCGGCTGATAGACCTTGCCGATTTCCAGATCCGACGCATGCACATGGATGAGCTTCTGCCTGGGCGTCGGCACCGCCAGCAGCGTGTAGCCGTCGGTGGTCATCTCGCCGAACCGGACGTTCACGGCCAGGATGACGTCAGCCTCGGTCATCAGCTTTCGCACGTGCGCAGGCATCCCGACGCCGGCTTCGCCGCAAAACGCGGGCGAGAAGTTGTCGAACTGATCCTGGTACCGGAACGCGGCGACCACGGGGATGCGCGATTCTTCGGCGAAGCGCTGCAGAGCGACGCGGCCCGACTCGTTCCAGTTGCAGCCGCCGATGAGTAGCAGTGGGCGTTGGGCTGTCGCGAGCAGATGCCGGGCTTTACGTAGCGCCTCGGCGTCCGGGGCAGGCTCGGCGATGTCTGCCGGGCCGTGAAGCGGCGCGGCCTCCGTGCGGGAGGTCAGCATATCCTCTGGCAGTGCGATGACTACCGGACCGGGGCGTCCCGTGGTTGCCGTCTTCCACGCGCGGGCAAGGATTTCGGGAATGCGGTCAACATCGTCGATCTCGACCGCCCACTTGGCCATGCTACCAAAGACGGCCTTATAGTCGATTTCCTGAAAGGCCTCGCGCCCTTTCATGTCGGTGCCCACCTGGCCGACGAACAACAGCATGGGCGCGCTGTCCTGCATCGCCGTGTGCACACCGATCGAAGCGTTAGTGACGCCTGGACCGCGCGTGACAAAGCAGATACCGGGGCTGCGGGTCAGCTTGCCATAGGCCGCGGCCATGAAAGCGGCGCCCCCCTCGTTGCGGCACAACACATAGTCCAGCCGCCCGGTGGTGTCGTGCAGTGCATCCAGCACCGCCAGATAGCTTTCGCCAGGGATACCGAAACTTTTCGTTGCCCCAAGCGCGATCAGGCTTTCGACCAATAACTGTCCGCCATTGCGTGTCATTTCATGAGTTCCCAAGTCGTGAGTCACGGTCCCGCGTCACTGGTGCAGCACAGCGCCGGGGTTCATCAGATTTCCAGGGTCGATGGCCTGTTTGATGGCGGCCATCAAGGAACGCTCTTCCGGCGAGCGGAGTGCGTCTGCGAGTGATACCTTGGACCGGCCAAGACCGTGCTCGGCGGCAAAGCTGCCTCCCAGCGAACCCGCGAGCGCGCCGATCCGTTGCGCGAATTCCGATGCCAGCTCGCCAAAGCCCGATTGACCCAAAGGTGGTGTCAGGTTGAAATGCGTGTTGCCATCGCCCAGATGGCCGAACGGGTTCACACGCACGCCGGGCAACACGCGCCCGCACAACACGGAAGCTTGCTCAATGAATTCGGCGAGCCGCCCGGGCGGTACGGAGACATCGTGTTTCAGTTGGGTGCCTTCCAACCGCTGGCCTTCGGGCTGTTCCTCGCGCAAACGCCAAAGCGTCGCGCGCTGCGTGTCATTGACGGCAACCACGCCGTCGAGCACCTCGCCAGATTCCAGCCCGTCGGCAAGTGCAGCCTCAAGTATCTGCTCCAGCGGGACCAGCGCCGAACCGGCGGTCATCTCCACGAGCAGGTACCAGGGCGCGCGCTCCTGTAGTGGATAGCTCAGGCCGTGTACATGGCGCAGCGCCATGTCGAGCCCGAAATCACAAAAGAACTCCATCCCGCTGATGAACTCGCATGCGTCTGCCCGCAGGCGCTTGCCGAACGCCAGCAGCGAGGACACGTCGGGAATCGTGAGCAGCGCCGTAGCCCGATTGCGCGGGGCGGGGTAGAGCTTCAGCACGGCGCGCGTAACCACTCCCAGTGTGCCTTCCGCGCCGCAGAACAGGCGTCGCAACTGGTAGCCCGAGTTGTCCTTTTGCACCGCCCGCAGGCCGTTCCAGACGCGGCCATCAGGCAGCACCACCTCCAGGCCGAGTATGAGGTCCTGCATCATGCCGTAGCGCAGCGCGTGGTTGCCGCCCGCGTTCGTGCCGATCAGCCCGCCGATCTGGGCCGATCCCTCGGCCCCAAGATGCAGCGGAAAGATCAGCCCGTGAGCATTTAGCGCCTCGTGCAAGGCGGCCAGCACGACGCCAGCTTCAACCTCAATGTTCTCGGCTGCACGGTCGGGCCGTCCGATCTTTGTCATCCGCGAAAGCGACAGGATTACGCCGCCTGGTTTGCCAAGCATCGCGGCGCCGCACAACCCGGTATTTCCGCCCTGCGGGGTCAGCGGGACGCCAGCATCGTGGCAGGCGGCGACGACTGCCGCCACCTCGGCGGTCGATGTGGGCCGGGCCACACCCAGGGGAGGCTCACCGTAACGGTTCAGCCAGTCACGGCTGTAGCCCGCCGCATCGGCACCGCTGAGCCAGCCGATGGGGCCCAGTAGTTCCGCGAGTTTTTGCGCCAGGTGTTTCATCATGATCATGTGCCTAGCCTGCGGAAACATAGGCAGTCTTGACGGCGGTGTAGAAGTCCATGGCCATCGGCCCTTGCTCGCGTTGGCCGAGGCTGGATGCCTTTCGACCACCGAAGGGCACGTGATAGTCCACGCCCGCGGTCGGCAGGTTGACCATCACCATGCCCGCGGTCGAGCTACGACGGAATAAGGTGGCGTGTTTGAGCGAGGTCGTGCAGATGCCCGAGGACAACCCGAACGGGGTATCGTTGGCCACCGCGAGTGCTTCGTCGAAATCGGCCACCTTGATGACCGACGCGCAGGGGCCGAAGATTTCTTCACGCGAGGAGCGCATGTCGTTGCTCGCGCCGATGAACAGCGCCGGCCGCTGAAACCACCCTTCACGCTCCAGCCGTTCGCCGCCGCGCACCTCGCACCCCTCGCGCGCAGCCAGGGCCACATAGTCCAGGTTGACGGCGAGCTGAGCCTCGGAAACCACAGGTCCGATCTGGGTATCTGCTTCCAGTGGATCGCCGATCCGCAGTGCGCCGCGCGACGTCTCGAGCGCGGCGACGAAGGCGTCGTGGATACCTTTCTGCACGATCAGTCGCGATGATGCGGTACAGCGTTGGCCGGTCGAATAGAACGCGCCGTTCAGGCAGGCCTTCACGGCCATCTCCAGGTCAGCGTCATCCATCACGACCATCGGGTTTTTGCCGCCCATCTCCAGCTGGACCTTCTTCAGTCCAGCGGCGCAGCCCAGCGCGATTTGCCGTCCCACCCGTTCCGAGCCAGTGAAGGAAATGGCCGCAACATCGGGGTTATCCACCAACGCCTGGCCGAGGGTCGCGCCCGACCCCATCACCAGGTTGAAGACGCCCGGCGGGCAGCCGGCCTCCAGGAGGATCTGCGCCATGACATGCGCGCATCCCGGTGTGAGATCTGCCGGCTTGAGAATGACGGCATTACCGGCAGCCAGCGCCGGCGCGGTCTTCCATGCGGGGATGGCAATCGGAAAATTCCAGGGTGTGATCAGCCCTACTACGCCAAGCGGGCCCCGGGTCACATCCACTTCCACGCCCTGGCGAACCGAATCGATCTTCAGACCTGTCATACGCAGCGCCTCGCCTGCAAAGAACTGGAAGATCTGGCCCGCGCGGTGCGCCTCGCCGATGGCCTCCTGTAACGGCTTGCCTTCTTCACGCGCCAGCAGATTGCCGATTTCGTGTGCCCGTGCAAGGATCGCATCGCCAGTCCGGGCAAGCACGTCGGCCCGTGCCTGAGGCGTAGTTGCGGCCCATGCCGGCTGCGCGGCGCGTGCAGCGTCGACCGCTGCATCCAACTCTTCTCGACCGGCGCGGGCGTACAGGCCGATCAGTTCGTCGGGAAGAGAAGGGTTACGGTTCTCGTTGACGCCGATGCCGTCAACCCATTTGCCGCCGATCAAGTTGCGATGCACTTTGTCCATCCGAAAGCTCACAGGTTAGTGGTGTTGCGTATTCGCCTCGACCGATCCCGTCACCAAAGGTCTCAACGACCGTTCATTCAGCAGCGCCGTGGGTTCTGGATCGACATGCGCTTATTCGACGAACTTTATCGCCCAAAGGATGAGTGCCTCCATCCCCATCGGGGTTACGGGTCGCGATGTAAGCACGCCGCGTCTGCAAGCAATCCGCCTCCGGTTCTGAGAGAGCGCTTCGGCCGATTTCGGATTCAGTCGGATCGGCAGATTTGGCTAAGATAATAGGTGAGACGTCATATGTCAATGTGGCGGAAGGGGCGTTTGCAAGAGACTGTGCGCCGTCCGCGACACCATGCACGTGTGGGCGGGCCGCACGGCAATGATTGCGGTCGAATCACGCAGCGAGCACACCGCCGACTTCGACCCTTGCGGGCGTCCCGCGCGGCACGGCGCACTTTCGAGAGGGCCTTTTTGGCCGCCCCGTTTTCCGTAAACCGCTTTGTTTGAACGGGTCGCAGGGCCCTATGCAGTTGCGACAACCCGGCCTGCGTACCGTCGCGCATGTCGCGACCGAAGCGCCAGCAGACAGCTCGGGTCGCCTAACCCAACGTGATCGGGGCTGGTTCGGTCTGTCGAACCTGATCGCTTGTTCCTTCTTCGGGTCGCAGACGCAGAAGTTTAACCTTGCAATCGAGGTAACCGCATCGCCCGGGATGAACAAGGCGGAAGTGAAGTGTCAAACGATACCATTGGTGTCGTTGATTGCCTGGCACCGAGTTTGGTTAGCTCAACCTTCATCATCCCACTGCACCGCATCCCATATCTCGTTTGACATAGACATCGAGAGCTAACGGTATAATTTCCGAATGGAACGCATTGACTTCATCAACCCGGACCGAGTCGCTTGGTGTTGCGCCGATAGGCGAATGACACCGGGCGACCTCGCGTCGGAACGGGGCATAGCTCCGGTGACGATGGAGGCGGTCATGCAAGGGCAAGGAGCGATGACGTTCAACCAGTTAAGGCAATGCTGATCAAGCCGTGTAAACACGACTGATTGCGATCAAGGCATGTGTAATCTTTCGAGATCGCGAATAACAGCCGTAAAAGCGGGGCATTGCAGCTCACGTTATGCCCCTTGAGGGGCTCCGCACGGGCTTTTCGCCCGCTTTCGGCCCTTTACGGGCGTACCTGTGCCGTCGAACGACCTCGCCACATGTAGAGATTGGCCAGCGCGAGCGCGACGAAGGCGCGATTGGCGTTCTTCGCCAGGCCGCGGTAGCGAACCTTCGTGAAGCCCCACAGCCGCTTCACGACCGCGAACACGTGCTCGACCCGGGCACGGATCTTCGACTTGTTGCGGTTCTTGCGCCGCGCCACTTCGTCGACGATGTCCTTGCGACGCGTGCGCTTGTTGGTGAAGTCGCGTGCCTTCGGAGCCTTGCTGTGAATCAGTGCTTTCTGGCTCGTGTACGCGCTGTCACCGTACACGCGTTGCTCCTCACCGTGCAGCAACTGTGGCAGTGGGTGTTTGTCGTGCACGTTCGCGGCCGTCACGACCGCGCTATGAGCCAGCCCACTCTGACTGTCCACACCGATGTGCAACTTCATGCCGAAATACCATTGCTGGCCCTTTCGCGTCTGATGCATTTCGGGGTCACGCGCCTTCTCCTTGTTCTTCGTCGACGAGGGTGCACCGATCAGTGTCGCGTCGACGATCGTGCCGCTCTTGAGCTTCGCTCCGCGCTCCTGCAACACCAGGCCTACCTCGGCGAAGATTCGCTCTCCCAGCTTGTGCTCTTCCAGCAGGTGCCGGAATTTGAGCAAGGTGGTGGCGTCCGGCACCGTTTCGCTGCCCAGGTCAATGCCCACAAAACGGCGCATACTGAGGCTGTCGTACAGCGCCTCTTCGCACGCAAGGTCGGCAAGGTTGAACCAGTGCTGCACAAAGTGAATCCGCAACATGCGCTCCAGCGCAATCGGCGGGCGACCATTGCCGCGTTTCGGATAAAACGGCTCCACCACTGCGCACAGTTGCGCCCACGGCACGATCGTGTTCATCTCGTCGAGAAACGCTTCGCGTCGCGTAGGTTTGCGCTGCGCCCCGAATCCTGCGCATTGATCGACAGCCATCGCCAGTGTCAGTTGCTTCATTACGTTTTTACTTTCGCCATTGCACGTCCACGCTATAACGCATGACAGTCGTGAACGGTGGACTTGATCAGCATTGCCTTAAGCAAGGTAGCTGCGTATTTCGGACGCGGCGTCCTGTTCTTTCTGGAACCAAGCCCAGTGAATGAGGAGGTCGTTCATAGTTCCGCATTCCGGACGCTGACGAATCAGAAGCCAGAACTGTCGGGAAAGATGAAAGCGCTGATTGAGCGAGTCGAACGACAGCGCGACGTCTACGTCAGTCTGCGCGAGGATCTCGACGATGCCGTATTGCCCGTATTCAGACCGTTTGAGGTTCCGAATAACGATCCGAAGGAGGCAGCTCGTCTCGTACGCGCTTGGCTGGATCTCACGGATGTGAACAACTTTGAGTCGTATCGTCACGCAGTTGAGAAACGGGGCATTCTTGTCTTTAGAAGCAACGGATACGGGGGCAAGTGGCAAATCGCCAAGGACAGTCCAATACTCGGATTCAGCATTTTTGATGCAGTGTGTCCCGTAATCGTTGTCAAAAAACAGCCGTGGGAGCCGCAACAGTGTTTCACGCTAATGCATGAGCTCGGACATCTGCTCCTGCATTGCGAGAGTTCGATCGACGATGAGGGCGACATGACGTCTTATGAAGGGCGAGAGCAAGAGGCCAACGCTTTCGCCGGTCATCTCTTGGTCCCCGATGAACTCCTTGCTCGCATCGCCGACAACACTCGACCAAGAGAAGCGGCCGATTTCGATAACTGGTTGCAGCCATGGCGTAGGCTCTGGGGCGTCAGTGGAGAAGTCATTTTGCGGCGCTTGCTCGATGCGGGACGCCTCTCGCGCCGTCAATATGCTGCCTACCGGCAATGGCGTGCAGAGCAACACTTCGAGCAGGAAGAAGGCGGTACACGTATGTACCGGCATAGGGAACCGAGGCACATTTTCGGCGACTATTATGTCCGTGCAGTGCTCGACTCGCTCAGCGCGAAGAACATATCGTTAGCGCGGGCGAGCAGCTATCTTGATGGGTTGAAGATAAACGACCTACATATGCTGGAGCGATTCTATGCAGGCGTTTGACGCATCGTCAATGATGCACGCCTGGGACAACTATCCGATTGATCAATTTCCTTCATTGTGGACGTGGATCGCCAATGAAATCGCGGCTCAACGTATTGTAATGGCGGTGGTCGCGCTAGAAGAGGTGGGGCATAAACTGCCTGAATGTTCCACATGGTTGCGTAGTCAAAATGTTGCGTGGCTCCCCATGACTGCGGCCGTGCTATCGGAGGCCATGCGGATCAAGGCGCTGCTCGGCATTAACGATGATCGATACAGTCAAAAGGCGTCGACGAGAACGACCTATTCATTATCGCGTCCGCGAAGTTGAACGGGCGTGAGCTGATCAGTAACGAAGGTCGGCAATTGGCGCTTCCACAACTGATGCCGAACTGCAAAATCCCTGCGGACTGCCTACTGTCAACGTGTCCTGTTTAGACTTCGTCTCTTACATGAAACGGTCCCGCGCCGTCTTCCAATAAATGTATTTGTCTATGTGTCTTTAACGGGTGGCGCTTCGTCGCGCACGCGGACACGGACAGACTCGCATGACAACATGTCCGCGGCGCTGAACAGATACTCACCTGCGGGTCATCGAACGCAGTTGCTGTTGAGTCCAGCTGTCGTTCGATCGTCCGCGTTCCCGTCGATGCAGGCAATTTTGTTACCGCCAGACGGCCGGAAAACAGCGGCTGGCACGACCATTGGGAACAAAATTACTTGAACCAACGGCAATATGCACGTGTGCGGCGGCCCATACATCGTTTGACATAAATCAAATTCAACAATTAAAGAGTACTACATATCGTATGGTCTGCACCTGCGTCTGCCGTGATGCGTCCCGTTTTGCGTTAAAACTGGCACGCGCGGTGCCAATTGAAGGCGGCGCGTTCAGGGCTAGAGCAAGGGAGTCCCCAGGTCGACACCATAGTAGTCGTGGAAGATCTGGGCATCCCCCAAAACACGGTCTGGCTACGTCGGTGGCCGGTTGCGCGCATTCAGCTGGAACGATCCGGTTCCACCGGCGATCGCACACTACAAAGGGGCATTCGGCAAGAGACGTTGCTCGCCGCCATGTGATGCCGTGAAGCAATAAGGGGAATTACTGGCGTCGCAACAGTTGCGGGGCTTCAGAACAGTGACCGTGCTAGAGTGCCCCCGGCATTACAGAAAAGAGGAATATTCATGTACGTGAATCGGCATCATCTTTCGTTGCTACCGATCCTTTTCACTGAACTCGACACCAAAATCACTTATGCGCTGTCCGACGCGTCTTTACTGGACGCCACCCAGTGGCAGGACGTAGACCGCCGTCTCAACAGGCTACGCGCCGCCTTGGCGGGAAGCCACTGCCTGCATCGTGTACGCAACGACGATCAGCCGCTACAAGTCTCAATACCCACCGACTGCCTCTTCTAAAAATCAGATAAACGCCCGCACGCGCAGTGCGCCAAGTCAGCAATAGATGATACTGGCCCGCGGCACGGTAAGGGTGACAAGACAATCACAGTCCGCGTGCCATCCAGACGGCACCACGCGGGGTCTTCGCTGGCGAGAATTCCGGCGCACCGTGCAGGAGACTGCACCAAAGAAGGCGGCGTCTGAAAAATGTCGCCCGCCGCACGGATTGCTTGCGATAACGGACTGCACCACCTACGATGGCCGTGCGCCTTTTGCCCGGACTCGAATGGGAGGTGTGCGTCATGGATAAGTTCCAGTTGGACGGTCGGTGCACTTGCGGTGCGGTACGATATCGCCTGTGCAGCAGCCCCATGTTCGTCCAATGCTGCCACTGCCGCTGGTGTCAGCGCGAATCGGGGGCGTCGTTTGCGCTGAATGCGATGATCGAAGCCGACCGCGTGAAGCTTCTCGCTGGCACGCCTGAGATCGTGGTAACACCGTCGCAGAGCGGAAAGGGGCAGAAAATCGCCCGTTGCCCGATCTGTCATGTGGCGGTCTGGAGCCACTACGCGGGCCCGGGTGATGCGGTGTGTTTCGTGCGGGTCGGCACGTTAGATGACCCGGACCGCCTCCCACCCGACATCCATATTTTTGTGTCCTCGAAGCAGCCCTGGGTGGTGCTCCCCACCAGTACACCGGCCGTCGCCGAGTATTACTCCGCGAAGGATTACTGGCCCGAGGCGAGCCTGACCAGGCGAAGGGCGTTGCAAGCCAGGCTGCAAAGATAGGGGTTCCGGATCTGGATGCGTTTAGTCGACGGAAACGCACAGCGAGGCTGTGCGTTTCTCAAAGCGTGCTGTGCTTCCCGTTCGAATGTGACCTATCCCGACTGCATGCGGAATATTCACCGCAGCGGCCTCGCCATCCGACCGCTCAGCGATCAGCATACGTCGCTCGGGAGGTTGGAAGTCGGGTTTATTTCGACTTGCCAGAAACGGCAGATGCGGATCGCCAATAATAGGAATCCATACCATAAGATTCGCGTTTTCGGCGATCCGCGGTGCCTTGCGCTATGTGAACGCCGTTCCAGTCAGCGACTCACAGGCCTGCCAGAGTCGTCTTGCATCGGTTTTGTTGCATGCCTGACTGGCGACGCTCGCCGGTCCCACGGCTTCACCGCGCGTTTCGAACAATCCGCGCGGACCATAGTAGCCGCCGTCGACGACTTCGGCCGCTGTAGCGGCATAGAGCGTTGGCAGCGCGCCGGCCTGGTCACTGTTCAACAGCGTGTCGATCGCGACGCCTGGCGCGGACTGGACCATGCGGCTTGCGGGAAAATGGTCGGCACGGAACAGATTCGTATTGGCAACGCCGGGATGCGCGGCAACCGACATCACGCGCGATCGCGCGGCGCGCAAACGGCGAGCGAGTTCGAACGCGAACATGAGGTTGGCGAGCTTCGACTGTCGATAGGCGATCATTGGCCCGTAGTGACGCGTTGCGTGAAGGTCGTCGAAGTCGAGCCGCCCGGTCTTGTGCGCGATAGAAGCGATCGTGACCACGCGTGGCCGTTCGGCCGAAATCTCTGCTGCCATGTCGAGAAGCGGCAACAGCAGGGCGGTCAGCGCGAAATGCCCGAGTACGTTAGTGCCGAACTGCAATTCGAAGCCATCGGCCGTTTCTAGGCGCTGGCGCGGCGCCATGACGCCCGCGTTGTTGATGAGGATGTCGAGCGGCCGGCACCGCGCGAGTTCAAGCTCGCAAACGCGCGCACGGAAGCAAGGCTTGCGAGATCCAGCCGTTCGAGCTGCAATCGCGTGCCGGGCATTTCCCTCTGCAGGCGGGCGCGCGCATCGGCGCCGCGCTGCCCGTCACGGCAGGCGAGCACGACCTCCGCGCCTTTGCGAGCCAGTATGGCAGCGGTGTGATAGCCGATGCCGCTGTTGGCACCGGTGATGATTACGCGCCTGCCGTGCTGATGGGCGATGTCGTCGATGCTCCACGGTCTGTTCTGGTTCATTGTCGGTTGTTGAGGGCAGGCCGTTGGCCAGAGGAAATGCTGGTGGCGTACCTTGAACCGGGATACGGATGAACCGTTCGATGGAGTATTACCGCGGATCTCAAGGCTAACAGACCGGTGGAGAATTTTTCGGGCACACTGCTGCATTTAGCACGGTGGTCCCCGTCGCAATGCCCAGATCATTCACGCCCACGGCGGAACAGGAGGCCGCGCTGCGCGCGGTCGGGTCCGGTGGAAACATCAAGGTCAAGGCGTACGCCGGGGCCGCGAAGACGTCCACGCTGCGCCTGATTGCCAATCGCCTGCCTGGCCGGCGGGGCGCCTATCTGGCGTTCAACCGGGAGATCGCCGAGTACGCGAGGCGAGAGTTCCCATCCAGCATGCTTGTGCGGACCATGCATTCGATGGCGTATGGCGCTGTTGAGCGGGCGTTGCGTGAGCGGATGAGTCTCCCAGTCGAGCCGCCTCAGGAACTGGCGGCACGGTATGGGATTGGCGGCGTGGATGTGCCCGCCATCACGGGGAAGACGGTCGAGGTTGCGTCTTTCGATCTGGGGCGGATGATCGTCGACGGGCTTGGACGTTTCTGCCGTTCAGCCGATCCCGAACCACGGGCCGCCCACATTCCCGTCGATGAGAAGATCGGCGAAGTCGCCGCGCGCTGGTTGCAGGAGAAACTCCTGCCATTCGTCGTGCGGCACTGGCACGAGAGTCTCGACCCGCGCGGACGTAATGCCATTTCACCCGATGTGGTCCTGAAGGTCTGGTCGCAATCGGGGCCGCGCATCAACGCGGATCTCATCCTGTTTGACGAAGCGCAGGACAGTGACGAAGTGATGCTGTCGGTGCTCGGAGGGCAGCACCATGCCCAGATCGTCTACGTCGGCGATCCGTACCAGCAGATCTATGAGTGGCGCGGTGCGGTCAATGCCATGTCGACGATTGACGCCCCCGAAACGCGACTCACGAAATCCTTCCGGTTTGGTCCGACGCTGGCCGGACTCGCCAGCCGGATCCTGCAGCTGCTCGGTGAGAAGGTACCCGTGCAGGGACAGGAGACGATCGGCTCGATTGTGGTGGACGACCCGGCCCAGGCACCGCCCGTTGATGCGGTCCTGTGCCGCAAGAACGTGACCGCCATCTGGCGTCTGGCGGCGGGTATCGAATCGGGCCACAAACCTGCCATCCGGATGCGTGCCGGCGAGATCGAGGCATTTGCGGACGGGGCGGAGCAACTCCTTGCGGGCAGGCGTGCGTTCAGACCGGCAGCTTTCTCGCTGTTCGAAACCTGGCAGGAGGTGCAGTCGTTTGCCCGAAGCGCATTCGGCCGGGACCTGCTACCCGTTGTGCAGATCGTCGACGAGCGCGGCACCGGCTATCTGCGCGCGTTGGCGCGACACGTCACGCCGGAAAACGGTGCCGACTATGTGATCTCTTCAATTCACCGGGCGAAAGGACTGGAGTACGGGCGGGTCAGGGTCATCAATGACTTCCGGTTCAGGAATACCGAGGGTCAGCCCACCCTCGACGAGGAAGAGCTGCGGCTGCTGTATGTCGCCGTGACACGCGCACGGCACGTGCTGGACATCTCGGGGTTTCGCGCCGGCCTGGCGGGCTCCTGAGTCGCAGCACGCATCCGATCCTCGGCGACCTTCGCAAATCACCTTGCGGGGACGTTTATCACGCAATGCAGCAAAAGCGGCATGTAAATCACGTGCTTACGGCCAATTGCCGATAGGTTGTCCACAGCCTCATCCACCAATTCTGTGCATAACTTCACGGAAGCGTCATTTGACAGAGGTCGCGTACAGCGATACAGCTGATGCCGGCTGCCGTAATTCGCCGGCGTTCCTGTGAAGCGGCCGCTCGTTCTCCGGTCACATCGTGCGATTTTTGCGACGCGCTAATATCCCCTTGAAAAACGCCCGGCACCTGTATATATATACAGTATGGTTGTACATACAGTTCTGGAGGGCGTCATGGAGCATCTGGTGCGCGTGCAGAATGAACGGGACCGCCGCACGCTTGCATGGCTGCGCGAGCAGGTCGGCGATGCAGCAATCGCTGCAGCAGCGCAGCGGTACAGCGGGTCGAAGCCATACCTGTCAGTGGTGTGCCGGACGCTCGGCGTGAAGGCGCCGCAGTTCAGTGCACCGCGGCATATCACACCGAGCGCGGTCGCCGAGCAATCGCTCGCCACCATCCGGCAAGTACTGGCTTCCCGGACCGGCCACCCGAGGTCCGCGCTCGTGCAGGTGCGACGGGGATAAAAACGCCGCCGCGCGCGGCCGCAGTGACTACCATGTAGACGTGGTGCGTGTTAACGGCATTAACGGCACGTGCCGCAACGCGGGGCACCGGCGGGGCTGGCGGGAAACTGGCCGCCTGTCCGTGCCTCGCCAGAAAAGGGTCCGCGAAGTGCGGGCCATTTTTTTGCCACCGCTTCAAGTCCGTACGCCGACGTATCGGCCGGCCACGCGAGGTGACGATCATGCTCGAACAGCAGATGCTCGGCAAGGTTCGGATCAGCTATCTGCCGGACTGCATCAGCCCGGACGAGGTTGACGCAGCGTTGGCGAGAATCCGTCCCGCAGAAGCCAACGTGTTTGCGCATGAGGCGCTGGATGGATGTTCGCTGAGCCTTGTCTGGACCAATCGGGCGGCCGGCGTTCTGAATGCGCCCATCAGCGGCATCGCCCAGACCTTCACCGCCCGTGATCCCGACAAGATCGCTCACAGACTGACGCCTTGACGGGCGTCCGGGGCGGACCGCGGCATCACGACGCTTGCGTCGCATTGCTTCGACCTAAAAGCACGACCGTTCTATTCTTTGCTTCTTGGCACTTATGGTCTTGTGTTGCGTGTTCGCGGCAAGCTCCGGCGCCAAGGTTTGTCAGCGTCCTAAATGGTCTTCAGGGAGAAATGTTGTGCGCTCACCGTTGCATAACCGAAGTGGCGCTTTCTGTTGCGCAAAATCCTGCTGAGAGGCTTGAACAACCGTTGCCGGATGCCAGAAATACGCAACACTTCAAAACATACCAACAGTGTGAATCTTGGTACCTATGGCGTGGTGTTGCGCCGGTTTTGGTTTTCCGGGTTTGGTTATATTTCAAAGGGTAAGGCGGCCGAGTTGTCCACAGGACGCCCACTTTGGATGGGTTGCCTGTTGCGCGCCGACGACCCGGTGTTTGTTGCGTTTCTTATGACGGAGCGACGCAACGGGATTTCACCTCACATCGCTCTCCTGGCGCCGCCGGTGTTGCGCTGCGCGCGGCTTAACGCTGGCTAGCCGATTTGCGTCTTGGGGTTCACGCCGAGGCGCCACAGCATGTCGATGTTTTTGAGATAGATGGCGACGTCTTCGCGTGATGCGTGGATGATCGAATGGTCCTGACCATCGGCGCTATCGACCTGCGCGGACCACGGGTCCTCGAGGCACTCGCAGATGCCGTTGATCTCGTCGCGATACTGTTCCAGTCTATCCGCTTCCCAGTTCTGCACGACGTCGGGTGCCAGAAGCACAGTCAGTACACCTTTTCTTTCGCCGATATATCGTACAGGGGGAAGCAAGCCGCTGATGTAAAGCACCATGACCGCGTCGATCACACGATCATCGTGGTCTTCATCCCAGATGACGGCGAAGTCGAGAAACGCGCACCGCTCGATCCGGTTTAGCAACTCGTCGTGCCAGACCGGTGCACGAAGCACGGAGTAGTGGGTGCCACGGCCGAGGTTGCCGACCGGGTGCGTCTCGTCGTACAGGGTCTGGAAGAAGTGGCAATAGGACATCTGATGCTCCTTTCGGGAGGGATGCAGCTCCCGCCGCGAACCCCGGCCGTTTCACAGCCTGGGGGATCCAGTAAGCACTATGGTTTGATCGTTTTCCGATCCCGCTCTGCCGGCATGGCCGCGACTGGTGCAGCCGGTATGGCGCCGAATCCTGCAAGCTTGTCACGGGCCTCACGATACTGTTCATAGAATTTCACCCACTTGCTGAAGCCGCCAAGTTCGCCAACGGCTCGAAGCATTGCGAGATGAGACGCCGTCAGCAGTTGAACGGCGGCTTCCAGTTCGGCAATCCGGGCATCCTTGTCGGCGAGCGATGCTGCGGTATCGGCGCCCGACCGTTTGGCAACACGGCCGCGCCAACGTCGGTAGTCGGCCTGCCGCTGCTGATATTCAGCAAGCAGCCTGCTGCGCAACTCACTGCGGGTGATCGAGGACGCTGCGTTGATGGTCGGATGCAATCGTGCAACGGCGCGCGCCGTAATGTCGTCATCGGCAGCCAGTAGCCTCTCAAGAATCTCATGCATCTGCTCGTCGCTGGCCGATACCGATCCAGTGTTGTCAGTCATCAAGTACTCCGCGCTGTCGGGACAGTGACAGGTCAACGCCATCAGGGAAGGGGTGTTCGCCAGGCGACGTCGCAAGCAGCTTCTGCAAGCCGGTCATGCGCTTTTCCGCGTGCTCGAGCTGATTTTGCCAGCCGATGCTCGTCGAAGGCCGTGACCTGATCGTCTCCACGGCCTGTTTGAACTTGCCCTCGAGCCGGATCAGATTCTGCCGCTGCTCAGGCAGGTCGGTCGCCGAGAGGTGGCGGCAGTCAGCGAAACACTCCAGATGTTTCGGGCAAGGGTCGACCGTAAACGAGTTCAGGCAATGCCCGTACGGGGTGACATGGAATCCGTCTGCCTCGGCGCGCAGGTATTCGTACGCAGCCATGTTTCCTTCCATGGCCTGGATGCGCTGGAAGGTATCGACGATCGGTCCGCTGGCCTTGCCGCCCTTGATGAGTCGGGCAACCGTGCTGGCTTTCTCGCCCAGCATGATTTCGATCTCCTGCGGAATTTCAATGTGGTCAAGATCTTCCGTGAGGCTGCGATGATCGTACTCGTAGCTCTGCGCGACGCTGCGCCGGTTAAAGCGCTTCGAGATGATTGTGTCGGCAACACCGAGCCGGAACAGCTCGGTGTTTTGCAGATGGCGCAACATATGCGATTCCATCCGCAGGGCACGGTCCTCGTCGGTTTGCCCGTATTTCTCGAATACGGTTTCGCAGGTTGAGTGCTCGCCGAGCGCCAACTGAATCAGGTCGGGACCCGGGCGGCGGACACACATATAGCGATTGACGTCACAGAGCAGCTCATTGCGTTCTTCTGCGAGTGAACGCTTTGGCTGCACGAACAGAAGCTCGTACGGTTGAACGGAGCCAACCGCCAGCGGCAGAGGCATAGTGTCGGATACCTTGGTTGGTGTCGTGAGCCGGATGTGCTCCTCGAGCTCGCCGACGTGCAGGTACGTCGCATGCCATTCCATGCGCTCCACAAGGCTGATGGGTGAGCCGTCGCCATGACGGAAGCGCAAACTGGTCTTGCCGCCGCGCATCGCTGTCTTCAGACGATGAGCGAACTGGTACACCGCCGCGTCGAGCGTCAGGTCGCCACGGCGACGACGCTCGTGCTGATATTCGTGCAGTTCAGCAAGGACGGCAGGATCGAAGCTGTTCCGATAGCGTTCGATGAACGGTTCCCGTTCAATGTCCAGCCAGAACGGATTGCCCATGAGGCGCGTATAGATTTCGATGAAGGGCACGACGCTGTCGACCGGATACCATGGCAGCAGCCGACCCGTTTCGCATTGCAGCTTCAGCGTCGCGCGCGGCGGTTCCGTGATCCTGGCCACGTGGTCAAGCGTCTCTGTCAGCAGCGTCCGGAACATCTCTGGCACCGGCTGGGTCGCTTCATACAGGACCCGACTGTCCGTTTCATCCTCCTGCTGCTTTTCTGCGAAGTGGCGAACCATCAGTGACGTAGAGATCCCACCGGATTCACCGGCTGTCCGTCCCTTCGAATCCCGGTACGTGCGCTCCCGCTTCCAGTCAGCGGGTAAAAGAGCGGCTTCGCCCGACCGCATTCCCGTAATGATCATCGTGCGCAACGCCGCAAAGCGCAGTTCGTCCATCAATGTGCGCGGCTTTTCAGTCATCACGATGCGCGTCAGTTCCCAGAATGCCCGACGTTTTGGCAGACGCTCGCTCCGCTTGCGGGCCTCGAGATCGTCACGAAGCTTGTCCGGCGACCACGTATGTTTTGCCCTGATCGCGCTTTTGCCTTTCATCCGCGGAACGGCAAGCGCCGGGTACAATGGACCGGCGTCACAGATGTGCTGGGCGTCGAACACGACCTTGACGATGCCAACCACCGCATCCCCCAGTTTCCCTGAAGCCTGGACAGCCGTGCCTATGCGGATGGCAACGTGCAGGTCATCAACGGTCAGTTCCCACGGCTCCCTGTCTACGCAAGTAGCGACTACGCGCAGCGGGCGAAGGATGTGCTGATACACATGTCCTGTGGTGTTCCGCCTGAACAGCAGTTGCTCGGCGACGGCCGCCTTGACCAGGTCCTGCCATGCGGTGGACAGCGGCTTACTGGCCAGTGGTGACTGTCCGCGTTCAGCACGCACTGCATTGACGATCGTCAGCGCCTTCGTGTCCGCACCGAGGTCCCGCAGGTAGCAGGCTGGCGGTGGCACATCGCCGGCGACCATAGTCAGGTTCCAGCCGACGCCGTCTTGTGCGGCACCAGCCTCGTCAAGAGGCATTTCCCAGGACAGCCCCTTTTCGCGGGCGAGGGCCTTGCCCAGTTCGATGAACGCAGAGTAGTGTGGGTTCATCGGTTCATCAGTTCTCGATTTCCAGTTCGTCGATGACCGCCTGTATCTCGGCGATCGTGCGCTGCAACTGCAGATAGGTGGGAGACCGGGTATCGCCGCGAGAACTCTGCGCAAAGAACAGGACCACCTCGCGCATCGAGGCCAGCACGCTCTCGTGCATCGCCCTGTCATGCAAGGGCATAAACTTCCTGCACCCGTAGCACGACGTCACCGGGTTGTAGGGGCACGCGGGCTGTCCCGAAGTACAGCCGCCGATGCCTGCGATCGGAATGCCGTGAGGCACGCCGGCGATCTGCTGGTCGCCCTTGAGTTGGCTGAGCTCTTCAGAGGAGATGAAGCGGTCGTGCGCGATCTTCGCCACCCGTCGGTAGATGTCCGATGCACCGAGCGCGCGGTTGACCCGTTCCGCGTGAGAGGCCGACGTCCGGAAGTACACCAGTCCGGTCTGGACGTACGAATGCCCCATGAACTCGGCGAGTTCCTCGTGGCTGGCACCGGCGTCAACGAGTCGTTGGGCTGCTGTATGCCGCAAATCCGTGGCCGATCCGAGATCATCGGAACCAATCAGCTTACGCACCAGCGCAGCGATGCGAGCCCCAGCCTCGGTGTTCGATTGCACATTGAAGAAGTGCGCGTTACCAGTGGCTCCGCCGAGCCGCCGCCATTTATCGAGCGCAACGAATACCGGCGCCCACTCGCGTTTGACCCGGCGCGTAAGAGGTCGCTGCCCGGCTTTACTGCGCTGCTTGGCCATATGGAACGTCAGATGGACAGTTGGCAAGCCATCCTGGACATCGTGCCAGATGCGGACGTTTCGCATGCTCAGCATCGCGATCTGGATGGGTCGCATGGCAAACTGGTAGGCACACAGCAACATCCCCGTATCGCAAAGTGCCTCGTACGAAACCGATGCCAGTGATGCAAGCGCCGCGACGGTCCCGTCCAGATGCCGCACAATCGCAGCTTCCTCGTCCACGCTCAGGAACACATTTCCAGAATGGACGCCCGCATAGGCATCGCGGGCCGGCAAGGGGAGGGTATCGGTGATATGGAAACTGTAGGAGTCCGACCAACCTTGCTGTCGATAGCGGCACAGAAGCCGAAGCAGCGACTTTGCCAGGATGTAGGCCGAGACAGGCATTTCACGCACGCGCAGCGCCGCCCAGACGGACGCGATTTCCAAAGGGCCTGCACCAACAATGTCAGCGATGTCCCTCAGCGACAGATGCGTAGCTGCGATCAGGTAGTTCGCAGCGGTAGATACGGCGAGATCCTGACCCAGGAGATACAGGAAGACGTGCTTTAACAGCAGGGCGTGCCTTCTCTCATACGGCGTGAAGTCGACCCTGATCGTTCGACCATTGATCGCCAGCTCGAAGACTATCGCATCGACCGGATCACGAATCGAATACTGTTTGTCGTCAAAGTCGTCGTAATAGCGGATGACCGGAGGCAGAGCCGGCAATGCCTGCAGGAGCCGCTCAACGACGTCCCCAGCAGATGACGGTTCCGGGAACAGGCTCGCGTTGTGTGGTTTCTCCATATCAGCTCTGGCGGGGTAAGGCGCGAAGCAACGCAACCCGGTCATCGAAGGCCTCATTCCAGACACCGGCCAATCTGTCTTCAAACACTGCGCGCGCGTATCGGGACGGCATCGTGGAGGTTTTGGACCAGCCGAAGAACGTTCGCATCTTCTGCAGCGCCTCATCCATCGCGTCGCCGTGCTCAAGCAACTGGTGTAGCCGCACGACGGCACTCGTATGCCTCAGGTCATGAGGCGTTATCGCATGCTTGCCAGTGCGATCCTTCAACTCAGCGAGTACTTCGGACGGCAGGCGGCGAGATATCAGCGCGAATGTCTTGGTCAGCGATTCGGTCGACAGGGGCGTGTCGATCTGGGAGTTCAGCAGATAGGAATGGGACGGACGGCCGCGATAGTTCTCCACGTAGCGTTGCACCACACGGGCTGTCAGCTCGCTAACGGGGAGCTGGCGCACTGAATGCGCGTTCTTGATACCGGGCTTCGAGTAGCGAGGATCGCCGTCTCCGTCGTCATACCCGTTTTCCTGGACGTTGAGCCAGTGTCGCATGCGCTGCTGCCGGCGGTCGTAAGCGCTTTTCACCGCGTCAGCCGGCAGAAGCAAGGCTTCCCCCCGGCGTAGCCCTTGATGCAACATCAACACGAAGGCAACAAAGACACGCCAGCGCGTCCGCTCGCGCGCAAACGGATTTTGCGGGGAGTCCGGGTCAAGCAACAGGTACAGCGCCTCCACAGTGCAGGCCGGCAACGAGCGCACCATCTCGACCGGGTTGTCACGGCGAACGTGAAGTTGGCTGTAGAGCCCGGCAAGCCTGTGTAGCCGCTGCTCAATTCGCCTCAGCCGGTCATTGGAGGCCTCGCTTTTCGATAGCCACGTCACCACAGACGAGACGAATTCAAGACCTGTCTGCCAGCGCTTTTCGTCGGCGCCGGTCACCGCGGACTGATTGCGGATTGAAACGAACCACGATTCGAGAATTTCAGCCAGTGCCTGGTCGTCTAGCGTTCCCAGCGCGTCGTCCAGGGCATACCGACTACCAATTCTGGCTGCATGCTGATACAGGTTTTCCAGATGCCGGAGTTTTTTTGCGTGCGTGGACGCTGCCAGCCGGGGCGACCACATCGTCGACCAGACCGCAGCCCAGTAACGCGGCAATCCGGAGTCGTCAACCAGCACCGGGCCACGGAGCGACAACGGAACATCAGGACCATCCAGGTGCTGAAACACGGAAGCCGTCCGTCAGAAAACGCAACGGCAAAAGCTACCATCTTTTGTATGACAATTACCTGCAAGGACGGATTTCAGCCTTTTTCACGCAACAGCTTCATACATACCAGTCCGCGGTGATAATTGTTATTATGTCAACTACACAACACACTAGGAACATCGCGGGTTGCCGCCGGACCGTTAATGGTTTAAATTCAGTCCTATCCACCTCGACCGGAGCGCCAGATGCATCTCGCAGATCATGTGAAGCCAATCAGCTACCTCAAAAGCGAAGCGGCGCAAATCGTCAAGGATCTGACGGAGTCGGGAGAGCCGCTCATCATCACGCAGAACGGCGAAGCGAAGCTCGTCGTCCAGGACGTGCGAACCTACGAATCGACACAGCAGACGATCGCGCTACTGAAAATCCTGGCGATCGGCCAGAAGCAGATCGAGCGCGGGGATCACGTCGATGGTGACGAGTTCTTTGCAGAGCTCAATGAGCTGGACCAGCATGAGAAGCTCCGCTAATGGCGGCATCCTTGCTGAAGTACCGCATCCTCCCCACCGCACGGATCGGCATCGATGAACTGAGAAGCTACGTCGTCCGCACGTTCGGTTGGGAAACATGGCGTCAGACTTCCGCGCAACTGCAGGAAACGATCAACCACATTCGCCAGTTTCCCGCTAGCGGGCACGCGCCTCCTGAGCTTGAGGGCTTCTTCGAGGACGGCTTCCGGCAGGCCCTTTCCGGCAAGAACCGAATCATCTATCAGGTCCGCGACGATACCGTTTTTGTTCATCTCGTGGTCGACGTGCGACGTGACCTGCCCTCCCTCCTTCAGAGAATCGTGCTTCGCCTGATGTAAAGGGTCCGGGCCGGCTCTCTTGTATTCGCGTCTTACAGCAGCACCATCAAGAAATACATATCAAATGTTGTCACCTTTACTTCAAATGAATCGGAGTCCGAATAGAATGCGTTGCGAGCGCTCTCGACCGGTTTCGTCGATTGGCTGCAGTCGACCCTCACCCGCCGGTCACACCGCAGAAATTGAACGGCCGGTATCGGATGTGGACAAGCCTTCGAACGGCGGTTGCATCGGACAGCGGGGCGGCAGCAGCTACCCCGGGGATTACCGATCAGGCGACCCGCGAGATGCGGCCGATTATGAAATGCGTCAGCTATTCGAGCGCTTGAGCCGCATCGCGACTGAAAATCTTTCGGCGGGGTGAATGCTGACAGATGTCTCGAAACTCTTGCCCGCCGAGTCCAGATAGCGCCGAACGATTTCGAGCGCCGGCGTTCCCGGCTCCACGCGCAGCCGCTTCGCCATCTCATCCGAAACCAGCACCGCCTGGATCCCCTGCTGAATCTCCGCAATGCTGTGGCCGTAACGCTCCTCGATCAAGGCGCTGATCAACGTGTCGGGCTGCTCCCGCGCGATATCCGCCACTTCGGCATAGTCGGGCGCGATGTACACGTCCGTCCATCCGACCGGCGCACGAGCATTTCCCCCATCGATGCGCAAGCTCGAAATGCGCAGGAACCGCGCTCCTTCAGCACATTGCAGCGTCTTGGCCAGTTCACGATCCGCGACGATCACCTCTGCCGATTGCACGAGCCGCAAATGCTCGGAGCCGAACTGGGCCAGATCATCCACGGAGGCAAGCGTCGGGCGGAACTCGTTCCTCGGGCGCGCCGACTCCACGCGCGTTCCCGCGTTCTTGCGGCGTGAAACCAGACCCAGCTGCTGAAGTTCATGCAGCGCTGCACGCACCGTATGGCGGCTCGTGCGGTAGTGATCGCGCAATTCGAGTTCGGTCGGAAGGACACTGCCGACGGGATAGCGCCCGGATGCGATCGCTTCGGTGAGTTCGCGCGCGATGTCCGCGAAATGGGGTCGGGTGGTCATCTTGTCTCTTGGAAGGTCTTGTTTCGTTCGCTACGGGTAAATCATAGCTTGCTTCTGCATGTCCGGACATATTATTCTGCATATGTCCGGACTTATTCGAACGTGATATTCGCGCTGCCCGCTCCCTTTCTTTTGAAATTCCCGAGGTCGTAATGACAAAAGCCGCCGTTCCGATGGCCAGCACCGTGGTCGATTCCATCCTGTTTCGTGACGCCTTCGGCACCGCCAGGATGCGCGCGCTGTTCTCCGACCACGCGCTGATCCAGCGCTATATCGATGTCGAGGTTGCGCTGGCGAGGGCAGAAGCGCGCGTAGGCGTGATCCCGGCCGATGCCGCCGAGGTGATCGCGCGTGAGTCGACGATCGAGCGCATCGATTTCGATCACATGCGCGAAGAAACCGACATCGTCGGTTATCCGATCCTGCCGCTTGTACATCAACTGGTCGAGATGTGTGGGGACGCGGGCCGCTACGTGCATTGGGGTGCGACGACGCAGGACATCATGGACACGGCGGTCGCGCTGCAAGTGCGCGACGCACTCGATTCGATCGATGGCGATATCCGCGAACTGCGCGCGATTCTCGCGGATCTGGCGAAGAAGCATCGCGACACGCCGATGGCTGGCCGCACGCACTTGCAGCAGGCATTGCCGGTGACGTTCGGCTACAAGGTTGCGATCTGGCTCTCGATGTTCGATCGTCATCAGGAACGGCTCGCGCAGATGCGCGAGCGCGTGGCCGTCGTCGAATTCGCGGGCGCTGCGGGCACGCTCGCGTCGCTGGGTGACAAGGGCTTCGAGGTGCAGAAGGCGCTCGCCGAGGATCTGGAACTCGGCGTACCCGCAACGACATGGCACGTCGCACGCGACGGCTTCGCCGAGGCGGTGAACCTGCTCGCGCTGGTCACGGGCTCGCTCGGCAAGATCGCACTCGACATCATGATCATGGCGTCGACCGAGTTCGCGGAAGTCTACGAGCCGTTCGTGAAGGGACGCGGCGCGAGCAGCACCATGCCGCAGAAGCGCAATCCCATTTCCAGCGAACTCATGCTTGCGGCGGCGAAGGCCGTGCGTCAGCACGCTGGCCTGATGATCGATGCGATGATCCAGGATTTCGAACGTGCCACCGGCCCGTGGCATGCGGAGTGGATCGCGATTCCCGAAAGCTTCATCCTCACCGCGGGCGCGCTGCATCAGGCGAAGTTCGCGCTCGGCGGCCTTATCGTCGACGAAGCGCGCATGAAGCACAACCTCGGCATCAGCAAAGGTTTGATCGTCGCGGAAGCCGTCATGATGGGCATGGCGCCCTACACCGGACGTCAGCAGGCGCATGACATCGTCTACGACGCATGCCGCACGGTGAACGAACATGGCGGCACGCTTGCGGAAGCGCTCGCTGCCCTGCCCGAAGTCACGAAGCACTTCGACCGCGCCGCCATCGACCGCATGACCGATCCCGTGAACTATCTCGGTCTCGCACCGCGGATGGTGGACCGGGCCATCGCGCTGTCGAGCGAAGTCTGAACGTAAAGGACATGGAGGAGCACGCGATGCATAACGAACACGCATCACACGACGACGCAACCGTCGCGACGAAGAAGAAGCTGCCGTGGTACCGCAAGCTCGGCATGCAGGTGCTGCTGGCGCTCGTCATCGGCATTGTGGTCGGATTGCTGTTTCCGAGGTTCGGGGCCCAACTCAAGGTGCTCGGCGATATCTTTCTCGCGCTCATCAAAGCAGGTGTCGCGCCGCTCGTGTTTCTCACGATCGTGCATGGCATCGCTTCGGCGGGCGACGTGAAGAGCGCGGGGCGCGTGGGCTGGCGCTCGATCGTCTACTTCGAAGTCGTCTCGACGATCGCGCTCGCGTTCGGACTGCTCGCCGGCAATCTGCTGCAGACCGGCGAGGCGATGACGTCCGTCACCGTCGGCGCCGTGCCCGCGGTCGCAGCCAAAGCTGCGCCGCAGGGATTCACCGAGTTCGTCATGCATATCGTGCCGGACAACTTCATCGGCGCGTTCGCGAAGGGCGAGCTGCTGCAGGTCGTCGTACTCGCGGTGATGGTCGGCATCGGCATTCTCGCGATTCCCGAACGCCGTCGCGTGCGCATCAACGAAGGGCTGGATCTCATCTCCGAAGTGCTCTTCTCATTCATCAATCTCGTGATGAAGCTCGCGCCGCTCGGCACGCTCGGCGCGATCGCCTTCTCCGTGGGGAGCAACGGCACGGCGGTGCTGATCGCACTCGCGCAACTCGTGCTGAGCTTCTATGCAGTGGTCGTGCTGTTTATCGTCGTGGTGATGGGCGTGATAGCGAAGCTCGCGGGTTTCAGTCTGTGGCGCTTTCTGCGCTATATCAAGGACGAGATTTTCATCGTGCTCGGAACGGCTTCATCTGAAAGCGCCCTGCCGCGTCTTCTGATCAAACTCGAACGGCTCGGCTGCGCGAAGCAAACCGTCGGGCTCGTGTTGCCGACCGGCTATGCGTTCAATCTCGACGGTACGTCGATCTTCATGTCGATGGGCGTGATGTTCATCGCGCATGCGTATGGCGTGCCCATCACGCTGGATCATCAGATCGGCATTCTGCTGCTGATGCTGCTGACGTCGAAGGGCGCAGCCACGGTGTCGGGCGGCTCGTTCGTCGTGTTTGCGGCGACTGTCACGTCGACCGGCATTCTGCCCGTGGAGGGCCTCGCGTTGATCTTTGGCGTGTACCGCTTCATGTCGATGGCCATCGCCACCTGTAATACGATCGGCAACAGCCTCGCAACGGTTGTGATCGCCAAGTGGTCGCGGACCTTCGATGCGACTGTCGCGGAGCGGCATCTGCACCCGGAACGCTATCCTGAAACCGCGCGGGCTGACGAGTATCTTGCGGATGGCAATCTGCTGCCCGAAGACATGAGCGACGCGAATCCACATCCCCATGGCATTCCGCTCAAGGGCGCTCGCAACACGCCTTGATTCGAACGTGACGTCGCTACGGTGCGCGGTGATGTCACGCCGCGCTCAACTCAATCCCGAGACTGTGCTACCCACCATGCCCACGCCATCGCGAATCGAACATGACGCATTCGGTCCCGTCGAGATTCCGTCGGATCGATACTGGGGCGCACAGACGCAGCGTGCCCTCGGTCTTTTTGAAATCGGTGAAGAGCGCTTCCCGGCTGCGCTGATCCGCGCATTCGGCTTGCAGAAGTATGCGGCCGCACGCGCGAACGCGCAGTGCGGCGTGCTCGCACCGGAGCTTGCCTCGGCGATCGAGAAGGCTGCGATCGAGCTACGCGAGGGACGATGGGATGACCATTTTCCCCTCACGATCTGGCAGACGGGCTCCGGTACGCAGACCAACATGAACGCCAACGAGGTCATCGCGAACCGCGCAAACCAGTTGCTCGGACAGCCGCTCGGGACGAAGACGCCGGTGCATCCCAATGATCACGTCAACCGGTCGCAATCATCGAACGACAGCTTTCCGACGGTGATGCATGTAGCGGCCGCGATCGAGGTGAACGGACGTCTACGGCCGGCGCTGGATCAACTCCGCTCAGCGCTTGCCGAGCGCAGCCAGGCATTCGCCGACGTTCTGAAAGTCGCCCGCACCCATCTAATGGACGCCGTGCCGATGACCATGGGACAAACGTTCGGCACCTTCGCACACCAAGTGTCGAATGCGCTGGCTCGCATGGACGATGCCTTGCCCCGGCTCCTGGTTCTGCCGCAGGGCGGCACTGCCGCCGGCACGGGACTTAACGCGCCTGCGGGCTTTGACGGCTTCTTCTGCGCGACGCTCTCGGAGGTCACCGGTTTGCCGTTTGTGCCGAGTCCCCATAAATTCGAAGGAATGGCGGCACACGACGCGCTGGTGGAGCTATCGGGCGCATTGAACACGATCGCGACATCGCTGTTGAAAATCGCGATCGACATCAGGTTCCTCGCTTCCGGTCCTCGCTGTGGTCTCGGCGAATTGCGGATTCCCGATGACGGACTGACATCCTCGATCATGCCGGGCAAACGCAATCCGACGATTGCTGAAGTGCTTGTGCAGGCTTGTTTCCAGGTAATCGGTAACCACCAGACGATCACCATAGCCAACGCATCCGGAAACTTCGAACTGAACGTCGCCAAGCCAGTGCTCGTCTACAACCTGCTGCAGTCGTTGCGCGTTCTCGCTGACTCCGCCAGCGTATTTGCGAGGCGCTGTGTCCGCGGTATCGATGTGGATCGTGAACAACTCACGACTAACGTTGAGCGGTCACTGCTCGCAGTCACGGCCCTCAATCCGATACTCGGTTACGACCGAGTCGCACAGATCACGGCGACGGCATTGCGCGACCGCGTGACACCACGCGCAGCCGCGATTGCGCTCGGGTTCCTCGACGGCGATGAATACGACCGGCTAGTACAACATCCCGTAAATTGCTTGATTAATTATCCGACTGTAAATAGGGCTGCAGGAGCGTGACGACGACATCGGCCATCTCCTCGAGCGAGCCGGTTCCGGGCAGCGGTTCCCAACGACCACTATGGCTGCGGAAGGCAGCGCCATAACGATTGCGGCCGAGCTCTGTGAGGCGCGCCACAACAGTGGGCTCCTCATCGTCCAGACGTTTGATCAGCAGGTGACGTCCGTAGGCTTGCGTAACAATTTGGTCATGGCCGAGCAAGGTGCGTAGTTGACGCTGAAGTTCGGCCGCGTAATGTTTGGTGGGTATGGCTGGCACGTCGGTCCCCTCGATTACGTTGCGCCGGTTTGTAGTGGGTAGCCCCGGAAACTCCATTTGAAGGGGCGCGCTGCCTGATTATGCTGGCGGATAAACTGCGCGGTTCGCTCGCGCAGGTGCGCGGTGCTGGTATGGCTGGCATGGCGCAATACCCGGCGCGTGTAGCGCGCAAACCATAGTTCAATCTGATTGACCCAACTCGCGTGCAACGGCGTGAAGTGGAAGTGAAACCGCTTGCCATGTCGCGCATTGAACGGCTGCCAGACGGCCTGGGCGCGGTGCGTGTTCAGGTTGTCCCAAACCACGTGCACCTGCTTGCCCGGGTATGCAGCAGCCACGCGCTCCATGAAGGCTACCAGATCGTCCTGGGTACGCCGCTCGCGGCACTCTGCCAACACCTTTCCCGTGTGCACATCCAGCGCAGCAATCAACGCCTGGGTACCGTGGCGGATATATTCAAACTCCCGACGACGCAGCCGTCCCGCCGCCGGTGCACGCCCCGGATGCTTGCGCTCGATGGCCTGGATACCTGTCTTCTCGTCGATGCTGAGCACCACCGCGTTTTTGGGCGCCTTGCGATACAGCTTGCAAATTACATTGACCTTCTCGCGAAAGGCGGGGTCGGGACTGTGTAGCCATTGCTGCACCCGGTGCGGGCGCACGTCGCCGGCCTGCAAGATCCGCTGAACATGGCTACGGCTGATCTGTTCGACGATGCCGCGCTCGATTGCGCGCGTCACGATCTCGTCGAGCGTCGGCGTGAGCCGCCCCTGCGGTTCCTGCGCTTCGCAAGCCAACGCAATCAATTGCAGTCGCGTTTCCTGCGCAATGCGCGGCGGACGGCCACTGCGCTCACCTTCCCGAATGCCCTGTGCGCCTTGCCGCGCAATGCGCTTGCGCCACGTGCTGACCGTCTGCACCGATACGCCGAGCTCTCGCGCAATCACAGTATTCGAGTGTCCCTCATGTGCCCACAACGCAATCCGAGCCCGCATCACATCCCGCTGCGGGGCCGTCTTCTGTGCGATCAGCGACAGGAGTTTCTCTTTTTCTTTCTTCGTCAGCTTCACTGACGTTGCGTGACGGCCTCGGCTCATCCCGACATGATAACCAAGGTTTAATTATTCAACGTATTTACGGGATGTCGTACTAG
>NZ_FNYE01000087.1 GCF_900108945.1 Paraburkholderia diazotrophica | reverse complement strand
GTCGACGTCGTCGAGCAGCTGGCGATCGACCGCGTGAAGCAGCTGTTCGGCGCGGAAGCCGCGAACGTCCAGCCGAACTCGGGTTCGCAGGCGAACCAGGGCGTGTTCTTCGCGATGCTCAAGCCGGGCGACACGATCATGGGCATGAGCCTCGCACACGGCGGCCACCTGACGCACGGCTCGCCCGTCAACATGTCGGGCAAGTGGTTCAACGTGGTCAGCTACGGCCTGAACGAAGCGGAAGACATCGACTACGACGCAGCTGAAAAGCTCGCCCAGCAGCACAAGCCGAAGCTCATCGTCGCGGGCGCATCGGCGTTCGCGCTGCGCATCGACTTCGAGCGTCTGTCGAAGATCGCGAAGTCGGTCGGCGCGTATCTGATGGTCGACATGGCGCACTACGCCGGCCTGATCGCTGCGGGCGTGTATCCGAACCCCGTGCCGTTCGCCGACTTCGTCACGACGACCACGCACAAGAGCCTGCGCGGTCCGCGCGGCGGCGTGATCCTGATGAAGGCCGAGTACGAGAAGCAGATCAACTCGGCGATCTTCCCCGGCATTCAGGGCGGTCCGCTGATGCACGTGATCGCGGGCAAGGCGGTCGCGTTCAAGGAAGCGCTGTCGCCGGAATTCAAGGAATACCAGCAGCGCGTGGTGGAGAACGCACGTGTGCTCGCTGAAACGCTCGTCAAGCGTGGTCTGCGCATCGTGTCGGGCCGCACGGAAAGCCATGTGATGCTGGTCGATCTGCGCGCAAAGAAGATCACGGGCAAGGCAGCGGAAGCAGCACTGGGCGCGGCGCACATCACCGTGAACAAGAACGCGATTCCGAACGATCCGGAAAAGCCGTTCGTGACGAGCGGCATCCGTCTGGGCTCGCCTGCGATGACGACGCGCGGCTTCGGCGCCAAGGAAGCGGAGATCGTCGGTAATCTGATCGCCGATGTTCTGGAAAGCCCCGAAGACGCCGCAACCATCGATCAGGTAAGGTCGCGCGTCGCTGAGCTGACGGCGCGCTTCCCTGTGTATCGTTGATCGAGGGCGCACGGACTGCCGGCCTTCGGCAGTCCGTGCGCAAGATCGTCACGCAGTCTGGTCGATAGCCGCATCAGTTCGCTGGATGCGTCCATCAATGGCACGTGATCTGGCGCGGCGGCCCGCAACCGTCCTGCGCACGCCAAATACATACAAGACGACCAATAGGCCGACGATAAAACCGGGGGAGATGCAAAGAACTTTCTCGTTCGTCGGCTGAACGCCGCCAACGCGAGAGCGAAAGCGCCACTCACCGCGAGCAGGGCGCACGGCCTTGACTGGATGACAATGAAAGGCCCTTTCGTTGGTCCACGGGTCGCGTTCTGCGAGCATGCCCGATGCAATCGGCACCGTGCACAAGGTGTACCACGAACACGACGCTCCCGGCACTCAGTATCGAGAAGGATCACTGCTCAGCCGGTTCTGGGCCTTATCGCCGGGCGAAAGTCGACGTGGTTGTCGTGCCGGTCCGATACATGGACGGTACGACGCGAGATTCCCATTCATTATCGGATTTCGGCAACGTCGGAAAAGCCCTGATGCGCCTTCCCCATGTTCTGAATCAGGTCAAGGCTGTACGTGCGTGGAGAAAGCTTGCACGTCAAGCTTTTGCAAGAAATCGCCGGTCTTCGCCAGGGATGACCCGTACTTGCCGAAATGCGATAGTGCTCAAAAAAACGGCCTTCTAGAGTGAGATCAACCTGCAAGCCCGGACGCACGCCTGGAGATTGGGCGATACCGTCGCGGTGTGACGCGGGATGTATGACTCCGTGGAGACAGAAAGATGGACATGAAAACGAGAAGTACCGGTGACGGCCGTTTGACACCCTCGATCCATCCTGCACGACTGCAGGACCGGAAGGTTCTGATCACTGGCGGTGCAGGCGGCATGGGCCGCGCCGCATCGCTATTGTTTGCCGAGCATGGCGCCGAGCTCGCGATCGTCGATATCGCGCGGGATGCCGGTGAACAGGTAGTGGACGAGATCCGCAGCAAAGGCGGCCGCGCGACTTTCTATCAGGCGGACGCATCGAGCTCTGAACAGGTCGGCGCTGCGGTACACGCGGCTACCGGGTCGCTCGGATGGATCGACTGCCTGTTCAACCATGCGGGAACAATTGTGGTGAAGCCGCTGCACGAGACCACGGACGAGGATTACGACCGGCTCATGGCAATCAACGCACGGTCCGCCTTCATCACGTGCCGGGCGGTGCTGCCGGGTATGGTCGCGCGCGGTAAGGGCAGTATCGTCATCACGTCGTCGATCGGCGGCGAGAAAGGGTTCGCGCTCGAGAGCGTGTATTGCATGAGCAAGGGCGCGGTTCTGCAACTCGCCCGTTCCATTGCGGCCGAGTACCGAGGTAATGGCATCCGCTGCAACGCGATCTGCCCGGGATTCGTCCGTACCGCTCATGGCCTTCGCGAGATCGATGAGCTCGACCGGCTGGGCCAGAAATGGGAAGACGCAGGTCTCGCCGACACCCAGGTCCGCATCTGTGAAGCCGGGGAGGCAGCGTCGGCGGCACTTTTTCTCTTGTCGGATGACGCCAGTTTCATCAATGGTGCAGCCCTTTACGTTGACAACGGCTGGTATTCGAAAGGCTAATCGTGAGTGCAATTTATCGAACCATTGCCGCCCAGACAGGTAGGAGTTCAAAGTGAATGATAGAGAAATAATGCAATCCGACGAACGCAACAGCGAAGACAGCCGATTGCTCGCACTAGGATATCAGCCGCAATTTCGCCGCGTACTCGGTCTGTTCGCCGACTTTTCACTCGGCTATTCCTACATGAGCCCGATGGCCGGCGTGTTTGCCCTGTTCTCGACAGCGCTCATGGCTGCCGGGCCGGCGTTTTTCTGGACGATGCCCGTGGTGCTGGCGGGTCAGGCGTTTGTATGCCTCGTGTTCGCGGAGGCCGCGTCTGCCTACCCGATCGCGGGTGGGATCTATCAATGGGCGCGGCAGCTCGGTGGAACGCGTTGGGGATTTCTGACCGCGTGGATTTACCTGTTTGCGCTCGTTGGAACCGCAGCCGGTATTGCCGCCGGTGGAGCCCCCTTCCTGGCGAGCCTTTTGGGTGCGCCCGCAACCCCGACGTTCAATGCTATCGCGGGTATCGCGATTGCCGGCATAGCGATAATGGCAAACTTCGCGGGCACTCGCGTGCTGGCGAAAGCCACGGAAGTCGGGGTCTGGGCCGGCATCGTCGGGCTTATCGTCTGCGGCGTCTACATGCTTTTCTTTGCCCGCGTGCAGCCGCTTTCGATCATCTGGAACTCGTACAACATCGCGCATGGAAACTATACGGCCGCACTGTTTTCAGCGGGTCTCATCGGCATCTGGATTTTCTATGGCTTCGAAGCCTGCGGAGATCTGGCCGAGGAAGTCGACGGCGCATCCCATGCGGTACCGCGTGCGATGCTGCTGACTATCGTGTGTGGTGGCACGTCCGCGTTGCTGATGACGGTTGGCCTGCTGTTCGCGATTCCCGATCTGGCGGGCGCGCTCAGCGGCAAGGTTGCCGATCCGGCGAGCGCCGCGATCCAGCAGGCGATGGGCCCACTGGGTCTGCAGATTACGATGGTCTGCCTGCTCGCCGTCGTTGTCAGCGCGGTCGCGTCGGTGATCGCCTCGATCAGTCGCCTGATGTTCTCTCTTGGCCGGGACAATATGATCGTCGGCGCCCGCTTCCTGGGCCGACTCAGCGGAACGCGGCAGCAACCGGTCCCTGCGATCTGGACGACGTCCACGTTGACCATCCTCGTCCTGTCGGTGGGGTTCATCTCCGCTAATGCGGCGACGCAGATCATCAGCTTCGCCACGACCGGGATTTACGCTGCGTTCCAGATGGTGGTGCTTGCCTCCCTGGTTTCCAGCCTGCGAGGGTGGCGTTCCGACGGTGCTTTCCAGCTTGGCGCAAAAGGCATCGTCATCAAGATCATCGCGCTGGCGTTCGGCGTTGCCTCGATAATCGATCTTGCCTGGCCGAGAACGCCCGAAGCGGGCTGGTTCGCCAACTGGCTCATCGTCATTTCCCTGGTCGTCATTGTCCTTGCCGGATTGATTCAGATGGCCAAGCTCGAGTTGCCATCGAATCGATTAACGATCGAATAAAAGTACGGTAGCGCGGCTTGTCAAGCACTCAGTAAGCGATTGGCCCAGTCCGTTCGATCTCGTGCGTGTGCGCGCGCGTGAAGCATGATGGCGGCGTGGGCCCGCGCCTGTTTGTGGATTTTCCGCACACCGCGATGCCCGGGGAGATTTGGCCTTTCGGCATCGCAAGCCCAATCGCCGATCGTCTGTCACAGGATCGGGTGACAGGAGCCGGGGCGCGCGGTAACCCCGGAAACGGGTAATCGCTCTTGAGTGCGGCGAGTAGTGCTTACCCGCAGAAACGAAAACGGTGTTTTAACGCAAAATAGATTCCGAAGATTTTCTATCCGCGACATGACGTGATCGCATAGCGGTCGGATCGCGAGTCTTCGGAACGAATATCCAGAAATGCCTGATCCGGTGCCGACTGACGATGCCTGCCCGAACGTGTGACATTTTTCTGATCAAGGTGCCCTGTCATGAAAACGCTCCTTTCCCTCATCGCGGCGTCCGCCTTCTGTATTGCCCCGCTCGTCGCCGGCGCACAGCAAACTGTTCGAATCGGCGTGTCGGCGCCGCTTACCGGCCTGGGTGCATCCAATGGCAAGGACATCGAAAACGGCGTGCGTCTGGCAGTGGAAGAAGCGAACGCGCAACACCTCAACATCGGCGGACAGCCGGTTCAGTTCGAACTCGCATCCGTCGATGA
>NZ_FNYE01000061.1 GCF_900108945.1 Paraburkholderia diazotrophica | reverse complement strand
AGTGTCTGATTCTGGACGACATCGGCTACGTCCAGCACGACCGCGATGAGATGGAAGTGTTGTTCACCTTGCTCGCTGAGCGCTATGAACGCAAAAGCATCGTCATCACCACAAACCTCGTATTCTCGGAATGGGAACGAATCTTTAAGGACCCGATGACCACGCTTGCGGCAATCGATCGAGTGGTGCATCACAGCGTCGTGCTCGACTTGATGGGAGTCGAAAGTTACCGGGCAAAAGCGGCCGGCGCGAAGCCGACGGCGCCGGCCGCAGTAGCATCATAGGGCGGCAATTTTAGTTGTCGCCGGTGGCAGTTCTAGTTGACGCCAGACACATGATCGTCAAGCTTGAACGCGTAAAACAGCTGCTCCTGATCGCCGCTTCGCTGACCCATCATGACGATGCACTCCCATCGATTGATGGATTCCAGGATAGCCAAGAACCGGGCTCTCAGGGGAGTTTTTCAACGAAATAGGCCAGGAGCGGCCAATCCCACGAAATATATTCAGGCCGCTTCGATCGACAAAGCGGCCTTTCATCAATGCAACAATCAAGCGGTGCGCGTCACAGCGAACGCATCCGCCGCCGCCACCGTATCCAGCGCTTCACGCAGCAGCGAGATCTTGCCGTCGCGTGCCACGAGCCGGTCCGGCGTACATCTGGCGATAGATCTTCCCCGTTGACGGCACGAGCGCTTCAACTTCATATTCCGCGAACACCTGCTCGGGCGTTTCGATCAGAAAGCGCGCGTTCCTGAACGCGAAATCCGGTACTTTCACCAGCAGCGAAGCAATGAAGCCCTCGATCGATTCGGGTCCCTCCGCGCGCCCGTCGATACCGAGGGACTTCAGATACGGCAGTTCCAGCACGCCGTCGCTGGCAAAGAGCGCGGCAGCGGCACGCGAGTCGCGAATCGATTCGAGGTATGCGGAAAGCAGTTGTCTGGCGTTGTTCATGATCGGCTCGAAAAAAAAGGCATAGATGCGGCTTTATTGCAGACGCGCGTTCAAGGCGTTCGCCATCTGCTGCATGGCGGCGCGCGTTGGGGCGTCGGCGGCCAGTGCGTTGAGCAGGCCGAAGTCGTGGATCGTCCCCTTGTACTGCGTCGTCGTCACGTCGTTGCCCGCCTGGTCGAGCCGACGTCCGTATGCTTCGCCTTCGTCGCGCAGCACGTCGAACTGCGCGGTCTGAAGGAGCGTGGGCGGCAAGCCCTTCAGCTCGTCGATAGATGCGCGCAGCGGCGACGCGTAGCGTTCGTTTCGCTCGCGTTCATCGGTCGTGTACGCGTCCCAGAACCACTTCATCATGTCGCGGCTCAGGAAGTATCCATTGGCGAAGGCATCGTACGAGGCGTTGTCGAACGCGTGGTCCGTCACCGGCCACATGAGTCCCTGGAAGCGGATGGCCGGACCCTGCCGGTCCTTCGCCATCTGGCTGATGACGGCCGCCATGTTGCCGCCCACGCTGTTGCCCACGACGGCAAGCCGTGCACCGTCGACGCCGATTTCCTCGCCATGTGCGGCGACCCACTTCGTCACGGCATAGGCCTCGTTGATCGCGACCGGATAACGCGCTTCGGGAGAAGGCGTGTATTCAACAAATACCGCTGCTGCGCCCGACTGGACGACGAGGTCGTGCACGAGACGCTCGTGCGTTGGGTAATCGCCGAGAATCCAGCCACCGCCGTGGAAGAACATGAACACGGGCAGCACGCCGCGTGCGTTCTGCGGCTTGACGACGACGACCGGCACGACGAAGCCATCCTGTTCGATCGTGCGGCGCGTGACGTCGATGCCCGATACGTCGACCGGCACGCTGCGCTGGGCGCCCACCAGGACTCCGCGCGCACGCGACAACATCGCCAACTAGCCGCGAACGGCCATGAACTGCCGTTCGACAGTGCGGCTCACATCGCCGACAATCGCGTGTACAAACGCTAGACGGTTCGAGTCAACGTTGGCTTCTGTGGCACCTTCATCAACCGGGAGACACTACGATTATGGGCATTGGCAGGTGGTTGCAGCGAGTTCAAGGTGATTCCCCCAATGCCGGCCCTTTCGAAATGCTTACCCTGGACGATGCTCATCGCATCGTCTCTCCGGTTGTCGATTCGGCTTTGGATGGGCGGGGTTTCGAGCCGGTTGCGCCACTCAGATGGGTGAAATTTGATGGAACACCAAGACGCCAGATGTTTGCGTTTGCGTCATGGAAAGGCGGTGTAATAGCGCCACGATGGGGCTTTTCCTTCGACTTCGTCCCCCACGTATCGGGTAATTCCGTTCGATTGCATCGGACCAATAAGTCCGCGATCTTTGATCTCTGCGTCGATGCGCGCGATAAAGCCCTGGATATCAGCGTGATCCGCGGAGAACAACCTCTTGTCTTAATGGCACCGGGTATAGTCGAAATGGCAATCTCGCGCGCGGACGAACTTTGGCGCCGGGTCAACTCGCTGGAAGACGTCGTCGCGGCATTTGAATGGCTGCGAGGATATTTGTCGAGCGGAGGTTTGGGGTTCTACAACTACGTCCAGCATCCAATCGCGCTCGCCTTTGTGCTTGCGAAGATTGGCGTCGATGCCGGCGCACGCAAGGAACTGGAAATCTTTCTAAAGGGACGGTCGCCCGAAGAGCCTGTCTCGGTTCGTGTGCGGAAACTACTGTCCGAAGCAACCTCGGGTACGTGAGCGCTCTCGCGCACGCGACAAGTTCGTTGGCGGCCACTTCCGGCCGTTCGACGGTCCATGGCGAAAGGTCGACTCTCGCTGAGTGGTCCGCCCGCTCCGCGCCGTCAGAGATGACTTACGACGCCTACCGGCTGTGCCACGCGGTTCCCCATGGCTTAAGTTTCTGTTGCAATGGCCGTTAGGCAAAAGATATCGATTTGTGCCGAAGTCGTGTCCGGAACGTGCAAGAGATCGAATGGCGATAGGGAAAGGTAAGCTAATGAATGGCCTTCTGATAAGGGGCGCCCTTATCGTTGTGGTAACAGCGAGTCTTTGTTCTCGCGGGGCACAAGCCGCTGAAGAGGGTATCAGCGCAGAACGAGCAGTGCGTCTCGTTCTGACTCAAGTTGCTAACACAGCGGATAGCCCGAATTGCGACCAGATCTTTATAAATGCGGGGATCGCAGACATCACGGCGACGATTCAACGACAGGACTATCTCGAAGCATTCTATAAAGTTGACCGCCACGCCGCCTTGCTAGCGACATGCAGGCCACAAAGAGGATGGAAGCTGAGCTCGACCGCAGAATTTGTTGCGACCCAATTGGTTACTGCCGTTCAATTGCAGTCGAAGGTGCCTGAGCAACAGCGAAACCTGTTCGTCATTCGGCGGAACGAACAGTGGGCAGCAGTTTTGATCCGGTATGCCCGGCAGTATCCTGCTAACCGGGGCGAGGCAGAAGAGGACAGTCGAATCCTCGAACAGAGTCTTATGCAGATGTCGCTTTCGGAGCAGCTTCCCTAATGTTCCTACCGGTGTTTCGCATGGAAATCCGGCATGCGTTTCGCCAGCAATTTGGCCAGGCGGAACCTTAATGAACGGCCGCTTTGGATGCGGGCGATCGTCTCTTGGGGGTCGCGTGCTGGCGATCATGGCCGTCGACGGCGAAGCTCGCGACCCACAACTATCATCGGGCAATAGTCGGCCAAAAGCGGTCCTTCGACGACGGATCGGAAATCGACGACAATTTTGCCTTTAGCCGGTCCTCCCTGCGATCATGGAACAATCCATTACGTTGAATGTGCCGACCAACCTGTCGCCAGAGGATTGGGGAAAGGTGGCGGCCGTCTACCAGACATTGGACGGGTGGCTAGGCGACCCGCATGGCGCTTACTGGTATGGGCGCGAAGGCGATGCTCGATATATATGGGCATCAGCGGAGCCTAGCGGGCTGTTGTTGTGCGGCCAAGTTGAGCCGAGCTTATGGTGTAGTTGGCTCACAGTACTTTGTGCGAGGCTTAGTCTTGCACTTGGTGGCGAGGTGCACGACGCTGAGATGTAGAAGGTTGCGCTTCGTGTCCGTTCCAAGAACTCACTGTCAACTTGGAAACGGATTATGCATGTTGCATGAGGCGCGAGCCTGAGACTGTCGTTGCGTTCGGTCGTAGGACTCAGTGCGGCCATGAAGCGACGTTCGTCCATCGCTTTGCTCGGCCATTCAAGCGTCCGCCTCGCTCAAGCAGCGGACAAGCATGCTCGAACTTGCCGGATCGATTTCTCATGGGCGTCACTATGCCGAATTTGCAGAGATGCGCGAGGCGTGGGGTCGTCGCAGTCAGGCAAGCAGGTATTCGCGCGCCAACGTGCGCGCGCGATGCAGGCGGCTTTTTGTCGCTGGGACCGATAAACCAAGTCGCGCGGCGATCTCGCCGATCGTGAGTTCTTCAAGGTCGCGAAGGAGGAACATCGCGGTAGCCGGGTGGCAGCGACTCCAGTGCGTCGATGCGTTCACGGCGCAGCGAATCGGTGTCGTGCCGCGCAAGCCATCGATTGACCGCCTCTTCGTTATAAGGATCGAAGTTCAACGCGTTGCGACCGGAGCGCCTGCATTCGTGGCGTACGAGGCTGAAGAGCCAGCCCGAGAATGCAGCGGCGGCGCGGACCGACCCGAACTTGCGTGCGACGATGAGCAGCACTTCCTGGACTGCATCGTCGACGTCCGAAATAAAGCAATTGCGCTGCGCATAGCGGCGTATGTCTGGCTGAAAGAGGCGCAGCAGGCGCTCAAGCGCGACGGGGTCGCCCGAACGTGCTGCGTCGATTGCTGCCTGCCTTTGTTCGTCGAGGGGCATGTCACCGCTTCTGTTGTCTCGCGAGGCGCCGGCCCACCATCGCACAGGCAGGGCAGAACCCGACCAGACCGGAAATGGTGATGCCTGCGGCTGCCAGCGCTCCGACAATTCCGGCGACTCCCTTGAGAAACACGATTGAAAGCGCCGCGCCGACAACACCCAGAATGATACGGATAACGCGCTCCCAGCCTGGAACATTCTTGACGTAAAACATGTTTTGCTTCCTTTATCAACGTGAGAGACGACCTCTCCGGAAGCTAAGAGGCGGCGACAACGCGAACCGGTTCGCGCCCAAATTTATTTTTGTTTTGTCTTTTCGCGGGTGTAATCGGCTCGTTGTGATCGGTTGAATCCGCACTCGAAATCCGCCGTTGCTGCGCCGGTGTCATGGGGGACAGCTTCGGGTCGGTCTGAGGCTCCCAGGAGGTACGTAAAGAACGTTACCCAAAGATGGCTGGATGGTGACCGAAGAAGTATCGACGCCCCAAGTATCCTAGATATGCGTTATCGGCATCGCTTGCTCCTTCGCTGATGCGTTTGAAAAGCTCTTGATAGGTCAATGCCACGAATCTAATTTCGGCGCCTACATTCGCGTCGAACCTTGCAATCTCGTCGCGATGGATAAATGCCTGAGCGCAAGGCCAGTCGTAGTACAGGTAGTAAAGAGAGAATTGTCTACCGCACTGCGTGCCAAGGCCCAGCGCATGCTTGAGCAACTGAGGTGCGTTTAGGTGGGTGAAATGCTCAGTGCCTGCGTCGATGGATTCAACGAGAGACTGACAGTGTGGCAAGTCCTCTTCGGCCCAGAGGACCCGTCCGTCAGCAAGGTACTTTGGGAAGCTCTTTTTTTGTTGGGGCTTATCGACCTCCGGCTGACGACGGTCGAGCCATTCCGTGAATTTGCTTTCGACGCCTGCCGTGACACCGGAGCACAGCCGGATCGCGACGTCAAGGTGCGGTGGCGAATTGGTGGTGTTGGTAAGTGACAGCTTGGTCGGGTACCGGGCCTCAAATCGAAGTATGTCGTCCGCTTGTTCCAATCCCAACGCTGTCATGAGTGGACGGCAGTCCCTCCCACTCCAATAATCGAACACGTTGACGCAAAGCGCTGACGAGGACCGCAAGGCCCGCATCTTTGCCGGTCCGCGCTCGCTATCGCGCAGTTCTGATCCCTTGCCATCTTCAAAGGCAGCCATCGCTTCTGGGGATAGCGGCTTCCATAAATTCTCAGTCACAGAAGCAACGTAGCCGTTTTCAGCCACGTGTTTCCCGAGCGAATTTGCCCATGAACGTTGCAGATCTAGAATCTCCGCGAGCGGACTTTTCCGCATGTCTCCCCCATGAGAATCGCTGATCGAGACAGTGTTCAGCAACTCATAACCGCGGTATGTGAGTCAGTACGCATTTCTCCATGGATGTGCACGAGCGGTGGTGGGGGAGGGAGGGGGTGCCGTCCGAACGACGGACAAAACTACGGGTGATACGGATGACAGATCTAAAATTTCCGCGGGCAGACTATCTTCGATCGTTCACTGCAATGCCATGGTCGTTGCTCCAGCGGCAGGTTTGCTCAGGTACCCGACACTCGGTCGATCGACCTTCGAGTGACTCCAGAGGGTCGCAAGTACGCATTCGCTAGCAGTGAACGCCGACGTTCGCCGCGGCCGAACTGCGAATGTCGGCAAAGCGACTCGTTACGGCCTGACGGACGCGATACCTGAAGGTCAGATATGGCCGCCTCTAGCGAAAGCAGGGAATGAGCGCTCTGGTAGATGCCGTTGAGACTGCGTGTGTTCGATCCGCAGCGAAGGCATTGGCACGACGGCCGTAGAGTCCGGTCAACTGCCATCGAAGTCCGAGCAGTGACGAATCCGCATTGCCTTACCGCGCAAAGGGACAGTTCGTCGCAAATTTAAGTGTCTGCGTGTCAAGGCGACACGAAATGGTTGAAAATGGAGCGGGCGGGTGCGAAATTGGCTGGCGCGACCCGTGAAAAACGACGCGAATTGGTTGTCAAAGCGCGACATCAATTGCTGAACTCTACACCTGTTGTTGTGGACGCCGTATGGCCGCTTACAAGCGCGCGTTGATGATCCCTATGGACGGTACTCCACGCGTAGGCCCGAATAAGCCTGTCGGTCTAACGGCGCATGACGCCCATAACCAGCGTGACCAGGAAGATGACGAGGAATACGATGAACAGTATTTTCGCGATGCTCGCTGCGCCCGCAGCGATCCCACCGAATCCAAAGACGGCGGCAATAATCGCAATGATAAAAAAGACCAGCGCATAGTAAAGCATGCCGTGACCTCCCTTTTTCGAGCCGGTGCGTAATGGGCGCTCGGCACCAACGAGATGAGCAACGATCGTTCCTCCATCGCGCGGAGCTTCATCTGACGAGAGGGTCCAATGCTGGCGGTGAACCTGATTTCGACCACATCAGACGAGGAGGCTACGTGTTTACGCAGGCGTCAACAACTCGGTCGTGTGCGTCGGTCATTGCGCGCATGGAGCTTCATCGTACGGAGCTGACCAATACACGGTGAGCGAAAACGGTTCGCCGATGGCTTTATGACTCACGAGACGATCCGCTCATCCAACGCCCGCTGCTTCCTCACGGTGCTCATGCTGGGCGGATCAGTCATGTGCGCGGCGAGCTCCGCATTGGCCGTATGCGCCATCGCGCAATACGGCGAGCCGAAATATTCCGCCGGTTTCAAACATTTCGATTACGTCAACGCGGACGCGCCGCGCAATGGCACACTGGTCCTCGCGAATCCTGACCGCCTCACGAGCTTCGACAAGTTCAATCCCTTCACACTGCGCGGCAATCCCGCCCCCGGACTCGGATTGATGTTCGAAAGTCTGACGACGGGCAGTTCCGACGAGGCGGCAAGCGCATACTGTCTGCTCGCGGACGATATCAACGTCGCACCGGATGGTCTTTCGACGACCTTCCATATCAATCCGAAAGCGCGCTTCTCGAACGGCGACCCCGTCACGGCCGAAGATGTCAGGTACTCGTTCGAGACGCTGAAGAGTCCGCAAGCCTTGCCGCAGTTCTCGGTGTACTTCGGACAGATCGCGCGCGCGGTGGTCGTCGACCGGCTGACAATCCGCTTCGAATACAAGGTAGCCACGCGCGAAATGCCGCTGCTCGCGGGCAGCATCCCGGTGTTTTCACGCAAGTGGGGCGTGATGCCGGATGGCACGCACATTCCTTTCGATCAGCTGGCGTTCGAGAAACCCGTTGCAAGTGGGGAGTTTCTGATCGACAGGTACGACAACGGCCGCACCATTACCTACAGGCGCAACCCGAACTACTGGGGCGCGTCGCTGCCCGTGCGCGTCGGCACGCACAACTTCGCGCGCATCGACTACCGACTGTATTCGGACGCGGTCGCGCGGCTCGAAGCGTTCAAGGCCGGCGAGTATGACGTACTCGTCGAACACGTCGTGCAAAACTGGGTGCGCCGGGATATCGGCAAGCGCTTCGACACGGGCGAACTCATCAAACGCGAATTCCCGCACCACAACGGCGTGGGCATGCAGGGCTTCTTCATCAACCTGCGGCGGCCGATCTTTCAGGACGTGCGGGTAAGGCAGGCGCTCGATCTCGCGTTCGATTTCGAGTGGCTCAACCGCCGGCTTTTCTACGAGCAGTACAAGCGCATAAACAGTTTCTTCGTCAACACCGACTTGCAGGCGCAGGGCAAGCCTGACAAAGGCGAACTTGCGATTCTCGCGCGGCTGCGCAAGGAACTGGACGCCGCCGTGTTCGGAGAAATGCCGCAACAGCCAGACACCGACCCGCCCAATTCGCTGCGCGCAAACCTCATCAGGGCGCGTGGACTGCTCGCGCAGGCCGGCTGGACGTATCGCGATGGAGCGCTGCGCGACGCGAAGGGTCAGCCGTTTGTCTTTGAGCTTCTCGACGACTCGGGTGGCGGCACATCGATGGAGCCGATTGCCGCTGCGTACGGCCGCAATCTGCAAAAGCTCGGCATCAGGATGAACTTTCGCACGCTCGACTACGCGCTGATTCAAAAGCGCATCGATGCTTTCGACTTTGACGTGACGACGGTGCGACTGCCCGACGTACAGGTGCCGGGCACCGAGCAGGTTTCGCGTTTCGCCAGCGCATACGCAGATCAGCAGGGCTCCGACAATATCGCGGGCGTGAAATCGCCAGCCATCGACGCAATCCTGAAGAAAGTTGTATCCGCGCAAACACGCGAGCAGCTTGTTGACGCAACGCATGCGCTCGACCGCGTGCTGATGAACGGCTATTACGTGATTCCCCATTGGTATTCACCGGTGCACCGCGTCGCGTATCGCAATACGCTCGCGTATCCCGCGACGCTGCCGCTGTACTACGATGCGGAAGAATGGATACTGTCGACGTGGTGGCAGAAGCCTTCGGCCTCTTCAAGATAGCGCACCCGCATACCCGGCAATCTGGTTTCAGCTGCTCGCGATAACCGCGTGCCGTAAAGACGCCGCGAATGCATCGGCATTCAGAGGTTCGATTCCGAGGACACCGATTCGCGCATGGGCGGATGCAAAAATTCGAAGAGCGAGGCACGTCTCGACACCATCCAGTGCGGTCACGCACCCGCGCGCCGACTCTGTGTGATCGTCAGGATTTCGTGACACTGAGAGGTGGCGGACATCTGTAACAGATCGAATGGCATCTGACGTCGCGGCCTGTCCGAAACGCAGGACATATGGCGCGTTCGTCACAGTGGGCGCGACGAGACACTGCTGGATCGCCGATCACGGCTCTGGGGCGCCATAAGGTGCTGGGGCGGCGCAGCTGTCGAAGAGTCGCAACCATCGACTATAGCGACATACCGAAAGCACCGGACCTACCGCACCCAAACAGAAGACACCAGGAACGATAGCCAGGCGATACCATCCTTGCGGACGATATTCCGCTGGCCGCATCACATCCGCAAGTGCGACCAACAGGCCTGTGACAAGCGGCGACAGCAACGCATTCATGACTTAGCCAGTGAGATTCAAGGCAATTAGATCTGGTATGTACCATACAGGCAGCGCACAGCCCATCACGGCCGCGATATAGATGCATAGAACCAGGGCACTTTCATCGGGTGGCCCAGCCCGACGCCTTCGCCGACCCGGCTGGCCGGCATAGTCTGCGCAGCATTGAGGCAGCGGATCGATGACGGTGGCCGGTACATCGGGCGCAGACCGTCGGTCGCTCACGTGAGCCCCCGTCGGTTCATGCACCCGGCGGGCCCGCATCGGACAGGTCGCGCGCGACGCTCAGCTTCCCGCGATGCGCCGCACCGTTTTTGCGATCCACGCAAGCAGCCCGTTGCGCACAACCACCCGCGCGATTTCGCGAGGACCGATCAGCAGTGATCCGACAAGTACCGCCGCGAGGAGTGTGACGTTCGGCGCGATGGATACCAGCTCCTTTACCCGCCGTAGCAACGAAGGCCTGCTGCGAATCTCATGCAAGAGTGCCGTTTTGCGTGCGTCCAGCAGATTCGCGCGCGATACGGCCATCCGTTCCAGCACAACGGATTCAGCCTCTGCGAGCGCCGCCAGCCGTGAAGTCATTTCAATGCCTCCCTGATCGTTTGCAGGTCCCGGCGGATTTCGTCCTCCAATACGCGGAAAGCGCGTGCCGGCTTTTGTGACTGAACGGCGATAAAGGAAATCACGCATAGCAACAGCCACATCCCCGCGATTGCCCACGACACATGCAGAAAGTACGGTGTGTTCAATGCCGTCGCGATGATCGCGATGCAGAAGAACGATAGTGCAAACAGTCCCGCGACCGCGAGCGCGACGAGCGCAATCAGTTCGCGCACGAGCTGGGCGCGGGCCTGCGCCAGCTCAATCGGGATGAGCTCCCCGTAGTCCGCCATCCGGTGCGTGCAGAACCGGCTGACGGTGGCCCACTGGTTCGCTCTGGATCGAATCGACATCGTAGCGCCCCGATGCACAGCCTGTGGCGTCAAACGTCACCCATGCACGGGTCATCCTTCGCGATTCGACGCCCACAACGCACCAAGTAGAAAGCCGATCGCAGCCGCCCCGGCCAGCACCGCGAGCGGGCTGGACGACATTGCATCGCGCGCGAGGTCGGTCGTATCCGCGCAGATCTGCTGCGCCTTGCCGCGCAACTCGCCCGCCCTGCCTTTAAGCTGCATCCCAACGTCGCCTGCGAGTGAGCCAATCGTTTCCTTCACGTTTCCTGCAGTTTCGCTCAGCACGCCTTCCGTTTTGGTCGTTTCCATTTGCCACTCCCTGGTTGTCCCGACTCGCGGTACGCCGTCAACAATGGCCACGCACGCAGCATGCGCGTGTGGGCCAGCAATCTCGCCTGATCGAGCCCGCATCGACGCGTCGGACTGTGACGGCTGCTCAGCAAGCATCGGACCCGACGACTTCGATTGCGTCATCGGCGCATTCTTTTGTATGTGTTGGGCAGATCGACCGCCAGCCGTGTCAAAAACCGAGAGGGTGCCGAGGTATTGCCAGCAGGTAGATCACTGCTTTCTTCGGTGCTGCACCGCGCAGGCCGATTTGGAACTTCGTACCGGGATGGCGGACGTCGTCCAATGTGTTTTATCAGCAGGTGGTGCAGTCGTGTGCCCCCAAGCCGCGTCGGCCATTGACGGCCAGTGCTCAGGGTCGAAGCCGGGGTCATCCTTGAGTTGCCGCGCGGTGATGTCGACGCGGAAGCATTTCTTGTCCGTATCGAGTGTCAGTGCGCTCCTCGGAATCGCATGCAACGTGTTACCCATCGCGAGGAAACCACCCTTGGAGATGACGGCGTATGCTCGCGTCCGCTGCGCACGTCGAGCATGATGTCCGAAATCCTGCCGACGTCTTCACCGTCCGATGTGATGACCTTGTCACCATCGAGCGTCGCGGCCGCCACGACATACGGTCCTGGTCCTTCCCCGCGTCCGCCCCCGACGATATCGGCGCCGGCGCCGGACGCGTATTACCTGTCAGGTCAAGTGATGTGCTCATGACTGTCTTCCCGTGTCGCGGTGCATAAACCGTCCGTAACCGGTTGCATGACGAAGCACGGCAGTCCGACGCGAGTGAACGAACGCCGAAAGCGGCTAACAACGGGCGTGAGAAAACACGTTTTACCTGCCGCAAGTGTGCGCCTGTGATGCGTCGCTGCTGCCGCGTGGAGTGTAGGTCCGTTTAACGAGCCAGACGTCGGGGCGCGCTCACGACCTGGCAATTCGCTAATGGGTCGTCTGAACCAACGGAGAACAGCCGGCGCATGAGGTACCGCCACGGCGTGTTCACCACACCGGCATCATTGCTCGACGCGCTGGGTCGGGACATCGCGACACCAGCCTTCAGGCCTGTCAATGCGTCGAAGGGGACCATAGCGACGTACTTCAGATCAACATCATGGACGTCCATGCCCCCATGTGAGAGAGCGTCATGGTCGAAGCACGAAAGCGGGTGGGATCATTGATGGAAAAACAGAGTTTGTGTTTAGCCGGCACACCTGCTTCGAACGTCACGCCGTTCGCTTTGGCGCTACGTGCGCCATGACATGCCACAGTCCCGCAGCGTGAATCATCTTCAGATCGCCGAGACTGGGGTGATGCAATTCGCATCACCCACTTTCGTGCGGACGTTCGCCTTCAGCGCAGGCGCAAATCGTGGACTAAACGGCGCGAAATGTGGAGATCATTCCTCATACCAAAGGACGCCGTCGTATAACATTCCATTGGACGCGACTTGTGCTGTTCTGTAGGGACTTTGCCTTGACATATCACGTTGCCCGGTTGTTTCCTGGTCAGCAGTCAGCCTCATCATTGGCCCGCCTGGACGACAGGCAGCGCACTGAATTGCTGAGTCATCTGGTTGCGGAACAGTTACTGTCACGCGCTGTTGCGGGCATCTGGCTCACGCCCGAAAGTCTGGTCGAATGCATTCAGCGCTGGGTCAAAATGAAAGGAGTGTCACCCGGATGGCTCGAAGGGACGCGCATTGGCCAACTCTCGGAGCAACTGGCTTTCGACCTTTGGAAGATTGAGCATCTGCGCAGACCGGCGAGAATCACCAGCTTTTTCGATGTGCAAGGGATGTTGAATAGCGACTCACCGTTTGTTAAGCGAATGTGTACGATCTGCGAGGCACGTTTGCTCGCGCACGGGATGGTAGAAGCGCGGAGCCGATAATAGGTTACTTGCGGGGCGAGTCCGGGTCCTGTGGACCACAGCATGAGAACCTGGCGATCAGCTGGGGGTTACAGCTGCCATTCCCGGCAACGAGTGGAGATCATTGATGTCAGCTCAAAAGCGCGTGCCGGTCGCCGCATCCTGAAGCATCCAGTTACGGCATGCGGACCTGCTGCAATGGCGTACGTATGGAGCACCGCCCGGTCATCATGCGATCGATGCCACGCGTCTGCGACCCGATCGACCCCGAAATCGAGTCCACGCCCTTGTCATGAGTTAGAAATTCATAGGGCCTCGGATCAAAATCGGTGCACATCAAAACTACCCCAAAAGCTGAATCAGCACGCGAGAACGGCCTGCGAGGCGCTTACATGCTTTGAGCGCGCGTCGCCCTTGAAGTGGGCGACGGTTCCGGGGCGTCGAAAATCATGCGGCGCTTAGGAACATCGATTGCACGTCCAGGGCATTAAGACCTTGATTACCGACGGAGTGATTTGCTGCCGATGAACACGGCCGGGCTGGCCGTGGCAAACATGGGCTACGAGACGCGCTTCGGGAACCGCGACCATGACACTCGACGTCGCGGTAGCCGACTTCATCGTCACATGCTATGACGTGCGCGACACGCGCGTGTTCGCGCTCGACACCGACGATGGGAGGTCGAGCTCGACGGTCACGTGTCCGACAGGCGCGTGATCTGTTCGTGCAACAGCAATGCCGCAGACAAGTGGATGGCGCTCATGCATGGTCGACCACTACCTTGGGGTGCCGCGATACGGTCGCTCTTCTCGCTGGCGACGGGAGCGGTTCAACGGTTCAGCGCCCACCGCTGCACCATGATGGCCGCGAGCATCGCGTTCTACTGCGCGTTTTCGCTTGCGCCGACTCTTCTGATCGTGCTGGCTGTCGCCGGATGGTTTTTCGGCCTCGATGCGGCGCGCGGCCAGTTGTTCGGAGAGGTCCATGGACTGCTGGGCAATGAGGCTGCCGAAGCCGTCCGGACCATCGTCGAACATGCACGTCACCCCGATACGGCGGGGCCAGCCGCAATCCTTTCGGCCGCACTTCTGGTGGCTGGCGCATCGGCAACGTTTGCCTCACTGAATACCGCGCTCAACGTGGTGTTTCCACTCGCGGCACGGCACGGCGCGGCAAGCAGCATTGCCTTGCTGCTCAAGGTGCGGCTCATCTCGTTCGGCCTCGTGATGGGCGTGGCTTTCCTGCTGGTCGTTTCTCTCGTACTGGACACGGTTATCAGCTTCGTCGGTGCAAAGCTGTTCGGCCATTCACCGCTGATTGTCGTCGGCGAAATCGCGCAGTTTATTTTCGGCATGGCCGCATTGAGCGCCGTTTTTGCAACGTTGATCAAAATGCTGCCTGACGCGCCCGTTCGCTGGAGAATCGCATGGCCGGGCGCCATCGTGTCGGCGTTGCTGTTTTCCAGTGGACGCAAGCTGTTTGCCCTTTATCTCGCTCACGCGGGAACGGCCAACGCATTCGGTGCGGCCGGCTCGCTCGCGGCCCTGTTGATGTGGCTTTACTTCTCGGCGGCAGTGCTGTTGCTTGGCGCTGAGATCGCTGCCGAGGTCGGTCGCGCGAAAGCCTGACCCACCGATGTCTCCGGCCACGCCGCACATGGGTATAACCGCATGCTTGCTACTGGGCCACGCCGGTTCTTCAGAATATGCTGCCGCGTAAGGGTTTATCGACGCGCGGGCGGACTGATGCTGAACAGCTATAACGCGCCGATTGGTAGGGACAAGTCGTTCGGAACTGTGGACTATGACGCCACAGCACTTGCAATACTGAGTATCCCTGCGTGCAGCGGCGCGCCTATGGCGATGCACGCACTCTTCGCGTTCCAGATGATCCGGTAGTGGCTCGCGACAGGGTGCGCTCGCGACGTTGCGGCGTATTGCACGAGCCGGCGTGGGTCCCCGCGCCTTCGTCGGGTTGCGATCGTCGCGATCATGCCGGCGGCGCATCGGTGGAAAACGGCGCCGACGCGTGAAAGGGCGCAGGCTGGCACGACGCATCGATGGTCACGAAAGGCGAAAGAGGACGGCGCATGGCAGTGAGATGATTAAAATGTACGGTGCCCGCTGCGCGTGTGCTTCGTGGACTGCGCCGCGAAGCAGAGCTATTAATGAGTAGATCGGTCCAATATGACGCCGTGGTTATACGCGTTGTCCGATTCATGCGCGACACGAAAAAATCCCGCCGGCCGTATGTACCCGGCGTCGACGGGAAAAGTGCCGCGTGCCTTGGCGGCGCGGCTCCAGGAGATGCGGCGGACAATGCTCGTCAGAACCGATGCCGCAAACCGATGCGGCCGACGGCCTGATAGCGATTCGATGACGGCGAAACTCCCGCGATATTCGCGACTGCGCCATGTCCGCTCGAGTCGCGCCCGTTCGCAACCTGATAGTCGAGTGCCGCATAGAGATCGGTGCGCAACGTCAGCGTGTAATTGACGCCCGTGCTGAACTGGCTGTAGTTGGCGCCGCCGACCGTATCGGAGACATGGCTGCCATGCAGATAATCGAAAGCGACGCCTGCGAGCAGCTTCGGCGTGACGTGATATTGCAGGCTCGCCTCGACGTTGTTGAAGATCGCCGAACTGTTGCCGAGCGCGGCAATGCCCGCGAAGCGCACGTTCGACCAGTTCGCGCCGAGAATCGCATCGCCGAGCGCATACGTCACCCCTGCGCCAATCACGTGATATGCGTTCGCGCTCGCATAGCCGCTGACCACGGGCGTGCCCGTCAGTCCGTTCGCCGTCGCCGTGTCGGACGGATTGCTGCCGAAAAGCGACGTGGCCGGATTACGCGCCTGCAGATACGCGACGCCCGCCGTCAGCGGACCGTTGTGATAGCCGCTGCCCACGGAGAAAATCTGATTCCGCGCAACGGAGCCCGCGACGCCACCGAGGCTGTACACGCCGCCGAATGTGAAGCCGCCGTAGTCGTTGCTCGTGTACTTGACCGCATTGTTGGTGCGCCGGCTGTTGTTGAAGTTATCGATATCGACGGGATGCGCGCCATGCGCGGTGCCGACATTCGAATCACCGAATTCCAGCTTGCCGACGTAATCGACCACGCTGTCGTACTGGCGGCCGAGCGTGAGCGTGCCGAACGGTCTGCTCTTGATGCCGACGAACGCCTGGCGGCCGAACTCCGCACCGCCCTGGCCGAGCCGTCCATTGTTGAGCTCGAAGCCGTTTTCCAGCTGGAATAGCGCGGTCAGTCCGCCGCCGAGATCCTCGCGGCCTTTCAGGCCCCAGCGTGAGCTGTTGAGGCCGTTGGTAGCGTCGAGTCTGTATTGCCGCGCGCCCGGCGAGCCCGCCGTGGTCGGCGCATTGCTGATGGCCTCGAAGCCTTCGTCGATCAAACCGTACAAGGTCACGCCTGACTGCGCGTGGGCCGCCGTTGCAATCGGCATTGTGACGGCGCAGGCTATGAGCATTCGTTTCACGGATGTGTTCTCCTCAAGTTTTGACTGTGTTCGTGTATGAATGGGCGTGTGCGCGCATCCGCGTCGTGACCTGTACAACGACGCATGATTGAAAGCGATCACAAGAGGTAGATCGGCGCACACGGCGTAATCGTTACGAACCGCGCTGCAACGCTGCGCGGTTATCCGTGTTGCGCGATGTCGGTGGATTTTGGGCGCTATCCGGTGATGCGTGCTCCGACGCACCGCTCGACAGGGTGCCTTCGATTTTCGTGCGTTTTTCCGGTTAGTCGTGGCTTAGCCTGGCGCGGCTCTGCCTTGCGATCCTTATAGATTGTCTGTTTAATCGTTGGCCCGATGACTACCGGTTCGAAACAGTGTCCTTCGATTCAATGATCAGGATCCGCGAGTCCAGGCTCGGTGACTGGCGGTCGAAGCCGGCAGATCATTCGCGATACCTGGAAGAATTCGTCGCGCGTACCGAGCCACCGGGAAATTGAACGTCCCGCGCAGATTGGTGCCCTCCAGGTGGGTAGACGCGATTCGCCTTAACTGTTGAGATTCCAGTGGCTGGCCCGTGGCAATTTCCTCGAGCGCGCGTTGCATGTGTTCCCCAAGCCATCTGGATATTTCGCGAGAAGTGTCAGTGCAGCGTCCCAGACGTCCGCGATGAGTTCGAGTCTGACATCTCGATCAGCAATCCTGATAGATTGCGGGCAGCATCATCGTGCCTGCCGGGGGCATGAATTCGACGGTCACGAAGATGGGACAGGGGAGGGCACCATGATGGATCGCCCACGCCGGCTGACATCCTGCTTAGGCTCACTGAGCTACCAGGCATGGTAGTGCGCTTCTGTCACAATAGTGTTTGCCGTTTCGCTGACGTGCCGCTGGCAACGCACCACAACTGACCTTCCCGCCAATGCGCATTTTCGGAATAAGCCTTTACGTCATCATCGCCCTGTTCTTTGCGGTGCATGCCGTTCGCACCCAGCAGAACATGTACTGGCTGCTGATCCTGTTTCTTTTCCCCGGCCTTGGCAGTTTGGTCTACTTCTTTGTCATTTACTTGCCCGCCCTGCGCCAGTCTCGTGGGGCAAGGGCTGCAACGAGGGCCGTCTCGCAGCTTATCGATCCCAACCGGGCGGTGCGCGAGGCGCGCACGGATTTCGATCGCGCGCCGACCGTCGCACATCGCATGCGGCTGGGTGCAGCGCTGCTCGACGCAGGAAATGCCGCCGAAGCACTGCAGCATTACCAAGCGGCGGCCAGTGGGCCGTTCTCATCCGATCCCGCCTTGCTGCAAGGACTAGCCCGTGCGCAATTTGCCAACGGCAATGCTGCGGCCACGCAAGAAACGCTGGAAAAACTGTTCGCCGTCCATCCGCTCGCTCGCCAGCAACCCGAACCTGCCTTGCTGTATGCACGGGCCTTGGCCGCGATTGGTGCGCCCGGCACGCGCGCTGCGTTCGAAATGGCGCTCGCCAGCGCAAGCGACGCTGCGCCCCGTTGCCTGTACGCCGATTGGCTAACGGCGCAATCCGACGATGCGGACCGCCAGCGTGCACGCGAACTTTACGCCGAGATCGTGCACGATACCCGGCATTGGCCTCGCCACGCCCGCGAATATAACAGCGAGTGGCTGCAACGGGCCCAAGCCGCCCTAAGCCGTTAATCCCCCGGCGCCCGCGGCAGAATGGCAGACCTTGGCTTCGGCGTCAGTCGAAGAGCGGCTGGATGTGCCGGCACCGCGCTATGAGAACCTTACGAACTCGCACAGGCCGACGGTACGGCGCCTTGCACGCGAAGGAACGTCACGTCTGCAACAGGGCGTGCGCGCCAGATCTCGTCGTCACACGCGTCCGCTCATAAGCGGCTGACGGCGACATGTGCCAACACGTTCAGGTATTGATCTCCGTGTATTTCCTGCTGCACGGTTACGGATTTTCTGTTCGCGGCAAGGCATGGCGATTGCACGAAGGCACTGGAATGGCAGTAACCGGGGGCTCTAGCAATGAAACTCAACAGTAACTACATCGTAATGACGATGACCGTATTCGTCGTCATTTCCTGGCAAGCCGCGCCCGCGAAAGCAGATGGAGCAGCCGCACATCATGGAACTCCGACTGGACAGCAGATGCAGATTGCGCAGGCCGGAGGCGGTCTAACCAATCCTCACAACGTCCAACAAAAAGAGAGCGGCCAGGGAACCAGTCCACAGGGCGGTCAGGGCGCGGCGACGCAGGTGGGGACACCTCCAGCCCAACTCCAAAGCGAAGAAAACGCGCGGCGCCGCGCTGAAGAAGCAAGCGCGGCGAGCAGCACATCAAACCTGCAAAAGCCCGGGAAATAAGTAATTCAACGTGTCGACGTTACTGCCGCTCTCCTCGCTCGTGCGCGCGCCCGCCGAACAGATCGCGCACGGATCGTCCCCCGAGCTTGCGCGCTTGCGTCAGCGTCAGCGTATCGCCAGGGAACAGGTAACGACGCGCGGGATATGCATTACTTGTGTGAAGGCCCGGCGAAACGCAGCGATGGATTGATACCCGACGAGTTCAGCCACGGCTTCCGTTCCGACCGAGGGAATCCTGAGTGCGTTGGCTGCAATGCTCATTCTGATGTCCGCCAGCAGACCAGTAGCAGACCGCCCGAGCACCGTTTCGAAGTGCCGCATGAACGTAGTGCGCGACATGTTGTCAAGTTGCGCGAGCATCGGCAGCGTCCACTGCTTCGCTGACTCTTGCAACATGGCCGACATGGCACGAAATAGGCGCGAATGGCCAGCCAATGCGAGCAGGCCGGTAGGGGCCTGCAGGGACTCGCTTGCAACGCGTCAGCATTAACGTGAATAGCGCTGACAAAAGCGCATTCAGCATCGCGAATCCCCCAAGCTTCGATTCCAGAGATTCGAGCTCATCAGACGAACGAGGCCTGTCAGCTCGTCAATAGCGGAGGCGGCGTTGGCATCGGCGCCTGATTCTTTCGAGCGAACGGCAGCGTTCAAGGCAGATATTGGCCGATGAGCCGATCATGGGCCGCTCGGATATTGAAGCGGCCGCAAAGCATATCGAGCTGTTCGCCCGAGCCGGAATTCTCGCTGATCACAAAGTTTGCCGCCTCTCTGACATGTGCCGTCGACGCCGCCGCCTCGCTGCCGTCGTGCAGCACGTGTGCCGAGCCATGCGACAACAAGACGATATCGCCGGGCCCGAGTTACTGAGAAGACACATCGCCGTGACTTTCGAGTGTCGCCGTTCCATTTAGCACGACGTGAAAGGGAATCTCGCGTTCTGCTGACTGTCCGTATGCGATGCCCCACGGTGCGCCATACGCGCAGCGAATTTCGATTTCGCCCGTCGCGGTGATGATTTTGAGCAACTGGCTAAGCCAATCCATGTTTTCTCCCGGCTCTGGCTCGATTGATACTTTTGAGCATGTTATTGGCCTTCATGAGTCTCTACAAGATCATATGGCGAACCTAAAGTGACGACTCCACTTCACCTTTGCATGAGGAGTCTCACGATGAGCCGCATCTCCATTTCCGATACCAGGTCCGCAACGGGCGCTACCGCCGAAGTCTATGCACAGGTCAAGAAAGTCACGGGCGGATCCATCCCCAATCTGTTTGCCGTGCTCGGCCATCTCGCGCCCGCGTCGTTGTCCGCTGTCCTCAATGCCGAAGGCGCGTTGGCCGCGAGCAGTCTCAGCAAGCAGGATCTGGAAACGATCAAGGTGCTGGTCAGCGAGCTGACGGGCTGCGACTACTGCGTTGCTGCGCACGTGATGCTCGGGAAGAAGGCCGGTCTGAGCGCGGACACGATCAACCGCATCCGGGCGGGCGAGTTGACGGGCGATACGAAGCGCGATGCCCTCGTCGCCTTTGTTCGCAAGCTGCAATTGACGAGCGGCACGCTCTCGCAGGCCGATTTCGACGCAATCCGCGCAGCGCAATACACGGAGACGCAATTGGCGGACATCTCGCTGGCGATCGCGCTGACCATCTTCACCAACACGTTCAACCGTATCAACGACACCACTGTCGATTTTCCGCCGGTGAAGTAACGCGCAAGCCGGGGCCGGCGTGAACGCTCGCCCCGATACACCGATCGAGATGAAAACGCGACGCCCGTCTGATTCCGTCGCGATAACACAGGAGCGAACTATGTCCATGCGATTCCGGGTGGCCGAGCACGGCACGAACAATCACCATCTAGCCCTCCTTCGATGGTCGATGGTGGCGATTTTCATATGGTTCGGCATTCAGAAATTTACGCCTTATGCCGCGGAATCAATTGCGCCGCTGATTTCGCACAGCCCGTTCATCAGCTGGTTGAATGTGTTCGGCGTGATCGGCGAAGCGAGAATCATCGGGACGATCGAACTGCTCACCGCGGCCATGCTGACTGCAGGATCGGTGGTTGCCATCGCGTCGGCGATAGGGGCCGCTATGGCGGCGCTGACGTTTGCGCTGACGACGTCGTTCGTCTTCAGCACGCCAGGCATTACGCTGACCAGTGCGACTGGCTTTCCTATCGTGTCGACGCTCGTCGAGCAGTTCCTCCTCAAGGACGTCGCGTTGCTGGCAGCCTGTTTGACGTTGCTTGTCGCGTCGGTCCGACGACACCCCACCGTTGATGACAATGTCGCGATGTCGGTGGCGTGGGGAGATAGCGAGCGATGATACGTCGCTCGCAACGCGGGCGCGGCTTCAAAGATCGTTCAGACCTGTGCAAGGCCGCCGTCCACAAACAGATCGATGCCCGCGACGAAGCTGCTGTCCCTCGGATGCGAGAAACAGTACGGCGGACGCGATTTCCTCAGGGCGGCCGATGCGTCCCAATAGGGTTGCGACAGCGAACCTGGCGCGCAGTTCGTCCGCTTGCACAGCGATGGAGACCTGGCTGAAGATGATCGGCGTATCGATGGCGCCCGGACTGATCGCATTGGCGCGAATGCCACGGTCCTTGAGTTCGACGGTCCATGTCCGCGCGAGCGAACGAATGGCCGCCTTTGCCGCGCTATAGGTGTCATGCGCTTGCAGACCTTTGACCCCAGCGATCGAGCTGGTCAGGATGATGGTGCCTGCGTGAGCCATCAGTGGCAACGCCTTCTGCACGGTGAAATGAGTCCGCGCATGTTGAACATTGATCGTCGCTCCGTAGTGCTCGGGCGTGATCTCGTCGAGCCTTCGGTGTTCGATCGAGCCTGAATTGGCAAAAAACGTCGATGCTGTCGCGTTCCCCCCCTTGCAACGGAATACAGGCGATCGAGGTCTTCGAGCTTCGTCACGTCCGCTTGCACGGCCGACTCATTGCGGCCAATCTGCTGCACCGCGTTGTCGAGTTCCGCTTGTCGCCTGCCGACGATAAACACATACGCGACTTCGTCGACAAATCGTTGTGCAGTGACAAGGCCGATGCCGCTGCTGCCGCCCGTGATGACGGCTGTTCTGTCTGCAAGTCGACTCATGATGTCGTTCTTCGTTTCTGGAATTCCGCGCCACTTCGCGCATCGTTGAAGCTGGCCGAAACGGCTGTCCCGTCCGTTTCGGCCTTTACCTCGAAGGACTTCGACTATGCGGCATCGATCTGCGAATAGAAGGCGTAGTCGGTATAGCCACGCGCATCGCCGCCATAGAACATCGAGCGGTCGTAGTGAGCGAGTGGCTTGCCCGTGCGCAGACGCTCTGGTAAATCGGGGTTAGAGATGAACATGCGCCCGAACGCAACCAGGTCCGCATCGCCGTCGACAACGATCTGTTCGGCGCTTTGCCCTGTAAAGCCGCCCGCGGCGATGAGCGTGCCCTTGTAGATGCGGCGCATGTCTTTCGACGTAACGTCGGATGCGCTCGTTTCCTGCTCGACGATCCCGCGAATGCGCGGCTCGATCACGTGCAGATAGGCGAGGTCATAGCTGTTCAGCCGCTCGGCCACATAGCCGAAAGTGGCATGCGGATCACTGTCGGACATCGTGCCGTACGTGCCGCTGGGCGACAGGCGGAGGGCGACGCGGCCGGGCCCCCACACCGCGACGACAGCCTCCAGCGTATCGAACAGAAACCGCGCACGGTTTTCGATCGAACCGCCGTATGCGTCGGTGCGATGGTTCGTGCCATCCAGCAGGAATTGCTCGAAGAGATAGCCATTTGCGCCATGAAGTTCGACACCGTCGAAGCCTGCTTCTTTCGCGAGCACAGCACTGCGACGGAACTGTTCGACGATGCGCGGAATTTCGGCGAGTTCGAGCGCGCGTGGCACGACGAGTTCGGCTTCTGTGATGTTGCCGCTCTCGTCGCGAATGGCCGCATGTTCGAGCGAGCGTAGGGCTGACGGCGCCACGGGAGTGGTCCCGCCCGTGTTGGCCGGATGTGCCTGGCGTCCCGCGTGCCACATCTGCAGGAAGACTCGCGCGCCCTTCGCATGCGCGGCATCGATCACGCGTTTCCAGCCCTCGACCTGAGCATCGGTGTAGATGCCAGGCGCGCCGACGTATGCGATGCCGAGTGGCGATACGGCCGTCGCATCGGTAATCAGCAGGCCGCCTTTGGACGCGCGTTGCGAGTAGTACTCGACCATGAGATCACCGGGGACGTTGCCTTCCTCGGTGCGCATCCGGGTGAGCGGCGCGAGTACCACGCGGTGATTGAGTTCAAAAGGGCCGACGCTGGTGCGGCTAAACAGCTTGTTCATTCGTTCATCCTCGGTTTGAGCGTCAAAGATGGGCGAATCATGGGTGCGAGAGTGCGCAGGCAGAAGGGGCCTGGCGGCGATAAGTGTCATTCCACACGGGCATGCCGCATGCCCCTGCGGCCAATGCAGTTGCAGTACATGTGGCGAACTCGATCGATGTGCCTGAACCGCCATGCTTGCGCGGAATGGCACTTATGCCGGCGACCTGCTATGGCGAGTTCCAATTGACGTCGAGCAGCATGCTGATCTACGACCGGTTTGCGATCGACGACGCAATGAGCCCGCTGGATCTCGCTATCGCGCCAGAGGGCAATGTACTGGTGTCCAGTGAGTTTCCGTTCGGCTCGCCCGTAGCCGCTGCAGCTGTTGGAGAATACGACGCACGCAGCGGCATGTTGGTACGTGTATTCTCTGCACCATCCGGCGTGCCGTTTCGCCGCCCGCGCGGATTGCGGTTCGGGCCCGACGGCCATCTCTATTGCACGGCTCAGGGTGGCGTGATCGCATTCGACTACGAACGCGGGCGCTGCCTCGGTATGATGGTCGATTGTCCACGGCTGAACGGACAGGCGATCGAATTCTTCGGCGACTGAACCTTCCTGCGCCTGGCCGCCGCGAAATAACGACCTCGACCAGAACGGGAGAAGCGCAGTATGGATCGATTGGCTGCAATGGAAATCTTCATCAGCGTTGCCGAGGCGGGTTCGTTCTCGGCCGCGGCGAAGCGGATGAACGTCGGCCAGCCGGCCATTTCCAAATCGGTTGCGCAACTCGAAGAGCGGCTGGGTGCGCGGCTCATCCTGCGTTCGACGCGCGGTCTGACGATGACGGACGCTGGCCAGCGGTTCTACGAGCATGCGAAGCTTGCGATCATGGAGGCCGACGAAGCCGAACAGGTCGTCCGTCACGCGTCCGACAGCCTGTCGGGCAAGCTGCGCGTGAGCGCAGCCGTGACGTTCGCGTGTCTTCACGTGCTGCCTTCACTGAACACGTTCCTGAGCAGGCATCCGAAGCTGGAAATCGACCTGGTGCTCGATGATCGCAACATCGATCTTCTGGAGGAGGGCATGGATGTCGCCTTGCGGATGGGCTCGCTGGCGGATTCCGCCATGACGGCGCGGCGCATTGGACGAAGCCCGCGGTCGGTCGTCGGCACACCCGACTATTTCTCGCGGTCAGGCGTGCCGATGACGCCCGCTGACCTGAGCCATCATCAGGCGATCGTTTATTCGCAGCGTGGCGGCGGCGAGACATGGACGTTCACCCAGAACGGCAGCAACATGGATGTGACGGTCTCCGGACGCGTCCGCGTGAGCGCAGCCGAAGGCATGCGAAAAGCGGTGCTCGGCGGAATGGGGCTTGCCGTCGCTTCGCGCTGGATGTTTTCTCCCGAGCTGGCGTTGGGCGAGGTGCAGGCCGTGTTGACCGACTGGACCTTGCCACCCGTCGACCTGTGGGCGGTCTTTCCTTCGGGACGTCTGGTGACGGCGAGGGCCCGCGCATTCGTTGCATTCGTCGAGGAGGCGCTCGCTCAATCAGCCGGCGGGCAATCCGGCACGTCGAGCGCTTGAGCGCGAGCGCTCGCGTCGTTTTCGGCTCGCTGCGGCTTTGCTTCACTCGGGCCGGCCGAAGCGGTCGTCGATCAAAACGGGGCTTTGCCGATGGACGCGCCTCCGTCCACGTACAGCGTTTGACCCGTGATGAAGCCTGCATCCTCCGAGAGCAGGAACGAGATCGCTGCCGCGATTTCGTCGGGCTGCGCAAAGCGTCCCATGGGGACTGCGGCGAGGTAGCGTCGTTCGCCCTCGCTGCCCGGCGCGTTGTTAGCGCGAAACAGTTCTGTTTCGGTCGGGCCCGGCGCTACGGCGTTCACCGTAATGCCACTATCGGCGAGTTCCAGGGCCCACGATCGCGCGAAGCTCACGAGCGCAGCCTTCGCGGCTGCGTAGGCCGTTCGCTGAACGATGCCAAGGACGGTCAGGCTGGAGACGTTGACGACCCGTCCCCAGCGACGTTCGCGCATACCGGGCAGCAGCGCCTGGACGGTCTGCAGGGCCGGATGGAGATTGAGCGACAAGACATCGTCAAGGTCGTCGAGACTGACGTTGCCGATGTACTGGGGGCGGACGAGGCCGACGTTGTTGACGACGCCGTCTATCGCATGCCGGCGCGTCAGATCATCGAGCGCGGCCGCTGTCGCTTCGCGATCTGCGAGGTTCACCCGCACGAGTTCGCCGGGGAAGTCGGCGTGCTCGCGTGCGAGACCAATCACCTGATGGCCGGTTCGCGAGAGACGCTCGGAGAGCGCTCGCCCGATACCCTTGGTCGCGCCCGTGATCAGGAACCTGCGTGCAGCCATGTTGATTCTCCGAAAGTCACGAAAGGGCGCGCCGCGCGAGGCGGCGCGGCGAGCGACGCGTCAGATGTCGCGCGTCTTTTCGAGGACCGGGAGCATTTCCGACGGATCGGGGCGATGCGTGTAATCCGGATTGACTTCGGCGTACAGTACGACACCATTCTGGCCGATGACGTATCGCGCGGGCATCGGCAGCGTCCAGCTCGCGTCGCCGTTAAACGCCGGCAGATCGTTCTTGAGGTTTTTGTACAACTCGATCAGATAGTCGGGCAAATTGAAGCGCAGGCCGAACGCCGCTGCCGTGTCGTTCCTGACATCGCTCAGCACCGGAAAGCCCAGTTCATTCGTGCGCACGGACTTGCGGCTGTTGACGGCTGTCTGCGGCGAAATGGCCACGACGCTCGCGCCGAGCGCCTTGAGCTGCGGCAGGACTTCGTTAATGGCCTGGAGTTCGAGATTGCAGTATGGACACCAGACGCCGCGGTAGAACGTGACGATGAGCGGTCCCTTCGCAAGCAGTTCTTCCGATGACACTTCGTTGCCGTCCTGATCGTTGAGGCGGAATTGCGGCGCGCGCTCTCCTGCGTTGATGGCGCGGGCCGCCTGTCCGCTCGCGATCAGTTCGGCCGTCGCGCGTTCCATGATCGGATGGATTTCGGGCGGCGCGTTGTACGGCGGTTTGCCCGCCTTGAAATCGGCCTTGAATGCGTCGAGCTTGTCCTGAAGCGACATGATGAGTCTCCCGTTCGTTACTCAGAGGTATTGGCTAAGGTCGGCGAGCCGTGCGCTCGTCCTGGGTCTCATCATCGGAGAACGGGCGTCGCGCCGGTAGGTAGCTCGGGCGAATAACACCCATTCTTCGAAGGCATGGGCGCATGAGGTTCTGCCAATATCAGGAGCGTGATCCACCGGCATATCAGCGTTTTGTGAACGCGCTCAGACCGGCTTAAGGCTGCCGTGCCTGCCCAAAACATCGAGCGGCGACAAAGCGAGGGACGTCTTCAAAGCGGCATGCCGTCCGACTGCGATCGGCAGCCGGTGGTCATGTATGAAGAGCGCGATCAGGACCGGTTCGATCCATCCGGCGCGGTAGAGATGACGCAGGACCAGCATTACCGACTTATGCGTGTCCGCGCCCAAAATGCCGGCCACATGATTGCCAGGGTGCGGGAAGAGGAACACGAGAATGATCGCGGCTGACGCCACGCCATGCATCACTCGCACCGGCGCCAGGCGGCGCACAGCGGGTGAATGCTTATCGACGGCCGGGTTCGTCAGCAAGGCCAGCATGGCGGCGCAGAGCACTGCGGCCCATACACCGAGCCACACTCTGGAGTCTTTCTCTATCTGATGAAAATTAACGGCGCAGACGCAAGCCTGGAATATCGATAGCCTTTACAACGGCTGGACGCTCAAGGAACGCGTTGAATGCGCGCATGACATGCGGAAAGTCGGTGATGCCGACGAGATCGCTCGCCTCGTAAAAACCCACCAGATTACGCACCCACGGGAAGGTGGCCATGTCGGCGATCGTGTACGCGTCCCCCATGATCCAGGAGCGCCCGGCGAGGCGCCCGTTGAGCAAGCGGCGCGATTCGGCGACATAGCGATCGCGCGGTCGCTTGTCCTCGTAGTCCTATCCGGCGAACTTGTTGAAGAATCCGATCTGACCGAACATCGGGCCGATGCCGCCGATCTGGAACATCAGCCATTGGATCGTTTCGTAGCGGTCTGCCGCGTCTTTCGGAATGAACTGCCCGCTCTTGTCCGCCAGATAAAGCAGAATTGCGCCCGATTCGAACAGGGCGAGCGGCCTGCCATCCGGGCCTGCCGGATCGAGAATCGCGGGAATCTTGTTGTTGGGGTTGAGCGAGAGAAAGTCGGGTGACATCTGGTCATTAGTATCGAAGCGGACCACATGTGGTTCGTACGGTAGCCCGGTTTGCTCGAGCATGACCGAAATTTTGACGCCGTTCGGCGTCGGCAGTGAATAGAGCTGGATGTGTTCGGGGTGCTGTGCGCGCCATTTGCGCGTGATCGGGAAGGCGGAAAGATCGTTCATGGGTGGACTCCCTCGAAAGAGCAGTGGCGCGGCGACAATAACCGCCATGCGGCACGGCCTCATCGTGGACGGCGTCACCGCACATCATGGGCCCTCTGGAAGGGTGCCGATATGGGCTCGATCCGGCGCGTATCGATTTTCAGATGCACTCAGATGGCAGGCCTCGCAAACGGAAGATCGCCAGTAATTTCGTTGCTCGTGAGAAGCCAATACAAGACGGCCTTCATTTTTACGTGACCGGGATGCTGTGCACCGCGTTGAAATTCAGCATCCACGTCGTCATGTAGTCCGAAATGATTGTGTCTCCCATGCAATGCATGCGTTCGCTCGTTCATGTAAACGCCCTTATACGGCTGCAACGCGGTTGCGGCCATGGCGTTTTGCGTGGTAGAGCCGCTGGTCGGCGGATCTGAGAAGGTCATCGATCGTGTTGCCGTCCCTGCCGTACTGCGAGATGCCGATACTGACCGTGATGGAAACGTTGCGCCCGATGTCACTGGCGAACGTGGTGCTGGCAATCGCGGTCCGGATACGCTCGCCGATCGCGAGGGCAGTATCCAGCGACGTGCGGGACAGCAGCACCATGAATTCTTCACCACCAACACGCGCGACATTGTCATAAGGCCGGATCGCGTCGAGACATGCCTGTACGAAGCCCTTGAGGACCGTGTCGCCAACCTGGTGCCCGTAAGCGTCGTTGACCCACTTGAAATTGTCGAGGTCAAGCGCCAGTAGCGAGAATGGT
>NZ_FNYE01000057.1 GCF_900108945.1 Paraburkholderia diazotrophica | reverse complement strand
ACGAGACGGTTCTGAATCTGAGCGATGCCGCGCTCGTAGTCGCGATAGAGCTGCACCGCCGTCAGGATCAGCGTGATCGCGCAGCTAAAGACGAGCACCGTCGCCAGCAGCCGCAGCACCACACTGCGCCGCACGTAACGGAGCCCGCTCCACCATGCGTCGAACCTGTCGAGAGCCATATCTTCCTGCGAGTGCTGCCGTCGTGTGTGTCCTATTCTGCACTCGATGCCAAAGCCCGGTCTACCGCGCCTCACCCCGCTTTCAAACATCCGATGAAACAACGCGTGCGCCTACCGCAGCCACTGCGGCCAGCCCATATGTCTTTGCGCGTTGTTTTTTGCCCGTTGTCTTTGCCCGTTTTGCCTGCGTTGTCCGCTCGCTATTCCGGCACGTCCCCCACCGCCATCAGCCGGACCGTGCGCGCCGGACGTTCTACCAGTTCGTCGATCAGATCGGCCATTTCGCACAGCGCGTGAAAGCCGTCCGCGTCGAGCTGATCCGCATGATGGCGCCGCAAATCTCGCATCGTTTCACCCAGCCGCCGCAGGGCACCCGGCGCGCTGTCGGTCAACGGCCAGCAATGCAACAGATACGCGAGCAGCGTCATACTGCGCGCCTCGCACCAGGTGTCGAACAGCCGCAGACAGAGCGAATCGACCTGCTCGACAACGTTCTCCCGCTCGGACAGATAGGCCATCATGATGCATCGGTTCAACATCGCGTTTTGATGGCTCATCATCTCCGATCAGAAACTAAGCCGCAATCAGCGCACGCGCAAAGACGGTCGTGAGACATCCTGATTCCCGCGTCGGGAAAGCCTGACGGCTGAAATCAGCGCTTCCTGAGACGACATTCCGCCGCCGCCGATTGGGCCCGCGCGCCGATCCCCCGTAGCATCGCTTCATCGTGCATCGCGGGGAAAGTCATGGCGGGCAACACATCACTGCGCTCTCAGGTCGAAAAACTGGTCGGCTCGACGCGTGGCCGAACAGCGCGCGTGCGCCTGCTGGAACGCTCCCGCTCGGGCGGAACGTGTCGCGTGTGCATTCAGGTCGAGCGGCCGACCGGGTCGTTCTCCCTGTTCTTCTTTCGCCATGGCGACGGCACGTGGCATGTGTTTCCGCCGGACAGGCGCCGACCGGAGATGGGCATAGGCCGCAAGGCAGCCTGATCGTTCTGCAAGCCAAGGAGACGCACATGCACGACGACGCTTCGAATGCATTGCCGCAATATGTGATCGAACTGCGCGCGTGGCTCAGCGACTGGTACGACCATGCGTTCGATGTGGGCTACATCCGGCCGCCCTTCACACTCGACGAAGCGATCGCGGACCGCCTCGAGGGGTACTTCAAGGCGGGCCTGACGCCAGCCGAAGGCGCGATGGCGTTCTTCGGCTCCGTACATTGAAAGGCGATCGATCAGATTCGAAGGGTTCGATGCTCGTCTGTCGCGCCCGCTGGGCTTGATGCGCGCAGGGGCCGAGTAACGCGCTGTGCGCAACAACGAGGCGCGCGGCGTGCACGCTTTGCCGATATCCTTGTCGTGCTCGATCCATTTTCGACCTACGAAGCCTTTGCGTTCTTCCAATAGGGACTCCAGCTAGAAATGCGAGCACTGATCGGCCGAGGATGTACTGCAATTCTTCGGCATCGCGTTCGACCAGAAGGTTGCGAGCGTCGGCCGCCTGCACATCCTCAGACGCTTCTCGCCCCTTCCAATATTTTCAGCAACGGAAGCCGTGCCGCATGACAATGCGACGACCCTGCTCACCGTCTGTCAACGCCCGCGCCAACATGCCTACAACAATTTCGTCGTGTCCCCGCCCGCGGCGGAGAACGTATTCAAGGTGCTCCAAGGAATCGAGGGACACCGGCCCATCTCTCTCGACAATCTGCAAGCATCGTTGGCGACGTGTCGCACCACCTGTCTCGGAGGTCGCCATGCACGCACATCGTCGCCTGCGCCCAGCAGGCTCCTGATTCGGCGCTGGGGACCACTTCGGCACTAATGTCATGTTGCTCTGCACGGGACCGCCCCCAAGCCGAAGATGCATTCCGCAAGTGAATCATGGTGCCTACGACGCCGTGCTCGTCACCTATCGCGCGTTCGTCGGTGCAATCACGCTGCGACCCCGTATGCGTTCGCTACCGCCATCCTGCAGATCGCAAAGAACAGGCGGTCGATATCGCACCGAGGATCATTACCATTGACGAGATTTCTTGCAATCACGGTAGCTGCTGCGCGCGGTCTTTGCGTGTTCGGGGCAGATTCTCCTTCTCCTGCGCGTCATCGACGTTCGGCCATACTGGAAGCCCATGGCGCCACCTGCCAGTGGGCTTCGTCCGGTAACAGACCGCGACGTTTTTCCCGATCGCGACGGTGTCTGGCAGCGGGCTGCGCAGCCATTGGCTGGCGAAACGAAAGTCGAACACATCCTGATCGACCATTGGGCGTGCACACCAACGTTCGCCTTGCCAATCATCCTTGTCGTTCTCGCTCGTCTATTTCTTCGGCCAAAGTAAAACAGGAGTATGGTCTGATACCAACTGCCCAATTAGGCTCGGCGTAAATAAGTTGCAATCAAAATTAGGGCCGCCGGATGGATTGTCCAGCTGTCCAGCAATCCCATAATCTAGATTGCGGCCGCTTGTTCTATGGGTTGGCCGATCCTCATACTGGAAAGTCACGTTTCTGTATTCTTGCGGATAGCTTCTCCGAAGGAGGTCGCGCAATTGATTGGGCTCGCGATTAAAATCACCAGCAATCAACCATTGGTCCGATATCTGATTTTGATTAAAATACTCCCAAACTCGAGCAACGATTGCTCCAGAATCCGTCCCGCCGTTTGCCAAGGCATGAATCCCGAAATAATAGTCAGATCCGAGTCTGATTCCCAGTATTGGCCTTGCTCCACTCCAAGCCCGCGGTCTAAGCAAGATTACTTGATCAGCCTTTTCTTTGCTGATAATAGCCAGATTTACTCGGTTGGCACCAGTATCGACTCGCGAAAAATACACGTAGTAATCGATTGGCCTTCTTGATGTGCCCAAATTCCAGACATATTCGTTTATAGGCGCGACAACGAGATCCGGGTTCACTAACCGGCCTTCCAATGGAAGTGGAGGATTAGACGTAATTGATGCCGGTAGTGATCCAGCCTCCTGTATCATCATAACATCAATGTGCCTTGAAACGGGTATCGGTCCGTCATCCCGATTTCCAAGTAGCACCGCGCGAATATTTGAATTCCATTTACTCTCCGTGCTTGCGCTGGAGCCTTGGAGATTCCAAGTCACTACGCGGCGATCGTTGACTGCCGTCCACGCATTACCAGGAAAATAGATTATCAGAAGAATAAAAATCGCCAAAACTCTCATCGGTCCACCTTCTTTTTCACAAATGCAATTCAATGGAGTTACACAACCAAGTATCAGGCGCCGTGCTGGCCGGTAAAATCCTATGCCACGACGCCTAAACCGAAACTACATATCGATCTGAATCGTAGCGATTCAACTGATATCTCGTACTGCGTGCCCATCGCGAGCGCCACGGCGAACGGCCTAGGCGAGCCGCTCATGTTCGGGCGTGATGCGATTCCATCCCGCACGGGCGCGTTCGTCCACACGAGCACGGCAGAATGCCTGGACAGAAGAATCGGCGGCGCTTGGGCAGGGTGACGCAATTGCCCTCGTTCAGCTTGAGCGCCGTGGGCTTGGACCTTCTTCCTCGGACCGGCATGATGATCCTACCTGATGTTGATGAACTTATTCGTCTGCAACGAGACGCGCCAGCCGTAGCGGTGCGCCGCCTTCATGCAGATGCCCGTGGCACGGGATGACAGACTCAGTGGCTGCAACCAGATCGGGGTGCCGCGCGCGCGCTGGATCGGGTCAAGTCTCTCGAGCACGATATCAATGTCGCGCTGCTTGCCGACCGGATACTTGATCTCGTTGGCACGCGCCAGCGCCTCATCGAGCACCGGGCGTCCACTTGGCATTCCGTACTTCGGGCTCGTGGTGACGAAGGTGCTGGGCGTGACGAGCGGCACGTAAGTGCCCGAGGTTTCGACCTGGACACGGTGATGCCACGCTTCGAGCTTCGCGATCAGGGGGCGCAGGTCGTACATGCACGGTTCGCCGCCTGTGATGACCACGTGCTCAGCGTCTGCCGCCCGCACAATGTTTGCGAGCGTCGGCACGTCACACCACGCATAGCTGTCGCACGGCCGGCCGGTTTTGTCGCCCATCGCCCCGACACTGATCTCGCGCTCCGGCATCACCTGCCACGTGTGCTTGCTGTCACACCACGCGCAACCCACCGGACACCCTTGCAGACGGACGAACACTGAAGGTGTGCCGGTGAAGCTGCCTTCGCCCTGTAACGACTCAAAAATCTCGTTGACGGGATAGCTGCCAACGGGTGGCACGGCTACAGACGATACGTCGCACTGCATTTGCGTGTCTCCTATATTCGACGTTCCACCAACCGCACGTCGGTGGCTTCCAGCACTTCGAGTGCCGAGCACGATCACCAGCCACTGCGCCATGTTCTCGGCGGTTGGATTGAACGGGGCACCCTGACCACCGACGTATCGATGCCGCGCACGTAGGCATAGAACGGGTCGTCGGTCCACAGCAACATGCGGTGATCCTAGTAGTCCTTGAAATAGCGGTGTCTTGATCACGCCAAACTCGATGACGCGCCCGACGCCATCAAGGGGGGCAGCTTCAAAGTGGATGCGGTGGTAGTTGTGCCATGCAGGCTCCGGCACTTGCCTTCATGCCCACAACCATGCACATGGGGCAAATCAAATTCGACGACACAGATCGAATAGTTGTCCGCAGTTCTATTCGCTGGTGATTTAGGTAACCGTCATCGTAATGTGCTTAATCATCCTGATTCCACTATCGCGACGCAGTCAGTTGACGCCGATTTGCGGCTTCCGCCGCAGACGTGGGAAGGGGGAAGTGCCTTCGATTCTCTAACATCGCGCTCCGTCAGATGTCGAGAGACGGTCTGGCGTAGTACTGTTCGTCGGCAACCGGGTTTAGCCAATCGACACATTTGCTGTCATGCTCCTTCTGGAGCGCAATCAACCTCACGGAGGTCCATGGTGACGCACCGTGCCAATGCTTTTGGTTCGGCGCAATGCAGACCATATCACCAGGATGCATCGCCACGATCGGTCCGCCTCCACACTGCATCCACCCACATCCCGCGGTCACGAACAATCGTTGGCCTAACGGATGAATATGCCAGTGTGTTCGGGCACTGGGCTCAAATGAGACTATCGTGCATGACAATCCGGCCGGTAATGGCACACCGCGTGGGAGACGGAAATGTATGATACCGGTACCCATATCAGCGAGGCTACGCATCGGCGGTGGCCGGTTCGGTCGATCACAATGCATGTTCTTCAACTCCTTTGTTACCAGCCATAAACAGCGATTTAGGCTTTGCGCGGGTCGCGTCTTCAGCAGATATCCGAGAACTCCATACACCGTTAGTTGTCCGGGAACGCTTTCGTTCGAGCCAGCGAATCCGGTCCTTAAGGTTGACCTCCCATCCGCCGCTGGCTGACATCAGCGTCGACGAGGTTGATCAGCGGACAACGAGTTGTCGCGTGCTGTCGAGTTCTCATTGTCCGGAGCGTGCCCGTGCAAACAGCTTTCCCGCAGGTTTCGTGCCATGCACGTCCGCATTCTATACAGCGCTTTTCATTTCTATTTATCCCACTGCATTCGTTGTGTACACATCGGAAGTCGTCATGTCATCTTTGCGACAAAGCATCCGCGATCGTGTAACAAAAGCGCCTAGATCGCCTTTGGTGTTGGGACGACATGAGCTGAGAAATGCGCTCTGTTCCGTTGTTAACCGGTCTGTATTCGCGGGCATGCCTATGGTGCGACCGAAGGCGGAACGGGTACTGAGCGAAGACAAGCGCTCGCAATTCACTTCGTTAGTGCGTTCACGTTCGATTTCGAGGGGCCGGTCGCGCATGCGCGCATCGTACGGCTCTGGCGCGTTACCGAAGTCAAGTAGAAAATTTCGAATCGAAGGGTACAAGCGCAAGCAACTCAGCAAGGCCGTTCGTTTTTTCGCGTGAGCGTGTTGCATGATCCGGACACAGTCTGGATGCCGAGTGAAGCGGTGTCCATGTTCCATTCTCCGGATCAGCCGTGCCCCCAGAGGCAACTGAAGCCGCAATGCGGGCAATGATCGGGGCGGTATGACTGAGGCGTGGTAACGACAGCGCGAAGATGCTGCTCGAGCGTGAGAAACGCAAATACATTTCGGTGCATGGCCAGTTTGTTCTTGATGTTCGTACGGCGTCCGGAACACATCGCACGATATCAGAGCGTGCGACCTGTAAAGTCGCCTAAATTTCTGTTTTACTGGAGGAAGGACTCCTGATAAAACCGGCTGTTCCATCAGCCGTTCCCTACCCGGACATGCGGAGCCGGCAACAGCTCCGTGTGAAGCTTCGGGGACAATGTAGCCAACGGGTAACCGTTACACCAAACCGCGAGGCGCGGTGGAATCTGCCAGCACGAAGGCGGTGAGGCACTAGTGTCCCGAGTTAGAAATTCATTGCCTTATTTGCGTTGTGTACTAACCTGGGTTGCAGGGTTCGCAAATAAGCGAGGCGACGATGAGAGGAAGACCGAAGGCGCCACTGGTGCTGAGTGGGTCGGAACGCGAACAGCTCATAGCGTTGACGATGCGGCGCAAGACGGCACAGGCACTTGCCCTGAGAGCGCGTATTGTGCTGGCTTGCGCCGAGGGCTTCGACAACAACACGGTCGCGACAAGACAACGTGTCACCTCGCATACGGCTTCGAAGTGGCGTTCGCGATTCATCAGTCACCGCGTGGACGGGTTGCTCGATGCACCGCGCCCGGGCGCACCGAGGACGATCGAGGACGCGCAGGTGGAGGCGGTTGTCGCCCGCACGCTCGAATCCGTGCCCAGGGATGCAACTCACTGGAGCACGCGAACAATGGCCCGCGAGATGGGAATGTCGCAGACAGCCGTGTCGCGGATCTGGCGTGCCTTCGGATTGCAGCCGCATCGGCAGGAGACCTTCAAGCTCTCCACTGATCCATTTTTCGTCGACAAGGTGCGCGATATCGTCGGGCTGTATCTGGACCCGCCGCTCAAGGCGATGGTGTTGTGCGTGGACGAGAAGAGCCAGATCCAGGCGCTGGACCGCACCCAACCTATGCTGCCGCTGGCCCCGGGCATCCCTGAGCGACGCACGCACGACTACATGCGGCACGGCACGACCACACTGTTCGCGGCGCTGGACATCTCCACGGGCGAAGTCATTGGCGAACTGCATCGGCGTCATCGCAGCAGTGAATTCCTGAAGTTCCTGCACACCATCGAGGCCAACGTGCCACCCCAACTGGACGTCCATCTGGTGATGGATAACTACGGCACGCACAAGACTTCCTCGATCAATACCTGGCTGGCTCGCCATCCGCGTTTCCATGCGCATTTAACCCCTACCTCTGCTTCGTGGATTAACCAGGTCGAACGATGGTTTGCCACGCTCAGCGAGACATACATCCGCCGCGGCACTCATCGCTCCACCCGGCAACTCGAACAGGCGATTCGCCAATACATCCAGATCAACAACACTGATCCGAGACCTTTCAACTGGACCAAATCGGCCGACGACATCCTCGCCAGCGTCAAGCGATTTTGTCTACGAATTTCTAACTCGGGACACTAAGGGCTGTTTACATTTAAAAATTTGTGTTTACATCCTGTCTTTTGTACAGCGAGACAGGATGGCGCGAACGTTACTGAGCGATGAAGTATGGAAGAAGATCCGGGACATCCTGCCTGGCAAGGAAGGCGATCGCGGCCGAACGGCATCCAACAATCGCTGGTTTCTCGAAGCGGTGCTGTGGATTGCCCGGACTGGCAGTCCATGGCGCGACTTGCCTGCAGAGTTCGGCCGATGGCATACGGTGTACATCCGCTTCTCGCGCTGGCGAAGCAAGGGCGTATGGCAGCGGGTGGTGAATGCACTGGCAGGCCACACGGAAATCGAGCACGTCATGATCGATTCGACGATCGTTCGCGCACACCAGCATTCAGCCGGAGCTACAAAAAAAGTGGGCCGCAAGCTCTCGGTCGTTCCCGAGGTGGACCGAGCACCAAGCTGCATCTGGCGATCGATTCGACGGGGCGTCCGTTGCGCCTGATCGTCACTGAAGGGCAGGTCGCCGACATCTCGTGTGCGGTACAACTGGTTGAGCATTTGCGCACGGGAGCGGTTATCGCAGACAAGGGCTATGACTCCGACGCCTTCGTGCAAGCCATTCGGGCTACCCACGCGAAGGTTGTCATCCCGCCACGTTCGAATCGCAAGACAAAGCGCCGCTACGACCGTGGGCTGTACCGTACGCGCAATCTGGTCGAGCGTTTCTTCAATCGCATCAAACATTTTCGCCGTGTATCCACTCGATATGACAAGCTCGCCGACAGCTATCTCGTGTTTGCGTCACTTGCCTGCATATTTGGACCGGTCGTAAATGTGAACATCACCTAGGGATGAGCGTCACGCCCAACATATGTGAACTTCCGATAAACGTCGTGAATCGTGACAAGCCAAACGTGCTGTGAGGCTTGAACCAAAAGGTAAGCGGTGCGGTATGGTCATGACTCTGTGGACCATCATGGACAAAGCCATCGCCGGCGGATAGGAAGGGGCCGACACGCTCGGAAACGTAGGCGGAACAGGGTAAGCCCGTACTGCTGCCCACTGGGCAGGCCGACCGCGAGGGGAGCTGCTGGTGGTGCGGGTAAAGGAATGCGGAGAAAGCGAAGGCCTGTCTGTAACGGATGGGATACGGGCTGCAACATCGCCCGACGCGAAAGCGGGCAGACTTCCGCGCGGTCATTCATGGTGAGAGAAACTTGACAAATCGTTATACGAGGGAAAGCAGATGACGGCCCACGGCACGAAAGTGTCGTGGCGCTGGTGCGCCCTTGCACGCTGCCCGGATGTGGGACCAGGCGAACTGGCCACACATCGAAGCAGAGGTGAGACGACTTCAGTTGCGTATCACCAAGGCAGTTCGGGAAAACCGATGGGGCAAGGTGAAAGCCTTGCAACGTCTATTGACCCGCTCGCATGTCGGCAAGATGTTGGCCGTCAGGCGTGTGACGGAAAATCGCGGCAAGAGAACGCCGGGGGTGGACGGCAAGATCTGGTCATCACCGGCGGCCAGATGGAAGGGGATGTTGTCGTTACAGCATCGCGGCTATCGTGCGATGCAAGCTTTATGGAAGCTCGCACTGGAACCGATTGCAGAGAGCTTGGCGGACCTGAATTCCTATGGCTTCCGGCCCGAACGCTCGACCGCCGATGCCATCGAACAGTGCTTCAACGTCTTGGCCAAGCGCGTATCACCAAGATGGATTCTGGAGGGTGACATACGGGGCTGTTTCGACAACTTCAGTCACTCCTGGTTTCTGCAGCATATACCGAATTGGTAAAGGACTTGCCCGGCCAGCGGGACACCAGCGCAGATGCGATCATGGGCTGCTGACCACGCATGCGCCAAGGAGGAAATCATGGACACGATCGCCCGCATCGGCGTTGACCTCGCCAAGAACGTCATCCAGATCCACGCGGTCGACGCGGCCGATCGCGTCGTCACCCGCAGGGCAATTGCACGAAACCGACTTCTGAGCTGGTTCGCCAATCTCAACCCCTGCCTGGTCGCCATGGAAGCCTGCAGCGCCGCTCATTACTGGGCTCGTAAACTCCGCGCACTCGGACATGAGGTTCGTCTGATTCCACCACAGTTCGTCGCGCCCTACCGCAAGGGCGGCGCCCGCGTAAAGAATGATGCGCGCGACGCCGAAGCCATCTGCGAAGCTGCCGGCCGACCTAATATGCGCTTCGTGCCCGTCAAGTCACCAACTCAGCAGAGCGTGCTCGTGCTTCACCGTATGCGTACCGGCTATGTCGAGGAGCGTACCGCGCTCATCAACCGGTTGCGGGGACTGCTTGCCGAGTTCGGCCTGTTCTTCCCTCAACGTATCAACCAGTTGCACAAATATTTCGTCGACTCCGTCGAAGACGCCAGCAATGAACTCGCCGGACCCGCACGTGAGGCCCTCATGCGCGCCTGGGAGAAGTGGCATGCACTCGATGAGGAGATCGCCTGGTTCGACCGAAAAATCGCCGAGCACGCCAATCAGGATATCGAGGCAAAACGGTGTATGGAAATGTGTGGCATCGGACCCCTCACTGCATCCGCCACGGTTGCAACCTTGGTCGACGCGCACCAGTTCCGCAATGGTCGCCAGCTCGCGGCCTGGATTGGCATCGTGCCCAAACAGAACAGCAGCGGCGGCAGACAACGGCTGGGCCGTATCACGAAACAGGGCAACGACTACCTACGTACCCTGCTGGTCCTGGGCGCACGATCAGCCATTGCCGCCGCCGCCCGACGCGACGACCGGCTCTCACGCTGGATTCTCCAACTGCAGGCCCGCATCGGCTACCAGAAGACACTCGTCGCCATTGCCAACAAGCATGCCCGTATTCTGTGGGCAATTCTCGTGAAAGGCGAAAAATTTGATCCATCCCACGCGCCCGCCCGTCCCCGTCCGACGGCGGGCGCGTGAACCACATCCAGCATCATACTGAATACCACTTCCAACACAGGACGCAACAGGCAACGATAGCGACAGGTCAGACCGGCAGCAGGCGAACTCGATCATCCATCAGGCACTACAGGCACTGTATTCGCCGCATCCCGAATGGAGTCCTGCTGCGCGGTTACTATCCGGGCCCGGGCGTAGCAATCACATCGTCCAGCAAGGCTGATGGTATGGACTCCCGCCCCCTCCGGGGCGCACACTGCCGGAGCCACTTTCGGGAGATTCGATATGCCTACGCTCACCATCGGTCTTGATATCGCGAAAAACGTGTTCCAGGTTTATGGCGTCGATCGTGCCGGCAAACCGGTCGTACAGCGGAAGCTGCGCCGCGCTGAGGTACTAAAGTTCTTCTCAAAGCTGGAGCCGAGTCTGATAGGTATCGAAGCGTGTCACGGTTCCCACTACTGGGCTCGTGAATTGACAATCCTTGGACACACGGTACGTCTCCTGCCAACACAGTATGTAAAACCATTCCGAGTCGGCGGAAAGAACGATGCGAATGATGCGGCAGCTATTTGCGCAGCTGTTTCTCGGCCCGGCATTCACCCGGTGCCCATCAAGAGCGCCGAGCAGCAGTCGCTACAGTCGATTCACCGCATGCGCGAGCGACTCATTCACGAACGAACGGCGAAGTCGAACCAGATCCGCAGCATGTTTGCCGAAGAGGGATTCATCTTCCCGATAGGCATTCCCCGGTTAAGACAGGGTATCGTCGCACTCGTCAACAATCTTGATGCCCGGATCACGCTCCTGCTGCGACGCCTGGGATCGATGTACCTCGAACAGCTCGCGGCCCTTCAACAATGGGTCGATCAACTCACTAACGAGATAGCCGAAATATTCAAACGCAACGAGGGTTGCCGGCGACTTGCTACGGTTCCTGGCATCGGCCCGCTAGTAGCGACCGCGTTGTTTAGCAGCGTTGGTGGAGATCCGTCGCAGTTCAAGAACGGACGACAGTTCGCGGCATGGTTGGGACTGACGCCGACACAACGATCGAGCGGCGGCAAGGCGAAGTTGGGGGGCATTACAAAACGCGGCGACACCTATCTCCGGACCTTGCTTGTACAAGGTGCGCGCGCAGTGATGCGTTTCGTGAATCGCCGCGACGACCGGCATAGTCGATGGATCAAAGCTGTGATGCAACGCCGACACATGAGTGTCGCGGCAATCGCTCTAGCGAACAAGACGGCGCGAATCGCCTGGGCCATATTGACGAGCAACGATAGCTTTAAGGTGGCGTAGTAATCTTTACTATCTCAGTACTTTTACCCTCTTCGCGATTGCGCAAGAAGCGGCAAGCATGGCGAACCGGTCGGACCGGCGCTTGCAGATCCTGATATATCCGGCGGCTGCATTACGAAGCCAGAAGGCCGATGAGGGGCAAGCGCGCAAACTTCCATGATGGCTCGTGCTGATAGTAAGCACATCAAAAGCCGAATGTACGGACGCAGTCGAGACCTTCAAATTGCAAACCGATCTTGCTCATAGGCGGGAGTCCATGTACGTTTATAGGTGCGCAGTCTGTCCCACCGCTACACCCCAATATGTCCCGATGACTCAGGAGATGCACTATAGACCAGTACAAACCTCTTCAATATCTCTTGTGAAAATGGGCAAGTCCTTATAGATGGATAAGGCAGTTCTGCGCAAATGGCTTGAAGCCGGATATATCGATGAAGGAACCCTGTTCGAGTCGCGGGCTGGTACACCCCAAGGCGGTATCATCTCACCCGTGATCGCGAATATGGCGCTGGATGGGCTGGAAGCTGCGGTTCATGCGAGTGTGGGGACACACAGACTTGCCCGCACCAGAGCCCAGCTCAATGTCATACGTTATGCCGATGACTTCGTGGTGACGGGCATCTCGAAAGAGGTGCTCGAATCGCAGGTACTTCCTGCGGTCAGGCAGTTCATGGCCGCTCGCGGTCTGGAACTCTCGGAAGAGAAGACCAGGATCACGCATATATCGGAGGGTTTCGATTTCCTTGGCCAGAACGTGCGCAAGTACGATGGCAAACTGCTGACCAAGCCAGCGAAGAAAAGCATCAAATCGCTGGTGGACAAGGTCAGGGGAATCATCAAAGGTAACGCAAGCACCACGCAGGAAGACTTGATTCATAAGCTCAACCCGGTTATCCGTGGGTGGGCCATGTATCATCGACACAGCGTGGCGAAAGCCACCTTCTCATTGGTAGACTCTCACATCTGGCGACTGCTCTGGCGGTGGGCGCTGCGCAGGCATCCCTCCAAAGGAGCTCAGTGGGTAAAAGACAGGTACTTCCGCTCGGACGGGCGCAGGTCCTGGGTCTTCGCTACGAAAGGATCCGCCGACAGCAATACCGACGGCGTTCGCCTCTTCCATTCGAATATGGTCGCGATCACGCGACATACCAAGATCCGGGCACAGGCCAACCCGTTTGATTCGATGTGGGATGCCTACTTTGCTCGCCGACGAACCGCAAAACGTTCCGCCGGCCTGCCCGGTGCCACCCCATGGTGCTGAAGAATGGCTTGAGCCGGATGCAGGGTGATCTGCTTGTCCGGTTCTTAGGGGGCCATGGCGCAGCAATGCGTCATGGCTACCCGACAACACTGGCCATCCTCACATCCGCTGTGTCTCGCGCTACGCGCGGTGGTCTTCTGAAATTCGACCTCGTCGATCACGCGACAAACTCATCTCCGGCACCTCGAATTGTTCGCGACGTAACAATAGGCAGTGAAGCTATGAAAAATTCGCATGCCTATGGTGAGCATCGTAAACGACCTACTCCTTGAAATCGCGTGCGGCAAAAGCCTGATCGAACTGCCGGGCACGCTGCGCTTCGTCGCTGTGCAGATAGGCGCGTCGTCGAGATCGACGAATGGCGTAGATTGTCCCGCACCATGATCAGCTCGGCGCCTCGCACCAGCGCATGTGCCTGCGTGTGTCGCATCCAGTGCGGGCTCGCGCGGCGCAGCTTCTCGGCCGTCCCAGGCCGCTCGTCCTGAATCGCGTTGGCCACCAGCGCAAAGAACCGCCTCAGCACGCGCCAGAGCCGCGTGGTTTCGATGCCGACGTCGTCCTCCTCGATGCTTGCGACAAGCGGCGTCACCGGATTCCAGCGCGCGGGTGTGACGGGAGGCCCCGCTGCACGAGATACTGGTCGAGTGCCGTCTGTGCAAGCGGCGGCAACGCCACCTTGCCGCGCTTGCCACCTTTGCCGAGCACGTGCAAGCCAGTGATCGCAGTGTTCGTCCCCACGAATGTCGGCGAGCGTCGCGCCAACGTGCTCGCTGGCGCGCAGGCCAATTGCATAGCCGAAGTCCAGCAGGAACCGTATTCGCTGGGCGGCCGGTTCGCTCCAGGCATGGGACCATTCGAGGCCGTCGGCAACCGTGCGGATCAACAGCCACTCGCCCTCGGAGAAGCCGCGCGACACGTCCAGGCCTTGCCTGCGGCGCGTGGCTCTTGACCTTGACGCCAGCGAACGGATTCGCAAGCGCGTACGGCTCGACCAGCCAGCGAAACAGCGCCGACAGGACATTTACTCATTTACTGCGTACGCCGGCCGATCGGGGCGAGAGCGCGTCGGCACATTTATCTTGCCCTGCGCCGGCGCGCAGAGAATGCGGTGCGCTTTCGTTGGTGTGTTTTCCTACAACTCGGGGGCCAAATTGCCAAGGATCTGGCGTCGAGAGGCGTCAAGGTCCGGTCCTCTGGGCGCTCGGCGACTTGACGCCGTCGCGATGGCGATGAAGTCCGTCGGGACAGACGCCCAAGCCATCCATCTTGACGTCAACAGACGGGGCGACATCTATTGCGGCGGCAGCCAGGTAGAAGAAGCGTCCCTCGGAAACCTCGACGTGCCGATCAACAAGCGGGAAGTGGGCATCCAGCCACGCCGAGGTGCACCGTTGAAGGATAATTCGGGCGCGTCAGGTCAGCGGTGAATTCATCGACAATATGCGCATCGTGTTCGAGATGAACATGTTCGGCGTCCTTGCAGTCATGCGAGCAACGCTAGTCTTCCTTCTTGAGGCAAATGCCGTAAGAATCATCGACGTCTCGAAGCGCGCGGCCTCCCGCACCATGAAAGTTGATCGTCCCAGCCTGTGGCACGACAACACTGTCGTCGTCGCGCCGCCGCCGAAGTGCGTCTTCGCCGTTCTCGCGCGCATCGCTTTCACTCACATAGACCTGCGTACTGAACGCAACCAACTTGAATCCACCCGATCCCTGGTCTCGTGGAATCGTGATGCCCCAATGCCAGCCGCCTTCCTGCTCGAAGACGTGAAGGGTCGACCGACCTGACCAGCCGTATTTGGCCCAAGCCATAGTGTTCTCTAGGGTTTCCAAGTGCTTCAAACGCTGAAGCGTTAGCGCGCCTCAATGTGCGGCGAGAGAATGTGGTGTTTCCCGCCGCCGTCCGTGGATCGGATCGTAGTCCGGCACTTAAACACGCTGAAAATTTAATGGGAGCCCAACATGCGAAATTGAGGCCTCGAGTCGTCGGTGAGGCTTGAAGAATCTCACGGATAAGTGTCGCGCAAATTACACCATTGTGTCGGCCCGCCTTGGACCAAGTAACATACGCTGCCTGGCAAGAATCGACAGGCCGTTGTTGGCGATCCCTGAGGTCGACGGGTTTCCGAGCGCTAGTCAAGCCTTACTCGGACTCTCACGAGATCGCGGACCGCGCCTAGGCATAATGAAGTCGCGGCTCAACTCAGGTCCGCCGATCGTGCGCGAAGGCCATTCGATTGAAGTCGGTTTACCGCCTCCTCTCTAATGCTATTCGCAAACCGCCGGAGCGCATCCAGTGAGCCGTAAACGCTCTTGTATTCTTCGCAGCCGATGCGACCGTCAAGGACGATCAACATGCCCGACTCGCGCGCCTTTCGTTCCAAGTCCATCGCTTTCCCCTTCATTGCCGATTGTCCATCACCCGTCCTGAATCAGCCGCCGCAACCGCCCGCATTGTCGGCCGCGGAGGTGCGGGAGGAAATACCGACCACGATCCGTCACCGTGTTGGAAGAAGAAGATTGCCACGGTATGTCGCGAACCAATACGCTCTGCGCGAACGCATCGCAGTGAACTGGCATTAGCGTACCGTAGTCGCGTCAGGGCTACCGGTGAACACGCCGTAGGCGCGAGCCATTTCGTGACAATCGCGCGCAGAGAGCTTCCGGTGATGTCCATCTCACACTCCTCACGAACCATATGTAAAGGATACGTGGTATGCCTGGTATTTCAACAGGGGTTTACCTTTATTCGAGGTACCTTGACCTGCACCGAGGGTTTTGGCTGGGCCGGGGACCCCGAGCCCGCTATGTGTTCAATTACGCCGGTCGAGGTGCCTTCTATATACCAATCATTGAGTGGCCCGATTGCCCGGGCTCACGCACTGGCTCGAACACGCCGATCCGGGAATGACTCGAATATGCCGTTCAGTGACACGAGGGCAACGCGAAGATCGCCGCACTGCCGCCGGTTCGGCGTGGTCCCGCAAGGGGCCGACCGGAATCGAGCTAGCGCGGAGCAAGTGCGATCTGTCTGACGCTCTCCAGCTTCCCTCCGAGGGCTAACGGGCGCTGACGTCGTTCCACTTACAGTAATCTCTGAAAGCTACAAACAGGTAGTGCGCCGTCTCGAAAACATTAGCCTTGCCTGCACGAGAAATTCGTTGCTGGCCTGTCGCTGCTAAATCTCCACTCTTCTCCTTGAGCGTTGCACTAGTTCAGCGACCGACGATCGCTCTTCAGGTGGAGAATTGATATTCCGGTCGGCTCGTCGATGTGCTCCGATCAGTTCGTCGAGCGGTGCTGCCTGAAGCTGAGTATCGTAGAGCGCCAGCAGCCGGGCGGTAGGCTCACCGCGTGGGCACCCAAGCGGTACCTGGCCCCAACGTTGCGCGCCATGGCAAGCTCGCTCAACCTGAGATCCGCTTTGGAATAATCTGCCAGATTTCCGTCGCCGTAGCCTGCGACAAACAGATAGAACGACACAAACAACGTGCGCACGATCGTTCCCAAATGAAACGCGGACCCGTATTCATTCGCAAAGCACTGAAACATAGATGGTTGCGGAGCGATGGATCAATAAACCCAGCAGCGGGGAGGCGAGCATGCGTGGTTGGCCTGATGTTTGTGACGCGAAATGCCATGTCAATTAGTTAAATCTCAACTTCCGGATAGTCATGCTGCCAATTTGAATCGAAGGCGAGGGACGCCGAATAAAATATACTTCCACGATCCAAGCTTGGCGCCGGATCGCGTACGCATCCAAGGTAGTTGAGACCCGCTGCGGAATCTGGGTACGCGCAGCGAAATTGCGCCGCCTTCATTCCAGGAACAGCATATGAGCCTCTCGACTCATACATCTATCGCCTACCCCGTATTACCGGCCACCGTGCGCGAAGTCGCTGTGCTTTGCGACACTGCACGCGTATCGCGCGCGACTGGACTACCCGAAAACGTCAAAGCGTGCACAGGATACTCGCCTCTTCGGTTGTCGTCAGTAGACGATTTTCGGCTCTCCCGGTGAAGTGCAGTTTGCATGCGGCGAACGGGCTCTCGAGCTCTGCCCGCGCGTCGCTCTCGCAGTAACAGATGTGCGCCGTAACGCGCAGACACGGAACCGCTCGATTGCGCCGCCTCCATTCAGTTGTAGCCGAGAATTGCAACGTGCGAGACATCGGCCCGTTCATTCACAACGCTCACCAGCATCGATGTCGGACTTTGTAACAACGAAGCATAGAGTGAAACCTGCTTCCCTTTGGCAGGTCGCGTAGACACCGGTTTCGTCTGGGTCGGCGCGGCCACTTCGTTTAGCGAAATCATGTGTTTGAGTTGCTGATGGTTGGACTGAAAAGCCGGGGCAACAATATCGTCAAACGGTGTTGCGCCGATGAAGTTATGCGTGTTCATCCAATCGTAGCCTGAATTCCGGCACGCCCATACCCAACGTCGTTGCGGTCCCATGCGGCTTACTCCTTATGTTCCGGCTCTCTTGAGTTGACCAGGCGACGATCGACGGAGAGCCAGGGTGTGCTGGGTCGTCGATCACCATGGACGATAGTTCCCGCGCTGCAGTACGCGCCCAGTCATTCATACAGTCATCGATCGACCCTTACCGCTTTGTCCGCGGCAAGTCAGTACAGACACCTTCGTACAGCTCGGCGGCCATGCCGATCGATTCGCCGAGCGTCGGGTGCGGATGGATCGTCTTGCCGATGTCGGTCGCATCCGCGCCCATTTCCACCGCGAGGCAGACTTCGCTGATCAGGTCGCCCGCATTCAGGCCGACAATGCCCCCGCCAATCACACGATGCGTTTCTTCGTCGAAGATCAGCTTCGTGAAGCCCTCGTCGCGGCCGTTGGCGATCGCGCGGCCCGACGCGGCCCACGGGAATACCGCCTTGCCGTACTTGATGCCTTCGGCCTTGCACTGGTCTTCCGTCTTGCCCGCCCACGCCACTTCCGGATCGGTGTAGGCCACCGACGGAATCTGCAGCGCGTCGAAGTACGCCTTTTCGCCGTGCGCCGCTTCCGCCGCGACGTGGCCTTCATGCACGGCCTTGTGCGCAAGCATCGGCTGACCGACGATATCGCCGATCGCGAAGATGTGCGGCACGTTGGTGCGCTGCTGCCTGTCGACTTCGATGGAGCCTCGATCCGTCACGGCCACGCCTGCCTTGTCCGCGCCGATCTTCTTGCCGTTCGGGCTGCGGCCCACGGCGACGAGCACGAGGTCGTAGCGTTGCGACTCGGCGGGCGCCTTCTCGCCTTCGAACGACACATAGATGCCGTCCGGCTTCGCTTCGGCGGCCGTGGTCTTCGTCTTCAGCATGACGTTGGTGAAACGCTGGCTGTTGAACTTCTCCCAGACCTTCACGAGATCGCGGTCCGCGCCCAGCATCAGGCCGTCGAGCATCTCGACGACGTCGATCTGCGCGCCGAGCGTCGCATAGACGGTTGCCATTTCCAGCCCGATGATGCCGCCGCCGATCACGAGCATGCGCTTCGGAATCTGGGGCAGTTCGAGCGCGCCCGTCGAATCGACGACGCGCGGATCTTCCGGAATGAACGGCAGCTTCACGGCTTGCGAGCCGGCCGCGATGATCGCCTGCTTGAAGCGGACCACCTTCTTGCCGCTCTCGCCCTGCACTTCCATATGATGCGGATCGACGAACGTGCCGACGCCCGTGACGACTTCGACCTTGCGCGCCTTCGCCATGCCGGCGAGACCGCCCGTCAGCTTCTTGACGACGCCCGACTTGAAGTCGCGCAGCTTGTCGAGGTCGATCTGTGGCTTGCCGAACGAAATGCCGTGCGCGGCGAGTTCGTCCACTTCGTCCATGACGAGCGCGGTGTGCAAGAGCGCCTTCGACGGAATGCAGCCGACATTCAGACACACGCCGCCGAGCGTCGGATAGCGTTCGACGAGCACGGTCTTCATGCCAAGGTCGGCCGAGCGGAACGCGGCCGAGTAACCGCCGGGGCCCGCGCCGAGCACGAGCATGTCGCACTCGATGTCGGCGCTGCCGCTGAAGCTGCCGGCTTGCGGCGCGGCGGTTTTCGAAACTTCGGCGGCCGTCGGTGCCTCGGCCTTCGGCGCGGACGCGGCTAAGCCTTCCGAAGCCTCGACCAGCGCGATCACAGTGCCTTGCGAAGCCTTGTCGCCCGCCTTGATCTTCACTTCCCTGACGGTGCCCGCGACGTCGCTGGGCACTTCCATCGTGGCCTTGTCCGACTCGAGCGTGAGCAGCGTCTGTTCTTTCTCGATGACGTCACCGGCCTTGATGTTGACGTCGATAACCTCGATGTCCTTGAAGTCGCCGATGTCGGGCACCTTTACATCAATAAGCGTCATTTATTGGTTTCTTCCCTGCGGTTGTACCGGGGCGGTGCGGGTCAAAGCGATACCCGTCGATAGTCAGCCAGAATTGTGGCGAGATAGGCATTGAAGCGGCCAGCCTCTGCGCCATCAATGACGCGGTGATCCCATGAAAGCGACAGGGGCAGCATGAGGCGCGGCACGAACTGCTTGCCGTCCCACACCGGCTTCATCGCGCTGCGGGACAGGCCCAGGATCGCGACCTCAGGCGCATTGATGATCGGCGTGAAGTTCGTGCCGCCGATGCCGCCGAGCGACGAGATCGAGAAGCAGCCGCCTTGCATCTGATCGGGCTTGAGCTTGCCCTCGCGAGCGAGCTTCGACAGCTCCGCCATTTCCTTCGCGATATCGACGAGACCCTTCTTGTCCGCATCGCGGATCACGGGCACGACGAGACCGTTCGGCGTATCGGCGGCAAACCCGACGTGGTAGTACTGCTTGAACACGAGGTTGTCGCCATCGAGGCTCGCATTGAACGTCGGGAATTTCTTGAGCGCCGCGACGACGGCCTTGATCACGAACGCAAGCATCGTGAACTTCACGCCCGCCTTTTCGTGTTCCTTGTTCAGTTGCACGCGCAGCGCTTCGAGGTCGGTGATGTCCGCTTCGTCGTTGTTCGTGACATGCGGAATCATCACCCAGTTGCGATGCAGGTTCGCGCCGGAAATCTTCTTGATGCGCGACAGCGGCTTCGGATCGATCGGGCCGAACTTCGTGAAGTCGATCTTCGGCCACGGCAGCAGGCCGAGTTCGCCGCCACCCGCGGCAGCCGGCGCGGCAGCCCCAGCGGGCGCCGCGCGCTGGCCCGTCATCACGCCCTTGACGAACACGGTGACGTCGTCCTGCGTAATGCGTCTCTTCGGACCCGTGCCTTGCACGCGCGACACGTCGACGCCCAGTTCGCGCGCGAACTTGCGCACCGACGGCGAAGCATGGCTTGATCCGCTCAGCCCACCCCCCTTCTCCGGGATCACAGCCGCTGGCGCAGGGGCGGAAGGGCGGCCTGCAGGTTCGCGCAGGTCATTAGCAATGGGTGAACCGTAGTGGAGCCCGGACTTCGCCTCCGAGCCCATCTCACTGGCTACCGCCTGCGCCACCGCATCTTGCGGCTCCATAAGCAGGATGACGGAGCCTTCCGACACCGCATCGCCGACCGTGAGCTTTATTTCCCGAACGACGCCGGCAAAAGGACTCGGCACGTCCATGGTGGCCTTGTCCGACTCCAAGGTAACCAGCGATTGCTCCTCTCGTACTACATCACCGGGGGCAACCAGCACCTCGATGACTGGGACGCCCTTGTAGTCGCCGATATCGGGCACCTTAATCTCGGTTACATGCACTTCAGTAATCTCCCAATCGCGGTCCAACGCGAGAGCAAATCGTTGCGTAGTGTTTCTCGCGGATGCATCAACGCCGGGACAGGCAGCAGGCGCCGGGCTGTCCGAAGTCCTAGCCATCTCGACTACCGATCGACGTCGCGCGAATTCATCAGCATGTCCGTCAGTCCCGCGCCCGCTCGAACCATAGGCCAGACGTTCTCGGACGGATCGATGGCAAAGTCCATGAATACCGTACGGTGCTTCATGGCAAGTGCTTCGCGCAGCACCGGCTCGACATCGCATGGTCGCTCGATGCGAAAGCCGACATGCCCGTAAGCGAGGGCGAGTGCGACAAAGTCAGGCAACGCGTCCATGTACGAGTGGGAGTAACGGTCGCGATAATTCACATGCTGCAGTTGCCTCACCATCCCCAGGTAGCCGTTGTTGAGGGAAACGATTTTCACCCCGAGGTCATACTGCTTGCAGGTCGACAACTCCTGGATGCACATCTGGATCGAGCCGTCCCCAGTTACTGCGACCACATCCGCGCCGGGAAACGCGCGTTTGACGCCCATTGCATAAGGCAATCCGACGCCCATCGTTCCGAGGCCCCCCGAACTGATCCATCGACGAGGTTTGTTGAATCCATACAACTGCGCGGCCCACATCTGGTGCTGTCCGACGTCGGAACAAATATAGGCATCGCCTCCAGTGGCTTCCCAAAGCCGTTGGATGACAAACTGTGGCTTGATCACATCAGCGTCCGGCTCGTAGGCGAGGCAGCGCTTCTCACGCCAGTTCTCTATCTCTCTCCACCAGTCGTTGCGATTTCTGTCGTTGATACGGTGTGCCCGGAGCTGCTCCAGTATCCCGTTCGCCGCGGTCTTCACGTCTCCCACGATCGGTATGTCAACCTGCACCCGCTTGTCGATGGTCGCGGGGTCGATATCAACATGAATAATCGTCCTTCGATCTGACCGGAAGTCTGCTGTATTTCCAATGACCCGATCATCGAATCTCGCACCGAGCGCAATCAGTACGTCGCAATGCTGCATCGCCATGTTGGCTTCGTATGTTCCATGCAGTCCTGGCATCCCGAGGCACCGCCTGTCCGAAGCCGGAAAGGCGCCAAGCGCCATCAAGGTGTTCGTCACCGGGGCATCGAGTCGACGCACGAGTTCCGCAATCTCCTCGTTTGCAGCCGATGCAACCGCTCCACCACCGACCAGAATGCATGGCCTTTCTGAGCGCGCGAGCGCTTCAGCGGCCCGACGCATCTGTCCGGTATGAGGATCCATGCGTGGACGGTAGGAGCGCAGAGTGACGGAATCAGGAACGCGCAATGGCGTCTTCGCCTGAAGCACGTCTTTGGGAATATCCACCAGTACAGGTCCCGGGCGTCCGGTGCGGGCAATATGAAATGCGCTTTTCAGCGTCTTCGCCAGTTGCGAGGCATCCAGAACCAGAAAGTTATGCTTGACGACTGAGCGTGTAATGCCGACGGCATCACACTCCTGAAACGAATCGGTTCCGATAGAGTGTGTGGATACGTTGCCGGAGATCACCACCATCGGGATGGAATCGAAATAGGCAGTCGCAATGCCCGTCACTGCGTTTGTCACGCCCGGCCCCGATGTCACCAGCGCTACCCCGACCTTTCCCGTTGCGCGCGCAAAGCCATCCGCCGCGTGCACGGCGGCCTGTTCATGGCGAACCAGCAAATGGGTGATATCGACGGTTTCCTGGAGCGCGTCGTAAAGCGGTAGGACGGCGCCGCCTGGATATCCCCAAACCGTCTCCACGCCCTCTCCACGCAAGACGGACAAGACAATCTGTGCTCCCGATGCATGGCCGTCCATGCCGGAAGGACTCGAAGCGCCGGCTTTCGCAATCTGTTGGATCTCAGCACCTGCAATCTTCATTATTAGCTCCCGGTGGTGCTTATCTGTCACCGTTGCCACGGCGCGGCCCGTTGACCGTCATGCGTGCCATAACGACCAGCGGCCTGCCTGACGATCTCGACGGGAACTGCCCCGTCGTCCGCGAGTGCTTTCAGCGCAGCAATCGCGATCGAATGCCGGTCAACTTCGAAGAAGGCTCGCAATGCCGCACGGGTGTCACTGCGTCCAAAGCCATCGGTGCCAAGCGTCACATAGCGCCGCGGCACATACGCACGAATGAGTTCGGGAACGGCACGCACATAGTCTGTCGCTGCCACCACGGGCCCTTGAGAACGCGACAACGCAGACGTCACATATGGAGCGGGACCGCGAACCTCGTCGAACAAACGATCGGTGCGTTCGGACGCGACACCGTCCCGGTGCAGCTCCGTAAAGCTGGTGACGCTCCAAACAGACGCTTCGATTTTCCAGTCTTCCTTCAGGAGGCGCGCCGCGGCCTGCACTTCGCCCAAAATCGCCCCCGAGCCAAGCAACTGGACCTTAGCCCGATCACGCAAATTCGCGTCGAGCGGATACATGCCCTTGAGCACACCTTCACGCACGCTTTCGGTGGGTGCATCGGGAAGCGAAGGCTGGGCATAGTTCTCGTTCGTCACCGTCAGGTAATAGAACACATCGCGCTGACGTTCGATCATCTCGCGCATGCCTTCGTCAACGATCATGGCTACCTCGTACGCGAATGCGGGATCATAGGCACGGCAGTTGGGTACCGTCGAAGCCGCCAGGTGGCTCGTGCCGTCCTGATGCTGCAAACCCTCGCCGCCGAGCGTCGTCTTGCCCGCCGTCGCACCTATCAGGAAGCCGCGCGCACGCTGGTCGGCCGCAGCCCAGATCAGATCGCCGATGCGCTGAAAACCGAACATCGAGTAGTAGATGTAGAACGGGAGCATGGGCAGATCGTGCACGCTGTATGACGTGGCCGCGGCGACCCACGACGACACAGCGCCCGCCTCCGAAATGCCCTCTTCGAGTATCTGCCCACCCGTATCTTCCCGGTAGTACAGCATTGAGCCCATATCTTCGGGCTCGTACAGTTGTCCGAGCGGCGAATAGATCCCTACCTGCCGGAACAGGTTCGCCATACCGAACGTCCGTGCCTCATCGGCGACCACGGGAACAACACGAGGGCCGAGCGACGCGTCTTTCAGAAGGCTCCCGAGCATCCGCACGAACGCCATCGTGGTCGACATCTCCTTGCCGCCGGCTTCGAGGGCGAATTGCCCCCATGCCGACAACGTCGGGACAGGCAGCGTTTGCGACGCGGCTGTCCTTCTGCGGGGCAGATACCCGCCGAGCGCTTCGCGCCGGGCATGCAGGTACCGCATTTCTGGACTGTTGTCCGCCGGCCTGTAGAACCGCAGCTTCTCGACGTCCTCGTCGGAAATGGGCAAGCGAAACCGGTCGCGAAACGCCTTCAGCTGTTCGACGTCGAGCTTCTTCTGCTGGTGCGTGGTCATCCGGCCCTGGCCGATTGAGCCCATGCCGAAGCCCTTCATTGTCTTCGCGAGAATCACCGTGGGCTGCCCTGCATGTTTCAGTGCCCTGTCGTACGCGGCATACAGCTTGCGCACGTCATGGCCGCCCCGGCGCAGGCGGTCGATGTCGTCGTTGCTAAGATGCGCGGCAAGCGAAGCCAGTTCCTCGTTCTGTCCGAAGAAGCGCTCGCTGTTGTATGCGCCGTCGTTAGCCGAGAAAGTCTGAAACTGTCCATCAACGGTGTGTGCAAATGCGCGCAACAACGCGCCAGTGCGATCGCGCGCAAAAAGGGCATCCCAGTCGGAACCCCAAACCACCTTGATCACGTTCCAGCCTGCGCCCGTGAACTGCGCCTCAAGCTCATCAATGATCCGGCCGTTGCTTCGGACCGGGCCATCGAGCCGCTGCAGATTGCAGTTGATGACGAAGACGAGATTGTCGAGCCCTTCCCGGGCCGCGAGCGACAACGCACCAATCGATTCGGGCTCGTCCATCTCGCCGTCACCAAAGAAGCCCCATACCTTTCTGCCCTCTGTCTTGAGCAAATCGCGGTTCTGCAGGTACCGCATGAAGCGCGCCTGGTAGATCGAGCTGATAGGGCCGATGCCCATCGATCCCGTTGGAAACTGCCAGAAATCAGGCATCAGCCACGGATGCGGATACGAGCACAAGCCCGGACCCGCTATCTCGCGGCGATAGTGCTCCAGATGCCGTTCGCTCAGGAAACCTTCCAGGTATGCGCGCGCATACACGCCTGGCGACGAATGGGGCTGGAAATAGACGAGGTCACCACCATGTGCATCGTTCGCACCACGAAAGAAATGGTTGAACCCGACCTCGAAGAGATCCGCTGCCGATGCGTAGCTCGCAATATGTCCCCCGAGTTCGCCGTAAGCCCGGTTCGCTCGCACCACCATCGCGAGCGCATTCCAGCGTAATGCTGCGGCGAGTCGCTCTTCAGTATCGACGTCACCTGGAAACGGCGGCTGCTGGTCGACCGGGATGGTGTTCGTATAGGGCGTGACATTTGCACGCGCCGTTGCAATACCGCTCGACAATGCGTGCGCGGCCAGGCGGTCGAAAAGATACTGGGCGCGCTCAAGTCCAACATGCTCCACCACGCCATCCAGTGCGGCGATCCATTCGGCAGTCTCCTGCGGATCGTTGTCAATGCGGGTTTGAGTGAGGGCGAGAACGGGTTGAACACCGTTCGATAAATCGGTCATGGCGACTCCAGGGTAAACAGTGAGATTCGATACTCGCGCGGGTTGAATTGGGCAGTTCGATCATGTCAGAAGAGCTTAGCTATCTCTTCCCAGAATGTGCGTCTCTTTTGCTGGTAGTTTTCAGTTCAGATAGGGTATAAATTCTGGATTTGAGCCTTCGCATGAGATTCCCATACTATGACGTCCGAAACAAAGATCCCGAACCGCCGCCTGGACCGAACAGATATCGCAATCTTGCGCCAGTTGCAGGACAACGCACGCATTACGAATGCTGAGCTAGCACGCGCAGTTAACCTGTCATCCACTCCGTGCTTCAATCGCGTACGCGCACTTGAAAAGCTCGGCTTGTTCCGGCAGCACGTCACCCTTCTCGACGCCGGCGCGCTCGGGTTACGCATCAACGTCTTCATTCAGGTCAGACTCGAGCAGCAGGTCGAAGACGCGCTGTGCGTGTTCGAGAAGGAGATCGCGGATCGACCGGAGGTAATGGAGTGCTATCTGATGACAGGCGATGCCGACTATCTGCTGCGGGTTGTCGTGCCTGACATGCAAAGCCTTGAACACTTCATTGTGCAATGGCTGACAAAGATACCGGGCGTATCGAACATCCGCTCCAGCTTTGCTCTCAAGCAGGTGCGATACAAGACGGCGTTGCCGCTGCCGATCGCGGGCCTGACTCTCTCGGAGAGTAGCGACGTACCTCAGGAATGGGCTTAACGAATGTGGGCCGCGGATCTCCCCTCTTCAGCCCGTCGCGGCCGACGGGGCGCGCGTTAAAGGCACACCGCTAACGTGGCACAATGTCATTCTTCTCTCATTTCCGACCGTCACAGAGGTCGTTTAGCGTCGACGGTGTAGCCGTCTCCTGCCGGCTAGAACCATGTTGTTGACAGCGTTGACGGCGTACCCGCCTTCTTCATTTTCTTCAGCCGCGCATTGGTTAGATCAAAGCCAATCTTCGGCCTGACGATAGGACGGACCATCGGTCTTTTCAGGATCGCCCCGCCCCACCGTTGCCGCGTCCGATAGCTTAAGATCTGTGTCGCTGACCGTGCAGGGGTTGCGGTAATGTCCGGTCACCCCTCCTTCGCAAACGCTGCTTTTACCATAGCATTACCTCTCTGTGGGCGTATCTCCACGGCCGCTCATTCGCAACCGACGACGTTCTCGCCACTCTTAACGATCCTGTCGTCAGTCAGTAATCAGGCTCCCGATGAATCCGCACGGCTACGCGCGTATTTGCGCGAGAAGAGAATGGCGCGTACGTCCTTAAGGACTCTACGGTTCACACACGCTTCTGTGCGCCGTACTGTAGCTACATCAATCGTAGCGAGACCGTGTCAAGCGGACGCTCATAATGCGCTTCCTCTTTGTAGCCGTGGGAAGTCGCGACAATGACCGCATTCGCCGCACGCGACACCACGCCTGCATGTAGCAACCGTTTCAGGCCACTGAGTGCCGCCACACTTGATAGTTCAAGGTAAAGGCCTGCGCGAGCCAACTCCATCTGGTCTTCCCGGACTTGCGTCTCGGCGACCGCGACCGCCGCTCCACCAGTCATCTTCAACGCTTCCATTGCCTGAAACGTGACCGTTCCTCCCCCGATCGAAACAAGCGCCGAAGTTCCGGCGAACGTCTCCCGCATGTCGACGCCTGCAATAACACACGTGATACGCGGGAATGGCTCGACCGCATGCACCTTCGGCAACACCGTCAGCAGCCCCGCTTTGCGCAGGTCTGCATAGCCCTGAGCGATACCCCATATGATGTCTCCCCGAGCCGTCGGCACAACAACGTCCGTCGGCTGATTAGCGCCCGACTGTGCAAACAGTTCATATGCGATCGCCCGATATCCATCGACGCCGAACGGATTACTGCCCACTGGAGGCGTCAAGTAGTTGGTCACTGGATACCATGCGCCCGAACGCGTCTTCTCAGCCACGAGCCGCCACCGCTCGTCACTCGTCGCAGTAGCGATGATTTGCGCTCCGTGCATTTCGGCGGCGCGACGCCAATTTGCGCTCATGTCGGGCGTCGTTACAATCACGCAGTCGAGACCGGCGCTCGCGGCATAAGCGGCCAACGATACGCCGGCATTACCGCTCGATGCAGCAGCAACAGTAGTCAAGCCGACTTCCTTAGCGCGATGCACGACAAAAGCGCTCATTCTATCTTTGTGCGAGCCCGTCGGATTAGCTCCCTCGCATTTTGCGGATAAGCAGGCGATACCGATACGCTGCTCAAGGGAGGGCAATCGAACGAGGGGAGTCTCCCCCTCACCGAGGACCGGCTCGCCGGAATACGCAAGCCAGTTTTTCCAATGCTCGGAAGTGAACATTGCGTCGTCGTACGCCGGTGCGACGCTGGCTGGCCAGCCGCCGGATAAGCAATTAGGACATCCCTCGAAGTAGTCTCCTATCGGAAAGATGCGACCGCATCGGATGCAACGCATGCCCATCATGTACAAGCTGCGTCGGGCCAGACACTGTGTCATTTTCGAGCTGCTCCCTCGACATCCTGCATGAGCGTGTAGAGACAATCGCCCCGTTTTGTCAGAGTCGGAAAGCGCCGGCAGGCAACCAGGCCAGATGTACCAAAGGTCAAGCTGATCGGCGGGTCAGTCGGACGTTCGATCGAGTGCAGATAGCCGGCATGCTGTCCCGCCGTCACTTCTTGGCCTGGTGTCGCCGCCGGCTCGAACAACCCATCCGATTCCGCGTAGAGAAAACCGTCCCGCCCTCCCACCATCATGCGAGTCTGTTGCGGTTGCGCGAGGGTACGGTCAGCGCGAATTCCGATATGATCGAGTAGACGCAGGACTGCGAAGCGGGCCAGTTCCTTGCCGTAGGACCGTAGCATCGCCCCGCCCCCGAGTTCCGCGGTGATCACGGGCACGCCCAACGGCTCCGCGGTAGCTGGCAGCGTGGTGTTCCCGCCGCCACCCTTGCCATCGGTGATATAGCTGATCGGCGCGCCGAACACCCGCAGCATTTCCATCTGCCGATCATCCAGTTGCTTGTCGGCGCAAGGTCGAATTAGGGCACAGGGAACATAATCGAGCGAACGCCCGCCCGAATGGAGATCGACCACAAGGTCCGCCATCGGCAGCATGGCCGTCGTCACGTAATGAGCAATCATCTGAGTTGCCGTCCCGTGGGCCTCACCCGGATACAATCGGTTCAGATTGCCTTCGTCGAGTGGCGAAACTCGGCGGCCCGCCTCGACTGCGGGAAAATTAAGCGCCGGAAGGATAATGATGCGACCGGTGATGGCCGACGGATCGAGACTACGAGCAAGCTCTAGGAGTGCAATTTGCCCCTCATACTCGTCGCCGTGAGTGCCTGCAATCAACACGGCAGTAGGGCCATCCCCGTTCTTGATGCAGACGACCGGAATCGGGATCCAGCCGTAGGCCGAGAGGTCGCTAGAAATCGGCAGCCGGAGCGATCCGGTCTGTTTCCCATCGCGATTGAAATCGACGGGCGTCCAAATGCGTGTAGTCGTTGACATTTCTCTTAAATTAAACAATCGATTTAAAGGATAACCGGAAGCGTTTCCGGTGATAGCGCACTTAGGAATTCGACGTCCTTGTCGCCCACATAGATCACTTCTTCGAACTGAAATACGGCCCCGTCTTTCTCGAGCTTGGGCTCGATATGGAGAATCATCCCGGGATGGATCATTTGGTGGTCCGTAGCCGACAGTGATGGAGGCTCGGTGACGTCCAGACCGCCGCCGTGCCCGATTCGCGTGACGCCCGCGTAGATGTCTCCGAGTTGCAATTCGCTCCAACGGCTTTCGAATTTCCTGAAGACGTCGGCGCACGTCATGCCAGCATGCACCGTTCGACAAAGTTCGTGTGTCAAGCTCCGCACCGCGGTATAGGCGTCGCGTTCCCATCGCGCCGGCTCACCCGCACGCGCTATTCGGTTGCGGTCTGCCGGGTAACCTCCATATGTCGCACGAAAATCGGTCCACACATAGTGGCCAGCTTCCAGACGTCGCGTTCCCGCTGGGCGACCATAGGCGAAATCTCCTTTACTGAAAAGCATCGCGATCTGATCTGCGGTCTCCGCACCGTTGAGAAAGACCTGCGCTTGCACGAGCTGGCAAAGCTCATACTCAGGCATACCGATGTACGCTTGTGCGATCGCGGCGTCGAAAGCTTCGTTGACAATCGCGAATGCAGTTCGCTTAAGATCCGCTTCGAACCGGCTTTTAATCATACGGACGCGCCACAACGCCGGCCCAGCGCTTTGAACCTTTCCACCAGCGGACAAATCACGTAGCGCATCAACAAGCTCGAGCGAGCCGCGACCAAAGAAATCCTGGCCGTAATCGATCGCGATACGAGGCGTGAGACCGGTGAACGACTTACGGATGATCTCGGCGATCAAAACCACGCCCTCAACCAGGTACCCGTTGTAGAACTGGGTAGTGAAATTCCGATGCTCGAGTCCCACGCCCTTTGTTTCGATGATGCTTGCGACGAGCTGGAGTTCGTTAGCAGTAACGATAACAAATACGGGGCGCGCCTTATACATCCACCCCAACGTGTGGTAATCGGTGAAGTACTCTATGTTCTTTTGGTCGGAAAGAACGATGATGTCCAATCCATCGCGTTCCATCTCGTGCCGGATCCTTTCGAGTCGGGTGTCGAGTTCAGCGGCCGGAACTTTCGGGGCCGGGGGAAGGGGATGTGTAAGCAGATTTACGCTTTTTTCACTCACAGGGTGCTCCTCGGAGTCTGGCCCCGTATCGGCATGGCCAATGAGACAAGGTATACCCAGTATGACAGCCGACTCGCGACATGTCAACTTCGAACGGCGGTGGCCGGCGCGACGATGGGGCGCTCGCGGCGGAAACCGCGCAGGATCGAGAAGCGTTCCTGCACACAAGTTGGAGATGCCCTATAGCCGTCGTGGTATGGAGAATGACGAACATTCAGTATTCCGTGAGCTCCAGCTACGGACCGAGTGCAGGCTTGGTGGCCGCTGGGGCAAGTTGTCTCCAATTGGCCATGCTGCGACCGCCTGAATATTAACGAACCCGAATGCGTTCGTTGTAGACTACCGAGCAGAGCACCCCTACGAGCGCCGACCTGCAAAAAGGCGTGTCTCAGTCTCGAGCCGCTGTCACATCTAGCGTTTCCTTTTCGACGGCTCACCGACGCGACTCGTGCCGATTACGGACCTCGAGCCGAAGGGGGAGCGCGACGGCGCGACCTCTCCATCTGAGGGGATCGCCTTTGTCCCCGACGGTTTCGGCTATTTCCTAACGCCTCTATTACTTCCCGAAGTTCCAAGACTCAGTGACCCGAGTCGAGTTTTGTCCGATTATCGACTGCAGCAAAGTCAGTATCCGGAACGCCGTCGCAAATTCACGATAGCCCGATGTCGAAGCCAACGGCGCTCACGGGTTATATGGCTATAAACTCCAGGAGGTTCAGAACTTGTGACGGACCCCGACCACTGCCACGACCTGATTAGGCGTAGATGAAGCCGTGGTAAACGCGAGATTGGCGACGGCCGGACGGCCAGTCGAATCGGTTCCCGATGCGTGTTGATAGATTACATCGGCATAGAAGTCGGTGCGTTTGGACAGCAGGTAGTCGACGCCGACCACACCTTGGTGATACCGGGCATCGTTCACTCCGTAGCCCTTGGTGTAGTTGTAGGCTATCCCCGCCAAGAATTGCGGGCTTAGTTGATAACGGAAGTTCACCTCTGCGTTGTGAAATTTCGCATCCCCGCCTGCTCCTGTCGCAGGCAGACCCGGCAAGGCGCCGATGTCTTGAAATTGGACATTGCTGTACACAGCGCCAACCGTTGCCGCGCCGATCTTGTATGTCGCGCCAGCAATAAAGATCTGCTGTCGCTTTGCAGACGCGTAGCCGGAATAAACACGGCTCCCGGTCATGTTCGAGCCGCTTGTGCTAGCACTCGGCGTGTTTCCGAACAGTGAATAGTTCGGATCCTGCGCACGCTCAAACCCTACGCCTGCAGAGAGCGGACCCTGGGTGTAGTTAGCACCCACCGACCATATCTGGTTACGATTGAAGTCCCCCGCGACACCGCCCAAACTGTACAGCCCGCCGAACGTGAAACCACCGTAGGAAACACTGTTGAACTTGATTGCGTTGTTGATTCGATTGCCGCCATTAAGGTTATCGAGATCGCCAGGGTGGGCCGCATAATATGGCGCGAACTGATTCGCGGCCTCATACATCCAGACATAGTCCTGGAATGAGTCATATTGACGGCCGATGATCACGGTGCCGAAGCGACTCGACGAAAGACCAACAAAGGCCTGCCGGCCAAACTCGGCGCCACCCTGAGCCAATTTCCCCGTGTAAATGTTGAAGCCATTCTCCAAAACGAACAGAGCTTTAAGGCCACCGCCTAGGTCTTCGGTGCCGCGCAACCCCCAACGGTCACCCTGCAAGTTGCCTGCGGCCATCTGATATTGGTGGCTACCACCGGCGTTATTGGTGTAAGAGATCCCGGCGTCGATTAGACCGTATAGCGTGACCGAGCTCTGAGCATGTGCCGTCGTGACGAGGGCAAGCGAGGCAACCGATGAAATCAAGGTCTTTTTCATTTCAAATCGCTTTGTTCCATTAGATAAGAAGAGACTTTCTCTGCCCTCGATGATTATTTTTGTATGGCATGTATCGCCTTATGCATTCACAAGATCGCGTCTGGTTCCGACGGAGGGTGCAGGTTATTCTTTCCCACCCGACGTCCACCGCAGCGGTGCGGGTTCAACGTTGAGCGTCTCGCCCTGCTTGACACTTTGCCAATAATACTTGGTATACCTGGCATTCTGTAATTGTGGTAATCCCGCATCAACGTACTGGCCTCGACGGATGACGACCGGCAATTCACGCGATCAGCATCTGTCGTTGCTGCCTTAAAGCGCATAGTCGGGTTTGTCGGAGACGACTGGGTCAGCCATGCGAATATATGTGGCTTAATGCCTAGTAGTGCGGATTAGCCTCAGCGGCGGTACAACCTCGCCTTTCTAGTTGTCGACTCGACCAACCCGCCCGCCCGGCTATCACTATTTGCTGACTTCGGCATTCCAGAAAACGGGCCACCCGATTTTTGGAACACCGGTCATCTTGCGGTTCGCTGCAGCAAGCCACGCGAACGAGCCGACCTTGTAGTAGGGCAACTGTTCCCAGACGAGCTTCTGCACCTGAGCAAACGCTTGCTCGCGCTGCTTCTCGTCAGTTGCGCTGAGAAAAGCGTTCAAGATTTTAGTCCGCTCGGGCGTGTCCCAGCCTATGGGCGAGGACGAGTCGTAGGAGCTATACGTTGCCGGCTCTGCGTTGAAAAACGAGTGAGTGACGTAGATGTCCCAGAGCTTCGGGTTCCCGCGACGCTGTGTGAGCGTCGCCCAATCGACCACGTCGAGTTGAACCTTGAAGCCGGCCTCTTCGAGGCACGCCTTCGCCACTTCCGCCATCTGGTAGTGGAACTCGTACTGGTGCGAGGTCAGAATGCGCAGCGGCGCGCCATCGTAGCCTCCCTCCTTGAGGAGCTTGGCCGCTTTCTGTGGATCGTGCTGGTTGTAGACCTGCGCGCCTTCCTCGTTGTGCCAGCCGTAACTCTTCGGGTAGAGCGCGGCATCCAGGTTGTAGAATTTTTTGTCGCCGAAAGCCGCCTGCAGCATATCTGCCGGGCACAACGCCGCGGCAACAGCCTGGCGAAGCTTCAGATGGCTCATCGGGCCGGCTCGCAGGTTGAACGCAAAAAATGGCCAGCCGAGATCCGGGAGAAGGACTGGCGCGGATTTGCCGCTTTTTTGAAGCCGATCGTATGCTTCGATCGGAAGACCGTCGGCATAGTCGTACTGTCCAGCAACGGCACCCTCGACGCGCGTATTGTTGTCGGGGACCGGAATGAAATCGATCTCGCTCGGGAGCTGTTTACGCTCGCCGAACGTCCCATCGGCAGGTTCCTTGCGCGAGACATACCCCTTGAAGCGGACAAGCTTGATGTATTGATCAGCTTTGTGTTCCGCGAGACTATAAGGGCCGGTGCC
>NZ_FNYE01000053.1 GCF_900108945.1 Paraburkholderia diazotrophica | reverse complement strand
GTCTGCTGCTTCATTGCCTTTTGCCTTTCTCGTTGCTTGTGCACTCTATAACGCTTGATGCGCACAAGCGGTGGACTTAATCAGCATTGCCTTAACGTATTGGTCGCGCAACTCGGAATATCGGTTCTCTTTGGCGTGCTCGTTCCCGCCACACTTGCATGGTCGACAGAGGCGACGCTCCAGCAAACCACCGAGGCACCGCCCGGTCCCGACGTTCACGTCAGGATCACGGAGCAATATGCCCGGCTGGTGGCCCGCGATGCGTACTTTTGGGCATGGCCGATGGTCAACATCTACAATCGGCGTCTCGCGTTCAAGAAGGCGACCGAACCGGGACTGATCGGCGGAGTTCTTCCATTCGCGCCCCTCAACCGCATGGCAATGCTGAGCGACTATATCGAGCCGAAGCAACGCTGGGGCGCGTGTCCCAATCAGGATGTCGTGTACGGCGCCGGAATATTCGCACTCGATTTAAGTCCTGTGATCGTTCAGGTGCCTGATTTCGGAAAGCGCTTCTGGGTTTATCAATTGACGGACACTCGCACCGACGACTTCGCGCAATTGGGCGCAATGTACGGTAGCAAGCCGGGCTTCTATATGGTGGTGGGGCCGAACTGGAAGGGAGACGTTCCAAAGGGCATCGTACGTGTGTTCCGCGCGAGCACCGATACCGCGATCATCGTGCCGCGTATCTTTCAGGACGATACATCCGAGGACAGGCAGGCCATTCAAGCTGAGATCCGGAACATTGACGCTTATCCGCTTGCCGAATACGACGGCAAAATGAAGAGCCATGACTGGCGCTCGCTGCCCAAATTCCCGAGTCCAGCGGGTTCGGGCAAGGGCGAGACGCGCTGGGTTCGTCCTGAGAACTTCTTCGACGAATTGCCTGCCGTACTGGCGGATGCGCCGCCTCTCCCTGGTGAGCAGGAACGCTACGCCCGGGTACTCGCAGTGATCGCAGCAACCCGACAAGATCCTGAACAGAAGAAGGCGATGATCGACGAGGCGCGAAAGGCAGACGAGGAACTGATTGATCCTCTGCTGCAGTTTCGCAACTGGGGCGTTCAATTGCCGTACAACTGGAGCACTGTCCACAACGGTGCGCGCTTTGGCACGGACTACTTCACGCGGACGGCAGTGGCGAGGTCAAACATTCTTGTCAACGCGCCGAACGAAACAGCGTACTTCTATCAGGACCTTGACGCGTCGGGTGCGCGCCTGAACGGAAGCAATGCGTATACCGTCACCTTCGAGAATGGCCGTTTGCCGCCCACACGCGGTTTCTGGTCGATGACACTCTACGATGAGCATCACTTTTTCGCCCCCAATGTATTGAACCGGTATTCGCTCGGCACGAAGAACAAGGGGTTGAAATACAACGTAGATGGATCGCTGACGATTTATGTGCAGGCCGATTCGCCGGGCGCAGACAAGGAAGCCAACTGGCTGCCCGCGCCGAAAGATCAGGATTTCTCGCTGTTCCTGAGAAACTACTGGCCAGGTGATGCCGCCATGCAAGGCCAATGGTCGCCGCCAGCCGTTGTCAGGATGCCTTGACGATCAACATTTTCATAGCCGCTCATCGGAGCGTGCCTTGGGTTTGAGCGGTTGATCTTCTCCACAAGGGAAAAGGCCGCTGCAAACCTGGCAGTCAACTACAGTAGCACTTTCACTGTGACGCGACTAAACCCCGCGCTGCTCAATATCGAAGACACGCCCTGGATTGAGCACGCCTTTCGGATCGAGCGCTTGCTTGAGCGAACGCATCACGTTCACTTCGGCAGGCGATCGAGACACACCGAGCCACGGCTTCTTTTCGATCCCGATGCCGTGCTCAGCCGACACCGCACTGCGCAACGCCCGCAACGGTGCATAGACGAGCGCGTCGAGTTCGGCTCGCCGTTGAGCGTCCAAATCGGGAACATTCACCGCGAGATGCACGTTGCCATCGCCGAGATGCCCGAAGGCCCACAATCGCGCGCCGGGCCAACGCTCGGCGATCATCGAGCGGACGGTTTCGACGAAATGTCCTGTGTCGGCGAGACGCAGCGAAATGTCATATGCGACGAGCGGTCCAAATCGGCGCAACTGCGCGACGTCATCGCGTAGCGCCCACAACGCCGCACATTCGCGTTCGTTCTTGCAGAATGCCGCGTCGACTACGATACCCGTGTCCAGCGCCGCACCGAGCGTGTCTTCGAATGGATCAGCCCGGCGATCGTCGCCGACACTCGCCTCCACCAGCACATAGAACGGATAGTGCTGCGGCAATGGCGCTCTTGCGAGTGCCGGTGGCGTCGTCACCGCATGGTAAAAGTCCTGCCACATGACTTCGAATGCGAGGAGCCGGCCGTCCATTGCATGATCGATCTGGCGCAGCACCGTACAGACAGCTGCGAAGTCGGGAACCGCAACGAGCGCCACCCGTCGTCCCGCAGGACGCTCGCACAGATGCAGCACGACTCGGGTCACGATGCCGAGCGTGCCTTCGGAACCGATGAAAAGGTGCTTCAGGTCGTAGCCCGAATTGTTCTTGACCAGCGTGTTCATCGAGTCCAGAACAGTGCCGTCCGCCAATACGACTTCGAGACCCCGCAGGTTGTCGCGCATCATCCCGTAGCGGATCACCCGATTGCCTCCCGCATTGGTCGCTACCATGCCGCCCAGCGTTGCGCTGCCGCGTGCGCCGATGTCGACGGGCAACAACAGCCCCGCCGCCGCGACCGCGTCCTGCGCTTGCTCGAGTATCGCGCCCGCTTCGGCGACCAGTACGCGCTGCGTCGTATCAACCGCCTCGATGCGCTGCATGCGCTCCAGCGACAAAATCACTTCATGTGCTCGCGCATCGGTGCCGTGCACGAGACCCGTTAGCCCGCCGTGCGCAATGACGGACACCCCGGCTGCGTGACAGGCGGCCAGCACGGCACGACCTCGGCCGTGCTGGCGGGACGCACGAGGACGTGTGCCTGTATCGATGCCCGGCTACCCATACCGACATGGCGGGCGCGCACATCGTCTTCCAGCAAAAGGCCAGATGTACCGACGATTTCCCGCAGTACATCGATCAGCGTGGCGAGCGCCGCGCTGGCGTCAGCGCGCGGCTGTTCATTACCCAGCGTTCCCATGGTCGATCGCCCTCGCATCAGGTGATCAGTTCGATCAGGAATGGACCCTTGCGCGCATTGGCCATCGTGAAAAGCTCGTCGAACTGCGCCAGCGTGCCGGCGCGCGCCGCTTCCACGCCCATGCCGTTAGCAATCTTGACCCAATCGAGATCGGGACGCCCGATGCTGAGCATGTCCAGAGCGACCTGACCCGGTGTCGCGCCGACGCTCGCCAGTTCGCCGAGCAGAATCGCGTATTTCCGGTTCGAGAGCAGCACCACGGTCACATCGAGATCTTCGCGGGCGATGCTCCATAGCGCTTGCGGCGTGTACATCGCGGAGCCGTCGGCCTGCAATGCAACGACGCGGCGACCGGGCGCGGCAACCGCCGCGCCGAGCGCGAGCGGAAGGCCATCGCCGATCGCACCGCCCGTCACCTGCAACCAGTCGTGCGGCGCCGCGTGCATCGTGCCTGGGTAGAAGGCATGACCGAACGTGACACTCTCGTCAACGACGATCGCCTGCTCGGGAAGTCGCGCGCACAGGATCTGCGCGGCCGACTGTGAGGTAATCGGCCCGTCAGGAAGCGCGTCGCTCGTGGGGGCTGAGTCAGGCGCCGGGATTCTCGGCACGTCGAGTTGTGCCGCCAGCTGCGCCAGCGCATCAGCGAGGTCCTGCTCTGCCCTCGCGAGCACGTGGACTACGGCATCGTCGGGATAGGGGCGCGAGGACTTGCCCGGATACGCGAAAAACGTCGCCGGCGCAGGCGTGCCGACAAGGATCAAATGGCGGATGCCATCGGTCCTGGCCCGTGCGGGATCGCCATAGTACGGCAGCCGTTCGATCGGAAAGCGTCCACGGCCGCGCGCTACGCGCGCATTGGCTGTCGTACACAAGAGGCGTGCCCCGGTGGCGGCAGCAATGCTGTGCGCGTCGGCAAGCGCGGCCTCATCGAGCGCACGACCCGCAAGCAACAGCAAGGCTGGCTCGCCGGAGCGCAGCACGCGAGCAACTTGCTCCACGATATCCGGCGCTACCTTCGGCGCCGGCAACGGAGCCAGCGGAGCAGCCACCCGGCCGCCGTCGTTCCAGCAGACGTCGGAAGGCAATATCAGACTCGCCACCCCGCGCGGTTCTGCACAGGCGGCCTGCACCGCGGCGGCCGCTGCTGCGCCGACGGAAGCGGCTTCCGTGACCGTGCGCGTCCACACTGAGACGGGACGCGCCCAGCCCTCCGTATCCGAGGTAAGGGGAGCATCAAGCGGCCGATGATAAGTCGCCTGATCGCCGATGATATTGATCACCGGCGATTGGGCGCGGCGTGCATTGTGCAGGTTGGCGAGGCCGTTGGCCAAGCCAGGCCCGCAATGCAATAGCGTGGCGGCGGGCTTCTCCGCGATGCGCGCGTAGCCATCGGCGGCACCCGTCGCCACGCCCTCGAATAGGCCCAGCACACAACGCATTCCAGGAATCCGGTCGAGTGCCGCCACGAAGTGCATCTCGCTTGTACCCGGATTGGCGAAACAGGTGTCGACGCCACATGCGAGCAGCGTTCTCACGAGGCTCTCCGCGCCGTTCATCGTCGCAGCCGTGTCGGTCGGCTGCGTGTTCGACATATGCATGTTGTCCTCAGGATGTTTTCAGCGGTCGGCATTGATGCTGTGCCGTACATCGACGATGCGAAGCTGACTGTGAAACGCCCATTCCGGATGGGGCACGGCATGTCGATGTTCAATAAATCCAAATGCCCCAATCCCATAAGCGTTCGCTCCGTAGCAGCAAGGCCATTCGCGGGAGCCAGCTCTGGTACTCGCCGACCTTACTAAGAATGGCTATTCAATGCCTGCGGTAAATCTCGGGCGGTCGAGCACTCCGCTACAAAGCGGCTCACATGCGCGGCAACGGTTTCCGGAATCTCTATCGGCACGAAGTGGCCAATTCCGGGCAATTCCAGATATTGCGCGTCGGGCATCAGCGCGTGCAGCGCTCGTCCCATCGCGATATTGGCGATGGGGTCGGCGTCGCCCCAAAGAAACTGAACCCGCGCACCCTCCGTCTGGATCGCTCCGACCCAGCGGTCTGTGTGCAGATACCGTTCGCGCACATAGCTGTAGATGTTCGGTATGCGAAGGTTGCCGTTCTTATGGACGAGAAGTTCGGTCATGACCTGCGCATCCTCTGCGCTGATTGCCTCGGCTTTGCCCATATACCGCTTCAGATGTTCAACGTATCCGGATGCGAAGTTGGCCATCATCCGCTTGCCCTCTTCGAGAGTGGCGGGGTTCTCCAGTGTCTTCTGGGTAGCCGTGAGTGTCGCCATCCCTTTGAGGATGCTTCCGTTCAGAAGCGTCGAACTATGAATAGCAAAGGAAAGGCGCCCCTCTTTCTTTCGCGCAAGCAACTCCGCATGAACGCTTGTGCCAACGTCGTGGCTGACCACATGAACCGCCGTCACGCCGAGTTGCTTGAGCAATGCTTCGACGACATCGGCTTGCTGAAAGAGCGAGTATCCCCACGCCTCCGGCTTGTCGGATAGCCCATATCCGACTTGATCGAATGCGATGCAGTCAAAGCGGTTCGCGAGACCGGCAACTGTGTTTCGCCAATCGAAGCACGAAGTGGGGAAGCCGTGGATGAAAAGAACCGACTCACCTACGCCACGCCGATGAATGAAGACCCTATGCTCATCGACCTGAACGAAGTTGCCGGCGCTTTGCCATGCCGTGGTTGCGGCTGAGAAGGAAGATTCAGTGGTCATTTTGTGTTTCCGGGTGTGAGAAGACATTGTCCGTTTCGTGCTGGTCGCATCCCGTGACCGTGCGTTGCCGAACGTGTAAGGGGACAGCGATCACGCAACCAAGGATCATCAGCGCGCCAGCCATGCTCAAAGCCAGCGAAAAACTCCCTGTTTGAGTCCGCACGAGGCCGAACAAATACGGTCCGACTACACCACCCAGGCTGCCCACCCCATGAATCACGCCGATACCCACTCCGAGCCATGTCGGAGGCAATGCCTCCGACGGTAACGCCCACAGCGGTCCAAAACGGCCAGCCAACGCCCCTGTTGCCACCGCAAACAGACATATCGTCGCCAATATGTTTCCGCCATCGAACCGTATCAGCAGCAGCGCGCAACCCGAGATCATCGTCGCGCCAATCATGTGCCACTTGCGCTCACGTCGGAGGTCGGAGCTTCGGGCAACCAACGTCATCGTGAGCATGCCAAGGACAGCCGGCAAAGCGGCCACCAGTCCGACTACTCCGATAGGAAGCCCGGCTTCTTTGAGGACAGTGGGATACCAGACGTGAATCCCCCACTCGCCTACCAGGGCAAAAAAGTTGTAGAGCGAAAGCAGGATGACAAATGGATGCGAGACGACCGACAGGAGGGATGCCTTCACCGGAACAATGTCGCAAACTTCCGCCTCCAGGGTTCCGACGAGTTGTTCACGCTCCGCGCTATTCATCCAGGCTGCTTGTCGTGGATGGTCATCGATGGCGCACCACCATACGATCAGCCATACCAGGCCCGGTATCCCTTCGATGATGAACATCCAGCGCCAGGTCGAGTGCGTCAGAATGAGCCCGGAAAGCGGACCTGTGATGATCGGCGCGATCACGAGGCCCAGCAGAATAATGGCATTGGCACGCGCGCGTTCCGTACGAGTAAACCAGGCACGGATCAGGACCAGCACACTCGTCAGCAAACCGCCTTCCGCGAGCCCCAACATGAACCGGTTGATCGCCAATTCGCGTTCGGTCGTGACGGAGGCCGTGGTCAGCGCAATCACGCTCCACAGCAGCATCAAGATGAAGATGACTTTCTTCGGGCTCCACAGATTGACGATTCGCCCGATCGGCACCTGCATGACGAGATAGCCCCAGAAATAGGCGCCTGCAGCGCGCCCCATGGCGGTTGGCGTCATGCCAAGCTCCTCTCGCATCGAGGGAATGGCCATGCCCAGGTTGCTCCGGTCGATAATCGCGAGGGTGTACATCACCATCGCGACACCGAGGATGCGGACCCAGCGGTTGCCAAACGAAATACCAGGACTCACGACGGACATGATCTCTCCACTTGAGCCGGATTCAGGTGCCATTCTCTGCCCGGCGACCGACGACGAAAACCGGGCCATATGCGCGCTTCGCCGCACTTTTCCGGCCACGACGCTGACTTGACGGCTTAGCGATTCGAACGCGCGAATTGCGATGCGATGTTTTCAGGTACAGGCGTATAAGGTTTTTCAGCAACCATATCGGCCATCACCTTTTCGGGACCGCCGAGGCTCTGGATCAATTCACGCTGCGCGAGGTTGGCGCGTTTGTCGGCGTCCTCGGGGTCAACGATGCTGCGCAAGATCCGCTTGAGTTCCGCGACCACTGATGCGTAGCTCGGGTCATCAGCGAGGTTAGTGCTCTCTTCCGGATCGGTCTCGAGGTCGAACAGTTCCGAAGAAAAGCCGACGTAATAGATGAGCTTGAAGCGTCCGTTGCGGACCATGTAGGAGGCGGACGGCGACCCGCCGGCATGGTATTCGCTGAAGGCGACACGCTCGATGTCGTCCGGCAAGGATGCAAGGTCGAAAAGCGATTGCCCGCGTGTCACCTCCTTACCTTCGAGGGACAACCCCGCGGCTTGAAGGATGGACGGATATGCGTCGATCAGCGTGACAGGCGTATTGCACACTCTTCCAACAGGAACATCCGGGCCCGCCACGATGAGCGGTATAGCGGCGGCTTCCTCGTAGTGATTCGATTTGCCCCAGAGGCCGCGAGCGCCGGCGCTTTCGCCGTGGTCCGAGGTATAGATGATCCGGGTCGAATCCGTGAGGCCGGCCTGTTGCAGCGCGCTCAGCACGCGCCCGATCTGCGCATCCATGAAGCTGCAGAGTGCCAGATAGGCCGCGAAGGCCTTTTTCTGCTGCTCGACTGTCGCGCGCCCGGAAGCAGCGAAGCGTTGCAGCCACGGATGAAGCTGGAAGCCTGATCCTGCCGCACGTTTTCCCTCAGGCATCTCGACCGTCCGATAGAGGTCGAGAAATTCCTTCGGTGCGCATAGTGGATAGTGCGGCGTAACGAAGCTCACAAACAGCACCCAGTTGCCATCTTCGTTTGCGGCACGCTGCAGCCAGTCACATGCGGCGTCGGCGATACGCCTGTCGTATCTTGTGTATTCGCTCTCGCCTTCGGCTGCGGACATTGGAATGCTCGCAACATGGCGAGCCTCCGTCACGAAATCGGGAAATTGCCGGCGGATAGAGAGGTGCACCATGCCTATGCCATCCTTGATATGCATAGGCAAATGCTGACGGTCAAGTCCAACCGGATCGCTCTGCTTGCGATAGTGGAGCTTTCCAATGGACTCGACGGGAATCTTTGCAGCCTGGAGACGATGCCCCCAGCTTTGCACGCGGCCATCGTAGGCGATGGAATTGTCCCAGTACCCGATTTCGTTAACGTAACGACCCGTCGCGAAACTCGCGCGCGCCGGGACACAGATCGGACAATTCGTGTAGGCGTTGGTGAAACGGGTTCCGCGTGCTGCAAGCGCATCGAGATTCGGCGTTTTTGCCAACGGATGACCTGCGCATCCAAGCATCCTTGCGTTGTGCTCGTCTGCCATCAATATCAGTACGTTGCTCGGCTTCATGCTGGCGTCACCTCCGTTTCTGGTGTATTGCTGAAGCCGAGTCTGTCTGATCCGATCCGTGGCAACAATGCCACGTTCGGCATAAAGTCATTACCATCAGGAATGGGCAATGGAAACCCGTGACCTCGAATTTATCCTCGCCATCCACGCTCACGGCGGAATCGGTCGCGCCGCCGCAGCTCTGGGAATCACTCAGCCTGCGCTGACAAAAGCAGTGAAGCGCCTCGAGGCGGAAGTGGGCTTGCGCCTGTTCGAGCGTAGTGCACGGGGTATGAGTCCGACTTCAGCGGGCGCGCTCTTTATTGAACGGATCCGCGCTATCCATCGTGACTATGAAGATGTGCTCACGCAAATGCGGGCGATCCAATCGGGGACGCAGGGCATTTTGAGCCTGGGTTATTCACCCTCTGTTTCCGACGCGATCGTGTTGGACGCCTGTCGGCAGTTGATACTCGATCGTCCAGCAGCCCAGATTCGTCTCCGACGCATGCTAGCGCCTGATCTTCTTGATTTACTCACGGAAGGATCGCTTGATCTCGTGGTGGCGCCCGTGCCAAAACAGCGCGCAGAAGAGTTCGTTGTGCGTGAGCTTTTTACCGACGTACTCACCGTCATCGCTGACGAGAAGCATCCGCTGCTGCGCAAGCGAAAGCCAAAGCTCGCCGATCTGATTGGACATGACTGGCTTTTACCAGGCTCTCATGTCGCCGTGCGGCAACATGTGGAAGCCGCGTTTCGCAAACAGAACCTACCGCCCCCCGTCTTGCGGATCGAGACAGACTTCAGCAGCCGCTCGTTCATTCATCTCGTTAGGAATACAAAGCTTCTGAGCATCGCAAGTGCCGCGCCGAAGCTGATGACGGAGGGCATTCGGTCGATCAGGCTGGACCCGCAGGAACTGGATCTGCGAAGGCAGATCGCGATTATGTCGAGAGCGGGAGCCTATATGTCACCATTGGCGCAGCGGATGATCTCCATCGTGGAACAGCATTCAAGGAGAGTCCGCCCCACTTGGCGAGGTCGGTCAGAATGAACCGTGTCGTGGGGCCCGAGGCGATTTGGGCCCTATGAAAATGAGGGCCGGCCGGCCCGGAGTGTCGGGCCCATTCGAGAGTGATGTGCGGCGAACGGATGCCTGTGGGCACAACACTAAAGTCCTGATTTGGCATTGAACTGGCCACAAGCGGCTTTGCGCCGCCTTGGCCGGATGCTCGTGTTCGCCACAGCTGCAAACACTCGACAACAAACAAACTCAAACGTCAATATTCCCTGCCCGCAACGCATTGCTCTCGATAAACGCCCGACGCGGCTCCACTTCATCGCCCATCAGCGTCGTAAAGATTCCATCCGCCGCAATCGCGTCCTCGATCTGCACGCGCAACAGACGTCGCACGTTCGGATCCATCGTCGTTTCCCAAAGCTGTCCGGGATTCATCTCACCGAGTCCCTTGTAGCGCTGCTTCGACACGTTCCGTTCTGCATCGGCGATCAGCCACTTCATCGCGCTCTTGAAGTCGCCCACGGCCATGCTGCGCTCGCCGCGCTTGATCACTGCGCCCTCGCCGATCAAGCCCTTGAACGTGTTCGCGGTATTGACCAGTTGCTGATAGTCGGCCGTCAGCTGGAATTCCTCGTCGATGACGGTGACCTTCACATTGCCATGATGACGGCGCTCGACGCGCAGCGATCGCAGTTCGCGCACCGGGTCGTACATCGCGATCACGTTGATCTCCGGCTTGAGCGGATCGTCGCGCAATTTGGCTTCGAGCGCGCGCGCTGACGCTTCCGTCGATTCCTCGCTCGACAAATCGATCGTCGCGCCATCCATCACGGCTTCGAGCGCAGCTTCGTCGTAAAGCTTGCTCAGACGGTCTACGACAGCCTGCGCCAGCAGATAAGAACGAGCCAGTTCGCCCAACGCATCGCCTGCAATCGGCGTTGCGCCTTCGGCCGCTATCAGTTCAGATCCGTTCAGAGCCAGGCGCAGCATATGCGCGTTCAACTCCGCGGTGTCCTTAAGATAACGCTCGTCCTTGCCCGCCTTCACCTTGTACAGCGGCGGCTGCGCGATGTAGATGTACCCGCGCTCGATCATCTCCGGCATCTGACGATAGAAGAACGTCAGCAGCAGCGTGCGGATGTGCGCGCCGTCAACGTCAGCATCGGTCATGATGATGATGCGGTGGTAACGCAGCTTGTCGAGGTTGTAGTCGTCCTTGCCAATACCGCAACCGAGCGCGGTAATCAGCGTCACAATCTGCTCCGACGACAGCAGCTTGTCGTAACGCGCCTTCTCGACATTCAGCACCTTGCCACGCAACGGCAGAATGGCCTGGAATTTTCTGTCGCGACCTTGCTTTGCCGAACCGCCCGCCGAGTCACCCTCGACGATATAAATCTCAGACTTGGCAGGATCTTTCTCCTGGCAGTCTGCTAGCTTGCCCGGCAGACCGACGCCGTCCAGCACGCCCTTGCGACGCGTCATCTCGCGCGCCTTGCGTGCTGCGTCGCGAGCACGCGCCGCATCGACGATCTTGCCGCAGATGATCTTCGCGTCGATCGGCGTTTCCAGCAGGAATTCTTCGAGCGCTTTCGCGACCACTTCTTCCACGGGCGCGCGCACTTCGGACGAGACGAGCTTGTCCTTCGTCTGCGAACTGAACTTCGGCTCCGGCACCTTCACCGACAGTACGCACGACAGCCCTTCGCGCATGTCGTCGCCGGACGTCTCGACCTTCGCCTTCTTCGCGATTTCGTGATCGGCGATGTACTTGTTGATCACGCGCGTCATCGCCGCGCGCAGGCCCGTCAAGTGGGTGCCGCCGTCGCGCTGCGGAATGTTGTTCGTGAAGCACAGCACGTTTTCGTTGTAGCTGTCGTTCCACTGCATCGCAACTTCGACGCCCACGCCGTCCTTCTCGCCGACGATATGGAAAATCGTCGGATGCAGCACGGTCTTCGTCTTGTTGATGAACTCGACGAAGCCCTTCACGCCGCCGACGAACGCGAAATCGTCTTCCTTGCCCGAGCGTTGATCGGTGAGACGAATCCGCACGCCGTTGTTCAGGAACGAGAGTTCGCGGATACGCTTTGCCAGAATGTCGTAGTGGTATTCAACGTTGCCGAAGATCTTCTCATCGGCCATGAAGTGCACTTCGGTGCCGCGATTTTCCGTGTCGCCGACGACGGGAATCGGCGACAGACGCTCGCCGTCCACTTCTTCGATCACGCGGTTCTGCGGCACGCCACGATGAAATTCCATGAAGTGCTTCTTGCCGTCGCGGCGCACGGTGAGGCGCAGCCACGACGACAGCGCGTTGACGCACGACACGCCCACGCCGTGCAGGCCGCCCGACACCTTATAGCTGTTCTGGTCGAACTTGCCGCCCGCATGCAGTTCGGTCATCACGATTTCGGCGGCGCTGCGCTTTGGATCGTGCTTGTCGTCGCGCTTGATGCCCGTCGGAATGCCACGGCCGTTGTCGGTCACGGAAATCGAGTTGTCGGCGTGGATGATGACCTGAATGTCGTCGCAATGACCGGCGAGCGCCTCGTCGATCGAATTGTCGAGCACCTCGAACACGAGGTGATGCAGACCGGTCCCGTCCGACGTATCGCCGATATACATACCCGGCCGCTTGCGCACGGCCTCCAGACCTTCGAGGATCTGAATGGACGAGGCGCCGTAGCTGTTATCGGGTTGCGAATTGTTCAGTTCAGTCATGGATTTCTTCCGGTTCTGCGTTACTGCTTCGTTGCTGCTCGAGGCTTTTCAAAACACCATAAAAACACCAAAGGGGCGCTGCGCCCCTTGGTGTGTTCTTCGTGTTGGACGCGTCAGATGCGCATCGGCATCACCACGTATTTGAACTGGTCGTTCTCGGGAATCGTGATCAGCGCGCTCGAACTGGCGTCGCCGAGGCTCACTTCCAGCATGTCGACCTTCAGGTTCGCGAGCACGTCGAGCAGATACGTGACGTTGAAACCGATGTCGATGCTGTCGCCCTGGTAGGCGATTTCGAGTTCTTCCTGTGCTTCTTCCTGGTCCGCGTTGGTGGACATGATCTTCAGCTGGCCCGGCTCGACGATGCAGCGCACGCCTTTGAACTTGTCCGAGGTCAGAATGGCCGCGCGTTGCAGCGAGCGCTGCAACTCTTCGCGGCCGATCACGAACGTGTTCTTGTGCGACTTGGGAATCACGCGCTGGAAGTCCGGGAACTTGCCTTCGACCAGCTTCGACACCAGCTCGACGCCGCCGAACGTGAATTTGACCTGCGTCGGCGCAATGTCGATCTTGAGTACGTCGTCGATGTCTTCCAGCAGGCGTTGCAGTTCGAGAATCGTCTTACGCGGAATGATCACTTCCTGGCGCGCGAACGAGCCTTCGATCTTCATCGACGAAAAAGCGAGACGGTGACCGTCCGTCGCGACAGCCATCAGCTGGTCCCCATCGACCACCAGCAGCATGCCGTTCAGGTAGTAACGGATGTCCTGCTGCGCCATCGCGAAGTGAACCATGCCGAGCAGCTGGCGGAACGTCTTTTGGGGAACCGCGAGGTTCGCGCCGAAGTCTTTAGCTTGAGCGACCGTCGGGAACTCGTCTGCCGCGAGCGTTTGCAGCGCGAAACGGCTCTTGCCGGACTGCACCGTCAGACGCTTGTCGTTCAAGGTGAGCGTGACCTGCCCGTCGGGCATCGCGCGCAGAATGTCGAGGAGCTTTCGCGCCGCCACGGTCGTAGCCACCGACTCGCCGCCGACGCCGAAATCGGCATGCGTGGTGATTTGCAGTTCGAGGTCGGTGGACAGGAACGAGACGTCCGGGCCGTTCTTGGTAATCAGCAAATTGGCGAGGATCGGCAACGTATGACGGCGTTCGACAATGCCGCTCACGGTTTGCAGCGGCCTGAGGAGGTTATCGCGTTCGGTCTTGACCAGTTGCATAGAGTTCCTTCGTTGATGTGTCGGCCTGCGCGCCTTACCCGGCAATGTTGAAGCGCGCGGCCCCGGCCCCCCGCCGGCGCCGTACTGCGCCAGTCACGGCGTGAAATCCCGCCCGCTTTTGCCGGGCGGTTAAACCTGTATTGTGCCTGAAAATGGAAGCACTTCCCTAAATTGGGGGTGACTCGCGCAATAAACAGATCAAATTTTCCGACAGGTTCGGGGAACCCTTCGGTCAGATCCGGCCCCTCAGCCCGTTCAGCCTTTCAGCGTCTGTTCCAGCACGTGCAGCTCGTGGTTCAGCTGCGCGTCCTTGCCGCGTTCGTCGGCGATCTTGCGCACCGCGTGCAGCACCGTCGTATGGTCGCGCCCGCCGAACAGCTCGCCGATTTCCGGCAGGCTCTTCTGCGTCAGCTCCTTCGCGAGATACATCGCGATCTGGCGCGGTCGCGCGATGTTGGCCGGCCGCTTCTTCGAATACATGTCGGCGACCTTGATGCTGTAGAAGTCGGCGACCGTCTTCTGGATGTTTTCCACCGAAATCTGCCGGTTCTGCACGGTCAGCAGGTCTTTCAGCGCTTCCTTGGTCAGCTCGATCGTGATTTCGCGGCCGTGGAACTTCGAATACGCGAGAATCTTGCGCAGCGCGCCTTCCAGTTCGCGGACGTTCGAACGCAAATGCTTCGCAACGAAGAACGCAACGTCCTCGTTCAGACTCACGCCCTCCGACTGTGCCTTGCGCATCAGAATCGCGACGCGCATCTCAAGCTCAGGCGGCTCGATTGCGACGGTCAGCCCGGAATCAAAACGCGAGATCAGACGGTCATCGATACCTGAGATTTCCTTTGGATACGTATCGCTGGTGATGATCACCTGCGCCTTGTTGGCGACCAGCGCTTCGAACGCGTAGAAAAACTCTTCCTGCGTGCGGGATTTGCCTGAGAAGAACTGAATATCGTCGATCAGCAGCAGGTCGAGCGAGTGGTAGTAGCGCTTGAAATCGTCGAACGCCTTGCGCTGGTACGCCTTCACCACGTCCGACACGTACTGCTCCGCGTGGATGTAGCGGATGCGCGCGCCGGGCTTGTCCATCAGCAACTGGTTGCCGATCGCGTGAATCAGGTGCGTCTTGCCGAGGCCCACGCCGCCGTAGAGAAACAGCGGGTTGTACGAGATGCCCGGGTTGTCGGCGACCTGGATCGCGGCCGCGCGGGCCAGCTGGTTCGCCTTGCCGGTCACGAAGTTGTCGAAGGTGAGCACGGGGTTCAGCTTCGAGCGCTCGTACATCGAGTCGCTTTCGCTGCTCGCCGCTGGCGCGGCCACACCTGGACGCCACGTGCGGCGCCCCGCCGCGGCCTCGTTGGCGTCGAGGCTGGGCAGATCGAGGTCGGCGGCATCATCGGTCAACTGGGCTGCGTTCGTGGGTGCACCGAGGCCGCCCATGCCGCCCGCGCGGGCCGACTGGGCCGCTTGCACCGCGCCGACAGCGGCATCGACGGCCGCGGCGGCGCCGTTCGCGCCGACCGTCGACGGTCGCGGCGGCGCGACAGGCGCCGTGCGCACGCCGACCTTCGGATCGAGGACGAACTGGACGTCGACGGGGGAATGCCAGAAGTCGCGCGCGAGGTCGGTGATGCGACCGGAAAACTGGCTCTTGACCCAATCCAGCTTGAAACGGTTCGGCGCGGCGATGCTCAGAGTATTCGCATCGGCGTCGAAGGCGACCGGGGCCAACGGTTTGATCCACGTCACGTACTGCTGGGGCGTCAATTCGCGCTCCAGCAGTGCGGAACAGTGTTGCCAGAATTCGTTCATCAAGTTGCTATCGTTATGTTTGCGACGCTTTTCCGCCGGCGCTCTGATCGCGGGATACGCGACGAGGCCCGAAGCTGCCAGGCGGAAAAGCCCCAGACGCTTGTGCCACAAAGGTTTGCGGGGTCAAGCGGGCCGGGGCGGCGTGCAGGATTCTTGGGAAGTAAGGCGAGATTCTACCGCCAAAACGACAGGCCAAGTGAGTTATCCACAGGGCCTGATCATACAACGCGAAATGACGCCGCCTGTGGATCATCCGCCTAAGCTATTGACGAGTCAGAGAAAACCGGTTTAAATAGCGGGTTCCGCGAAAACCAATTTTCGAACCTCCGGCCATTGCACTTTCAGCGATGCTCGCGCGGTTATTTCTCAAACAAGTGAGAGCAACATGAAACGTACTTACCAACCTTCCGTGACGCGCCGTAAGCGCACCCATGGCTTCCGCGTTCGCATGAAGACCGCTGGCGGCCGCAAGGTCATCAACGCACGCCGCGCAAAGGGCCGCAAGCGCCTCGCCATCTAAGGCAGGCGGAAACGCGGTCAAGCCGAGTGCGCGCTGTGTCCGACACCCGCGACGCTGCGGGAACGGCAGACGCGCCGCATCAGAACATCGTTCCGGTGCAGGCGTCCGCAGCCTTTCCCAAAGCCGCAAGGCTGCTGAAAACGGATGAATTTTCATCCGTTTTTCGTTTGCGCCCGTGGCGCCGCACTGCACATTTTGTCGTGTATGCGCGGCCGACAGGCAATGAAGCGCGCCTCGGCCTCGTGATCGGCAAGAAGTACGCGCCGCGCGCGGTCACGCGTAATCTGGTGAAGCGTCTCGCGCGCGAGGCATTTCGCATGCGTCGCGCGGAATTTGGCGGCTGGGACGTGCTGCTGCGTCTACATACGAAATTCGACCGGAAGGCGATGCCCAGCGGATCGTCGCCGCCGCTGAAAGCGTTGTGCCGTAATGAAATCGACGCGCTGCTCGACAAGGTGGCACGCGAAATCGCCCGGCGGGAGGGGGCGGCAACCGGGTCGGCAACGCAACGGGCCGACACGCCGCCCACCACGCCATGACATCCGCACAGCCTCGAAGCGCCGCTGCCGTCCAGCGCTTCACAACGGGCGGTGCAGTCCCGCCGCACTGGTCATGCAAACGGTACTGATCGCTTTACTGCGTTTCTACAAGATTGCCGTGAGTCCCATGCTCGGCAATCGGTGCCGCTTTTATCCCTCCTGTTCGGATTACGCGCGCGAAGCAATCCAGTATCATGGCGCCGCGCGTGGTACTTACCTCGCCGCAAGGCGCCTGTGCCGCTGTCACCCGTTTTCGGCGGGCGGCATCGATCTTGTCCCGCCTCCAACTCCTAAGAAGCGCTGACGCGCTGTGCCATCGACACTGAGACAACGCATGGATATCAAACGCACCGTCCTATGGGTCATCTTCTTCATGTCAGCTGTCATGCTGTTCGACAACTGGCAGCGCGACCATGGACGCCAGTCGATGTTCTTCCCGAGCGCGACGCAGACCAAGACGGCGAGCACCGCAGCACCGGGCTCGTCGACAACGGGAACCCAACCCGCTGAGCTGCCGCAGTCGAACACCGCAGCGCCGGAATCGACCGCATCCGCCGCGCAGCAGGCGCAACTGGTTTCGTTCACCACTGACGTTTACCGCGGCCAGATCGACACGCGTGGCGGCACGCTGTCGAAGCTCACGCTGTACAAGCCGGGCGAGGACAAGCAGCCGGCTCAGGTGATCACGCTGTTCGACCATACCGCCGATCACACGTATCTGGCGCGCACCGGCCTGCTCGGCGGCGACTTCCCGAACCACACCGATGTGTTCACGCCCGTTGCCGGTCAGCCGACCGACATGACGGGCAACACGCTGAAACTGTCGTTCGAATCGCCCGTAAAGGGCGGCGTGAAGGTCGTGAAGACGTACACATTCACGCGCGGCAGCTATGTGATCAACGTCGACACGAAGATCCAGAACGTCGGCTCGACGCCCGTCACGCCGACCGCCTACATGGAACTCGTGCGCGACAGCCAGCCCGTCGAGACGCCGCGCTTCTCGCACACGTTCATCGGGCCGGCTGTCTACACGGAGCAGCATCACTTCCAGAAGCTGACCTTCGAAGACATCGACAAGCACAAGCAGGACTATGCGAACGCCGCCGACAACGGCTGGATCGCGATGGTGCAGCACTATTTCGCGTCGGCCTGGATTCCGCAGCAGGGCGTCAAGCGTGACATCTACGTCGAGAAGATCGATCCGTCGCTGTATCGCATTGGCGTCAAGCAGCCGCTGCAGACCATCGCGCCGGGACAGTCGGTCGACGTGTCCTCCCGCCTGTTCGCCGGTCCGGAAGAAGAGCGCATGCTCGAAGGCATCGCGCCGGGTCTGGAACTGGTGAAGGACTATGGCTGGGTGACGATCATCGCGAAGCCGCTCTTCTGGCTGCTCGAAAAGATCCACAGCTATGTCGGCAACTGGGGATGGGCGATCGTCCTGTTGACGCTGCTGATCAAGGCCGTGTTCTTCCCGCTGTCGGCGGCAAGCTACAAGTCGATGGCGCGCATGAAGGAAATCACGCCGCGCATGCAGGCGCTGCGCGAACGCTTCAAGGGCGATCCGCAGAAGATGAACGCGGCTCTGATGGAGCTGTACAAGACTGAGAAGGTGAATCCGTTCGGCGGCTGTCTGCCCGTCGTGATTCAGATTCCGGTGTTTATCTCGCTGTACTGGGTGCTGCTGTCGTCGGTGGAAATGCGCGGCGCACCGTGGGTTCTGTGGATTCACGATCTGTCGCAACAAGATCCGTATTTCATCCTGCCGGTGCTGATGGCCGTCTCGATGTTCGTTCAGACGAAGCTCAACCCGACGCCGCCGGACCCGGTCCAGGCCAAGATGATGATGTTCATGCCGATCGCGTTTTCGGTGATGTTCTTCTTCTTCCCGGCGGGTCTCGTGCTGTACTACGTCGTGAACAACGTGCTGTCGATTGCCCAGCAGTACTACATCACGCGCATGATGGGGCAGAAGAAAAAGGCTGCCTGATCGGAAGTTGGGATCGGATGTCCGACAGTCCGATCCAATGCCTGCGAAAAAAGAAAACCGCCCGGTTAGCGCCGGGCGTAATGAGATGGTCCCCTCCACCCTACATGCAGATACGCTGTAGGGTGTTTTTACATCTGAGCCGGGAGAACCATCATGCAGGACGTGACGCTGGTAGGTATCGATCGGGGCAAGCACTCGTTTCACCTTCATGGTCAGGATCGTCGAGGCAAGGCGCTGTTTTCCAGGAAGGTGAGCGGCAAACAGCTTTATGAGTTCTTCGCCAGGTTCCATGCTTGCACGGTGATCATGGAATCCTGCGCGGGAGCGCATTACCTGGCGCGCAAGCTGGCCGACTTCGGTCATCAGGTCAAGCTCATCTCACCACAGTTCGTGAAGCCGTTCGTCAAAAGCAACAAAAACGAGTGGATGCCGAGGCGATTTGCGAAGCGGCCTCGCGCCCATCGATGCGCTTCGTGACACCCAGGACGGAATCGCAGCAGACCTTGTCGGTGTTGCATCGGCTTCGGGAGTCGTTGGTGCGCGACCGAACCAGGACGGTCAACCAGATGCACGGCTTCCTGCTGGAATCCGGTATCAGCCTGCCGATCGGGATGGCAGTTATCAAGCACGGGTGGCCGAGCAAATCTGCGGGGTATCAGCAAACGCGGGGACAAGAATCTCCGGCGTCTGCTGGTGCAGTGTGCCAGGGCCTATATGCAACGCCTGGATCGGCAGACCGGACGTTTGGCCGACTGGGTGCGCTCAATGCTCACGCGCCGACATTCCAACGTGGTGGCTTGCGCGCTGGCCAACAAGCTGGCACGAACCGCCTGGGCGCTGGCGACACATCACTCGGTTTTCGAGGCAGGTTACTCTGACCTACCGGTCTGAACCTCCTACCTATTGCAGTACCGACGTATCCATCTGGTTTGCGACGACTGAAATTTGATGACGTGAACGGTACAACGGCCTGATCGACAGCCTGTCAAAAAAATCGACTCTCCAAAGCCGAGGGCGTTTTAAGGACGATCAGGCGCGACTCTCATCGTGGCGCGGGGAGCTATCCCCTCAACGACGCCGGATAGATTTGGGCAAGCCAACCAGTCCATCGAAAATCAGGGTTGCAAAAACGGAGGGGACCATAGATTTTTTATGTCTGGGTTTTTCTTATGAATTGTCGGCGTCGCCGTATAGCTGCGCGATCAATTCCTGTACAAGATACCGATGATGCGGTGTCAGCGATTCGATCTTCGACGCCAATTCGAGCGTCTCCGGCGAAAGCGGATATTTCTCGCCGCGAACCAGAGGCTTCGGAACCGTTCTCGTCGATCCGCTCGGCGAAGGTCCGTAGTGCAGCCAATGGATGTCCACTTCGAACCATTCGGCGAGCGTCCGAAGCTTGTCGTCGGTTGGAATCGTGCGGCCGCTCAGCCATTTGTGTACCGTCTGTGGCGAGACGGGCTGGTCGCCGTGATGGCGCAGATTGAAATGCAGCGCGAGATCGGTCCCGCCCTTGAGCTTTTCCGGGGCGCGTCTCATCGCGAACTTCAGTCGCTCGGCAAAGGCCGCTTTTTCTTCGAGGGTTGGCATCCACAAATTGTGCAGTCCGACGCGCCACAGGTAGACAACCGTACACGCTACATTTAGCGCGTCCTAGATTTGCCTATCTCATGGCAGCACGCGATCGGACTCGTCCCTTTGAAGATCTGCAGACCCGTAAGGCCTTTAACTGTAAGGATGAGACTACATGAAGAGTCGGAATTTTTCTATATGACGCTGAATGTGGCTTATCTCATTTGAGATAAGCTCCGGATCGCGATTTGAGCGGGTGCGGCGGCAAGTGCAGCGCATGTCTGCGCGAGGCCACTTGAGGCGCGCGTTACAATGCCAGGCGTTCGGCGCACCGTCCGCGCACGTTTTCCAGCAGATTTCTCCCGCTTCCTCGCGTTTTTCACCATGCTCGCCACCGATTCCGATCCCATCGTCGCCATTGCTACTGCCCCCGGCCGAGGCGGGATAGGCGTCGTGCGGATTTCGTTCGGCCGCGCAGGAGAAGCGGCCGCGCAACCGATGATGCAGGCGCTGACGGGACAAACGCTCGCACCACGTCATGCCAGCTACGTGCCGTTTCTCGACGACGGCGGCAACGCACTCGACCGCGGGATCGCGCTGTATTTCCCTGCGCCGCATTCGTACACAGGCGAGCATGTGCTGGAACTGCAGGGGCACGGCGGTCCCATCGTGCTTCAGCTGATTCTGCAACGATGCATCGACGCGGGTCGCGCATTCGGCCTGCGTCTCGCGGAGCCGGGCGAATTCACGCGGCGGGCGTTCCTCAATGACAAGCTGGACTTGGCGCAAGCCGAGGCCGTCGCCGATCTGATCGAGGCGAGCACGGAAGCCGCCGTGCGCTCGGCAGGGCGCTCGCTGGAAGGCGCGTTCTCGCGCGACATTCACGCGCTCGTCGAAGAGGTGATCACGCTGCGAATGCTCGTCGAGGCGACCCTCGATTTCCCCGAAGAGGAAATCGATTTTCTCGAAGCGGCAGACGCGCGCGGCAAGCTCGCGCGCATCCGCGAGCGTCTTGCGCTCGTGCTAAGCGAAGCGCGACAAGGGGCGCTGCTGCGCGAAGGGTTGTCGGTCGTGCTGGCCGGGCAGCCGAACGTCGGCAAATCGTCGCTGCTCAACGCGCTCGCCGGCGCCGAGCTAGCAATCGTCACGCCGATCGCGGGCACCACGCGTGACAAGGTTGCGCAGACGATCCAGGTCGAAGGCATTCCGCTGCATGTGATCGACACGGCTGGCTTGCGCGAGACGGAAGACGAAGTGGAAAAGATCGGCATCGAGCGAACCTGGGGCGAGATCCAGCGCGCCGATGTCGTGCTGCATCTGCTCGACGCGCGCTCGGGCGTGACGCGCGACGACGAATCGATCGCCGCACGTTTTCCGTCAGGCGTGCCTATCGTACGCGTGCTCAACAAGACGGATCTGACGGACGTCGCGCCGGGCGTGATTGGACTGAACGGCATCGGCGATGCCGACTTGTGCGAGGTTCGTCTCTCGGCAAAGACGGGGAACGGAATCCACCTGCTGCGCGGCGAACTGTTGCGCATTGCGGGTTGGCAGGCTGGCGCCGAGAGCGTCTATCTGGCACGGGAACGACATCTGATCGCGCTTCGAGCGGCGCAGGAAAATTTGAGACTGGCCGCAGAACATGCCGATCAGAATTCGCAGGCGCTCGATCTTTTCGCGGAAGAGCTGCGGCTGGCTCAGGAGCAGTTGAACTCGATTACCGGCGAGTTCACGTCGGATGATTTGCTCGGTGTGATTTTCAGCAGGTTCTGCATCGGCAAGTAGACCGAGACGCGCGTATTCGTTGGCACTGGGCGTTATGGTGACCTTCCGATCAGCTGTAACGCGGCGCGTAAGCGCCTCACGGACCACATTTTTGAGTACACAAACAGGTAAACTGCGTTTTGAAAATGCCCTGTGTACCCAAATAAGATCGATGCCGAAACTCGCGACACCACTCAGCGAATCCCAGATCCGTGCCTTGCAGCCACGCGAGACACGCTACAGCGTGGCCGACGGCAAAGGACTCATCCTTGAAATCATGTCGACCGGGAAGAAGGTCTGGCGTTTCCGCTACACACTGAACGGGCGCCGGCAACCGATGGTGACAATAGGCGACTACCAGTTGATGTCGCTGCGCGTCGCCCGGGCGCGGGCGCAAAAGTACGCGGAGATGGTTGCGAAAGGTCTTTCGCCCGTATCGATGGCGAGACAGGATCGAGGCGCCGAAAAGCGTGTCGACATATTGCGCGATGCTGCCGAGCTTTACGTAGCATCCGACATCGCCCGCAAGTCCGAAGAGTATCGGCGAACCACGCAGCGCGCGCTCGACAAGGACATCCTGCCCGCGATCGGGCACAAGCCGATCGCACAGGTCACGACGGAGGATATCCAGTCGATTTGCGACGCCGTCAAGCGCCGAGGCGCGCCACAGATGGCGCTACACATACGCAACGTCGTCAAGCGCCTGTACGCATTCCTGATCGCGCGGCACCTCGCCGACGCCAATCCTGCCGAGTCCATTCCGGCCCGGACGGTCGCCAGCCAGGACGGCCGTACTCGCGTGCTTTCCGCCAACGAGATCGGCGTCTTGCTGCGCGCCATTTACACCTCGGACATACGACGGCCGCTGAAGCTAGCCCTGCATCTGCTTGTGCTGACAATGGCCAGCAAATCGGAATTGATCGAAGCGATATGGCGCGAAATCGATCTCGATGCCAGTACCTGGACGATTTCCGCCGCGCGCGCCAGCAACGGTCGCGAACGCCGCATTTATCTCTCGGCGCAAGCGGTGACAATGCTGCGCGAACTGCGTGAATCGAAGGCGAGCCGCACCTACGTCTTCCCGTCGACTCGCGGAGACAAGGATCGTCCGATTGCAAAGGGGACATTGAATCAGGCGGTCAAGACGCTGGGATTGCAGGGCGAGCATTTCGTGCTGCACGATTTTCGCCGCACCGCTGCGAGCCATCTTCGTGCTCTGGTGCAATCGACAGTGCGCGATCAGAGCCAATCGGCTGACGTTTCAACGCAAGAGCGCAATGTTAGCGATCCGAGTCAACAGGAGATGCAACTGTGGGCGGATTTCGTGGATGCGCAGTTCGCCGGAAAAACGCATGCGTCGGTGGGACTGCTTCGGGCGGCGCCGGGCGTCGAATAGTTGCGCGGTGCTATTGGTACACAAAATGCGCGGCTAGGTATGGTGAGTGCCGTGTGGAGGCGGAAGCGCCAAACTGGGCGTGGTTCTAACCCGGGCGGCTCTAGTTGGGAGCTAGAAATTGAAACGCCGCCAACGTAGCCGCACTTTAGGTACACAAGTAAACGAATATACGGCTGAGTTCCCTGATCTATAACAATTAGCGCGCTGCATGCGAGGTTTCGCAATCAACCAAAGGGCTCGCCGAATTGTCGACGTCCTTCATTCCTGAACGGCGACCGGCTCGGAGCCCTGCTCCTCGCGGGCGTCCGTCGACTGGTCGGTGACTGGTGCCGAATACGCGCGAAGGGATCGCCGCTCGTAATCGTCAAGTTGGAGCAGCAGGCTATCGAGGGCGCAAAGCTGAGCTTTGCTAATCGCGGGAGCGTCCAGCAGTGCATGCAGACGCTTGCGCCAGTAGTCGGAAGAAAGGATGGGGCCGCCCAGATCGCCCAGCAGCGCCGGCCACATGACGCGCGAAATATGTGCGATTTCCTGATCGATTAGTCGGTTCATGCTGTCCCCCGGCAAGGTCCGGACAAGGAGAAGATTTACTTACATCTGATTATTTACTGTAGCCGCATTTTAGCCAGTCGTTGCCTACGAAAACAAATAGGGTTTGACGCGATGTCGAGCGCAAAAAAGGCGACGTCGCATAAGCGTACGCATGCGCGTCGCATGAGAATCGGGCGAACAGAGCGATGTTTTGGCGTCTTTCCGAGTACGCGCGGCAAAAGGACGGTAGGCCATGCCGCGGATCGACGGCGCTCACACAGCTGCGAGGGGAGAAGAGGTAGAGCGCGCGCTCAAGGGATCAGGCTACGTATCGTCATCATGCGGTTCCGGCGCGCGCGGCACCGAACCGCACAGGGCAGTCAGCACGACGCTGATCAGAATCAGCGCGAGCATGAACAACCAGTACTCCGTCCACGAAAAGGTGAAGGTCAGCATGACAGCCTTCTTCCGCTCGCGTCGCCCGTGATCCGATCAATGGTGAAGCAGGCTGCGTATCGGATGCCGCCAGTCCATCCGCCGGTGGTGCTCCTCGTCGTGCAGCGCCTGGCGATGCTCCTGCCAAAGCTCGTCGGAAAACAGAAAGGCGGCGATGAGAAGCGGCACGATGAGGAACGCGCCCAGAATCAGATGCTCGATCACAGTGTCCTCCAGATCGATGGAACAGCGACCACGATTTCATTGTAGGCGTGTTGCGCGCCGCTGCGTGTGATCCACCGCGCACACCATGTGCGCGCTTCTCGCCGCGCAAGACGCGCGCCCGCTTCATCCCTTTCGCGCATCAGGTTGCGCTCAGGCAGTCGCTTTTTTCCACGCAGCCGCCAGGAGTCCAGCGCCGATCAGCAGCGTTCCGCCCGTACAGTTGACGCCGCGTTGCACGCGCGGGCTGCGAATCGCGCGCCGCGCCGCCGATGCGAGCAGCGCATACCCGAGCGCATTCAATGTCGCGATCGCGACGAAAGTGGCCTCGAAAATCGCGATCTGGGACCACGTAGCGACCTGCGTATCGATGAACTGGGGAACGAAGGCCACGAAGAACACAATGCTCTTCGGATTGAGCGCCGTCACCGCGTATGCGTGCGCGAAGATGCGGCCCGTACGCGTTTCTCCCGTGGGCCAAGCCTCGCCCGTTGCGACGGGTGCGCGCCATAGCTTGATGCCGAGATAGATCAGATACGCGGCGCCAATCCACTTGAGCGCCGTAAAGAGCGTCGCCGATGCAGCGAGCACGACGCCGAGTCCGAGCATCGACGCGGTCATCGACGTCAGATCGCCCAGTGCGACGCCCGCCGTCGTGACCAACGCATAACGCCGGCCGTGGCCGAGCGCGTAAGAAATTACAAGCAGCACCGTTGGCCCGGGAATCGCAACCAGGATCGCGGACGCGATGGCGAAGGGAAGCCAGTGAGCGAGTGTCATGAAAAGTCTCCTGTGTGGCCGTCGATTTATCCACGAACGTCGCGTCTGCGCAAGTCGCCGCCATTACGTTTGCCTGCATGTGCTTTTGAATGTGCGAAAACGCATCCAGGCATCCTTTTTATTCTGCAGTCGCTTCAATCCGTCACAGCATTTGATGAATTAGACGAATGACTTTGTGTGCAATGCATCAACATGCAAAATGCCTCATCGCGAATCGCTTAAAACCCTTTAAGCGTAAACGCGAACTCCACCTGCAAATGGTTATCCAAAGACGCTCTCCGCTCACCATTTCTATCTGCCATCCGCTGAATATTTGCCTCATAGCCGCATGGGGACGGCATTCAAACGGCCGCTCGACCGCTGCGACAATTCGCCGCTGCTGCGAGCGCACACAAGATGTGCTTGCCCTTCAAAGCAGTTCTCCTAGATTTTTAGCTGTGCGTCTTTTTCGGCAGTTAAACACATAGCTAACCGAGCAGTAACCCGCGGAGATAACCATGAAAAAGCGAGTCGCCATTCTTTTCGCATTGACGGGTTTAGTCGTGGCAGCAGGCGCGCAGGCACAGGATGTCGTGATCAAGCCCCTGCAAACGGTGCAATTCAAGGCGAATGCGTACGGCTGCCTGTCAAAGGATAAGCTCGACGCCGTCACCCAGCACGCACAGGCGGGCGAGCAGCAGCAAATGCAGGAGTTCTTCTCGGGTTATCAATGCATCTCCACGCCGGAGAATTCGGATTTCCGCGTCGTTCGTGTAGTCGGCCATGACGTCGAATTCGTGAATGCCGGCAATAGCGACACCCAGGGTCTTTGGACTAACGATCGCTTTATCAAGCAATAGGGCATTGAAGTTGGATTTCACCCGACATTGATTGTCGGGTCATAGCAGACATCTGAACGAAAGAACGTCTTTCGTGATTTAACATGGCCAGACTTTTGTCTGGCCATTTTCATTTTTTCGCCGCTTTGAGCCGGCTTCTCGCTCTCTCCCGCTCCCGTCTATTCGGCGCAAAGCCATTCGTCTCTCCGCTTCAAGACATCGCGGGCGCTGCCTAGGCGCGCCTCATCAGACTGTCATACCGCCCCAGCATATTCGGTATCATCACGGTCCCACCTTGCGGCAGGCCGCATTGCTCGCCCGACGGATCAACGGCACGTCGGTTCGGCACACATGTTGCTGCTTTCAATGTGAAGCGAAAGCAGTAGCGCGGTTGACGCGACAAGGCCTTGTAGTTCGGCCCAGCGGCAACCGCCAGTGTGTTCAACGGCGAGACGCGCGAACCGAGGCGTGACCGCTGCAAGGCAGGGAACGATCATGGCAAGGTACGCAGACTCTCTATTCACTATCCGGTCCGCTTTCGCTGGACCAGGTTGCAGCATGGCTCTGAAATCGACAATTTATAAGGCTGAACTCCAGATCGCCGATATGGACCGGCACTACTACGCCGACCATTCGCTGACGATCGCGCTACATCCGTCGGAAACCAACGAGCGGATGATGGTCCGCGTGGCCGCGTTCGCGCTGTTTGCGCAGGAACGCCTCGAATTCTGCAAGGGCCTGTCGGATATCGACGAACCCGACCTGTGGGCCAAAGACCTGACGGGCGCGATCGACACATGGATCGAAGTCGGTCAGCCGGACGAGCGCCGGATCGCCAAGGCGAGCAGCCGTGCAAACGAAGTGATCGTGATCGCCTACGGCGGCAAGACCTCCGACATCTGGTGGCAGGGCGTACGCAACAAGGTCGAGCGTCTGCGGAACGTGACGGTGTGGTCACTGGGAGAGAACGTCGCGCCAGAGCTTGCTGCGCTGGCCGAACGGACGATGCGCCTGCAATGCACCGTGCAGGACAACGCCGCGTGGCTCGGCAGCGAAACCGCCGATGCCGTGCCGGTCGAATGGACGGTTCTCAAAGCCGGCGCCGACGCACGCCCCGCCGCGCACGGCGGACGCTGAGCCGATTGGCCGCTCTGTGTACCTAAAAATCCCGTCTTCCGCTCATGCCGTCGCGTCCGGTGGCCCTTTGAGCTCGACCATGTTGCCCTCGGGATCGAACAGATACAGCGACGGACCATAACCATCCGCACCGTAGCGCGTCGCCTGTTCGCCGATCCGGACACCCTGCTCGATCAGCCATGTTTTCAGCGCATCTGCGTCGAAGGGCTCCACGCGCAGGCAGACGTGATCCATGTTTCTTCCTACGCCGGGCACACCGCTTTCCGGCCGATCGATCTTCCCGCCGACCTGCAACAGATCGATCAGCGAGCGTCCCGCCCGAAGCTGGATCAAGCCGAGGTCGCGCTGTTCCTTCTCCAGCGCGCAGCCCAGCACCTCGCGGTAGAAGCGCGTCATCGCCTCCAGATTGGCGGCGCGGATGACGACGTGGTCAATATCGAGAATCTGGAATTTCATGGCACGGCGTCCGTTCTTGCAGTTCGTGTCGAAGAACCCAGTTTAGAAGGAAACGCGTGTAAGGGCTGAGGCCCGGGCGACTCTTACGGCCCAGCAAGGGACCAAGAGTGAAAAATCGCGGACGAAAAAAAGCCCGCTCTTGGAGCGGGCTGAATCCATATCAGGAGGAGACATGGAGGAGACAGAAACCACTATACACGCCGGCTTGATGCGACGCAATAATTTTTTAGGGGAAAACCCGAATTTTTTCGCCGGCCTGTTTTGTCCCGAAATCTGGGAATTCACCCGCCGCAGCCGACCACGAGCCAAATGACAGAGCAAGAACCGGAGCGTAGTGTGTAAGCGTGCTCGCTAAAGTGGTAACCATCGAAACCGTCCCTCGGGGCAAACGATGAACACAGCTTTCTCCAAAGCCGCTCCCGCCGCATTCGCCACTGACGACGAACGCTGGGCGGCCGTTCTGAACCGCGACGTATCCGCCGACGGCGCCTTCTTCTACGGCGTCCGGACGACGGGCGTATTCTGCCGTCCGTCGTGCGCGTCGCGGCTGCCGCGGCGGGACAACGTCGACTTTTTCGACTCGACCGACGAAGCGCGCGCCGCCGGCTATCGCGAATGCAAGCGCTGTCAGCCGGGTGGCTTGCCGCGCGAACTCGACATCGTCAATCGCGCGTGCGCCGCGCTCGACGCCGATCCGCAGCAGCGCCTCACGCTCGCGCAGTTGGGCGAGGCCGTGCACGTCAGCCCGTTTCACTTGCAGCGGCTCTTCAAGCGCGTAGTCGGCGTGTCGCCGCGCCAGTATCAGGCGGCGCAACGCGGCGCCGCGCTGCGCGACGCGTTGCAGCGCGGCGCGGACGTCACCCGCGCGACCGTCGATGCGGGTTTCGGCTCGCCATCGCGCATGTACGATACGGCGGCAGCCGAGCTCGGCATGGCGCCCTCAGAATATCGGCGCAAGGGCGCCGGACTGCGCGTCCACTACGCCAGCGCGCAGACTTCGCTCGGCCTCGTGCTGGTCGCGACGACCGACAAGGGCATCTGCAAGATCGCCTTTGGCGACGACGAAGCGCCGCTCGCGGACGCCCTGCGCAAGGAATTCGCGAGCGCGGAACTGATCGCCGACCCCGCGCGGCTCGCGCCGTTTATCGAACAGATCGATGCGTATTTGCGCGGCAAGCGTCAGCGCTTCGATCTCCCGCTCGACATTGCCGCGACCGCCTTCCAGCAGCGCGTGTGGGAAGCGCTGCGACGCATCCCCTACGGCGAGACGCGCAGCTACTCGCAGATCGCCGAAGCGGTCGGCTCGCCACGCGCAGTACGGGCCGTCGCAAGCGCTTGCGCATCGAATCCCGTCGCGCTCGCGATACCATGCCACCGCGTCGTGCAGAAAGGCGGCGCGCTGGCGGGCTATCGCTGGGGCGTCGCGCGCAAGGCGATGCTGCTCGACGCGGAAGCGCGCGGCGAAGCGAAAGCCGACCACGAAGCGAAAGCCGACCACAAAGCCGCCCACCCCATCGCCGACGTGGATCACGCCGCTTGAGCACCACGCCGACCGCAACCGCAACCCTTGAGCTGCCGTTCAAGGCACCGTACGACTGGCCGCGCATCCTGCGCTTTTTTGCGGGCCGCGCGACGCCAGGCGTCGAAGCGGTTGAAGACGGCGTATGGCGCCGCGCGATCGACTGGAACGGCGACGTCGGCACGCTTGCCGTGCACAAGCATCCAAAGCGGCGCTGCATTGTCGCCACGATCGACGGCGCGGCGAGCCGTCACGCGGACGCGCTCACAGCGCCGATCGCGCGCATGTTCGACCTGCATGCCGATCCGAAGACAATCGGCGCGAGCCTCGGCGCCGATCCCTGGCTTGCGCCGCTCGTCGATGCGGTGCCGGGTCTGCGCGTACCCGGCGCGTGGTCCGCGTTCGAGCTCGTCGTGCGGGCGATCGTGGGCCAGCAGGTCAGCGTAAAAGCCGCGACGACGATCATCGGACGAATCGTTCAGCGCGCCGGCGAACGGATCGAAGATCACTCGCATGAAACGACGGCATGGCGCTTCCCCACACCCGCCGCGCTCGCCGCCGTCGACCTTTCGAAGATCGGCATGCCGAGCAAGCGCATCGAAGCCCTGCAGGGCTTTGCGCGCGCCGTCGCGTCGGGAGATGTGCCCGTCGACAGCGTCGCCGGCGTCGATAATGTCGGCAATGCATCGGTCGATGTCGCGCAATTGCGCGCGTCGCTGCTCGCGCTACCGGGCATCGGTCCGTGGACGGTCGAATACGTCGCGATGCGCGCGTGGCGTGACGCCGACGCATGGCCCGCATGGGATCTCGTGCTGATGCAGGCGATTGCCGCGCGCGACCCCGCGCTCGTCCGCCCCAACCAGCAACGCGCGCGCACCGACGCATGGCGGCCGTGGCGCTCGTATGCGGCGATGCATCTGTGGAACGAAGTCGCCGATCGCGCGGGCGCGGCACGCGGCGGCTAGCGGCCTTCCGCACACTTGTGCATATACCGTCAATCGACTTCGTGCCCTTGCGCGGCGTAGAGTGAAGGAAGCGGACCGGACATCGCGGACAAGCGCGGTTACGAGTCGCGCGAGCGCAGTGACGTGCAGCGCACGAGCGCCGTCACGTGCCGCGCGCGAGCGCGACAAGCCGCTCGAAACGGCGGCAAGCAGCCGTTTTGGCGAGATGTTAAAGTGCCCGCTACCGAAAATTCCGCCGAACGTTGTCGACCGCGCCGAGCAGCACCGTGCGACGCATGGCGGCCGACGATGATCGACCCGCATCAATGCCAAACACGACACTCTCCCGCACGACCGACGCGCTGTTGCACCGCCTGTCCGTGCTGACATCCGGCCCGCAGCGCGACGCGCTGACGACCGGTTTGCGCGGCATCGAAAAGGAAAGCCTGCGCGTGACGGTGGACGGCCGTCTTGCGATGACGTCGCATCCGCGCACGCTTGGCTCGGCACTCACGCACCCTTCGCTGACCACAGACTATTCCGAAGCGCTGCTCGAGCTCATCACGCCAGCCGAGCATGACGCTTCGACCACGCTCGAGCGTCTCGACACGCTGCATCGCTTCGTCTATTCGGCGATCGGCGATGAACTGCTGTGGAACAACTCGATGCCGGGCCTGCTGCCCGAGGACGACGAAATTCCCATCGCGGACTACGGCACGTCGAACATCGGCAGGTTGAAGTACGTGTACCGCGTCGGCCTTGCGCTGCGCTACGGACGCACGATGCAGTGCATCGCAGGCGTCCACTACAACTATTCGTTGAACGAAGAAGTGTGGCGGCTCCTTCGCGCCGACCAGCAATCGACTGCGAACGCCGTCGACTTTCAGTCCGAGCGGTACCTCGCGCTGATCCGCAATTTCCGGCGCACGAGCTGGCTGCTGATGTATCTGTTCGGCGCGTCGCCGGCGCTCGATGCGCGCTTCCTGCGTGGCCGTCCGCACACGCTCGAAACGTTCGACGCCGACACGCTCTATCGTCCATACGCGACAAGCCTGCGCATGAGCGATCTCGGCTATTCGAACACGACCGCGCAAGCCGCGCTGCATGCCGACTACGACACGTTGCAGGGCTATCTCGACGCGCTCGCGAAAGCCGTCAGCCAGCCGTATCCGCCGTACGAGGCAATCGGCACGCAGCGCGACGGCGAATGGGTGCAGATCAACACCAACGTGCTGCAGATCGAAAACGAGTTCTACTCGACGATCCGCCCGAAGCGCGTCACGTATTCGGGCGAGCGTCCGCTGCATGCGCTCGCTGCGCGCGGCGTGCAGTACGTCGAAGTGCGCTGCATGGACATCGATCCGTTCGAGCCGACGGGCATTTCACTCGAGACGGCGCGTTTTCTCGATGCCTATCTGCTCGTCTGCGCGCTCGACGACAGCGCGCCGCTGCCGCCGCCGGCATACACGGAAGCGAACCAGAACTTCGGCCGTGTGACGATGGAAGGGCGCAAGCCTGGCCTCGAACTGATCCGCGATGGGCAACCCGTCAAGATGCTCGACTGGGCCAATGAACTGCTCGCGAAGATCGATCATGCAGCCGCCGCGCTCGATCAGATTCGCGGCGACGACAGCCACGCGCGCTCGGTCGCCGTGCAACGCGCGAAGCTCGCGGACGCGTCGCTGACGCCGTCGGCCCGCGTGCTGCAAATCATGCGCGACAAACAGCAAGGCTTTCTCGCATTCGGCCTCGCTCAAAGCATCGCGCACGCGGAGTATTTCCGCGCGCGTCCGCTGGACCAGGCGCACGCGCAGGAATTCGCTGCGCTGGCCGTCGAATCGCTGACCCAACAGCAGAAGCTGGAGCGCGAAGAAATCGGTTCGTTCGACGCGTTCGTCGCAGCGTATCGCGCTTACACGCTGAACCGCTTCAGCGTGTAACGGGAAAGACCGCGAGCGTCCGGGTCCGAGTCTGAGTCGCGCAGCAAAAAGGCAGCCTCATGCTGCCTTTTTTGTGGCTGCATCAAATCCCGTCTGGGCCAGAAATTGCTGCGCGTCGATGTTGCGCCGCCTCAATGCCAATCGGCTCGCGTGCGGCATGCTCGCCTGATGAAACATGCCGCTGCGACTGCGGTCCAACTTTCATAACGCAGCGCTTTAGCGCTCGGCCAATACAAATGGGAGAAAGTCCGGTTATGAGAAAAGGTCTGATGGCCGTGCTCTGCGCGCTGGCCGCTGGCTGTTCGACGCAAGGGCAGGTCAATCCCGATGTGATGCAGATCGCGACCGCGCCGCTGACCTGTACGAGCAAAGCCCAGTGCGACGCCTGGTGGCAGCGCGCGCACTCGTGGGTCACGACGCATTCTCGCTATGAGGTCACGACCGCAACGGACGCGCTAATCCAGACGACGGGCCCCGAGGGTGGCACGCGAGCGCTCGCCTTCGAGATCACCAAGACGCCGAACATCGACGGCACGTCGACGATCGGTTTCGCCGCGCATTGCGACAGTTCGCTCGGATGCAAACCGAATCCTTGGGAAGCCGGCGCCGATTTCAAGCAGTTCGTACGGGGAAGCTCGCCGAATCTGGCGGCGCCGTCGACGTCCGGTCAATCGGCCGGAACGAATGGGCAATCGACATCGTCGCCAACAGGGGAGCCAGTCTCTCAATAAGAGCACTCAAGAGTCGCCAACGCATCTTTAAGACTTCTCCGATTGGGAATTCGCCTCGCAACACTCATCGTCTCGCAGGCTTATTTTCATCATCGGGAAAGTCTTTATGTTTATTCGTACGTTGACGGCAGTTGCATGCGCTGTGGGTATCGCGGGCTGCACGTCGTATTCAGGTCCAACCCACAACACCGACATCGTCACGCTCTCCGACGGAACGCAGGCGTATCGCGTGCAGTGTCTCGGTCTTGCAGAAGGTATTCAGGCCTGCATGGCCGAAATCAAGCGTCTTTGCGGGGACAAGCAGGTCAAACGCATCGATCCCGCCGATCCCGAATCGACAGATTTCGTGTGGCTGAACGAGCGCCGCGAAATCACGTTCCAGTGCGAAACACCCGTCGTCGCGACGTCAGCGCCCGCAGTCGTAGCAACGCCTGTCGCCGCGCCCGTCGTAGCGCCTGTGCGCAAAGTGACGTTGCAGTCCGACGCAAACTTCGCCGTCAATAGCGCCGTGTTGATGCCCGCAGCAACCGCGAAGCTCGACGGCTTCATCGCGCAGAATCGCGACGTCGGTATCGAACGCCTGACGATCGCCGGCTACACCGATTCCACAGGCTCGGCGAAACTGAATGAGCGTCTGTCGGCGGCACGCGCCCGCTCCGTGCAGCGCTATCTCGCGACGGCCGGCGTGCGTGCTTCCATGTGGGACGTGCAGGGCTACGGCGCCGCGTCGCCCGTCGCGCCGAATACCACCGCAGTCGGACGCGCGAAGAACCGTCGAGTCGAGATTCAGATCGACGGCAAGTAATCCTCGCTCTCGCAGCAAAGTGGTCGGGAGCGATCAAGCGTCCATTCCAGCGGCGGCGTCAATGTCCCATCGACGCCGCCGCGCCTTTTTGGGGCTTCGTAATCCACACGAGACACGCGAGCACGATGAAACACGCAAACGAAATGCGAAAGAAATCGTTGGTCGCCATCATGTAGCCCTGCTGTGTGACGATCTCATTCAGTTGCGCCGTCACGGCCTGCCCCTTAAGACCCAACGACGCCAGCAAATCGCTATAAGACGTCGTATTCGCCGAATAGGCGCTCACCGATTCCGACAACACCGCATGGTGATAGATCGCGTCGTTTTCCCAATACGTCGTGCTGATCGCCGTACCGATTGCGCCTGACAAGGTCCGCAGAAAATTCGATAACCCGGAGGCACTCGCCAGACGCTCGTCCGTGATGCTGGACAGCGTGATCGTCGTCATCGGCACGAAGAAGCACGCGACGCCGATGCCCTGCACGAGGCGCGGCAGGATCACCTGGTTGAACGGCGCATCGAGCGTGAACGTCGAGTTCCACAGCGACACGAACGCGAACACGACGAACGCGAAGCTCGCAATGATCCGCAGATTCAGCCGATGCATGTTGCGCCCGATCATCGGCGACAGCACGAGCGCGAGCAGGCCGACAGGCGCCGTCGCGAGCCCGGCGAGGCCCGCCGTGTAGCCCATCACCGTCTGCAGCCACAGCGGAAAGATCACCACCGAGCCGAAGAACGCCATGAAGCCGAACGAGATGATCAGCGCGCCGAGTGCGAAATTGCGGTCCTTGAAAAGCGTCAGGTCGACAACCGGCTCTTTCTCCGTCATCTCCCACACGAGCATGAAGGCGAGCGACGTCACCGCGATGATCGCGAGCGCGACGATGAACGTCGAGTTGAACCAGTCGCGGTCCTTGCCGAGATCGAGCACCATCTGCAGACACGCGACGCCGATCACGAGCAAACCAAGGCCGACGCCGTCGATGCGCTGTTTCGTCGTCTGCGTTTCGCGCCCGCGCAGCAGCACGAACGCGCATGCCGCCGAAAACAGACCGATCGGCAGATTGATGTAGAAGATCCACGGCCACGTGTAGTTGTCGGTGATCCAACCGCCCATCACAGGACCGAAGATCGGCGCGACGATCACCGTCATCGCCCACAAGCCGAGTGCGAGGCCGCGTTTTTCGAGCGGGTACGAACGCATGAGAATCGTCTGCGACAACGGCACCATCGGCCCGGACACGAGTCCCTGGATCAGACGGAACGCGATCAACGATTCGAAGTTCTGAGCAAAGCCACAGGCGGCGGATGCAAGCGTAAACAGCAGCACCGACAGCGTGAACAGCCGCACTTCGCCGACGCGCCGCGCGAGCCAGCCCGTCAGCGGCACGGCGATCGCCGACGCCACCGAATACGACGAAATGACCCACGTGCCTTCGCTGGTCGCAACGCCGAGGCTGCCGGAAATCGTCGGCACGGCGACATTGGCGATCGACGTGTCGAGCACTTCCATGAACGTGCCCAACGCGAGGCCCACGGTCAACAGCGCCAGCGTGCCGCCGGCAAGCGGGGCGGGGGCTGGTGCAGCGGGGTTACCGGGCACGGACGCGCCGGGTAGCGCGGCGTCGGACGTGGGCGCGTCGGAGGATGCCGGCAGTTCAGCCGTCGTATCGTTGGAAGCGGAAGCCGATGCGCTCATTCGCTATTCTCCCTGTCCCGGCAGAAGAACTTGCCGCGACATGAAAATGCGGGCCACATATGGCCGCACTTCCATGTCCCGACACTCTCTGCCCAGACAGCTATATGTTCAAAACAAAGCCGCGCTTGATGCGGCCGCTTACACGTCGTCGCTCGGAGCGGACGACCCGCATTCTTCTTCCTCGCGTTCGCCGCCAGCGCCACATCCGCCGGCGCCGCTTCCTGCATCAATGCCGTTGGCGATGAACCGGCTCAGCAGACTGATCAACGTCGCCAGATCCGCTTCCGAAAAACCACGCAGCTGTTCGTTGAGCACGGCTGCGCCGATCTCCGGTAATTGCGACGCGGCGTGAAGGCCCTGCGACGTGAGTTCCAGCTTCACGATGCGCCGGTCCTTGTCGCTGCGCGATCGCGCGATCAGCCCTTTCTTTTCCAGGCGGTCGAGCATCCGCGTCATCGACCCGCTGTCATACGACATCGCCCGCGACAGTTCGAACGGCGTCGTCGCGCGACCGCACGAAAGCAGCAGGATCACGCCGATCTGCTGCGTCGTCAGCCCGAGGTGCGCGACCGCCCGATCAGTGCGGTCGACCAGCACGTTCCGCGCTTTGGTCAGGTAGTAGCCGAGACTCGATTCGAGGTGAATCGACTCCGGCTGATACGGGCCGTCTGTCATTAGAGCTCTGATGAAAACCGCAGCGCGGATATGCGCCGCATGGACTTCGAGGATTCTATCTGCCCAGGCAGCGAAGTCAAACGCGTTCGCGGTGTGCGAGAAACGCGATCCCAAAAACAAAACAAGACCATGTTGCAAAGCACAGTATCTTGAAAATTAATTGCATAGTCAATATTATTGCAGGCAACGAGTTACGCGATCCGCGTCATCGGAGACCATGTTCTGACCGCACTTGCGTGCGCCTTCCTTTGCCGGCGCACAGAGGATTCCCGCGATGCTGTACCTGAAAAATACCCTCGGCGGCTGGAGCCGCTCATTGACCGAGTCCGCGCTACAAACACTTCAAGGGGCCAGCCGCTGGTGGAAAGTGGCCCTATATGCGGTGATCTTCGTTTTGCCGGGTGGGTCCCTTGGGGTATTGCTCTTCGCGTGGATAGAACGGCGGCGCTCGCGCAAGGCGAGAACGCAAGCCGCGCAGGCCGTCAGGCCCGTCGCGCTGCTGGCTGCTTCGCCCAAAGCCCGTTCCACGGCCAACCATCAGACGATCGCGCCCGCCGCGTCTATCTGCCAGACGCGTCCCGATGCGCCGCCTTGCCGCGCCGCCGCAGGCAAACAGGCGCGGCAGACGACGGCTGATCCGCGCGTCTAAAGAGCCCATCCGCTGTTTCTCGACCCGGGCCGCCGCGACAGGCGGCCCTCGTTTTGCCGCGTCCCAGCGGGCCTTCCCGTAACGGCGCGTAACCGTCGACTCATCGTCGGTAACACACGTTAAGTGCTTGCCGCATTACTCTTCTGTTTTCGTCGCAGGCGACGCGTAAGCTACCATTCGAGCCATCGCGAAGACGCGCCGGTTGTCGCGCGGGCGGCCGTTCCGCGGCAGCGTCGGCGCGTTGCGCCATCCGAATCGACAGGAATTCATTTGCATGCAGTTTGATCGAACTTCGCGCGCCCGCGCCGCAGTCGCGAACGTCGCGCGGCCACGCGTGATGAGCGTGGCCGTCGCCGCTGCGCTGGCGGTAGCGCTTGCCGGCTGCGCCGTCGGTCCCGACTACAAGCGGCCGTCCGCCGACGTTCCCGCTTCGTACAAGGAAGCAGCCGATGGCTGGAAAGTCGCGCAGCCCGCCGACCAGCAGGATCGCGGCAGCTGGTGGGGCATCTACAACGATGCGCAACTGAACGCGCTCGAGGACAAGCTCAACGCGTCGAACCAGAGCATCGCGCAGTTCGCCGCCGCGTACCGCCAGGCGCGCGCGCTCGTCGGCGAAGCGCGCGCCGCGTATTTCCCCGTGATCAGCGCGTCGGGAGACGCCACGCGTTCGCGCTCGCCGAGCCGCAACTTCAGCGGCTCCGTGACAGGCGGGGGCGGCGGCACGACGTCATCGCTGAGCAGCTCGGGCACGATCAGCAACAGCTACAACCTGTCGCTCGACGCGACCTGGGAACCGGACCTGTGGGGCAAGGTCAGCCGCACCGTCGCCGCACAAAAGGCCGGCCAGCAAAGCGCTGCCGCCGATCTGGCGAACACGCGCCTTTCCGCACAGGCGACGCTCGCGCAAACCTATTTCAATATCCGTTCGCTCGACGCGCAGCAAAAGCTGCTCGACGACACGGTCGCTGCTTATCAACGCACGCTCACGCTCACGCAGAACCGCTATGCGCAAGGCGTCGCCGCGCGCTCGGATGTGATTCAGGCGCAAACGCAGCTGCAATCGGCGCAAGCCGCCGCCATCGACAACGGCGTCGCGCGGGCGCAGAACGAGCACGCGATCGCCGTGCTGATCGGCGAACCGGCTTCGACCTTTTCGCTGCCGCCCGCGCCCCTCGACGCCGTGCCGCCCGCCGTGCCCGCGCAGTTGCCGTCCGCGCTGCTCGAACGGCGGCCGGATATCGCGTCGGCGGAACGCAAGGCCGCAGCGGCGAACGAGCAGATCGGCGTCGCGATTTCCGCGTTCTTCCCGACGCTGACGCTATCCGCGAGCGGCGGCTTCGAAAGCTCGGTGTTCTCGCAACTGCTGACCGCACCGTCGCGCTTCTGGACGCTCGGCCCGCAACTGGCCGCGACGATTTTCGATGCAGGCCTGCGCAGCGCTCAGACGGAAGCGGCGCGCGCCGCATACGACCAGGACGTCGCCACGTATCGGCTGACGGTGCTGACGGCGTTCCAGGATGTCGAGGACAATCTCGCATCGCTGCGCATCCTCGAACGGGAGATCACGGTTCAGCAGGCAGCCGTGCAGTCCGCGCAACAGGCACTCGACATCGTCACCAATCAGTACAAATCCGGCACCGTCGGTTATCTGAACGTGCTGACCGCGCAAACCACCGCGTTCACGGCCGAGCAGAAGCTCGCGAGTATCGCGGGCCAGCGGATGGTGTCGTCGGTGGGTCTCGTGAAGGCGCTGGGCGGCGGCTGGGATGCATCGCAGATGGACCGCGAGACAGGCGGCGTCGCCGCGCCCGCGCCGGCATCGGCGCCTGCTGCTACACCCGCCACGCCTGTCGCAAAGGCGGCCGCAGCCGGCTGAACCCAAGGCTGAGCCTCAGTTACGCACGCCTCGAACGCAACGCAAACGCAAACGGCCGCCATGCGCAAACATGGCGGCCGTTGTGCTTGTGATCGTCTGTGACCGCTGTGACCCGCGCGCGTGAAGCTCAGTGGGTGAAAGACAGCGCGACCTGTCCGGGGCCCGTCGGGCGTCCGAGCACATTCAGCAATCCGGCGAGATTGTCGGCGGCATCGGGCGTCGCGCTCGCCTGCCCGTTGAACGACGTCGAAGCTTCGCTAAGCGTGCCGTGCCCCGTGAGCAGCAACGGTCCCTTCGATGTCGTCAGGTCGAGCGTGCCCGCCGCCCCCTGCGCCTGAAACACTACCCGATACGACCCGAGCGGCTTCACGCGCGAGACGCGCGAGCTCATGTCGTTGAGCGTGACGATCAGCTGGCCGTACGTCTGCCGGTTGAAGCTGCGCCAGTCGGTCCATGTGAGGCGCACGTCGCCTTGAAGATCGAGCGTATTGAACGGCGCGCCGAGGCCCGCGAGCAGCGAGGCCGGCACGGCAATCGTGCCGCCCGAAAGCGTCGCCGTGCGCAGCGTAGCGTCGACGGTGACAGGGTCGGGCATCGCTTCGCTTTGCCGCATCTGCATGCGCACGCGGCCCGTGAAAAGCGGCCAGAACGACGTATGCCATTCGATGCGCCCCGGCAGCAGCGTCGCCGCTTCGGCACCGGGCCCGGCCGCGAGCATCAGTGAAGCGGAGCCATGCCACAGCGACCCCGATGGATCGATGAGATTCACATGTCCTTGCGTGGCCTTCGAGAACTGCGGCGTGATCCACGCGGCAGGCGCCATCACGAGCACAACGATGAGATTCGCGATCACCGCGACGACGATCCAGGGCAGCGCGACGCGCAATCGCCGCATCCAGACATTCATGCGTGGTCCCGTGGCAGCGCCGTCATTTGATGGTCGCGGGTTGCAGCGACGCCGTCAGGTCCACCTGGCCGTCCGCCTTCAGCCCCGTCACGTGCGCCTCGGACACCTGCACCTTGAACTGCCGGCGCGCGTCGTCGAGCCACTGCGTCCATGTCGGAAACGACGCGTTCTTCAGCTGGATCTGCACCGCGTTGCCGAGCACCTGCACCTGCGTCGGCGCGAGACCGTGATCGTTCAGCGACGCCGTCAACGCATCCTTGAGCGCGCCGCCCGTCGGCGCAGCGCCTTGGGCCGCCGCCGACAGCGTGCGCGCCTCGTTGGCTTGCGCGGTCATCTGCGAGAGCTGACGCTGCAGGCCGGGAATCGATTCGCGCAGCCGCGCGCGGCCTTCCTGCGCGGGCGCCCACAGCACCGACCACACGATCACGACGGCCAGCACCGCGCTGCCCCACGTCAAAAGACCCTTTTCACGCGCCGTGCGTGCTTCCCAGAAACCGACCCACGCATTCAAGAGTTCTGCTTTCATTGTCCGTTCCTGATGGTCCACTTGCCGGTGTTGCTGTCGATCGCACCGTTCAGGCCATTGCGCGTCAGCCGCTGCTGGAAATCGGCATCGACCTTCACTTCGGGCTTGAACGTCACGTCGAGCCGCCGGTCGTGATACTCGAGCGCAGCAAGTCCGTTGACGGGCACAGGCCCGAGCGAGCGCGCGAGGCCGTCCGCGAGCGAGAGGAAATCATCCGGCGACAGCTCGCCCGCCGCCACACGCAGCTGTTGCAACTGGCGCGCCATCTGGTCCGGCGCGTCGAGTACAACCGTCGTCTTCGGAAACGTGTTGAGCAGCAGCTCCGCCATCTGCGCGTTAAGCGCGTCGCGCTGGCGCGACAGCATCAGCCACTGCACGTTCGCGCCGATGATCGCGATCAGCACGGTCCCTGCCAGCAGCCACAGCGGCAGGCGCAGACGGCGCAGCGTCGCGCGATCGAGTCGCCACGGCTGCACCGCAAACTCGAACTGGCAGAGATCGAAGCGGCACTGGATCGCGTTGCGCGCGAGCGTCTCGAACGACAGCGGCAGCGCACCGGTAATCGGCGAGCCACGGCCGGACTGAGCGGTCGACGACAGACGCGGCTCGCTGCCGGGCAAATCGACGAGCGTATAGAGCGTAACGGGCGCATTCCCCGCGAGCGCGGCCACCGTCGAATTCACGGCCGATTCGGGCAAGGCGAGCCCTTCGCCGAGCGGACCGCGCGTGAGCGCGAGTTCGACGCGCGGCGGGGCCGCATCGACGATCGCTTCTTCGCCGAGTACTGCGACCGTCGATGACACCACGCTGCCCAGCACCGCCGCGACGACGGGCGTGATGTCGTCGGCCGCCCGTTCCGCGCGCGGTGACGACGACTCTGCATCCGCGCCCGTCGCGACGGCCTTTTCCGCATGCACTTCCGGCGCAGGTGCAGCGGCCGTCGCGGCGGCAGGCTGTGGCAGACAGCGCGCGACAGGCACCGCCTTCACATTGCGATGGCCCGCCGCCATAAAGCCTTCGACGATAAAGCGGAACCAGCCGCGATCGACGATCGCGAGCACATGGCGATTGCCCTCGAGCGCCTGTGGGTCGAGTGCAATGTGCGTGGTCTGCGGGTCTTGGATCAGCTGGTCCTCGACGACGTTCGGCAGCGCCTGGCGCAGGCGCGGGCCCTTGAGCGGCGGGACCGTGGCGGCGAGCATCAGGCAATCGCGCGCGCCGATCATCAGAACGGTCGACGACGCGCGCGGCAGCAGCCCCGGCGCCGAGCGGCCGGCGCGCTGGATGCGGCCCGACTTGTCGAGCAGCAGGAACGGCAGGTCGGGCAGTTGCCATTCCTGCGACGGCACCGCCGGATCACGCGGCGGCAAAAGAACGATCAGCGTGCTCAATGGCCACTCTCTCGGGAAATTGCAATGTTCATAGCTGGTCTCGTCCCCATACGATACGCGTCGTGTGCGTGAGCGCGTCGCGGTAGATGAGGGTGGTGCGGTCGACCTCGGCGCGTTCGTGCTCGACGCGGCCGTGGACAAGGAAGTAGCTGGTATTCACATCCATCTGGTTCGGATCGAACACGAGTTGCTGGGCGCCCGTGCCGCGCACCGCCAGTTGCACATCGCCGACGTTGCGAAAGAACACTGTCTCGCGGCGCGCGACCAGAGCCTGCGCGCTCGACAGGCTCATCCCCGGCACGATGGCCGCGATCACCTCGGCGGGCGCCGTGTTCATGTTGACGGCCGTAGCCGTCGGCAGCACGGTCACGAACGGGCGCAGCCGCGCGATCATCTCGGGCGTGAAGCCCGGCACGTCGAGCAGCGAATCGACGCCCGTCATCTGGATCGGCGCGACGGGCGCATTCTCGTCGGTGTCTTCGAGGCCGGGCTGATCGGTATAGTTGCCGCCGCCGACAGCGCCGCCCTGCAGCGCTGTCTGCGGGCTCTGCTGCGAGGCACCCGTCAGCGGATTGGTCGGCGTCTGGAACCGCGTCGCCGACATCCGCAGCCCGGCGCGCAACTGGAGCGCGGTGGTCTTCGCGAGCTGGCCGTTGATGCCGAGCAGTTGCAACAGCCGCTGGAACGCCTGGACCTGCTGGATGTTCAGCGTGAGCGCGCCGGGCACGGCTGTCGACACGAGATTGCGCAGATTGAATTTCGCCTGCGCGTCCTCGATCGCCCCGGAAACATACGTCGCCGCGCCTTCTTGCGCGCGCACCTCGCCGATCTGCCCGAGAAAGTCGGACAGGCGCGTGCGCGCAATCGGCACGCCCCACACGCCGCCGAGGTACGTGATGCCCGCGGACGTATCGCCTTCGGAGCGCAGAATGAGGCGCGTCCAGTCGAGCGCGCCACGCGACACCCATTGCGCCTGCGCGAGCAGCCGCTGGTTTTCGATGCGCCGGATCTGCACCTGCTGCCGCCATAGCATGCCGGCGACGAGAATCGCCGACAGCGCGACGACCAGCAGCGCGCTGATGATGGCAGCGCCGCGCTGGCTGCTGCGTTGACGAGAGGGCAAGACGACACGGCGAGCACGCATATCACTCCCCCACAAGAAATACCCGGACGACAGGCCGCGCCAGCGAACTGGCCCCGACACTCACCTCGAGTCCCGTCACGGAGCGGGGCAACGGCGCATTGCCCAGCTGTGGAACCTTGAGGTTATTGTCGTTCTCGGTGATCGCCGACTGCACGTCTTTCATCTGCATCGTCCAGCCGACCTTCGGCACATACAGTCTGGCCGTGATCGCGCCGACGCCGCCCATCAGCGGCACGGAACTCCAGTTTTCGTTCTCGCCGCCGCCCAGCGCGCGCCGCACCTCGCCGACATTCGACAGCGGCGGCGACGCATAGCGGATGATGCGTCCGCTCGTGATCCGGTAGCGCACGACCACGAGTCGCGGCGCCGTGCCCGGCGCGTGCATGTAGCGCACGATCTGCAGCGCATTACCGTTCACGGCGACGGCCGGTTCGCCCGCTTCGTCGTCCGATGCGGCGTTGCGCGCATCGATGCGCATCTGGTCGAACAGCTGCGCGAACACGCGCTCGTCTTCCATCGCGTTGGTGATGGTCTGCCGTCCGCGGATGATCTGGTCGAGTCCGCGCCACGATAGCACCGCGATCACGGCGAGAATCGCAATCGCGACGAGCAGCTCGATCAGCGTGAAGCCGCCCGCCGTCTTCGTGAGCAGCAGTGAACGGCGAGCGCGCGCGGCGCGGGGTCTAGAGAGAACGGTTCGTTTCATTCCCGATCACCGTTACCAGCTGTGCCAGATTGCCCGGATGTCCGGGCGTCGTCACCGAAAGCTCGACGCGCCTGAATATCGGGTTCGGCGTCGCGCTCACGCGTTCCGTGCAGATCAGCTGCAGGTTGCCCTGCGAGCAGTCGAAGCTCTGCGTGCCGACGTCGGGCCACGTATGCGCGAGATGCAGTTGCGCGAGCGCATTGTCCGCGCTCCAGCCGGCCAGCAGGCGCCGGTGCAGGTCCGCTTCGCCCGTCGCGAGACTGCCGACTGCGCGCAGCGATGCCGCCAGCGCCACCGCGATGATCGCCAGCGCGACCAGCACTTCGATCATCGTGAAGCCTTCGACAAAGGCGTTGTTCACAGCGCCGCGCGAACGGCGCACACGAAGCGCGCGCATCATCAGCGCACCTCGTAACGGCCGTTGCCGGTGCCGACGATCGTCGCGCGGCCGACAGGGGAAAACAGCGTGACTTGCACGGGCGTATCGATGCTCTCAGTGCCGAACACAACGCGTTCCGAATGCGTATCGGAGCCCGGATAGTCGATCGCGACGCCCGTCACGCCGCCTTCCCACTGACGCGGCCCGAGCAGATCGTCGTCGCGCAGTGGACGCCAGCCGTCGTTCGTGTGGATATCGAAACGAAAGCCGCCTTCGACGGGCAGCCACGCAATCGGCCGCGCGCGCACCTGCGCCTCGTCGCCCGCCGATTCGAACAGCAGCGCCAGACGCTGCGCCTCTTCGTTAAGATCGGTGCGCGGATTGCGGGTCATCGTCAGCGCCGCGAGTGACACCAGCAGCCCCGCGATCACCAGCACCACGAGCATTTCGAGCAGCGTGAAGCCGCGCTCCCGTCCGTGCGAAATCGCGCGCGGCGCATCCCCGTGAGCGATCACGCGCAATGCATGCGCGCGCGTGCCGTCAGCGCATGCATTGCGCGTGGTGGCCGCGCGTGATGACGATGCGCGAAGCGTGCAGTCGGACGGTCGCATGATGCCGGTAACGATCAACGTCAATATCAGGGTAGCAAACGAAGCCTACTGCCACGAACCGACGTCGGCATCGTTGCCTTCGCCGCCCGGCTTGCCGTCCGCGCCGTAGCTGAACACGTCGATCTCGCCGTGCACGCCCGGATTCAGGTACTGATACGTGTTGCCCCACGGATCGTTCGGCAGACGCTCGAGATAGCCGCCGTCCTTCCAGTTGTTCGGGATCGGGTCCGTGGTCGGTTTTTCGATCAGCGCGCGCAGGCCCTGCTCCTGGGTCGGATAACGGCCATTGTCGAGCCGGTACAGCTTGAGCGACTGCATGACGGTGCCGATGTCCTGCTTGGCGGCCACGCGGCGCGCTTC
>NZ_FNYE01000055.1 GCF_900108945.1 Paraburkholderia diazotrophica | reverse complement strand
CAAAACGACGCAGGCTAGTGCTGTCATACAAAGCCTCTTCGCAAGCGAAGTCGGCCAGATTGAACCAGTGTTGCACGAAGTGAATCCGCAGCATGCGCTCCAAACCAATCGGCGGTCGACCGTTACCGCGTTTCGGATAGTACGGCTCGATTACCGCGCACAGTTCGGTCCACGGAACGATCGTGTTCATCGTGTCAAGAAACTCGTCGCGTCGCGTGCGTTTGCGTCGGGTCTCAAACCCCGCGCCTTGATCCGCGGCCATTGCGAGCGTCTGCTGCTTCATTGCCTTTTGCCTTTCTCGTTGCTTGTGCACTCTATAACGCTTGATGCGCACAAGCGGTGGACTTAATCAGCATTGCCTTAGCACGGGGACGAACGCGTCATGCGTCTGTGGCGCGATCCGAGTCAGGATGTCACGAGTGCCTGCGTTCGGCGCAACGATCGCAATACGTACAGCCCCCAAGCCACACAAGCGCAACGTTGGCGGAAAAGCGTATAACGCACACCGCTCGAGCACGAGTTCAACGGCTGCGAGTCCTGTCCAGCAGAGTAGCCATTGATTGCGCAATGGGTTGACATCAGCGACGCGCGACAACAGCGCGAGCAATGCCTGTGCGGTCAGCCATGCCGCAATGGCGCGGGCGGCATTTACTGACGCAGAGTCGCCTCGATACGGTCGGTAGACGTGTGTCGCGCGAAACGTTATGAAAGGCAGTGTGAAGCCAAGCAGCGCCAGGAACAGATCGGCATCCGCAAGCGATGATCCACCAAATACGGCAACGTGCGACACATAAGCGGCTCCTGCGATGAACAGTGAGTCGCCGGCCTTTGTAACAGATATGAGCATGAGATGTTTCGCCAGAGAGCGTTGAGGTTCCGCAACGCGGCGCCGGTCGGAAGGCTGTCGAATGACTATGCGCGGCCGGACTGAAAACGGCTCCGATATTCCGTCGGTGAAATATGCAAAACTTGCCGAAACAATCGCGCCAGACATTCTCCGCTGGTCAATCCGCACCGCCGCGCGATTTTGTCGACCGGCAGATCGCTCGATTCGAGCAACGCCGTGGCTAGTTCAACGCGTGAGCGGCGCAAATGCTCAGATGGCCTTATACCCATTTCGGCTCGAAAGTGTCGCAAGTACGAGCGGTCGCTCATTCCCGCCGTTTGTGCCGCGACAGTAATCGAAATCGCCTTGCTGCAATTGCGCGTAATCCATTGCGCGCTTTCGTGGATCTTCTCCTTGATTGACTTTGCGCTATCGCTAGCAATAGCCTCGAAGTCTGGCCATCGAGTATCGGGAAGAAGATCGAGCACACGGCGCAAAACGGATACGCCGAAGTCTTGCCATATCAGTTCTAGCGCATGCCGCACTGCAGATCGCGCGGTCTGGCCAGCCGCGCTGTTGCCCATCGCGCCGACGAGCCGCAATTCGCCCGTAACAGATGTCTGCATGCGCTGAGAAAGTCTTCGCGAAGACGTACCAAGAGCAAATAGCGCGTCTTCGCCATTAGCAATAGCGAAGATCTCTTCGGCATGAGAGGTCTTTGCGCGACGCCATTCGCTAAATGGCACGTCCGATTCGAACCCAGTAAGTCTTTCCCCGCCCGCGACGAAAGTCGCCCGCGGAGATCGAAGCTGGTCAGCAGTTTGCGTCAAAACATCGATTTGCGCCGAGCTCGACACACAACCACCGTGGATCGAAACAAAGATGGTCCGATAGGAAGGAGCGTCACCATGTCGTACTGCCAGAACCTGATTCGCCTTGTCGAATACATCGACGATCTCGGCAGCCGGCAAGATCGAAAATCCATCGAAGACGACGATCGCGATTACACGAGCATTAAAACTCGCAGCGCGGTTTGCAAAAGTGCGGTCGAGCTTACGCGAAACGTCGTGGTAAGTGGTTTGCATCGATGCCTCTCTGCCGGTGTCGGTAAGCCTTGGCGCGAAGCGAGTTGAGCGTTGACGACGAACGGGCCGGTTCGAAGCTCTCTGTTGATTTAAGCGCGCGCCACATAGAGGCGCTGAGGATACTGAGATGGTTCCGCGCATCCAATCAGACAATTCCGATTCGGCTTGCAGATGTCACCAGTAGCGTGATTACCAATGGCGAATCGAAATTCGATGACGGATTAATTCAGAATTGGTGAGCATGCACACAGATACAGATGTGCGTGCAAGCCTAACGACGTTAAACAAAATAAATAGTAAATATCCCAAATGAAAAGAAAACGAATCAGACTGCGCGCCAGTCAACATACTCATCAATAGCGGAAGTCATCGAATGAAGACGCAGGTGGGGCGGACGGCGGCGCGGAACGCACGCTTTTTGTTCGTCGATGACGGTGCCCGCGTGCCGGAAATAAATGCGTCGTCTATGACCGGGTTCGTCTTGTTTTCCGTGAGCAAATTGGGAGCAACGCATTTCGCGTCGCGCTTTATCCGAAGCGCGGCGCGACTTTCTATTGCGCGTTTCGCTCGTATCTGTGCGCTCACTCCCGAAATAAATACAAACCCGCATACTGCAACAGCATGATGGTCTTGCCGTCCATGATCTCGCCTTGCGCAACCATCGCTAGTGCATCGACGAGGGGCAATTCGAGCACTTCGATGTCTTCGCCCTCGTCGATGACTCCGCCGCCTCGGCCCACGCGCGCGCCCGCGTCGTATTCGGCGACGAAGAAATAGACCTTCTCCGTCACCGAGCCCGGGCTCATGAACGCCTCGAAGATTTTGCGCACCGATTGGACTCGATAGCCCGTTTCCTCTTCGACCTCGGCGCGAATTCTTTCTTCCGGTGACGCTTCTTCAAGCAACCCGCCCGGCGTCTCGATCAACATCCCATCATGGCCGTTGACGAAGGCGGGGAAGCGGAACTGGCGCGTGAGCACGACGGTCCTGCGCCGCGGATCGTAGAGAAGAAGCGTCGCGCCGTTGCCGCGGTCATAGGTCTCGCGGCTCAGCCGCTGCAAGCTGCCGTCGGCGCGCCGATAGTCGAAAGTGGTTTTCTTCAGCACGTACCAGTCGTCGGATAACACTTGCACGCTGACGATACGCACCCGTTCAGCGGTTTCGTTCATGTGCACTCCTTGTCTCGAAGGCCGCATCGCGGGCGGCGATTCCGTCAGGGCGCGGCCCTGATGCACCGCGCGGTCGAATCATGGTATCGTGCAGGTTCGTGCAAAATCAAGAAAAATCGTGCATAGCCGCGTAGCCGGTTATCGCGGACCGTCATTTCAGGCAAACGGATGCTGACCTCTCAACGCAAGAAACTGATCCTCGATGCGCTCAAGCGCGACGGCCAGGTGCTGGCGAAGCCGCTGAGCGAATCGTTCGGCGTATCGGAAGACACGGTGCGGCGCGACCTGCGCGAGCTTGCCGCCGAGGGCAAGTTGCAGCGCGTCCATGGCGGCGCGTTGCCGTCGTCACCGGCCGTGGCGGATCTGGCGAAGCGTCGGTCGATCGGCTCGGAGGCGAAGGCGGCGATCGGACGCGCCGCCGCGCAGATGATCGCGCCGGGGCAGATTGCGATCGTCGACGGCGGCACGACGGCGATCCAGTTGGTCCGCCATCTCCCGATCGATCTGCGCGCGACGATCGTCACCCACAGTCCGAGCATCGCGGTCGAACTGGCGGAACACGAAGCGCTCGAAGTCGTGCTGATCGGCGGGCGGCTCTTTCGTCATTCGATGGTGACGGTGGGCGCCGCTGCCATCGAAGCGCTCAGCCACATTCGCGCCGATCTCTACTTCATGGGCGTGACAGGCGTTCATCCCGAGGCAGGGCTCAGCACCGGCGATCTGGAAGAGGCGTACATCAAGCGCGCGCTTGCGGCGCATGCAGCGGAGACGGTCGTGCTGGCGTCGTCGGAGAAGCTGAACGCCGCCTCCGCGTACAAGATCGCGGACATCGACGCAGTCAGTACGATCGTCGTCGAGAAGGGCACGCCTCGCGAAGCGACCGCGCCCTTCGATGCGCTCGGCGTAACGATCGTACGTGCATGAAGCGACGCGCGCGTTGCGCTAGCGCTTCTCGAGAAACCGCTTCAGCGCGGCGAGATCGCGCTCGACCCATTGGGCGTCGGCGGCGAATCGCGCGTCGCTCATGTCCGCTGTTCGTAGCAGCGTCAAGAGCACTTCGGCACCGTCGCCGTTCGCGATGACGCGCAACGGAACGTGAATCTCGTCGCCGTGCTCGGTCGTCACATAATGATCGAGCACGCCATACGGATTGTGCGGCGTGAAGCGCACGGTGATGGGACGGCCGTCGGCGCTTTCGAAGGTCCACTGCGAGCCTTCTCCGCGCAACGGCTTGCCGAGCCCCGATGCCCACTGCGCGAACGACAGCGGGTGCTCCATGAATGCGTACACTTCGCGCCAATCGCGCGCGATCGACACGCTGATGGTTTTCGATTCGACAGGGCCAGTCATGGGTTCGTCTCCAGAAAGAGCAACGGCGGTGATAACGCTGCGCGTCTCAAGTTTCGCGCGCGTCATGCCGATATGAGATTGAGCGGTTGCCCATGATGCCTGGATGCCCGCGCGACGGGCGTCGCGGCGCGGGGCAAGCAAAAATACCGCCGTTAAACATTTCATTTGTATCAGAGTGTTGGGGCCGCCCGTTTTTCCGGCGCACGCACTCTACAATGCGGATTCATTTTAGACGGGTAATCTGGCCCTTTTGACGGAAGATCGCACTACGTTTGACGCGGCTCCGGCAGGGCATCGGCTGATCACGGCACAGCGCCGGAAGGTTGCAGCCGCAACAAGGCGGCATGCTGCGCCACCGTTCGCAAGTGTCGGTCGACACGTGCAGAGCAGGCAGACGCGCGCATCCGGTCTTTAACGAACAATGCGGGAGAGCAGATGTCGATGAGTGGACTCGACAAGACGTGGGCCAGTTTCGCAAGCTTTGCACTCGCCTTGATGCTGGGCGCCTGCGCGCACGTCGGCGAACAGAATGCGAATAACAATGACGCGGCCGCGAGCAACCAGACGGCGGCAAATTCAACGCCCATGCAACCCGCGACGCAGATGGTCGCGCAGCCCGTGCCGCCCGTCATGTATAAGGTGCGGCGCGGCGATTCGCTTGTCCGCATCGCGCGCAGCCATGACGTGACGGTCGCGCAGATCGTCGCGTGGAATCATCTGAAGCCGCACGCGCGCTTGCGGGCCGGTCAGTCGCTGAAGGTGTCGTCGCCGGATGCCGTCAAGATGGTCGCGGTGCCGGTGACATCTTCTTCGGCATCGAACGGATCGACGTCGAGCGTGAACGCGAACGCTGGCAATACATCGGGCGCGATGGTCAGCAGCGCAACGGGCAGCGATTCGAATGGCAGCACCGGCTCGAACAACAACGCACAGAGCACGACGGCTTCGGCCGCCGCGCCTGCGCCGAGCGCCGCCGAGGCGCGCGAAGTGAATGCCGAAGTGTCGCGTCATGCGAAGGGCGTGTCGCTCATCTGGCCGGCGCAGGGGAGCGTCGTCGAGGCTTTCCAGCCGGGCGAGACGCGCGGCATCGAAATCGGCGGCAAGCCGGGCGATCCGATCCGCGCCGCGGCGGACGGCAAGGTCATGTACGCGGGCACGGGGCTCAACGAATACGGCAGCCTCATCATCGTCCAGCACAACAAGGACTTTCTGACGGCTTACGCGCACAATCGCAAACTGCTCGTGAAGACGGGCGACATCGTGCGCAAGGGGCAGCAGATTGCCGAGATGGGCAGCGAGAACAACTCGCGCGTCTCCGTGCTGTTCGAGTTGCGCCACGACGGCAAGCCGATCGATCCGATGCCTTTTCTGCCGCATCAACGGAGCTGATCGAGCCGCTTCAACGCGCGCAAGGAGTAGGGTCCCAAGGCTCCGGCGAATGAAAGCTCGCCGGAGCCTTGCTGCGTTTGCGTCCGTTGCTCAACCGATCCAGCGCATGACTGCGGCGACGATCGCTTCGGGCGCGTCTTCCTGCATCAGATGTCCGGCGTTCGGCACGGCCTGAAAACGCGCGCCGGGCACGAGACTCGCGAGATGCCGTCCGCGCTCGATGGGAATCCATTGGTCATCTTCGCCCCACAGAATCTGCGTGTGGCAGCGCATCTGCGGATAGCGCGCTTCGACTTCATCCGTATAGCGCTGATCCATCTGCGCGATCTGACGATAAAAGGCCGGCTGCCCGACATCGCCGAGCCAAGGCTCGACATAGGGCGCGAGTGTTTCATCGGAAATCGTTCGAGAGACCGCGCCGCGAATATACGCATCGACGATTGCCGCATGGATATACGCGGGCAGGCCAGCAAACGCCGCCGCATGCTCGCGCACGTGCCTCACGAACGGCGAGCCCCAGGGCGCGACGGCAACCGGGTCGATCAGCGTCAGGCTTCGATATTCGCAGCCATCGATCAGATGCGCGCGCAGCGCCGTCGCGCCGCCGAAATCGTGCGCGACGACATCGGGCGCGTCGAGCTTCCAATGCGCGAGCAGCGCGGCCAGCGCGCCATTCTGTACGCCGAGCGACACATCCTGGCCGTCACGCATTTCGGACTGTCCATAGCCCGGCAGATCGTAGACATACACCTTGCGTTCATGCGCGAGATGCGGCGCGATCCGATGCCATACCCACGACGAAAACGGCGTGCCGTGAATCAGAACGATGGGCGGACCATCGCCGAAGGTCCGATAGCGAACGGCCTGATCCCGGTACGTGAACGTTTGATCGAGCGTCCATTGCTTCATCGGTGCTGAACTCCATTTCGCGAACCGTGCGTACGCGATTCATGTCGAAGGATCACGATGGATAACGATGAGTCACGCCCCTTCGACCGATTTCAATATCGGCGCGACCTGCCCATGTGCATGAAGTATTTCGGGGCTGTTTTGCAAGATCTGCCGATAGCGCAGCAGAAACAGATTGCCCGGTACGTCGTTGGAGAAAAGGCCCACTGTCGATTCGACGGCCGCGATGCGTTCAACGGAAGTCGCTTCGTCGTTGTCGAGAATCTCGTCGACATTGGCAATCACCGTCGATAGCGGCGTCAGCCAGCGAAAGCCCGATCCGTTGATCAACACCTGCAGGAACGCTGCGGGCGTGACCGGCCCGAACTCCTTTTCATACGACGCGCGCTCGTGATCGAGTATCGCTTTGTGCAGCACGAGCAGCGGCTTGCGAATGTCCCCAAGAAACTGAATGGCGCGTTGGTCGTTCATCGTTCGACTCCAGGGCGAAAGTTTGCCCGGCTATTACACGCGACATCGGACACGGGTGCAATCGGTATCGAGCGATCGCCTCGGCGGGCAGTCCGCACACACGTTTCTTCACGCGCCACTACAATCGGTTGGCCTCGTCTTTGATGGCATGCCAATGGGTCGATGCACGCTGTGTGCATACGCGAACGTACTTAACGATCAGCAGATCAGCGATGCTGCCCGACCTTCTGCTTGCGCTCCAGCACGCGCGCATACCACGTCAACGGAAAGCACATCGCGAAGTACAGCAGCGCCACCATTCCGTAGATCGGAAATGGACGGAACGCGGCGTTGGTGATCATCGTGCCCGTCTTCGTGAGTTCGATGAAGCCGATAATCGACGTGAGCGCCGTGCTCTTGACCACTTGCACGAGAAAGCCGACCGTCGGCGCGACGGCGATCTTCAGCGCCTGCGGCCACACGATATAGCGCAACTGCTGGCCGAACGTCATGCCGAGGCTTGCGCCCGCGGCCCATTGTCCGCGCGGTATCGCTTCGACGCAGCCGCGCCAGATGTCCGCGAGATACGCGCTCGTGTAGAGCGTCAGCGTGACGGTCGCGGCGACCCACGGCGACACGTCGACGCCGAGCAAAGGCAGGCCGAAGAACGCGAGAAAGAGCTGCATCAGCAACGGCGTGCCCTGGAACAGCTCGACATACAGCACGACGATGCGCCTCAGCCACGGCAACGGCGACACGCGCATTGCAAGCAGCAACAGCCCGACGATGCCGCCGCCGACGAACGCGATCAGCGACAGCAGCACCGTCCAGCGCGCGGCGAGCAACAGATTGCGCGCGATGTCCCACAGCGTGAATTCGATCATGACGAGCGCTCCGTCGACGGCGCCGGGCGCGCGCCGCGCCATGCGAGAAGGTGGCGAAAGAGGCCGCGCGGCGTATTCGCTGAGCGGGCCGCGCGCCCCGCGAAAAGCCCTTTGCCGAACCGGTTCAGCAATTGACGCAAGACGATCGACAGCACCAGATACGTCGCGGTGATGATCACGTACGCTTCGAACGAGCGGAAGTTGCGCGACTGGATATAGTTCGCCGCGTAGGTCAGATCGGGCACCGAGATTTGCGACACGACAGCCGAGCCGAGCATCACGATCAGCACCTGGCTCAGCAACGCGGGAAACACATTGGCGACCGCCTGCGGCAGCACGACATGGCGAAACACTTGGCGCTTCTCGAGGCCGAGCGCCTGCGCGGCCTGAACCTGTCCGTGCGGAATCGACTCGATGCCGGCGCGCACGATTTCGATTGCGTATGCACCAAGATTGACCGTCATCGCGAGTATCGCGGCCTCGATTTCGTCGATGTGAATGCCGAGGCTCGGCAGCCCGAAGAACACGAAGAAGAGCTGCACGAGAAACGGCGTGTTGCGGATCAACTCGACATATGTTGCGATCAGCGCGCGCGCCCATTTTGGACCGGACGCGGCCGCCGCCGCCCCCGCAATGCCGACGACGCCGCCCAGCACCGTCGAGACGGCCGTGAGCCCGAGCGTGACGCCGACGCCATGCGCGAGCATGCCCGCATACATGTCGAAGCTGCTGAAATCGAACGTGTAACTCATCGTATGCGGCTCATCGTGGCATCGGCTATCGAGGGAACTTCAACGCGAGAACATCAACGCAAGGGTCAGAGATTCTCCGGCAACGGCGCGCGCAGCCACTTCTGCGAGATCGCGTTCATCGTGCCGTCCTTGCGGGCGCGCGCGATGGTTTCGTCGACTTTTTTCAGCAGGCGCGGCTCGTTCTTGTTCAAGCCGACGTGATCGGGCGAACTGAACAGCGAGAACTTCTGCTCCGGATCGTTGGCGGGATGGCGCGCGAGTATTGTCGCGCCCACATCGTTGCCGACGACCATCAACTGTACCTGACCAGAAAGAAATGCAGAAATAGCGCCGTTCGGATCGTCGAAGCGCTTGATGTTCGCCGACGGCGGCGCGATCTTCGTCACGCTCAGGTCCTCCAGCGTGCCGCGCGCAACCGAAATGCTCTTGCCCGCGAGATCGTTCGCGTCCTTCACCTTCAGCGACTTCGGCCCGAACACGGCGAGGTAGTAGGGCGCGTAGGGCTGCGAGAAGTCGATCACCTTCTCGCGCTCGGGCGTCTGGCCGACGGACAGCAGCATGTCCGCCTTGTGGTCGGCGAGATAGGCCATGCGGTTGTCGCCCGTCACGGGCACCAGCTCCACCTTCACGCCGAGCGACTTGCCGAGCAGGTTCGCGACGTCGATGTCATAGCCTTGCGGCTTCATGTCGGGGCCGATCGAGCCGAACGGCGGATAGTCCTCGAACACGCCGACGCGCACGACGCCCGCCTTCGTGATCGTGTCGAGCGCATCCGCATGCGCGAGCGGGGCGAACGCGGACAGCGCGGCGCCCGTCAAGGCAAAGGCCGCGAACGCGTGGGAGAAGCGGCGGCGGGAGAGGGCGGCGAGGGTCATCGGTGCATCCTTTCGTTGAAGGTTGGCGCTGCAGGGACTGCGGGTGAGGGTCACTCTAGGTTTGCCAAAATCCGCGAACAATCGAAATCTGCGCATGGGCGCCATGACGTGCGCTCATGCCGTACGGGTTGTCCCGCAGCCGATGCCGCATGAGCGCCGTGCATGACGAACGGTGCCCGGAGAATTTTGGATCGCGTATGCTTGGGAATGGTCGGCCGCGTGCTTCGTGTCGAAGTGCCACGTCCGATGATTTTTACTGATGCGATCCACGCCCATGCGACGACTTCCGCCCTTGAACGCCTTGCAGATCTTCGAGACAGTGGCGCGCCATCGCAGCTTCACGCGCGCGGCCGAGCATCTGTGTCTCACGCAGGGCGCCGTGAGCCGCCAGATTCTCGCGCTCGAGGACTATTACCGGTTCCCGCTTTTCAAGCGTCACGCGAAAGGTCTGACGTTGACGGCAGAAGGCGAATTGCTGCTGCCTGCCGTCAAGGAGAGCTTTGCGCGGATCGAAGAAATATCGCTGCGGCTCACGCGCCAGCGTACTGATCTCGCGCTGAAAGTGCCGACCTGTGTAATGCGCTGGATGCTGCCCAAGATCATGCTGTTCCAGGCCGAGTATCCCGATCTTCACGTGCAGATTACGACGACGTGGCAGCACGATGTCGATTTCCAGGTCGAGCCGTTCGATGCGGCGATCGTCTATGGCACGTCGGCGGGCGCGGAGGTGCAGTCGGTGCCGCTCTTCGAAGAGCGGCTGACGCCCGTGTGCGCGCCGCAGCTATTGCAGGACAAGCCGCTCGCGAGCGCCGCCGACCTCACGCGCCACACACTGCTGCATCCGACGCGCGATCATCGCGACTGGAAGATGTGGCTCGACTACGTGGACGCGCGCGATGTCGACGCGGATCATGGCCCGAGCTTCGATACGCTCGATCTCGCGACCAACGCCGCGCTGCAAGGCTTCGGCGTCGCGATCAGCGATCTCGCGCTGATCGAAGAAGACGTGGCCGCGCAGCGTCTCGTGCGTCCCTTCGATGCCGTGCTCACGACGGGCGCGCGCTACTACTTCGTGTATCCCGACAGCGTCGCGCATCAGCAGAAGGTCAATCTGTTTCGCGACTGGATCGACCGGCACTGGGCGGGCTGAGCGGCGGCGTGCGTGCTTAAGCGTCGCGAACGCGAGATTCCGGTTCCGCGATGCCCTGATGCATCAGGGCACGAAAGACAGAAACAGATAGGCGGCCAGCAGCGACAGGTGCACGGCTCCCTGAAGGATCGTCGTGCGGCCCGTGCCGAGCGTGAGCGTGCTGATCAGAAGCGTCAGCGCGAGCAGCACGGTGTCCCTGCCCGTGATGCCGAGCGTGAGCGGACGGTTCATCCAGATGAACACCAGCGCGACGGTCGGAATCGTCAGCCCGATGCTCGCGAGCGCCGAGCCGAGCGCGAGATTCAGGCTCGTCTGCAAACGGTTGGCCCGCGCCGCGCGCACGGCGGCAAGCCCTTCAGGCAGCAGCACGAGCGCCGCGATCACGATGCCGACCACGGCGATGGGCGCGCCCGCTTCGAGTACCGCGCGCTCGACGACGGGCGACAGCACTTTGGCGAGCAGCACGACGGCGACGAGACACACCATCAGCAATACGCTGCTCGTCAGCGCAATGCGCGCGCTGGGCGGTGCGGCGTGCGCGTTTTCGTCGCCGGCATCGTCGGCGAGAAAGTAGTCGCGGTGGCGCACCGTCTGCACGAACACGAATACGCCGTACAGCACCAGCGAGGACACGCCCGCAAACGCAAGCTGTGAGGCGGTGAGCGCGGGTCCGAGCGTGACGCTTATGTAGTTGGGCATCACGAGCGACAGCCCCGACAGCGACGCGAGCACGGCCAGCGCCGCGCTCGCGCCGCGAATCTGGAAGCCCTGCTCGCGATGGCGCAATCCGCCGAACAGCAGGCACACGCCGACAATGCCGTTGCACACGAGCATCACGGCGGCGAACACGGTATCGCGCGCGAGTCCTGCTTTCTCCGGGCCGGCCGACAGCATCACCGATACGATCAGCGCGACCTCGATCACCGTCACGGCGACGGCGAGCACGAGCGTGCCGAACGGCTCGCCGATGCGATGCGCAACCACTTCCGCATGATGCACGCCCGCGAATACCGAGCACCCCAGCGCGATGGCAGCGAGCGCCACCAGCAGTCCGTTGCCGGGCAGCGCATAGGCGCCGCCGAGCACGACCCACGCGAGCAGAGGGGCTGCGATCGTCCAGCGGGGCAGTACGGGCGAAGTCGATGCCATGTGCGTTTCAGTCCGTTTATCGTTGTTCGGAAGACCTGGCGCGGACGCGCAGACTCACGAGCCGTGAGTACACGAAATTAAAGCAGTTCGGCTCGCCGTATGTATGACAGGTCGGGTCGCGATGCGCATTGTGCAAAGAAAAACACCGCTCCTCGCGGCGAAGAGCGGTGTGTGTCGTGCACGATCCGGCGCCCGCGTCGCGAGCCCCGGGAGCTTTGGCGTTGAACTTATTGCCCGACGGGGCGGATCGTCAGCGCGTTCTTCACCGATGTCACGCCTGCCACGTTTTCCGCGACCTGCGTGGCCTTGTCGACTTGCGGCTGCTCCGGTACCGAGCCCTGCAGCGTCACCGCACCGCTCTTCGCGCGGACTGTGATGTTCGAGACACTGATGTCCTTGCTCTTCGACAGCGCGGCGCGCACCTTCTTCGCCAGCGCGCGGTCAGCCGATTTCGCTGCCTTCGCGGTCTGCTTTGCGCTGGGCTGGTTGGTCATGTCGGCATCGCTTGCCTGAGCATAGGCATTGATCGATGCGAGAACCACGAGCGCGCCACCTACCAACTTGATTGCCTGAATCGCCTTCATACACTTTCTCCTGTTGTCATGATTTGCGACGGTGTCACGCATGAACGCACCCGACAAACGGGCCGTCATACGTGATGCCACTGCACTACCACTTCGGTACTTCGCGATGAAAACGGCTGGAAAGATGCTGCTGGTTGGATAGGCATCGGGTGGCCTGCCGATCTGGAGGGCAGGCCGGAACACCGATGCGGCTGGCCGGACAGTAACGATACCTCAATTGGTTCCATGGTGAAGACATGGGTCATCAGGATGAGGCATCGGTACAACGAATGAGCGCCGGATCGACGTCATTCGTGCCGGATTGCGTGCATCGTGCATGGATACGGGCGGCGCGTCATCATGCTGCAAACTGCGTGGTCCAGGCGACCGACCCGGCCGACCCGTTTGCCACCGACGAATCCTCGCATGGTCACGACAACGCTTCCTATCGTTCCTCTTCGTCGCAACGATCTACCCGTCGATACGGTTGACCTTGCGCGCTTCATGCTGGGTAAATACCTGGTCCAGGATCTGCGCGAAGGGCGCGTGGCAGGGCGCATCGTCGAGACGGAGGCGTATCCCGTCGGCGATTCGACCAATCACGCGTGGCCGGGGCGGCGCGCGTACAACGGCTCGATGTTCCTCGAGCGCGGGCACGCGTATGTGCGGCTCACCTACGGCATCTATAACGTGATCAACGTGGTCAGCGAGCACGAAGGGACGGGGGCCGCCGTGCTGATCCGCGCGCTGGAGCCCGCCGAAGGCATCGAATGGATGCAGGCGCGCCGGCCGGATACGAAGCCGCGCGATCTCGCGCGCGGGCCCGGCCGGCTCGCGCTCGCGCTGGGCATCGATCTGGGCTTTGACGGCGCGGACCTCTGCACAGGGCGCGGCTTGTGGCTCGGCGCGATCGACGCAAAGCCCACGCCGTTCGCCGTGACGACGCGCATCGGCATTGCGCGCGAGACGCATCGCCTGTTGCGTTTTTACGAGCCGGGGAGTCCGTTCGTCAGCGGGCCGCGCAAGCTGCTGTCAGCGGGATGACGCGCGGCGCCGCGTTTCCAGAACGCCCGTCGATGTTCCGCACGCCGTGACATGCGGCAGTCGTCGCGCTTGCCACATGTCTGGGCAAGTCCGGATGCGGCCCGTCATTGTTGCGGCGCTCCGTCCCTTGAATCGACAGCGGCTCGTACGACTCCAGAACTTTTGCACTCAGCGCAATTATGTATCTCTGATATAGGGGTTTTCCCTCGGTATGCCGATGGTTAAACTCGATTCACTGGCTTCATACATGGTGTGTGAAGCGGCTGACAAAACAACCATTGGAGGTAGTTACCATGAAATCGCTGATCAAGGCTGTCGCCATCGCTGCTGTTCTCGCCGCGCCCGTCGTTTCGTTCGCGCAATCGAACCAGCCCGTCACCCGCGCACAGGTTCGCTCGGAACTGATCCAGCTGGAAAAGGCAGGCTATAACCCCGCAACGGCTTCCGATCCGACCTATCCGGCCGACATCCAGGCCGCCGAAGCACGCGTCCAGGCCCAGAACGGCGCTGTCGCGCAAGCGGCCGCCGCCGATACGGGTTATGGCACGGCGACCAACGGTTCGTCGCAATCGGGCGCCGCGAAGCGGCTGAGCCCGGCGCAAAACAACATCTACTTCGGCAATTGATCGTCGTCCAGGGGCCGCGAAGTGTGCGGCCCTTCATGCGTGCTTTCGAAGAACAATGAAACGCGCATGACAAACATTGCGATGGTGGCGCTGCACGGGGTTCAAGACCCGCGGCCGTGCCGCTGTCGACGAAGCTTGAACCTCCGCCGCCGCAAGGTGGCTTTGCCCAACCTCGCGGATTGGGCTTTTTTTGTTGGTGCGAGCGAGTGGACTGACGCTGAGGCGCGGCGCGTTGTGCGTCAAATGCCGCGTATCAAATGCCGCTGTCGCGACGGCGAAACGCAAAGTGCGACAGCAGCGGGCGAAAGCGCTTCTACGCGCCGTGAATGTAGTGCTCCAGCTGCTGGATCGTGAACTGCTGCTCGGCGATGATGTTCTTCACGAGGTCGCCGATCGACACCATGCCGATCAGCTTGTCGCCCTCCATTACGGGCAGGTGCCGCATGCGGCGCTCGGTCATCAGCGCCATGCATTGGTCGGTGGTCTGCTCGAGCGTCACGAAGCGCACGGCGCTGCTCATGATGTCACGTACGGCTGTCGTCTTCGATGAGCGGTCCATCAGTACGATCTTGCGCGCATAGTCGCGTTCGGTGACGATCCCCGCGATCGACCCGTTCTCCTTGACGATCAATGCACCGATCTGTTTTTCGGCCATCAGCTTGATGGCGTTGTAGACGGAATCGGATGCCTCGACGGTGTAGACGTCTTGATTCGGCTTCGATTTGAGTACTTGTGCAACGCTAGTCATGGAGCGGCTCCGTTTGCAGTGCAGCACGCCCGGCCGCGGCGCGCTGGGGTGAAGGAGAGGCACGTCAAGCGCAGATCAGGCGCAGATGAAGTATAGGCGTCGACAGCGGCTGCGGCGACGCTCGCTTCGCCTGGTTTCGTGGGGGCCGGCACGCATGTCATGCAAACGGCAATGCGAGCGATGGGCGCCGTTGTTCGTTCGGCTTCGATCGCTCCGTTTCGTGCAATGGCGGATGCGCCGCAGCGCCCGCGCGCACCATCGCGGAGCGCGACAGGTAGAATTCACCGTTTAGCGGTAAACTCCGCTCTGTACTTTGTTCGCCGGTTTCTTTTTTAGCCCGGTCTTCATCCCCGTTAGTTCACGGGTTCATGTCCGCAATACCGTTAACGCCATGCCCATGTCTCACGAGCCGTCGCACGCAGACGGCGCACCTACCGGCGAATGCGTCGCGCTCGACGCGACGGCCACGCTTCCAACCCGCTACGGCATCTTCACGTCCTATGTGTTTCGTGTACACGACTCGGGCGCGGAACACGTCGCGCTCGTGATGGGCGATGTCGCGAACAGGCAGTCGGTGCTCACGCGCCTGCATTCGGAATGTCTGACGGGCGACGTGCTCGGCTCGTATCGTTGCGACTGCGGCGAACAACTGGATCTCGCGCTGCGCTATATCGCAGCCGAAGGTTGCGGCGTGCTGCTCTATCTGCGCGGACACGAAGGACGCGGCATCGGGCTGTCGAACAAGATTCGTGCGTATGCGTTGCAGGAGCAGGGCCGCGATACCGTCGAAGCGAATCTCGACCTCGGCCTGCCCGACGACTCTCGCGAGTACGATTCGGCGGCCGCCATTCTGCGGCTGTTGAAGGTGACGTCCGTGCGGCTGATGAGCAACAACCCGAAGAAGTTCGACACGCTGTCGAAGCACGGTATTCCCGTGTGCGAGCGGGTCGCACTGGCGATTCCGATGCGCGAAGAGAACGAGCGCTATATCCGCACGAAACAGGTGAAGTTTGGGCACTACTTCGAGGAAAACGAATAGCTTTAATGTGGTGGAGAAGAACCCGTCTGGATTTGGATATTCAATCTTCAATTGATTGATTTATAAGAATTTGTCCGAGGCAAGCTAGCGTAAGGGTGCGGATGTCTACCGCCGTTCTAAAAATAATGAACGAATGAAAGAAAGTTAATATACGGCTTCCTGAAAAGCGTGCTTGGATTCGGTTGTGGTTTTAGTTGATTGATTTAAAAGAGATCTGTTGCTCAGATCTGAGCGCCTGGTTGACAAGTTTCACTCACGTTCCTATATCTGAACCGGCCATGCCGGCGTAGGTTTTCTCCCATTGCGAGAAAACCTACGCCATGTGTCTTTTTCCGCAGAAACCTACGCCGGGTGCGATGACCTTTCGCGGATTTGTCACGACGTCATTGCAACAGTGATCTGATCGCCACGCCTTTCGGCATGAACCATTTCAATGAATTCTCATCGCGCTTCAGGTTGGTGGTAACCAGCCCGGCGCTACGCAAACGCGCTCCCACAGGCGCTCCGCTAGCCTGCCGTTGTTATGTTTTAGCACCGCTTTGCACCCCTGAAAGGGCTCCCGCCTTGAGGTTGGCTGCGTGGCGTAAAGCGATCGCGTTGGATGCGCCCTAGTCGGCTTTCCGTGTTCGAGATCCAAACGATTGCTCTGCTACGCGTGAACGCACGCGGCGGTTCACTGTGTAGATTCCAAGAGATTGCGACATCGCGCGAACGGCGTGCGAGGTCGAGTTCAGCAGCCCCGAAGCCTTCGACAGATCGTCGGATCGTCGCGCATGGCTTCGTCACCATTGTCGAAAGAGCGGCTCGGCCCTGTGAGAACGATTGCGCCCGACGCTCGCCGGGATGGCGCTGACAGTCGCGTGCCCACCGCGCAGATGCCAGTAACGTTCTCGTTCCGGTTGGTTGCCGATCCCCGTTTCCGCACGTCATTCAACTCTGCATAGAGTGCCGTGCGATCCCTGACCGTGAATTCCGTGCGGCCGGCATAGGGCTGGCTCCCGAGGAGCACATCACGTTGCTCCGGCGTGCGGTCACTCAACAAGATCTTTCCTGAAACAGAGGCATGCAGCGGAGCGGTAACGTTCGTATCGAACTACGGTGCGACGCTGTAGTTGCCTGCGACGGAATCCACCCGTGGCCCGATGGTCGCCGAGAAAGGCGATCAGTAGCACTGACGGACCATGGCGCTCCTGTAACTGTCAACGCCGATTGAATTCTGACCCACAGGGGGCGCGGACGAAAACTTGGACTACCTGGAGGTAGTTCATGTTCTCATACGAAGATCGCATTCGAGCGGTCCGACTCTACTTGAAGCTGGGCAAGCGCCTCGGGGCGACCATCCGGCAGTTGGGCTATCCAACAAAGAATTCTCTCAAAGCCTGGCATCGCGAATACGAACAGTGCCATGATCTGCGGGCCGGCTATGTCCGTTCGAGGCCGAGGTATTCGGCTGAACAGAAGAAGGCGGCTGTCGGTCATTATTTGAGCCATGACCGCTGTGCTGCCGCAACCTTGAGGGCTTTAGGCTATCCGAGTCGCGAGACGCTTGCAGCCTGGATCGAAGAGCTGCATCCCGAAATCAGAAAACGCGTTGTCGGCAGAGCAACTGGCAGCGTTCCGAAATCGCCGGACGTGAAGCAGGCGGCAGTCATCGAGCTGTGCACCAGAGAGGAAAGCGCGCGCCTAGTTGCCCGGAAAGCAGGCGTGAGCAGGCCGACGCTTTACAATTGGAAGAACCAGCTACTCGGTCGTGACGCCCCAGCATCCATGAAACGCCAGAAGAAGCCAGCACCGGACGACGAGCGTGCGAAACTGGAGCAGCAGGTCGAATCGCTTCGACGCGACATCCGGCAACTGCAGCTCGAGCACGACATCCTGAAGAAGGCAAACGAACTGATAAAAAAAGGAATGGGCATCGACCCGCAACTCCTGAGCAACCGGGAGAAGACGATGCTGGTTGATGCCCTCAAGCAGAGCTATTCGTTCCCAGAGTTGTTAGCGGCCCTGGGGCTTGCCCGCAGTTCCTACTTCTATCACCGTGCACGTCAGCTCGTTGCTGACAGGCACGCTGACGCGCGTCGCGTCATCGCGGATATCTTCAAACTCAATCACCGTTGCTACGGATATCGCCGGATCCACGCGGCGTTGGGCAGGCAGCAGATCGTGATCTCGGAGAAGGTGGTGCGACGTTTGATGCGACAGGAAGGTCTGGCCGTTGCCACGACCAGGCGACGTCGCTACGGCTCCTATTGCGGAGAAATAAGCCCTGCGCCGGAGAACATCATCAATCGTGACTTCCGCGCCGCTGCCCCGAATCAGAAATGGCTCACGGACATTACCGAATTCCAGATTCCGGCCGGCAAGGTGTATCTGTCGCCGGTGATTGACTGCTTCGACGGTCTCGTTGTGAGTTGGTCAATCAGCACGCGGCCGGATGCCGAACTCGTCAACACCATGCTGGATTCGGCGATTGAGTCGCTGGCTGCCTGCGAGGAACGGCCTGTGGTTCACTCCGATCGCGGTGCACACTATCGCTGGCCGGGGTGGCTCTCACGGATGCGTAATGCAAGACTGATTCGTTCGATGTCGCGCAAAGGATGTTCGCCGGATAATGCAGCGTGCGAAGGTTTCTTCGGGCACCTCAAGACGGAGTTATTCTATCCTCGTGACTGGCGGGCCACGACCGTTGATCAATTCATTGAAGTCGTTGACTCGTATATCCGCTGGTATAACGCAAAGCGTATCAAGGTCTCGCTCGGTTCCCTCAGCCCCATCGAATACCGGCAGAGTCTTGGAATCGCGGCGTAAATCAGTCCAAGAATTTGTCCGCACCCCCACATTCTGGCGCTTCGCCGAAGTAAATCTGACCCACCCGGGTCCTGTGTCACGCGGCTGCTTTCGCGCCTGCCCGCGTTCCTGTTTGTCCTGCTTTTCGCTTGTCCCGATCACACTGGGACTCACACGCTTTGGTTACTTCGGCTCGGTGGCGTCGGCCTGCCGCAGCCACGTGCGCACCGTGTTTCGGGACAGGCCCGTGCGCCTCGCAATCTCGCGCCGCGGGACCCTTCTCGCGGAAGTACATCCGCCTGATCTTGGCCAATATGCCCACCGTGATCACCTCTGTAGTCCCCGCTCAAAGATTGAGCAGGACATTCAATCACGTGGGTCAAAATTCGATGAAAACTACGGGCTCAGGTGGGTCAATTCTGCGTGAACATCAACAGTCAAATACTACCGAGCGCACTTTTATGTGCGTCAAAGCAAAGCAGGCTGCAAAAGTACTGTGGCGATTTGCACAAATTCGGGGCAAATAAAGTATTCCGTCGGTTCGAGTGATTAACGAGAAATACATTAAAAGACTATACGGGGCCAAATAACTCTGCGGGAATATCCGACGAAGCGTTTCAACAATGATGGACCGCGCGTCGCGCGTTGTTATTCACCATTTCTGTTTGCGACCGAATCACGACGCATAACTGCAGGGCAGTTTCGTGACTAACGCACGATCGTGGCTGCTCCCTTTTAATTGTTAAATCTTGCAATACCCGGAAATAGTCATGGGCTTTCCATAGACAAATGAAAAGCCTTATGAGAAAGTTCCCATGAGCACACAACTTTCCTTTTCTTACACAATACGCTCGTGCAAGGCAGCGCATATAACGCGAGTAGCTCGACCCGCGTCTCACATAGTGCTCATTATTTGAATAAACAGCGCTTTCGCATGGCATAAGACCCTTCGCCATTAAGCGCCGGCGAAACGAAACGAAATGATGCGACATCAGGGGCAGGCAAGATGAGTATCCGAGGCGGAAAAACTCCGGGCGCATGCTCGGCGATACAACAACATCAAGGCCGGCAACTGGCGCTCCGCCGCTCAATAGCTATTCCTTTGCCGCGCCCGTTTGGACCTTCATAACGCGGCAAGCCATCAATCGTCCCAGCGGTCAGGTAGTCGGAAAACCGGATATCCCGTTGAGGCTCGCTTTTCCTTTAAATGCGAATTCATTGTGCGGGAAGTGCTCTTCGCTCGCACTGACGATTCGTCATTCATCAAGGTTATAAGCGGCTTTCAGCAAACCCGACGCTAAAGCACCTCGCCACTGAGAGACGCTTCACGCGCAGTAAATAGATATCCTAAGTAACTGGAGGCGTGCACACGCCCGTACTACTTCGCATTTCATTTATTCAGCGGGGCAACGACATGAACAAGGCATATCGGACCATTTGGAACAAAGCGCTAGGCGCCTTCGTCGCGGCATCGGAGTTGGACAGCTCGCGCGGCAAGGGGAAGTCAAGGGCGGCCGCCTCTGTCTGCGACGGGAAAAGCGATGAACCAGGTGAATATGGTGCATCGACGCCGCACGATTTCAATGCGCGTTTCGTCACCGTGCTGTTGCTGATGGGTCTGGGCGGATGGTCTGCGCAGGCACAGGCGCAGCTTAGCTGCGCCTCGGCGCCCTACAACTTCTATAGTGGCGGCACCACGTGTGTGGGCTTTCAGTCGACGGCGACTGGCGGCGGCGCCACTGCCGTTGGCTATGCAGCTAACGCTACGGGAATCAATGCCTCAGCCTTTGGCTATCAAGCCATTGCCGCTGCTACCAACGCAGTTTACCTGGGCGCCCGCGCGGCTCCCGGTACCGGCGCGACCGCAGAGTCGGCAATTGGCATCGGTACCGATGTCACCGCTAGCGGAACTGGAGCCATTGGTATCGGCGTCGACACGGTTTCGAGCGGCAATTTGTCGACCGCTGTGGGCCCCTCGGCAAAGGCAACGGGCAACAACGGTGTCGCCATGGGCTCGAGCTCGAGCGCTGTTGCCTCGGGCGCCGTGGCAGTAGGCACCGGCGCCGTCGGTTCGCAAATCAATGGCGTTGCTGTGGGTTCCGGAGCCAGCGCCACGGGCGTCAACTCGCTGTATCTCGGTGCGCGCACGGCCGCAGGCACGGGATCGAGCGGACAGTCGTCCATTGGCATCGGCACGGATGTGACTTCCACCGGCGACTATGCCGCCACCTTCGGCTTCCAGGCCGTGGGCAGCGGGGCAGCAGCGGTTGCGCTGGGCTATACCGCCACCAGCTCCGGGACTCACGCTGTCGCCGTCGGCTTTCAGTCCATCGCGAGCGGCCTTAATGCCGTATATCTCGGCGCGCGCACCGTCGCGGGCACCGGCGCAACGGCGGCCGGGGCCGTTGGTCTGGGCACGGATGTCACGGCATCAGGTCCCTCTTCGGTCGCCGCCGGCACACTGGCCTCAGCTTCGGCACTGGATGCAGTCGCGTTGGGCGCGGGAGCGTCGGCCTCGGGACTCAACTCGCTCGGCATGATGAACGGCGCGAAGGCCACCGGCACCAATGCGATAGCGCTGGGTGCGATGGATACCGTCGCGGAAGGCGGTTCGTCGTCGCCTACGACAGTGGCGGGCGCCGCGGCCTCGGGCATCCGCGCTGTTGCGATCGGCTCGGGCGCGAACTCGGGCGGCTCTTCGTCGATTGCGATAGGCGATTCGGCTGGCACGGGCACCAATGCCAATGCCATCGCGATGGGTACGAACGCAACGGCGTCGGGAACGAGCGCGGTCGCGCTGGGCAGCCAGACGGTCGCAAGCAACGGCAATGCGACGGCGGTTGGCTTTACGTCGCAAGCCCTCGCGGCGTCGACGGTGGCCATTGGCGACAGCAACACGGTTGCGGCGGTGGCCGGGGCCGGTTCGATAGCTGGCGGCCACGGCTCCCAGGTGCTGAGCGGGACGGGTGCCGTCGCGCTCGGTCAGGCGCAGACAGTTAGCGGAAACGGCGCCGTCGCCATCGGCGATCCGAATAGCGCGACGGGCAATGGCGCAATTGCAGTGGGCGCCGACAACACGGCCACCGGCAACGGCGCGGTCGCGCAGGGCAACGGCAACACCGCGAGCGGCCAGGGCGCCGTCGCGCTAGGCAACGCGAGCAACGCGACGGGCGCAAGCGCGCTGGCACTCGGCGACTCGGCCGTGGCAAACCTGGGCGGCGCAATTGCGCTGGGCGCGGGCGCGTCGGCGAGCAATGCAAACGCAGTCGCACTCGGCGCCGGCAGCACGACTGCCGCGGCCGTCGACACGGCGACCGTCACGGTGGGTGGCGTGACGCATGCGGTGCAAGGCACGACGCCCGGCAGCACGGTGAGCATCGGGTCTGCGGGCAATGAGCGAACGCTCACGAATCTCGCGGCAGGCCGCGTGAGCGCAAGCAGCACCGACGCGGTGAACGGCAGCGAACTGTATGCGACCAACCAGGCAGTCGACAGCCTGACGAGCGGCACCGTAGGCCCGTTCGTGTCCAACAATTCCGTCACGTCGACACAGCCGGTCTCCTCCGGTGCGAACGCGGCGGCGGGCGGCTTCGGCGCGTCCGCGACGGGCGCGGCCTCGCTCGTGGTCGGCAATCAGGCTACGGACAACGGTGTCGCGAATTCCACGGTGCTGGGCCAGGGCGCGAGTATCGCGAGCGGCGTCTCAGGTTCCAACGTGGCGCTCGGCCAAGGGGCGACGGTCACGTCCGCCGCGGTGCCTACCGGTAGCGGCACCGTCAACGGCGCGAGCGTGATCTACGCGGGCGGTGCACCGGCTGGTGTGGTCAGTGTTGGCACCGCAGCGGCGCCGCGTCAGCTGACCAACGTCGCAGCCGGGCGCGTGAGCGCGTCCAGTACTGACGCGGTGAACGGCTCGCAGCTCTTTGCCGCCGACAGCGCCATCGACACGATAGGCGGCCAGGTGACGAATCTCGGCAACAGCGTGGCCTCGAGTCTCGGCGGCGGCACGACGTACAACAGCACGACAGGGGCACTGACTACGAGCCTCAGCTATGGCGGCAACACCTATACGTCGGTGCAGAATCTCATCACCGCCATCACCGGCGGCGGCAGCGCGCCGGGCATCAAGTATTTCCACGCGAATTCGACGGCGACGGACAGCCAGGCGCTCGGGACCGACAGCGTTGCGATAGGCCCGAACGCGGTCGCCAACAACGCGGGCGATGTCGCGCTGGGTGCCGGTTCCCAGACGCGCACCGCAACGCCCACCGCGAGCGCGACAATCAACGGGACGGTGTACAGCTTTGCGGGCGGCAACCCGACGAGCGTCGTGAGCGTGGGCGCGGCAGGTGTGGAGCGGCAGATCCAGAATGTGGCAGCGGGCAGCCTGAGCGCGAGCAGCACGGATGCCGTGAATGGCTCGCAGCTCTACCAGACCAACCAGGCGATCGACAGCCTGGCAACGACCGTCGCCGCCGACAAGACGCACTACTACAGCGTCAACGACGGTGGTACGCAAGGCGGCAACTACAACAACGACGGTGCGACCGGCCTTAATGCGCTGGCTGCGGGCGTGGCGGCAACGGCGAGCGGGGCGAGCAGCTTTGCCGGCGGCAATGGCGCTTCTGCGCTCGCGGACAACGCGGTGGCGCTTGGCGCGCTGTCGAGTGCATCGGTGGCGGGCGGCGTCGCGATTGGCTCGGGTTCGGTGTCCGACCGCGCCGTGCTGTCGGGCGTTGGCTCGATTGCCAACGGCACGCACTCGATTCCGTTCAACACCGCCGACCTGACGCTGCTCGGCGCCGTGTCGTTCGGCAGCGCGAGCGGCAACACGTATCGCCAGTTGACGAATGTCGCCGACGGTACGCAGGCGCATGACGCCGTGACGATCCGGCAGTTGGCCGGCGCGCTGTCATCATTTGCCGTGACGGGGCAGATGTACTTCCATGCGAACTCCACGGCAGCGGATTCGCTCGCTGTCGGCGCCGAGTCGATCGCCGTCGGTCCGACGACGGTCGTCAACGGCGACAACGGCGTAGGCGTCGGCAATGGTGCAATCGTCGACTCGACAGCGCCGGGTGGCGTCGCGATCGGGCAGGCTGCGAGTTCGGCACAGGCGGATGCGATTGCGGTGGGCAGCGGCTCGATCGCGAGCGGCGCGCAGTCGATCGCCCAGGGCGCGAATGCCAGCGCGGCCAATGCCGGGTCGATCGCCATCGGCTCGGGTTCGCACAGCAGCGCAATCGACGCGCTCGCGTTGGGCGCCGGCGCGAGCGCGACATCCGCTAACAGCGTCGCGCTAGGCTCGGGCTCGCAAACAGGCACAGCAACACCGACCGCGAGCACGACGATCAATGGCACGGTCTACAGCTTCGCCGGCACCAATCCGGGCAGCGTGGTAAGCGTGGGTGCGGCTGGCGCCGAGCGGCAGATCCAGAATGTGGCGGCGGGCAGTCTGAGCGCGACGAGCACGGACGCCGTGAACGGCTCGCAGTTGTACCAGAGCAATCAGGCGATCGACGCTCTCGCGACGACCGTGGCCGCTGACAAGACGCACTACTACAGCGTCAACGACGGCGGCATTCAGGGCGGCAACTACAACAACGACGGCGCGGCCGGCCTCAATGCGCTTGCGGCGGGAGTGGGAACCGTCGCTGCCGGCGCGAGTAGCACCGCTCTTGGCCAGGGCGCGACGGCGAGCAACGCGAACGACGTGGCGCTCGGCAGCGGCTCGACGACGGCCGTCGCCGTGCCGACAACGGGCGACACGATCAATGGCACCGCTTATACGTATGCCGGTACGGCACCCACGAGCACGGTCAGTGTCGGCAGCGTGGGGCATGAGCGCACCGTGACCAATGTGGCCGCAGGCCGTGTCAGTGCGAGCAGTACCGATGCAGTGAACGGCTCGCAGCTCTACGCGACCGATCAGGCAGTCGATAACCTGGCCAGCGTGGTGACGGCGAACGCCAAGCACTACTACAGCGTCAATGACGGCGGCACGCACGGCGGCAACTACAACAACGACGGTGCGACCGGCCTTGATGCGCTGGCTGCGGGCGTGGCGGCGACAGCAAACGGTGCGAGCAGCTTTGCCGGCGGCAATGGCGCTTCTGCGCTCGCGGACAACGCGGTGGCGCTTGGTGCGCTGTCGAGTGCATCGGTGGCGGGCGGCGTCGCCATCGGCTCGGGTTCGGTGTCCGACCGCGCCGTGCTGTCGGGCGTTGGCTCGATTGCCAACGGCACGCACTCGATTCCGTTCAACACAGCCGATCTGACACTGCTCGGCGCCGTGTCCCTTGGCAGCGCGAGCGGCAACACGTATCGCCAGTTGACGAATGTCGCCGACGGCACGCAGGCGCATGATGCCGTGACCATCCGGCAGCTGGCGGGCGCGCTATCGTCGTTCGCCGTGACGGGGCAGATGTACTTCCACGCGAACTCGACGGCAGCGGATTCGCTCGCGGTCGGCGCCGAGTCGATCGCCGTCGGGCCGACGACGGTGGTCAACGGCGACAACGGCGTAGGCGTCGGCAATGGCGCAATCGTCGACTCGACAGCGCCGGGGGGCGTCGCGATCGGGCAGGCTGCGAGTTCGGCACAGGCGGATGCGATTGCGGTGGGCAGCGGCTCGATCGCCAGCGGCGCGCAGTCGATCGCCCAGGGCGCGAATGCCAGCGCGGCCAATGCCGGGTCGATCGCCATCGGCTCGGGTTCGCACAGCAGCGCAATCGACGCGCTCGCGTTGGGCGCCGGCGCGAGCGCATCGTTTGCGAACAGCGTCGCGCTCGGCGCCGGATCGGTAACGACGGTCGGCGCGTTGAGCAATTACATCGCGTACGGATTGAGCAGTCCGCAATCGTCGGCGGGTGAGGTCAACGTCGGCAACCGGCAGATCACGGGCCTGGCCGCCGGCAAGGCTGGCACTGACGCGGTGAACGTATCGCAGCTCGATGCGGTGGCAAGCCGGCTCACGACACTGATCAACCAGCAGACCACCAATAACGGCGGCAGCTTCTCATCCTCGCCCGGCACGCCCACGCCGCCGACGACCTCCGGATCGAATTCGTCGGCGGGCGGCCAGGGGGCCGTGGCCTCCGGCAATAACAGCTCGGCGGTGGGTAACGGCTCGACGGCGTCGGGCAATGGTTCGACTGCCGTGGGTGCCGGCGCAACGTCGACGGGTAGCGGCTCGACGGCCCTTGGCGCGGACAGTAACGACGGCGGTCGCGCGAATGTGGTGGCGGTCGGCTCAGTTGCGGCGAACCGGCAGGTCATCAATGTGGCAGCCGGCACTGCGCCGACGGATGCGGTCAACGTCCAGCAGTTGAACGCCGCGCTTTCAGAGGCAAACGCATACACCGACGCCCGCATGAGCGAACTGCAAAACGGCATCAATTCGACCGCGCGCAATGCATATTCAGGCATCGCAGCGGCGACCGCGCTGACGATGATTCCGGAAGTCGACAAGGACAAGACGCTGTCGCTCGGTATCGGCACGGCGGGCTTTAGGGGCTATCAGGCGGTGGCGATCGGCGGCACGGCGCGCCTGACGGAAAACGTAAAGATGAAAGCCGGCGTGGGCATGAGCCCCGGGGGCACGACGGTCGGCGTCGGCGCGGCTATGCAATGGTAAGTCACGAAGGCGGGGCCGCAGCGGCGCGTCCCGCGTTCTTCGCCACACACAGTCTATGGAGTACATGATGAATCGACTCTTTTTTGCAAGCCTTTTGTCTACCGCCGTGCTTGTCGTGACGGGATGCACGGCGGCGAGTGGTCCAACCTTCAACGCCTATTCGGTCGATGCGAGCAACGGCGTCAGGACATACCGGGCCGAGTGCCACGGACTGTTCGAGAGCGCGTCGACCTGCATGGACGTGGCGCAACGCATCTGCGGCGACAAGGCGGTGCAGGCGATCGACAGAATCGACCGCGTTCGCGCTGCCGACGACAACCGCAATGACCCGCGTGTTCTGCTGTTCAGCTGCGGCCAGCAGTCCGGCAGTCTCGCGTCGGCCGGAACCGGTGCGGTCGCGGGCGAAGGTACTACGCTCGAAAACTTTGCACTGCAAAACGATGCGCTGTTTCCGTTCGGCAAGTCGACACCCGAGAGCATGTTGCCGCCTGCGAAAGCCGAACTCGACGAAATAGCCGCACGCATCCACAAGCATGAGCAGGTGAGCGCAATCACGGTCGTGGGCCATACCGACAGGCTCGGTCCAGAATCAATCAACGAGCCGTTATCGCTCGCGCGGGCCAACACGGTGCGCGATTATCTCGTTGCTCAGGGACTGGACGGCAGCATCATTCACGCGGAAGGCGTGGGTTCGAGCCAGCCGAGAACGCACTGTCCGGATGGCGATACTCGCACGCTGATCGCGTGCCTGCAACAGGATCGGTATGTGTCGATCACCGTTCAGGGGCGTAAGTGACGCAAGCAGCCGTCGGATATAAGTCGTAAAACGCCCTGATCATGAGCACGTTCATCCGGTGCGCGGGCTGCGCTCTCCGGCAAAAGCCGGCGAGCGCAGCCCGCGTCGTTGATGTCATGCGCAACCTGATGGAAACACCGCTATGCTGTCCGTCTCAGCCGCACTGCGTGTGACGGTCGGCACGATTTGCTTACAGACGGTAGACGTGGAATACGATCCGCAAGTTCAACATGGTGCGACATGCCGTCTGGCCGGTGCCATCCAGGGGCTGACTGTAGTGACGCCCCCGGCCGCCTCGACGAGGCTGTCGAGAGACGAAGGCCAGCCGGAAGCTGCCAAAGCGGCCGGGAGCAGATGGACGTCGATTGCAGTCGCACCGGCCGCGTGGTTCACGCCGCGTTCGCGAATCGCAACTGGGCGACGCTGAGGGTCCCAACGCCCTGGATGACGAAGGCCGCGCGCAACTGACGCTGACGCAACACCTCTTCGAGCGCGTCGCGCACATCGTCACCGGGGAAAGGCGCAAAGGATCGACTTGCATGGCCTGGTTTGCGGATACAGGTTTTATTTTATTCAATCCTGCAAGCCCGACCCCGGATTCTTCAGCGTCAAGAGGAAACCGCTGAAGAACAGTCGGGGGATTAGCCACGGCTGAGCGCTGCGACCCGAGTGCTGGCTTGCCGCCATCGAGCTCGAACTCGATGCGTTCCCTTTCGACGCTGCCGAAGACGTCCTACGCATTGACAAAACGGTTCTTGAGCCAGCGCGTAAGCAGCGATATCGGGTAACAATACGCGTAGAAAATGACCAGCGTCGCCAGATACGTGAGCACGGTGAAGCTCGATCGCGCGACCGTGCTGCTGGCAATTTGGCGGTATCGATCAGATCGTGGACACCGACAAGCGACGACAGCGCCGTGCCCATCGTGATGATTGCGTAGACGTTCTCGTCACGTACCGCCGGATCGGTGCGCCCGCGCGTAACTCCATTCGAATCCGCTACCCACCCGCGTTACAGTGCCCGCCGACGTCTCCGCGAAATGCGCGGCAAACACGGTCGCTCCCGTTTCCGCCGCGTAAGTGAGCAACCCATGCCGCGATTCGCGGGCGCGTTCATGATCGGAGCAGAACACCGAGTTCCATTCCGGCCGATGGACCTGCAGTGCGCTGTGCATCACGTCGCCTGAGAAAAGCGCCGTTTCGCCGCGTGAGCGAATTTCGATTGCCATATGTCCAGTGCTGTGCCCGAATGTCGGCAGAAAGCGGATGCCGTCGAGAATCTCTTCGCCCGCGTCCGGCACTGCACGCGCCTGTCCGGCCTTGATGATTGGCAGTACGCTGTCCTCGAACACCATCCGTCGCGCCTCGCTTTCGGGCGTGGCGAAATAGTCGCGCTCGCGCTCGCCGAAGACATACGTCGCATTCGGGAAGACGGGCGCCCAGCGGCCGTCCTGCCAATGCGTGTTCCAGCCGACATGATCGACGTGCAGATGGGTAAGCAGCACAAGGTCGACTTGCTCCGGCTGGAAGCCCGCAGCATGGAGACGTTCGAGCACGGGATTGTCGAGCCTGTCGAACAGCGCGCTGAACGGCCGCGACTTGCCGTTTCCGATGCCTGTATCGACGACGATGGTAAGACCGTCCAGTTCGACGACCCATAGATGCGTCTTCAGCGGCACGCGGCGGTTCGTGAGATCGAGGCTGTCGGTGGTGAAGCGTTCTTCCAGCGCGCGCCCGTCGCCTGGATTCCACGCGGGGAACAGTTGGTCGGGCGCAAGCGCGAAGCTGGTTTCGTCGACGCGGGTAACGGTGGCCGCGCCGACACGATGGACCTGTGAAGCGTGTTCTATAAGCATCGTATTCTCCGAAAGTCATTGAGCCTTCGCAACCGATACTCGCTGCGTTGCCATTGCATAGAGTATCGCGCTGACGAGCGCAGAAATGCCGCCGACCAATGCAAGCGCCGTTCCTAGGCTTGTGCCCGTTTGTCCCAGCCGCTCGTTCAGATAGCCGACGGATAACGGGCCGACGCCACCACTGATCGCGTTCGTCATGAAGACCAGCAACGCGAGCGAACGGCCGCGCATCCGGTTCGGCACAGCGATCTGCAAGGGCACGGGCGCAAGGCCCATCGCGATGCTCGCGGTGAATGCACAGATTCCATAGAGCGCGATCGCCGCGCCGCTGTCGCCCACCAGCGGCATGGCGATCGCGGCCGGCACCAGCAGCACGACGGCGCATGCGGAGAAGCCGAGCACGCGGCGCAATGTCGTGTCGTCGGTGACGCGGGTCGCGAGCATACCTGCGCAAACGACGCCGAGCATGCCGCCGATCATGTAGGCGGGCGCCGCCATCTGTCCGACCACATTGGGTGCAAGATGGAAATGACGCATCAGCAGCGTGGGAAACCACGCGGCGTGCGAGTAGAACAGCGTAATCAGCGCGACATACGCAGCGAAGTAAGGGAGACAGAAGCGGTTGCGCACGAACAGTTCAGCGAGCACGTCCTTCAGCGACGGCATTTCGTCTTGCGCATGCGCGGCGTGTGCCTGGATTTCGAGCCGTGCCGGCTCGCGAATCGTGAACGCAACGAGCGCGGCCAGCAGCAGACCCGGCAGCCCCACCACGACGAACACGGCTTGCCACGGGGCGATGCCGTGCGCGGCGAGCCAGACGTTGCCGCCGCCCGCTGCCGCCGATAGCAGCATGCCGCCGCCGAACAACGCCACACCGCCGCCGACGTAAGGACCAAGCATGAACACACTGCTCGCGCGCGCCACGCGGCGCGGCGCGAAGATGTCGCTGAAGATCGACAGCGCAGCGGGACTCAGCGCGGCCTCGGCGACGGCCGTGCCGGCGCGAGCGAGCAGCAGCTCCGTAAAGTTCGATGCGAATCCGCATGCCGTGGTCGAGATCGCCCAGATTGCAATGCACGCGGCGATCAGCTTTACGCGATTAGCGCGGTCGACAAGGCGCGCAACGAACACGCCTGCCGTCGCGTAGCACATCGTGAACGAAAAGCCTTGCAGCAAGCCGATTTGCGTATCCGTTAGCGCGAGCGACTGCTTGATCGGCTGCACGAGAATGCTGACGACCTGCCGGTCCAGATACGAAAACGCAAAGCAGACGAAGAACAGCAGCACGATGTAGACAGGGTGGCGCACGCCGTCGTGCGTTGTGCTCCGCGCGATCTCATCGGCGGGCTGGGGCGAAATAGGATGTGCGCTCATCAGTGGTCTCCGTATGGTCAGTCGTGGCATGGGCTGCTGACTGCAAGGACGCTAGGAATTCAATCGACGTTGGCTTCCGACGCCAGCAGCGCGATGCAGTCACCGGGTTCGACGCGCGCAAAAGTCCGCATGCACATGACCCTGCCGTCGCCGCGAAACGCAATGTCGAGCGGCGCTTGCCACGGACGGTGCGGATCGAAGAGACGCCCTGCCAGTTGACCTTCACGAACCTGTGCGCCGAGCGCGAACGCGGGTTCGAACACGCCCGCGAGTGGCGAGTACACGTAATGGCGTGCGCCTTCGACGCGAAGGAAACGTGTCTTGCTCGCGGGCGACGGTGTTTCGTCGGGTGTGATGCCGAGCCGGTGCAGCACGCGCTGCAAGCCGCATTCGACGATCGCGAGATTGGCCGCATCGCAGCCCGCGTGACCGCCAAATTCGCCGCACAGGAAAAGCTTGCCGTGGCGTTCGGCCGCGGCGGCGAACGTGCGGTCTTCGCCGAGCAAATCCATGACCATCGTGTTCGGCGCGCCGAATGTGCGCACGAGATCCATGTACAGCGCGCGCCGTTCGGGTTGCGCGGGCGGCGAGGCGAGCAGCGTCGGCGCGTGCTCGAACGAAGCGCCGCCTGCGTGGAGATCGATCACGATGTCCGCGCGCGGCAGCAGTTCGGTTTCGATGTAATGCGCGATCATCTCCGTCGGTTGTCCGTTGCGCGCACCAGGGAACAGGCGGTTCAGATTGCCGCGGTCGATCGGCGACGTGCGGGTGCCGTTGACGAACGCCGGGAAGTTCAGGCCGGGAATCACGATCAGGCGGCCGCGTATCGCCATCGAAGGCAGGCGCTGCAGCAGCTTCATCAGCGCGACAGGACCTTCGTATTCATCGCCGTGATTGCCGCCCGTCAACAGGACGGTCGGCCCCGTGCCCGCGCCTGCATTGAGCACGGCGAGCGGAATCGGAATATGGCCGTACGCCGAACGGTCGTGCGACCACGGCAGCCGCAGCGTTCCCGTCTGAAAGCCGGTGCGTTCGAAGTCGATATCGGTGGCGATGAGCGAAGCGGAATTGGACATGGCGCGAACCGTAAAGAGGAAGTTGTCTTTACTATCGCTGACGATAAAAGCCGCGGCCAATGCCGTTTTCTGCGGCGGGCGATGCCTTGGAGGCATCGCGTCCGGGAAGAGTCCGCTGCCGCTATTTCAGTTGATCGACGAAGCGCTTTAACGAGGCGTTCGTCTGGGCGGAAGAGAAACAGAACTCGAGCGGCAACGGCACCGACAGATCGCGCAGTTCGACGAAACGCACGCGTGCCGGCGGGCGATCGCGGTTGGCGGCATTGACGATCGCGGCGCCCATGCCCGCGGAGACCAGCGAAAGGATCGCTGTTTCAGTCGAAGCTTCCTGGCGGATATCGAGCGTCAGCCCGCGGTCCGCGCATGCCGAGAGCAAACGGTCGTAGTAAGCAGGATAGACGCGGCGCGGGAAAGCGATGAACGGCTTGCCTGTCAGCTCGTTCGCGGCGATGGACCCCGCGCGGCCGAGCGGCCACGTTTCCGGCACGGCAAGCACGACGTTCTGTTCGAGCACGCGAGTGCTCGTGATGCCTTCTGGCAGCGTGCCGACGCGGTAGCAGAAGCCGCCGTCGAGCCGGCCCGCAGCAATCGCGTCGAGCTGCTCGGGCGTGTTCATCGGCGTGAGTTCAAGTGCGACGTGCGGTGTCGCCTGTTCGAACGCGTTCAACGCATGCGAGACGATGCCGCTCCACGCCGCGTTTTCGACGAAACCGAGGCGCAGATGGCCCTGCACGCCGTCCGCGATGCGGCGCGCGAGGCGGTTCGCGGCATCGACGCGCGCGAGGATGTCACGTGCTTCCGCGAGATACGCATCGCCGGCGGCTGTCAGCTTGAGGCCGCGCGAGGTGCGGTCGAACAGCGCCGCGCCGATGGCGTCTTCGAGGTCCTGGATCTGGCGTGAAATCGCCGGTTGAGTCACATGCAATTGTTCAGATGCCGCCCGCACGCTGCGCAATTCGGCGACAGCGATGAAATAGCGAAGATGCCGAAGCTCCATGATCGTTCCGGACAGGTCAGATAGTTGGCAATGATAGAGCAGGGGCCGCTTGCGACCGGTTTTGTGCGGGCCTCCTCGCCAGGTTGGCTTTTGACACGAAGGTATCGAGCCCGTGAGGGGAAGGAAACACGTGACGCGTGGTGGAGAACATCTCGTCGTCAGGGGACACTGATCGGCTGCGGCTGCCGGGTCGCGCGTTGGCGCTGGCGGCACGGCGGGATTATGTTTGTGTTTGGCGAGGATCGGCCACAACCTGCCGTTCAGCGAGTGCCGCAACCCGCCATTAGAACGGCTGCATTACTCCTGAACACGACGGCCCAGCTTGCGCAGAATTCGGCCGTACCGCACCCCTCAGGCGGCTACGCAGTCACTTTGCCCACATTCCCCACTTCGGCGGCGGCGAAGGTCAGCTTTCACTGCAAGCGAATGCATAGTTGCGACCCGGCGGCCATTCAAATGATCATTTGAGTCAGCGTTGGACACTAAAAGCCCTCTCGCTGATCAAGTCTCCGGCTGGGGGCGTGCTTTTTGGACCACAGAGCGGGCGCCGATTTGTCGGGCTTCATTCGGTAGGGCCCTCGCTCGTCTTGCTATGAGTGTCGGCAATCGCAAATTCCTCACGGCCTTTGCGTGGGAGCACTATGCTTTTTTTCAAGTGATGTGCGAGGCCAAGCTCGCGAATGGCTACCGGATAGGGTGCGCTGTGCCGATTTGATTCCATGCGCCAGATTTTGTCCTTATCGACAGTTCGGCGCGCGGCTTCTTGATACGTCGGCGCATCGTCGCGCGTGGGTGCGCGATGAATTAACTGTTCAAGGAGGCAGCGTCATGAACGAGTTCGCGATTCAGGGATTTCGCGGCAGGCTGATCGGTCCGTCAGACGAGGACTATGATGAGGCGCGAGCGCTGTACAACGGCATGATCGATAAGCGGCCCAAGGTGATCGCGCGCTGCACCGATGCTGCCGACGTGATAGCGGCGGTCAACTATGCGCGCGAAAACGAACTGCTTCTCGCAATCCGCGGAGGCGGGCACAGCGGGCCTGGTCTGGGGAGTTGCGAGGGCGGGCTCGTCATCGACCTGTCCCAGTTGCGTAGCGTGCGTGTCGACCCTGCGAGCCGCACCGTGCGTGTCGATCCGGGCTGCACTGCAGCGGATGTCGATCACGCAACACACGCATTCGGCCTCGCGGTACCACTGGGCATCGTCGGTAGCACAGGCGTCGCAGGTCTGACTTTGGGCGGAGGTACCGGCTACCTCACGCGCAAGCATGGCCTCACCATCGATAATTTGCTGGAGGTGGATGTAGTGCTGGCCGACGGCTCTTTCGTCACCGCTAACAAGGATCAGCACGCTGACCTCTTCTGGGCAGTGCGCGGTGGCGGCGGTAACTTCGGCGTGGTCACAAGCTTTCTGTTCCAGGCCCACCCGGCCAAAATGGTGTTCGCCGGTCCGATCTTCTGGGACGCCCGGGAAGCCAGGCAAGTTATGGCGATGTACCGCGACTTCATCCCAGACGCTCCCGAAGAACTCGGCCTCTTTGTCGGCCTCAAAACCGTGCCTCCGACCGATCCATTCCCCAGGGAGCACTGGAACAAGCGCGCCTGCGCTCTGATCGGTGCTTTCAACGGGCCGATCGAAGAGGGCAATAAGGTCATGGCCTCGCTGCTCGAAAAACTGCCTGCTCCGCTGTTCAACTGGATGAGTGAGATGCCGTGGACTGCCATCAACAGTCTCTTCGATCCCTTCTTTCCTAAAGGCTTGCAGTGGTATTGGAAGGGCGACTTCGTCAAGGCGTTGCCTGACGAGGCGATCGATGTGCACATCGCCAACGCGCTCGAGGCACCCACTCCTTTCTGCCTGATGCACCTTTATCCGATAGACGGCGCCGTTCGGCGGGTCGCCAAGGATGCCACGCCATGGAGCGCGCGGGACGCGTCTTTTTCGATGGTCATTGCGGCGATCAGTCCGGAGCCCAAGGACGCCGAGGCACTGAAGACGTGGGGCCGTGCCTACTGGGAGGCCGTCCACCCGTTCAATCTGGAAGGCGCTTACGTCAACTTCATGGACGCCGACGAGGCCGGGAACCGGGTCGAACTGAGCTACGGCGGGAACTACACGCGCCTTGCCTCGATCAAGGCGAAGTACGATCCGAGGAACCTCTTTCGGGTCAACCAGAACATTAGCCCGAAAGCGTGAACCTACGCGCGCGGCCTCGCGCGCCCGCGCCGCGTAGTGATGTTCAGTGGAAACATGCGGCCGACATTGCCATCGTCGTCGCTGGGTGACTTGCGCGTGTCGCGCGCGTTTGAAGGGCATCTACGTCGCGCCGAATCCGATCGGCGCGACGAACGGGTCAAATCAGCGTTTGGATTTTTGCACGGGGATCTTACAAAAGTCCACGTGACGGTGGCGAGCGAAAAATGAAATGTTTTGCCCCCTGCAGATTGGAAGATTGTTGTCCGCCAGTGGAATCCGTCTGAACGCGCGACTCGGTCATGGCGTTGTCGCGTTGCCGCCGAGCATCGATCGACGGCACGCGGAAGTACCGCAATGACATGCGTACTGTGCCCGGATGTCCTCGGTGATCTCGCCGTCGATGACGAGGCCGTAATCGATAAACAACTCGCCTCTCGTGATGGCAGTGAGTGCGTGAATGAAGACGCGGCCGCCTGTTTCGATTGCCTCGCAGTTGGGCGTACATGCATGGTTCAGAAAACGGGCACTGTTCCCTCCGCGGCTGCCATCGATCACACGTCCGTCGGAAAGGCCGAACGCGAGTGTGTGCCCGATCTCCGATCGCTATCGGGCGGCAGCTCGTCGCCAGCTGGTCACTTCGTCCTTGTATTCGATGAGCCGCTCGCCGGCGGCAATAGGCTGCAGCGTAAAGAGTCCCTTGCCATGCACCAATGAGCGGCATGCTGTGATGCGTCCCAGTCGCATTGCGTCAGTTGCTTCCGTACGTCTCTGTCTTCGGCGATGCCGTTCAGGCGCGAAGGATATCGCTGCGATTGCCCTTATTCAACGACTCCAACCAGCACGTGCAATCAACCGTCAGTGGCGCATCGCGGCCCGCCCTGGCTTCACCAAAACCGGCCCATAAAAGGAAGCGGCATTTTGCGGGGAAAACGCTGTCCTGTCTTCTTCAAGACCTCATGGGTTGCCTTGCGCCGTACACGTGCGGTAGGGTAGGCGACCGGTCCGCAATGCGCGGGCGTGTTTTTCAAAGGAGCTCAAAGATGAACAAACACGAACTCATCGAAGCGGTCGCCACCACCACGGGTGAAAGCAAGGCCAGCACGGCCGAAGCCCTTGATGCCATCCTCGAAACCGTGACGGCGGCCGTGACGCGCGGCGAGACCGTCCAGCTGCTCGGTTTCGGTTCGTTTTCGACGGGCGCCCGCGCCGAACGTAGCGGGCGCAATCCGTCGACGGGCGAGACTATCACGATTCCCGCCGCGAAAACCGTGAAGTTCTCGGCTGGCAAGACTTTCAAGGACGCCGTGAATGCGGCGTGAACAGGCAGCGTCCAGCGCGCACAAGCGCCATCGGACCTTCACGGCCATGTGATCCCGTCTTGCGAGACTGGTTGAGATCGCAACCTGATCGAAGAGTCGGCCGCCTGTTGTTTTTGATGCGCCCGATTGCGTGCAAGGTCGCGCGCGGCGCGCGGAAGAAGCAAGGCGCTCGCGTTTGTGCCTGTTGTGTGTCATCTGGCAAAGCAAAGGCAGAAAGCGGCTCGCCTGCGATCGCCTGGACACTTTGCCGGGCAACGCGATGGTTACGGCACTCGCGCGCTGTGGATCGCGACAGCCTCAGCTGGCATTGCAACACGCAGCGCGTCGAGCAGTTGCCCCATGCCCGCGAACACCCGGTATGCGCTCGCCGCCTGCGCATACTGACCGCCGATATAGTCGGTGCGCGCGTTGTAGTACTCGTTCTCCGCGTTGAGCAGGTCGAGCAGCGAGCGTTGTCCGATGCCGAACTGCAACGAATACGCCTCGCGGGTCGCCGCGCTGGAATCGACGTATTGCTTCAGCACGACAACCCGGTCGCGTGCCGTGAGGTAAGCGTTGAAGGCGAGCGACTCGCTTTCCTCGATCTGGCGGCGCGTGCGATTGCGTGTCTCCTCGGCTTCGCGGACCTGAGCATGCGTCTCGCCGATTCGAGCCTTATCGGCGCCGCCCTGAAAGATGTTATAGCGAAGCCGCAGCATGACGCGCCGGTCGTTGGTCGGGCCAAGAATGCCCTCACGGTCATTCAATGTGCTGAGTTCGAGATCGAGGCGCGGCCATAGTGCGGACTTTGCGACATCGTATTGGGCGCGCGCCTGCTCGACGTCCGCCTCGGCGCCTGCGAGCGCGGGGTGATAGGCCAGTGCCGCGTCGACGGCCAGTTGCGCGCTCGGCGGAATGTCTCTCTCCGGTGCGACTGGCTTGACGAGTGCCCCAGGCGGCCCGCCGACCAGACGAGCATAAGCGATCTCTGCATCTTTCAGGCTGCTCTGTTCGGAACGCAAATTGTCCTGGGCGAGAGCCAGTCTGGTCTCTGCCTGATAAAGATCGGCGCGGCGTCCTACGCCACGCTCGCTGCGCAGCCTGATCTGCTCATAGATGCGGCGATGCGCTTCGATATTGTCCTCGGCGGCGGCCGTCGTTTCCTGGCGGCGCAAGACTTCGAGATACGCGCCCACGACGCGCAGCGCCACGTCTTCCGAAGTGGTGGCCACAGCATTGGCCGAAGAATCGATGCGGGCTTTCTGACGCGCGACCTCGCTCTTGACGCCGAAACCGTCGAACAGCATTTGCGACAGCGTCACGCTGGTCGTGCGATGGGTGAACGTTGTTTGACTCACGCCGAGCAGGCGCGTCTCCGCGTCGTCCCGCCGTTCGCGTCCAATGGCGGCGTCGAGGTCGAGGCGAGGCCAGTATCCGGCCTGCGCACCTTTCAGCCCTTGATCTGCCGCTTCCCGGTTATGCGTCGTGGCCAGCACCTCGGGGTTGGTTCTGACAGCTTGCTCGACTGCTTCCTGAAGGGTTTGCGCACCTGCATGCGAATGCGATAGCGCGAACCCTGACACCAGCACGAGCAGGGCAGGCAAGAGCTTGTTGTTGTTCATTGTGCGTTTCCTGTAACGCATGGGCGGCTTGCATTCCGGGGTGCATAAGCACGAACCCACATTTCCCCGACCCGGAACCGCATGGCGACTCATGTTACTGGACACACGTTGCGGCTTCAAGAAGCGCAACTTCCGTTGACGGGATACCCGATACGGAACATCGACTTCTTCAGATTTCGAGAGCAAGACGTTGAGAATCGAAGCATCCGCTAGCGATGCCCGAGCCGGTCGGCGGCCGGCTCGGGCTCGCTTGACGTGTGCTGCGTTTAATACTCCTGGATATGCGGAGGTGCGACGTAGGTGACGATCGTCCCGCTGCCCTGGTCATGCGCCAGATGGAATCCGGTGCCAGACAGGTTGCCTTGCATCGAGATGTTCGCCGTATGCACGCCATCGCTGACGGTCAGCGTGCCGCCTGTTCCCGCGGCATTGGCCGCGAAGCTGAGCGTGGTGTTGTCGGTGTTCAGCACGTCTGCCAGATCGAGGGTGTCGCCAGCTGCGAATCCCGACACGGTGCCGGTAAAGCTGGCGGCCTGGTCGAGCTTGAGCGTGCCTGCCGCACCGTCGGCGAAGGTCGTGTTGGCCGCCGATGCAGCGCCGAACTCGAGCATCGCTGCGCCGCTGATCATCGCACTGCCGCTACCCGTGACATCACCGTGAACCATCAGGTTGCCACCGTTGGCCCACAGGTTGCCCGAGTTGGCCACGGCGCCGTTGATTTCGAGGCCTCCTGCGCCTGTTGCTTCGAGCGTGCCAGTGTTGACGACGGCGTTGCTTCCTGTGTCGATCAGCAGCGAATGGGTGCCGTTCGCGACGATCGTCCCGCCATTGACGAGGCTGAGTTGGCCCGCACCGATCTGACCCGCGCCGGAGATCGTATTGTCGGCGTTGATGAGCGTTGCATCCGCAGTGCCGCCGAAGATCACGTTATGGCTATCGTCGGAGAGCGTCACGTTTCCGCCGCCTTTCAGCGTTGCGTCCCTGACGAGGATTTCGAGGTCTGTCTCGTGGCCCGTCGAAGCCAGCGCGATTGCCCCCGTGTTGTCGATCGTGCCACCCAGCGGAAGCATCGCGCCATCGTTCAGTGTCATGATGCCCGCATTCGACATGACGGGCGTCTGATCAAATACGAAGTTGCCCGCGGTGAGATCGGCCGAGTGGACGCCAAGCACGGTGATGGTTTCGTTCGCGCCGAGTGTGATCAGTGCGTTGCCGTGGGCATCGTCGGTCAGATGGGCTTGCAGATCGGTGAAGCTCGTGATGCCCGTGAAGCCGACGAGATCGATCTTGTCGGCCGCGACGTTCATGTCGTGCACCGTATCGTTGCCGATTGGCTGCGCGAAGACGAACAGATCGCTGCCGGCTGAACCCGTCAGGTGATCGTCGCCGGACCACGCGAAGATCGGTGCATTGGCGGCATACGCTTCGACGTTATCGGCGACTGTGAGCGTCGCGTGGCTGCCGTCGGCGTTGGTCCAGTTCTCGGTGACCGTGAGAACGGTCGCGCCCGTGAACGAAGCCGGCGGCGTGACACTGAGCGCGCTCAGATCGTTTGCGGGGACGGCCCACGTGCCGTTGCCGAGGTCGGTTCCGGCATTCAGGTGCCAATCGGACGGAACGCCCGCGATCGTTACCGAGAGATCGGCCGCGTGGCTCGATGGGTCTGCCAGCGCGAGATTGATGCCGGAACCGGCCGCACCCGCGGGGGCCTTGTTCGTGGAGGATAGCGTGTTGCCTGCGAGGTCCCACTCGGTCACGGTCAGCGAGTGGTTATTGAGCCCTTGCTGTGAGACGGTCCATGTTCCCGCGGATTGTTGCGTTGCGCTGTAGTCAGTCGACGTCGTGTTGTCGTGAACCCCGACTTTCCAGACGTTGGACGTGTCAGCGTTGGCGGTCAGCGTGTTTCCCTTGTACTGCCACGACAGGAGCGACGGCGGCGTCGTGTCAAGGGTAAAGCTGAAACTCGTGGCGTTCGAGACATTGCCGGCGATATCGGTCTGGCGGACCTGGAGGTTGTTGACGCCTTCGGTGGCGCTGAAGGTGGAACTCCACGTATGGCCGCCATCAACCGAATACTGGACGGTGGCGCCGCTCTCGATGCCGGTGACGTTCAGCGTGCCGGTATTGGTGATGTGGTCGGTGGCGCTGCTGCCCGAGTCGGTGGTGAGCGCAACGCCCGGCGCGGCCGCCGACGTGTCGAGCGTGAAGCTGAAGCTCGTCGCGCCGGAGACATTGCCGGCGATATCGGTCTGACGGACCTGGACATTGTTGAGACCTTCGCTCGCGCTGAAGCTGCCGCTCCACGTGTGGCCGCCATCAACCGAATACTGGACGGTGGCGCCGCTCTCGATGCCGGTGACGTTCAGCGTGCCGGTATTGGTGATGTGGTCGGTGGCGCTGCTACCCGAGTCGGTCGTGAGTGCAACAACTGGCGCGGCCGCCGACGTGTCGAGCGTGAAGCTGAAGCTGGTCGCGTTCGAGACATTGCCGGCGACGTCGGTCTGGCGGACCTGGACATCGTTGACGCCCTCGCTCGCGCTGAAACTTGCGCTCCACGTGTGGCCGCCATCGGTGGAATATTCAACCGTGGCGCCGCTCTCGAGCCCGGTGACGTTCAGCGT
>NZ_FNYE01000041.1 GCF_900108945.1 Paraburkholderia diazotrophica | reverse complement strand
ACAACCGCCAGTGGGGCGCGGAAAAGAAGAACCAGGTGGACTTCTACAACCGCCGCTTCGTCGCCGGCGAGCTCGACAATCCGAGCTTCGCGGGCATCGCGAAGGCGATGGGCGCCGAGGGCATCGTCGTCGACCGGCTCGAGGACGTCGGCCCGGCACTGAAGAAGGCGATCGACCTGCAGATGAATCACGGCAAGACCACGATCGTCGAGATCATGTGCACGCGCGAACTGGGCGATCCGTTCCGCCGCGATGCGCTGTCCAAGCCCGTGCGCCTGCTCGACAAGTACAAGGACTACGTCTGATCCAGCCGTCCCGCAGCGCGGCGTTCCCCGGCAACTTCTGACCCTGCCGGGGATTGCCGCTTGTCACGCGGCAATAACGATCACATCTTCGTCCGGGAGCCAGGAGGCAAGCATAATGGACGCGACAGGGTCGTCCGGCGCCGCAGCGGTCGAGCCACACACATCCGAAAGCAGGCGCGAAAGCACTACATCGGTTCGTTCCGAAATTCGAAATCGGATGGCCTCTGACGCGTCCACTTCGTATGCTCCGGACCATCCGCCCGGCCCACACGGCAAGCGCATTCAGTACAATACGGCCGATCCATTTTCCGGAACGGCGGACATGAAAAAGGCTGACACTCCGACGCTGCGCGCGTTCGCTCTGCTCGAACATCTCGTCGCCGCGGACGGCCCCGTGTCGCTTGCCGACATCACACACGACATCGATCTTCCGAAGGCGTCGTTGCATCGCATGCTGGCTTCGCTCGAAGCCGGCGGCCTAGTGATCCGCGAACCGGGGCAGAAAAACGCCTATGTGATCGGCCCGCGCCTCGCGCAACTGGGGCTTGGCGTGATGATGCAGTCGAGCGCCCGGCGCCTGAGGCATGCGATTCTCGGACGCCTCGTCTCCGATCTCGGCGAGACGTGCAATCTGACGATGCTTCACGAAACGGAAGTACTCTATCTCGACCGCATGGAGGCGCCGTGGCCGTTACGCCTCGACCTGAAGCCAGGCTCGCATGTGCCCGCCTATTGCAGCGCGAGCGGCAAGTTGCTGCTTGCGATGCTACCTCGCGAGGAGCGCGCGGCGCTCGTGCGGGCGCTGCAATTGCAGCGTTTTACCCCTAATACGCTCACCGACCCGGCGTTGCTCGAAAGCGAGCTGGACCGCATCGCGCATAAGGGTATTGCTGTGGACAATGAAGAATTTGTCGTTGGAATTGCTTGCGTGGCCGCTCCTGTCAGAAACGAGCAAGGCGAATGCATTGCCGCTATCGCGGTACACGCTCCCGTGTCGCGGACGCCGCTTTCACGGGCTCTGGAATTCATTCCCCGGCTACAGGAAGCGGCGAGTGAACTCGCCAAGACGTTTTGATTCCTTGTAGCCGGCTGCTGGAGATCGCTGGTTGCGGGAATGTGTTTGCGTCTGCGACGCTTCTTGTTCGACTGGCTCCCGTTACCACCGGCATTCGCGGATACGCTTGCCGCCACGAAGACTACTCACGCGGATGCCCTCTGCGGCACTCGCCTCACGGCTGCCGACAACATAAATTCTGCGTGCCGCGCCCCGGCTAAGAAGAATCACTGCTAGCCAAGCCCGCCTGCTGAATCATCGACGCCGCGCAAAACAACACGCACGTCAGCGACAACACGCACGACAGCGCCATCGCGCGCACGCTTGCGCCCGATACGATCATGCAGAACGGCACGAAGAACGCAGCCGGTCGTTCCAGTGACCGGAAGTCAGCCGCATCTGAGCAGTCAATTCAGCCACGCGCTGTCCTGCGATAATCGTTGTTCCCCTCCCCGTCTTCTTCCAAGGAGTCACAGTGAGCGATACATCAGCCCAGATTCCGCGTGTCGCACGCGTTGCGTTTCTCGGCCTCGGTGTCATGGGTTATCCCATGGCAGGGCATCTGTCGAAGTCCGGCCTCGACGTGACGGTCTATAACCGCACTGCGTCGAAGGCTGCGCAATGGGCGTCGGAATGTGGCGGACGTACAGCCCCGACGCCACGCGACGCAGCGAACGGCGCCGACCTCGTGCTCGCGTGCGTCGGCAACGACGACGATCTGCGCAGCATCGTGCTCGGTGACGACGGTGCTTTCGCCGGGATGGCATCGGGCGCCGTGCTCGTCGATCACACGACGGCCTCGGCCGACGTGGCGCGCGAGCTCTTCGCGCTTGCAACGCAACGCGGCGTGCATTTCATCGATGCGCCCGTATCGGGCGGCGAAGCGGGCGCGCAGAATGGCACGCTGACCATCATGTGCGGCGGCGACGCGGACGCATTCGAACGCGTTCGCGGCACGCTGGAGCACTACGCCGCGGCCGTCACGCTGCTTGGCCCCGCAGGTGCCGGCCAGCTCGCGAAGATGGTCAATCAGATCTGCATCGCGGGTCTGGTCCAGGGCCTGTCGGAAGCACTGCATTTCGGCCAGCGCGCCGGGCTCGACATGGCGCGCGTGCTTGAGGTGATCGGCAAGGGCGCGGCGGCCAGCTGGCAGATGGCCAACCGCGGCCCGACCATGCTCGAAGGCAAGTTCGACTTCGGCTTTGCCGTCGACTGGATGCGCAAGGATCTCGGCATCTGCCTCGACGAAGCGAAGCGCAACGGCGCGTCGCTGCCTGTCACGGCACTCGTCGACCAGTTCTACGGCGACGTGCAGGCGCTCGGTGGCAACCGCCTCGATACGTCCAGCCTGATCTGGCGGTTACGCAAAGTGAATCCCGCCGGCTGAAGCTCGTCGCGGCCGGGATTCGTCACGCACGTCAACGCATCACTTGCGCCAGCGCAACGGGCGACGCAAGTGATGCCGTTCGAGCCGCAGCCCCGGCGCGGCATTCGCGAAAGCAGGCATTCCGCCAATCTCGACGCCTTCCAGACGCTCGCGTTCCTCGTCGGCCTCGACCGTCTTGCCCGTATCGATGAAACACGCCGCCACCACGCCCACGGCCAGCAGTCCCGCCGAGATCGTGAACGGCAGGTTGTAGCTGCCCGTCGTCTGGATCAGATAGCCGAACACCACGGGCGACACCATCCCCGCCACGCCGAAGCCCGTGTTCATCATGCCGCCCGCCGTGCCCGCGTATTTGCCGGCGATATCGAGCGGCAGCGTCCACAGCACAGGGTTCGTGATCTCCAGGAAGAAAAACGACGCCGACAGGAACCACACAGCCGTCAACGGATCGGTGGCCGAGACCATGGGCAGCAGAAACGCGAGCGATCCGCCCATGCCGACCACCAGCACCGCGCAGCGCGCGAGACGCAGACGTCCCGTCGCCTTGTAGAGCTTGTCCGATACGACGCCGCCGAGCGTATCGCCGATCACGCCCGCGAGCAGCGGCAGCGCCGTGAAGAGAGCGAGATGCTTCAGATCGAAGCCTCGCGATTCCTTCAGATACGACGGCAGCCAGGTCAGATAGACCCATAGCAGCCAGCCATAGCAGAAGTCGACGAACGTGACGAGCCACATCCGGCGAATCAGCTTGCGCCACGGTGTAGCCATGCGCTTTGCCCGATCGCAGTCGCCGACGCGATAGCCGATTTCCGCGGTTTCTTCTGGCGTGATGTGCTTGTTCTGCTCCGGCGAATTGGTGAAGATGCACAGATAGAGCACGGTCCACGCAAGACTCGCGACGCCCAGCAGAATGAACGCGTCTCGCCAGCCGCCCGCCGCGACCACGGCGAGCACGAGCGGAGGCGTCACGGCGCCGCCCAGGCGCGCGAAACTGTGCGTAATGCCCTGCGCGAAGCCCCGCTCGGCCACGGGCATCCAGTATGTGAACGCGCGCGTGGCCGTCGGAAACGCGCCGCCTTCACCGATGCCGAGCGCGAAGCGCAGCGCGACCAGCATCGCGACACTGCCGGCGAAGCCCGTCGCGAGCGTCGCCACGCCCCATATGATCGACAGCACGGTCAGCACGGCTTTGGGACCATACTTGTCCGACAGCCATCCGCCGATGATCTGCATCATCGCGTACGGATAGGCGAACGCAGAGAACACCAGACCGAGTTCCGCCGATGTCAGCCCCATCTCGTGACGGATCAACGGCCCCGCCACCGCGATGTTCACACGGTCGATGTATGAGATGAAGTACATCACGCACATGACCGCCAGAATGATGTGACGCGTCTTCACGCGCCGCGTATGCTTTTCCATGCTGTCTCCTGTGTCTCTCGCTGGTCGCCCGTTATGGAACGCCTACGACGTCGATGGTGTGTCGATAGCCAGGGCGGATCGGGTCCGCTTCTATGTGTCTCCTCGTTGCGCTGTGCCCGCGCCGCGCTCAGGTGTTCAGCAGCTTGAGCCGCTGCACCTTGCCCGACGGCCCGCGTGGCAGTTCCGTGACGAACCGGAACTCCTTCGGCGTCTTGTACCGGCCTAGTTCGCGCAAACAATGCGCACGCAAGTCGGCGACATCGAGCGATACGCATGCTTGCCCTGCTTCGAGCGCCTCTTCTTCACGCGCGCGCGCGACGATGAACGCGACGATGTCCTGCCCATATGCGCTATCGGGCACGCCGACGGCGGCCGCGTCGAGCACGCCCGGATGTCTGAGCAGCGCTTCGTCGATTTCGCGCGGCGCGATGTTTTCGCCGCCTTTGATGATCAGTTCCTTCGCACGGCCGTTGATGTAGAAGTAGCCTTCATCGTCGCGATAGCCGAGGTCGCCTGTGCGCAGCCAGCCGTCGGCCGTGAACGCGGCGAGCGTGTCTTCCGGGCGCTTGTAGTAGCCGCTCATCACCTGCTCGCCGCGCAGCACGAGTTCGCCGCATTCGTTCGGCGCGCACTCGCGGCCTTGCCGGTCGATCACCCTGGCTTCTCCGCCCGAAGGCAAGCCGATGCTGCCGACCCTGCGCGCCTGCGCGTCGTACGGATTGCTGAAAACGGGTGCGGCCGTCTCGGTCATGCCCATCGTCTCAATGATGCCGATGTGAAAGCGCGACTCGAACGCACGGTGATGATCGGCGGGCAATGCCGCCGACGCGCTGCGGCAAAACTTCAGCGCCGACAGGTCGTATGCGCACGGTTCGTCGCTGTTCAGCAGATACGCGACGATGGTCGGCACAACGTTGATCCATGTGCATCCGTAACGGGCCGCATCACGCCAGAACGTGCGGGCGGAGAAGCGCGGCGTCATCACGACGGAGCCCGCGTGAAAGAGCGGCGCGAGCAACGTCACGACAAGACCGTTGATGTGATAAAGAGGCAGCGATGCAAGCACGCGATCGTCGGCGCCGAGACGATGCTCGGCCGTGATATTCGCCGAGTTGGCCAGCAGATTGCGATGCGTGAGCAATACGCCCTTGGGCGCGCCCGTCGTGCCGGACGTGTACATCAGCAGCGCGACATCGGATGCGCGCATCTCGTTCGATGCGATACCCGCGTCGCCGGATTCGGCGGCGCGTCCGGGCGCTGCCGTCGCGAGCCGCGCATCGCCATCGGCCAGCGTTTCCGCGAGTGCCGTTTCCACGTGCGGCAGCGTCGGGATGGCCGATGCGTCCGGCGCGGTCTGCACGATATGAATTTCGCGCGCGAGACCCTGCGCCCGCAACTCTGCAATCGACGACTCGATCGCCTGGCGCGTATCGCGTTCGACGAATACGGCACGCGTGTCCGAATGCTCGACGATGTAGCGCAACTGCGACGGCTGGCACAGCAGATTGAGCGGATGCGCAACGAGCCCGCTGTACATCGCGGCAAGCAAGAGCCGCGCGGTCTGGATGCCGTTGCTCATATAGACCGACACGGTGTCGCCTGCACGCAGGCCGGCGTCGCGAAAACGCGCTTCGAGCGCGCGGCAATCGTCGCGCAGCTCGCCGAAAGTCAGCGCGCGGCCACGGGTGGTTGTGCCCCCCGCCGTGTCCTTATCGGGGCAGGCGAGCAGGAACGGCTTGTCGGGATACTGCGCGGCGCGTTCGTCGATCAGCGCACGGAGCGTCGAAGGCGTATTCATCGGCCGTATCTCCGGAAGAAGTCACCGAGCAACTCGTCTGCGTCGGGCACATGCTCCTCGATCGGATACGCGACGCGCGTGATGTTCAGGTACTGGTGAAAGCCGAGATTGCTGGAAAAGTTATTGCGTCCCCAGGTGCCGCAGCCCATCGACAGCGAGAACGGCAGGCCATTGTCGAAGTTGCCGCCCGTCGCAAGGCAGTGCGCCTGATTGACGATCACGCGAGAAACGGGCAGTGTCGTGCCGAGATAGACGGCCTGCTGGGCATCCGCGGAATGCAGGCCGACGGAATGACCCGCGCCCATATACGCATAGATGTTGCGAACGACCTCGGCAGCGGCGTCGAAGTTGCGCGCGCGATAAACCGTCAGCACTGGGGCCAGTTTCTCGCCTGAAAAAGGATGCTGCGCGCCGAAGCCCGTTTCTTCGACCATCAGGAAGGCAGGCTCACGCATCGCGATGTCGTCGAGACCGGCCGCGCGCGCGATCGTCTGCGCCGAGCGCGCGGTGCATTGCGCGGACAACTTGCCGTCGTGCCACATCGCGGCCTGCAGCTTCGCTTTTTGCGCTTCGTCGAGCCGCACGCCGCCGCACGAGATCAGCTCGTCGAGCATCGGCTGGTAGACGGCTTCTTCGATTACGACGCTGTTTTCCGACGAACAACTGGTCGCGTTATCGAAGGTTTTCGAACGCGCGATCTTGTGCGCTGCATCGCGCAGATCAGCCGACGCCGTAACGATCGACGCGACATTGCCGGCACCGACGCCGAAAGCGGGCGTCCCGCTCGCGTACGCCATCCGCACGTTCGCCTGGGAGCCCGTCGCGACCACGAGATCGCATTGCCGCATCAGTTCCGCTGTCGCCGCCTTGCTGATGGGGGCGGGCAGCATCTGAACGAGATCGGCTGAAAGCCCCGCTTTTGCGAGCTGCGTATGGATGAAGCCGATCAGCAGCGCGCACGACGAATACCCTTTCGGTGACGGCGCGACGATCACTGCATTGCCGCATTTGAGCGCGTTGATAATCTTGTTTGCGGGCGTCGCGGCGGGATTGGTCGACGGTGTGACGGCTGCCACCACGCCCACTGCGCGCGCGATTTCGACGATGCCTTTCGACGCATCGCGCGCGATCACGCCCGTCGTCTTCTGGTCATGCAAATCTCGTAGCAGGCCGAGCGTCTTGCGAAAGTTCTTGCGAAACTTGTCGTCCGCGTTGCCAAGGCCCGTGTCCTCGACCGACAGTTCGGCCAGTTGCCGGTTGCGCGCGGGCTGCATGATGGCCCACGCAGCAGCGGCGGCAGCCATGTCGAGTGCTTCCTGCCCCGCGTTTTCGAACTCGCGCTGTGCAGCGCGCGCCCGTTCGACTAGCGTCGCGACTGCGTGCCGGACACCGGCGTCCTGTTGTTCGCCCATCACTTCGGCGGATGTGGCTCTGACATTCATACGGTTCGCTCCGACTGAAAAAAGATGTGCTGTGAAGCGAATCTAACCAGCCTTGCGCATCGCGTAGTCCCGTTTTTCGAACGATCCTTTGCTGCGTGCTCCCGAGAATCCGAAAATGCGAAATTCGGGACTTTCTGTAGTCCCGAAAACCATATGAATCGATGCAAAATCGATCCTGTCCACAAGAAGCACAGGGAGACAGGATGTCGACTTCGAATCAGTCGAATGCGGCGGCCGTGCGCGCGTTTCGCGTACTGGAGACGCTCGCGGAAGCCGGCCAGCCGCTATCGATGATGGATCTCGTCAATGCGCTCGGACTGCCGAAGCAGACCGTGCACCGAATCCTCGTGCAACTGATGGATGCGTGGCTCGTCACGCGCAGCGCGGGAAGCCGTCTTTACGAATGCTCTCCGCGCGTGCGCACGCTCGCCGTCAACGTGCTGATGCATGCCGGACCGGCCGCCGCGCGCCATGTGCTGCTCGAACAACTGGTCGCAAAGATCGGCGAGACCTGCAACCTCACGATGCTCGCGGGCAACGACGTCGTGTATGTGGACCGCGTCGAAACGGAATGGCCGCTGCGCATGCATCTGCAGCCGGGCTCGCACGTGCCGCTGCACTGCTCGGCAAGCGGCAAGCTGCTGCTGAGCTTTCTTCCGAAGGAAAGACGCGACCGGATGGTCGATACGCTGCCGCTGCGCGCATATTCCGAGCGCACGATCACCGATCGCGATGCGCTGCGGCAGGAGTTGATGGCGACGCGCAAGCGGCTGCTCGCGATCAACAACCAGGAGCATCTGCAAGGGCTGATCGCGATAGCCGTGCCGGTCATGCTCAACCGCAATCGCGCGTGTGCGGCGATTGCGGTGCAGGCGCCCGTCGGCAGGATCACGCTCGACGACCTGCTATCCTTCGTGCCCGACCTGCGCTATGCCGCCGACGAAACCGCGAAAACGTTTCGCGAGTGAGCGGCGTGTCGCCGGGCCCGCGGGGCGTCCGCCCGCTCCGCCTGAGCCGATCTTCAATGCGCGCTTGCCGGCGCGCCGTACGCGACGGCGCGGCGCTCGATCGCGCGCGCGGACCATGCCGACACCAGTGCCGACAGCATCACATACGAGCAGACCATCCACGGCTTGCCCTCGTTGATACGCAGCAGTGCCGTGGCGATAATCGGCGTCAGCCCGCTCGCGAAGATGCCCGAGAACTGATAGACGAACGAGATGCCCGTATAGCGCACCTTTGCATCGAACAGCTCGGCAAACAGGGCCGCTTCGGGGCCATACACCATCGCGTAGAAGATGCCGAACGGCACCACGATCGCGAGCCAGATCATCGGCGTGCTCGTCGGATGGGTCTCGATCAGCCAGAACGCAGGCAGCACCGAAAGCCCGCAAATCAGCGAGCCCCAGCGATACACGCGGGTTCGCCCGAGCCGGTCGGAGAGCGCGCCGAAAAGCGGTATGAAGAAGCACATCACGATGGCCGCGATCATCACGCCGAGCAGCGCGTCGGTACGGCTCATCGACACGTGCTGCGTCAGATAGCCGATCGAGAAGACGGCGAAGATGTTGAAGAACACGCCGTCGATATAGCGCGCGCCCATGCCGAGCAGGACCGCGCCGCGATAACGGCTCATCATGTCGACAAACGGAATCTTCGCTTCGCGGCGGCTACGCTTGAGCGCGAGAAACTCGGGCGTTTCCATCACCTTCAGACGAATGTACAGGCCGATCAGCACGAGCAGCAGCGACGCGCCGAAAGCGATGCGCCAGCCCCACGCAAAGAACGACGCTTCGGGCAAGAGCCGCGAGACGCCCGCCACCATGCCCGACGCGAGACACAGCCCGATCGACAGGCCGATCTGCGGCAAGCTCGCATACAGCCCGCGCTTGCGCGGCGGCGCGTATTCGTAGGCCATCAGCACCGCGCCGCCCCACTCGCCGCCAAGGCCGATGCCTTGCAGCACGCGCAGCGTCAGCAGCAGGATCGGCGCCCAGATGCCGATCTGCGCGTAGGTCGGTACGAACGCGACGCCTGCCGTCGATACGCCCATGATCACCAGCGTGAGAATCAGCGCGGACTTGCGCCCGACGCGATCGCCGAAATGGCCGAACAGCACGCCGCCGAGCGGCCGCGTAACGAAGCCGACCGCGAAGGTCGTATAGGCGAGCATCGTCGACACGAGCGGATCGCCGGCGGGGAAATAGAGCCGGTTGAAGACGATGCCGGCGACGACGCCGTACAGAAAGAAGTCATACCATTCGACGGTCGCGCCTATCACGCTGGCGAGTGCGACACGACGGACGACGCGTTGATCGATTGCCATAGCTGCTCCTCCATAGGACGGCCGGGCCGCCATTGCGCGGCGGCATTAGCACAGGCCCTCGTGGTCTCCTGCTGGGCCCGACGCTGCAATGCGGTGAATCAGACGGCGACTTCCGCCGGCACGTTCGCGCGATCGTGAAGACTGGATCTGCGTGCGTCGTCGAGAATCATGTCGGACGCTTTTTCCGCGACCATCACGATCGGAACGTTTGTGTTGCCGGAGACGAGCGTCGGCATGATCGAGCAATCGACGACACGCAGCCCGCGTGTGCCATAGACGCGCAGACGTTCGTCGACCACGGCGAGCGGATCATCGGTCGTGCCCATCTTCGCGGTGCCCGATGGATGAAAAATCGTCTGCCCATACTGGCGGCAGAACTGCAGCAGCTCGTCGTCCGTCTGCGCGTCCGCGCCGGGGCGCACTTCGCGCTTCATCAGCAAAGCCATCGGCTGCGTGGCGGCGACGCGCCGTGCAAGGCGCACGCCCGCGACGGCCGTGCGCCGGTCCAGATCGGTGGCGAGATAGTTCGGCTGGATCGACGGCGCGTCGAGTGGATTCGTCGAGCGGATACGCACCACGCCGCGCGATGTGGGCCGCAACTGGCAGACCGAATACGTGCAGCCGGAAAACGCATGCACGTCGCCGCCGGCGGAATCGGCGGAGAGCGTCGAGAAGTGGAACTGGATGTCGGGTGTCTTCGCTTCATCAGGAAGCGCGCGGCAGAACATGCCGCCCTGGTTGATGCCGACGGCGAGCGGTCCGCCGCGAAACAACGCCCATTGCAGGCCCATCTTCGCGCGGCCCGTCCACGAACGAAGCTGGTCGTTGGTGGTGATCGGCCTGGCGACCTCGTAGATCAGCCGGAACTGCAGATGGTCCTGCAGGTTTTCGCCGACGCCCGCGCGAGCGGCCACGACGGGAATGCCGTGCTCTTGCAACAGCGCCGCCGGCCCGACGCCCGACAGTTGCAGCAGCTGCGGCGACTGCAATGCGCCCGCCGCCAGTATCACCTCGCGATCCGCATGCACTTCACGCACCTCGCCGCGCTGCACGTATTGAACGCCTATCGCGCGCGTGCCGTCGAACAGAATCCTTGACGCTTGCGCATCCGTTTCAACGTGCAGATTCGCGCGCTGCCGCGCGGGTTTCAGATATGCGACGGCAGTCGAGCAGCGCCAGCCGCGGCGTGTCGTCAACTGGTAGTAGCCGACGCCTTCCTGATCGCCCGTGTTGAAGTCGTCGACGGTACGCACGCCGAGCCGGTTCGACGCGGCGATGAACGCATCGACGAGTTCATGACGCTGCCGGATCATCGACGCCCATAGCGGCCCATCGACACCGCGTGTCGCGCCTTCACCGAGTTCGTTGTGCTCGAGCCGCCGGAAGTACGGCAGGCATTCGTCCCAGCTCCAACCGCGATTGCCGAGCGCGGACCAATGGTCATAGTCCTCCTTCTGTCCGCGCACGTAGATGAGACCGTTGATCGAACTGCAGCCGCCAAGCGTGCGGCCACGCGGCCAATACAGCTTGCGGTTGTTCATGTTCGGATCGGGGTCGGTATGGAAGCCCCAGTTATAGACGGGATGAAACATCGTCTTGCCGTACCCGATCGGGATGTGAATCCACACATAGCGATCGGCGGGACCCGCCTCGAGCAGACAGACGGAATAGCGCCCGTCTTCCGACAGACGGTTGGCGAGCACGCAGCCGGCCGAACCGGCGCCGACGACGACAAAGTCGAAACGACGTGGCATAGCGAATGTCTCCTGCAGTCTCCGGCCTCGATTTCCGCGCTTCTGTTGAAACCAAAAACCGGTATGTTTCGTGTAAAAATATCGACAGAAGGCGCCGGCTTCAAGGAGACAGGTCGAATCTGGTACAGCAACCGACCTTTTTGTTTCACTTTACCCATCCGAACGGGATTCCGAATGCGAGACGACACCGCACTGTCGCCGAACGATCCGCTGCACGACAACACGCGCGTGCTGCGCCCGCTCGCCGTGCTCGAACAACTGGCTTCGGCGGGACAGCCGTATTCGCTGTCGCAATTGTCCGTGCGGCTGCATATTCCGAAGGCCACGCTGATGCGGCTCATCGAATCGCTCGAGGCACAGGGATATGTCACTCACATGCCGGACTCGCGCGGCGCCGAGCGCGCGATCGCACTCGGTCCGCGCGCTGCGCGCCTTGCGCTCGCCACGCTTGCGAACAACACGTTCACGCGCGCATGCCGTTCGCTCTTGCGCTCGCTTGTCGACGTGCTCGGCGAAACGTGCAATCTGACGGCGCTCGACGGCGACACGGTGCTGTATATCGAGCGCGTGGAAACAGCCGAGCCGTTGCGGCTCCACATGCAGCCCGGCATGCGCGTGCCGCTGCACTGCACCGCGAGCGGCAAGCTGTTTCTCTCGCAGATGCCGCTGGCGGAGCGGCGGCTCGCCGTGTCGCGTCTGACACTCAAGCGCATGACGTATCGCACGCTGACGGACCGCAGCCTGCTCGAAACCGAACTCGACCGGCTAAGCGTGCGCGGGATCGGTATCGACAACGAGGAATTCGTCCGGGGGATGGTTGCCATCGCAGTACCCGTGAGAGATGCCGCGAATGGCAATGTGCTGGCGGCGCTGGCCGTTCATGCGCCGACCGCGCGCGCGAATCTCAACGACTTGCTGGAGGCCGTACCGAAGATGAAGGAAACCGCATTGGCGATCGCGCCGTTGCTGCAGTTTGCCGGCACGCCATCGTGCAAAGGCGTCGGCGAATCGTCGGATCGGCACGCGACGTCGCTTTGAAAGTCACGGAATTCGACATGGCCCCATGCACTCGCAAGTGCCCGGGGCCGCTTCCGTCCAGGTTTTGCCTGAGCTTTCAAGTCAATACCGCCGGCCGGAAACGCGCATCTGTTCAGTATCGATCGAATGCTGCGTTTGGCCGGCATCCTTGCGCCAGCGGCCGCGCTGCCAGTAGACCGCAATCAGCACCGCGAGGCTGACCACGCCGAACCACAGCGGCTTGCGTTGGTCAGGAATGAACGCCATTGCCACGATGATCGCGCCCATGCCGACGATGGCGAACCACGTCAGGTACGGGTAGCACCACATCTTCACGCGCAGCTTGCCAGGCGCTTCGCGTTCGAGCCGGGCGCGCAGCTTCAGTTGCGACAGCGCGATCAGCACATACACGAAGATCGCGACGGTGCCATACGAATTAACGAGAAACGCGAACACCGTATCCGGCGAGACATACGACATCACCACCGACGCGTAGCCGAACAACGTGCCGATCAGAATCGCGCGCACGGGCACGCCGCGACTGTTGACCTTCGCGAGCGAGCGGGGTGCATCACCACGGCGCGTCAGCGCGAACATCATCCGCGACGCGGCATAGAGGCCCGAGTTCAGCGCGGACAGCACGGCTGTCAGGATGATCGCGTTCATCAGATGCGCGGCGGCGGGAATGTGCATCGCCTCGAGCGCGCTCACATACGGCGTCGACATCGCCGGTGAATTCCACGGCACGATCGCGACGACGAGCAGGATCGAGCCCGCGTAGAACACCAGCACGCGCGTAATCACCGAGTTCGTCGCTTTGGCCACGGCCCGTTCGGGCTCGCGTGCTTCGGCTGCCGCAATAGTGACGATTTCCGCGCCGAAGTAGAAGCCTGTTGCCGCGACAGCACCGCTCAGCACGGGGCCGATGCCCTTGGGCATGAAGCCGCCATGCGCCGCTATCTGCGCAACGGGCAACGCCGCATGATTGGCGTGCGGCCACATGCCGAGCACGAACAGCGTGCCGACGAACAGGAACACGATGATGGCCGCCACTTTCACCGACGCGAACCAGAACTCGAACTCGCCATAACTGCCGACGGAGATGAGATTGGTGAGCGTCAGCACGAGCAGCAGTGCGAGCCCGATGGCCCATGCCGGCACCTGCGGCAGCCAGAACTGCACGAGGTGCGCACCCGCGACTGTCTCGACGGCGACGACGATGACCCAGAAGTACCAGTACATCCAGCCCGTCAGAAAGCCGGCCAGCTCCCCCGATGGCTTGCGCTCGCCAAACGCGAGCCGCGCATACTCGTAGAAAGAACCGACAGCGGGCATCGCGGATGCCATTTCACCGAGCATCCGCATCACGAGCACGACGAGGCCGCCCGTCAGCAGGAACGACAGGATCGCGGCGGGGCCTGCCTGCTGGATCACCACGCCGCTCCCCACAAAAAGCCCCGCTCCGATCACGCCGCCCAGCGCGATCATCGTCATGTGCCTTTGCTTCAGACTGCACTTCAGTTGATTGCCATTTTCCGCGTGCTGCATGTCACCTCCATATGCGTTCAGGACGGCGCTGTCGGGCCGCATGGGCCTGCGTGTGCTGCTGCGCCGCGTTGGCGCGCGCGGACGCCGGATGAATCCGGCCACCCGCCGCATCCCCGCTGAAGACGTTCTTATGTGAAGAAAGAATGCGCGTTTCGTGTTTCGCTCAAGCGCCTAACGCTGCTCGTCGCGCAGGAAATACCAGTGGTACAACATGCGCTGCCCGACGCGCCTGAACGGCGCGAACATGTGCGCGGGCAGCGGCGACGTGAAGATGGGCAGTGTCTGCTGCGCGCCCTTGCCTGCAATGCGCTCGGCGAGCCGCCGACCCGCCTGCGACGAATACGACACGCCATTGCCGCCATAACCGAGCGCGTAGAACACCGATTCCTTCGGATCAGGCTGGAACACGCGCGGCATCATGTCATGGCTCACGTCGACCCAACCCCACCATGAGTAATCGATATCGATGCCCCGCAACGCCGGAAACTTGCGCTGCAAGCCGTGCACGAGCAGATCGTAGTGTTGCGGGTTCGGCGCGTCGCGGCCCGTGATCGCGCTGCGGCTGCCGATTTGCACGCGGTTGTCGGGCAGCAGACGGTAATAGAAGCGCAGCGTGCGCGTATCGGTGAGCACCTGGTGCGTGCGGAAGTTGCACGCATCCAGTTCGGCTTTCGTGAGCGGACGCGTCACCATCGAATTCGACAGGATCGGCATGACCTTGCTGTGCAGCGACGGATGCAGCCCCGGCGCCGTATAGGCGCCCGTCGCGATGCCGACTGCGCGCGCCCGCACGGTGCCGCCTGGGGTTCGCAGATGATGCACCCCCTTGATCGTTTCCCAGCCGATGACGGGACTTGCCGGATGCACTTTCGCGCCCGCTTCGCGCGCGAGCTGCAAATACCCGTAAGCGAGCTTCAGCGGATGAATGCCGATGCCTTCGGGCTCATGCAGTGCGCCCGCCGCTTCGGCATCGTTCACGTACTCGCGGCGAAAAGCTTCTGCGCTCATCAGCTCGGACGGATAGCCGAACACGTCCTTCCAGACCTTCGCTTCTGCCGCGAGCTTTTCCATGATCCGCGGCCGATGCGCGATCAGAAAATGCCCGCCCGGCTGTGGATCGCAATCGATCATCGCGACCAGCGACTTGAACGTCTCGAAGCCCTGCGCAATTTCATCGTGCATCTTGAGCGCGACGTCCTTGCCCCAGCGCTCAATCCATTGCGAGCGCGACAGACGCCCTGACGCGTTCTGCCCCTGCCCTCCATTGCGGCTACTGCATCCCCAGCTGACGCGGTTCGCTTCGAGCACGACGGCCTTGATGCCGTGCTCGCGCGCCAGAAATAACGCCGTGCACAGGCCCGTGTAACCGCCGCCGATAATCGCCACGTCGACGTCCATGTCCTGCGCGACGGGACCGTCGTCGGGCGGCGCCGTCCCCGCCGTCGCGGCCCAGTACGTCGGCGCGTACTGCTTGCCCTGGCCGGGACCCGGTGAAACGAGCGGATCGTAAGTCGGGTCGTAACGGGTGTCGTTGCCGTTCGTGCGCTCGAACGCGGAATCCGCGCCCTCAAGATGAATCACACCGTGTTTCATGCGACTCTCCTCATCGGCATCACGCGACCTGCTTCGGACGTTCCTTGCGGAACGCGCGCTTGACTGCGATCAGTCCGTCACGGAACTCGAAAAGATCGCAGCCTTCGGCCTCGATGCGCCAGCCCTCAAGATGCGTGCCGCTGAACACCCATTCGGATACCCCGCGCTCGCCCGAGACGTAGTGTCTGCCATGGCCCCAATGCGCATCGGGGAAGGTCCTGAAGACGGCTTCGAAGGCCGCGCGCACGGCGTCTTTTCCGACGAAGCGCGTGCCGTAGACTTCGTTCCCGCCGGCGGCATCGAAGACGCAATCGCCCGTCATGAACTCCATCAGCGCGTCGGCGTCGTGGCGGTTGAATGCGTCGGAAAAGGCAGCGAGCGTGTCCGCGCTGACGGACGCTGTCTTGAGCGTGTCTGACATACCGTGTCTCCTGTTAGATGACTTCTTGGGCCACGCGACGCCTTATCGCGCATGTGGCATCCTTAGTCGACACGGTAGATAACGTCCGCCTCGCGCGGTAGTTCCAGTTGGTGGCTTTCGCCTGGGCCAGCAAAGTGGAAGCGGCCACGTCGATGCCGGCGCAATGCCGGCATTAGCTGATGCGTGCGTTCAGGCACGCGCCCGCGGCTTTTGCTCGCGAATGACGCGCGCCAGCGCCTGCACGCCGGCGTCGATCTTCTCCGTCTTGATCGCTGAAAAGCCCATGCGAAAGCACTGCTGCCGCTCGAGCCCTGTCATGAAGAACACATTGCCGGGCTCGATCAGAACGCCATGTGTCTGCGCGTCGTCGGCAAGCCGCGTCGCGTCGAGCCAGGGTTCGCCTTCGACCCAACACGATGCGCCGCCCGTGACGGGCACGTAGTGCGCTTCAGGAATGTGCGCATCGATTGAGGCCATCAGCAATTGCGCACGCTCGCGATACGCGTGCGCGAGCTTGCGCAGCAGCGTGTCGTGATGCCCGAGCGCGAGGAAATTTGCAAACGCCCGCTGGATATACGCGGCGGGATGGCGAACCATCAGACGCCGCAACGCGCGCAGTTCGCGAACCAGATCGCGCGGCCCGACCACATAGCCCAGGCGCAAGCCGGGTGCAAAGGTCTTCGTCAGGCTACCGATGTAGATCACGCGGTCCATCGTATCGAGGCTCTTCAATGCCGGATGCGGCGCGCCCGCGAAATTGTTTTCGCTCTCGTAGTCGTCTTCGATCACGACGAAATCGTGCTGCTGCGCGAGATGGAGCAGCGCCTGGCGCCGTTCAAGCGGCATCGTCGCAGTCGTCGGACATTGGTGGCTTGGCGTCACGTACACGTAGTCGCACTGCGCGAGCACGTCGCGGTCCTGGTCTGTGCGAACGCCGCCAGCATCGATAGGCAGCGGCAACAGCCGTGCATTGCGGTTCAGCAGGATATTGCGCGCATCCGGATAGCCGGGGTTCTCGAACCCGACCGTGGTCCGCTCATTCGCGAGCAGATCCGCAACGAGATACAGCGCCTGTTGGGCGCCAATCGTCACGACGATCTCATCGGGCTTCGCGAACACGCCGCGCCTGGGAAGCACGCGCGTGCAGATCTGCTGGATCAGCGTCTCGTCGTCGCGTTCGATCAGATCAGGCGCCCAGTTGCGAATCTCCATCACGGACAGCGCCTTGATGCAGCACTCGCGCCAATCGTTGGTCGGAAAAAGTGTCTGGTCGAACTGTCCGTAGATGAACGGGAACTGATAGCTCTGCCAGTTGCCGGGCTTCACGATGTTGCGCTGCATCGACGGCGGACGCGACACGCGCTGACGCCAGTCGGGATGCGCGATATCGGCGACGCTCGGCGCGTTCGCGGCCTGTATCGACACGAAGTCGTGTTGCCCTTCAAGCATCGCCGGATTCACGAAATGGCCGCTGCGCTCACGCGAAATCAGATAGCCCTCTTCGACAAGTTGCTGATACGCGAGCACGACCGTATTGCGCGCAACACCGAGCTGATCGGCCAGTTCACGGCTCGACGGCAACGCACTGTCGGGCATCAACTGGCCGTCGAGAATCGCGGCGACGAGCATCTGGCGAATCTGCCCTTGCAGGCTCATGGTTGACTCGGTCGACCGCTGGAAACGTTGGGTCCAGAGCGCCGGCGAGGTCCGGCTGGGCATGTCTTCTCCTAACTAATGAGCGGCGCGTGGTGCACGCGGTGCGAGGGACGCCCCGACTGCACGCTTCCACCAGATTGGCACCGGACGACAGCGGCTCCTGAACTGAGAACCAGTCGCCGGACTGCGGGAAAACCCGCTAGGCCATCTCATGTCAACGTGGACTCAACGATCGGCATCGCCAGGGCTCCAGCTGCTACCTGTTTAATGACGATACTCGAATCAACCCATTTCAGGCGATTGGGACAAGCCCCGTTGATAAGAACAGGATTTGCGTGCCACGCGCGTAACCGCCTGAAGACATGCATGGAACGCCTTTGTATCCTGCGTTCCAGACGTACTGCATTTCCGCAGCAATGCCTGTGACCCTCGCATTACAGCCTGCTCGCGCGTACACCAAGCCGGCCGGTCCGTTAGCGTTTCGCGATTCGCCAGAAATCCGCAGGCATCCAAAGTCAAGACAATACGACACCCCTACAATGCGCGTTGCAACGTATATGAGATGACTTGTTCGTCCGCCGTTTTTGCGCGACGATAGTGAACGGCACCTACCGTAAATTTCGATCGGCCCCGACTAATTGCGTATGCGCACGTTTATCTTCAAAGATCGCGCGGCTCATGTGATCATCATCGAGATTGACGACGACGGGAATCGCGCGGTGGCATCGCACCGCGCTGAGCCGGTCGGCTGGATCGAGTTCGAACATTGCTCGAGCTCCGCCGAGGCGCCGGTCGCGTTGCTTGATGCCTATGTCGTGCCTGAGTATAGAAGAAACGGAATCGCGCATACGTTGATCGCCTATGTGAGCCGTGAAATGGGCGGGCCGATCCAGGTCCGCATTCCCTCACACTCCCGCAGCGCTGGGTTCGACACGTTGTGCAGCAATCTGATGCACGAGGGATTGCTCGTTCGTTAAAGCGTGTGAACACAATGCGATGTCGTTCTCTTCCAGGTGGCAACGCTACCGACACTCCACCGCTCCAGCACCTCATCACGCAACGTAGTGTCCCGGCTGTCATCGAGAAGGCCTTCTGAGACGAGTTGCCACGAGTAGTAGTTCAGTACACCGCGCTCAACCTCATATGTCACAATATGACGTATGTTGAACAACAGGCGCTTCGCCGGGTTGGTGTGGAGGAAATCGCGGACCAGGCCGATTTTCGACCGATAGGTATGGCGTATGCTGCCTCCAACAGCGTCGAGTCGAACTGCCCGGGCAAGATCGAAAAACGCCGTTCATTCTTTCTTCTATACATGTAGGAATCCATATCATGCCAATCTCACGCCGACGTTTCATGATATTTGCCGCATCCGTCGCATCGACGACGGCCCTCTCCACTGAGTCACGAGCCGACGCCCCCGTGCTTGCCGAGAACGATCCGACTGCACAGGCACTCGGCTACAAGACGGACGCTGCGAAAGTAGACAAGACCAGGTTCCCCCATTATCAGACAGGGCAAACTTGCGCCAATTGCCAGCTTTATCAGGGCAAGCCCGGCTCGGCGATGGGCCCCTGTCCGACGTATGGCGGCAAGCTGGTCGATGCAAAGGGATGGTGTAACGCTTACGTGAAAAAGACGTGAATCCGGCGCGGCGATGCCTGACCTAATGCGGTCGTATGAATCCGCGTCAATCCTTGCGACGGGAGTTTCCGCCCACCGCCTTCGCAATGATCATGGCGACGGGCATCGTCTCGATCGTCGATCACGGAGCGGCCCGGGTTGACCCGGTCAACGGCAACGGCTCGTAGCGAGACCACCACGCCCGATCGAGCGGCCCTGAACCCACGGTCGTTGTTTCCGATTACTAAAGTCGAGTCCTTCGCGGCGGGCGGCAAGCACTTATGCTGCCGACGTAGCCGGCTACGTGCCATGATCACGACACGGCGTCTGCCTCGATGTCCTTCTGCGCGTGCACCACGAGTACTGCGCACGACAGACGGTCAAGCAACCGTGTGTCATCGCGCCCGTCCCACCAACGCGCAAACATCCCCCTGCGATGATGCCCAAGCACGACCAGATCGGGTTTCAGTTCGTCGCAGCAACGGGCGATTTCATCGATCGGATTTCCGACGACGAAGTGTCCAGTCACCTTGACACCGAGCTCTGCCAGGCGGCCCACGCTTTCATCCAGTATTTCCTTCGCTGCCTGCTCTGTCGATCCGAGCGGCACGGCCGGGATAACGTCTGCGCCGTACGCCAGATCCAACCGGTCCAGCACGGCGAGCAAATGCGTTTCCGCCCCGGATTGCCGCGCCAGTTCCGCTCCTTCGCACAGCGCCCGGCGCCCCTCACGGGTAGCGTCGTAGCACAGCAGCACTCTCTTGAACGAGGCCATTGCCACTCCCCTTTCTCACACGCCGGCCAACCGCGTCTTTGCTACGCGATGCGATGGACCTGAACCTGGCTCGTATGCAGGGACGTATCGAAACGCAGAATGATCCACTTATATCCATTATAGACAATATGTCACGCTATGATGTATCTATGTCATCAAAGATATGCAGAATAATCAGTCATGCAAATCGATGTAATGGCGATGACTTGCAATTCGCTTTATTGCCGACGCGTGGTTCTCCATGCGCGACCGACAAATCGAACGTTTCGCCCGTAACTAAAAACACGTCAGCATATGGCAATCGGCGTCGATCGCTGCACGGGGCTAGACTATCCGCGTTGGAATCTCGCGAGAGGTGCCCATCATGGCAATCGATGTCAAGAATCCGAACTATGGGCTCGGCCGGAACTCAGCATATGTCACCGTCAACGGCGCCTGGTTTGCGATCGTGTGCGCGGACGCCTGGTCCGGCCAGAGCGGGTCGCGGAACGCCCCTGCCTCACATGACAATTCGCTGTCGGTCCTGCTTGGGAATCTGATCAAGGGTAGCGGGAAATATTACGGCGTGGAGACGGTCAAGCTCACCCTCAAACGGCATCATCCTCCTGTCTGTCACTCAATGGTGCACAGGGCTATTTACTATCCTGACAATCAGGTGACGCTCGCCGCCGCCTCCAGGAAGAAACCACGCTCTTGCAATCCTGCGCCTCGCAAAACCGGGCGTGGCAAAGTTGGCGTGGGCGGCATGCGAGCGAGGTCGCATAACTGACGGCGCACGTATCGAGACGCAGCTTGTCTGTTCGAGGAACTAGCGCGACGCGTCCCGCTTTGATTTGCTTGCCCTCGCCCTGTCCTTCCGCCAAGTCAGGAAGCTGATGACGGCAGCCGCGATGAACGTGACGATAGTGGAGGTCGACGACGCGATGAGTGTCTTTTCCTCAGCATCTCGCGAAGGCGTTGTCGACGACGGGTGTTGCGCAGCAGATGAAAGTGGGACGGCGGAAGCGCCTCCCGACAAGGCTTGCGATGCGCTTTTCGACTGCACGACGGTGACTTGCGGCGACTGGTCCGCCGATATGATGTAACGCGAGAAAAGGGCAGCAGTTACGCAGAAAAAACCCACAAATAAACCGAGGAATAACCGACACAACAGATCGAGCCGAGGGAAGTTTGCCACGCCTGCCTCCACCTTCGACGACGGTTGCAGCACACTCATATTGCGCCAGAATCTCGCTGAATTGATATCTCCGTCGATATCTCCGGCGTCGAAAATGGAGTCCCCTTTGGCAGGGTTTCCGTCATCGGGAGCCATTGACGCGCGTGGCGAAACGGCGTGACAAGGCGATCACCGCGCTGACCGCGCAGATGCAGGAGACGCTGCGCGAGCCAGGCATTTGCAGCCGCCCGACCCCTGGCTGGCACGAATCATTGCGATGTCGGTGCCAAGGCCAAGCGGCGAGCCGCAAGCGCGATGAAAGGAGGCGCGCGCGCAGATCACAGTGGGATATTTTATTGAAGGCATTCCCGAAAATGGCCGACAGTGAGCGACGCTTTCTCATAGACGCGCAGCCGCGTACTGCGAGCGCTGTGCGATTTTCCCCTTCCCCGATCGTCTTTTCTCTGCGGACAAGTCGTCTGGCGCCGCCTGTCCTTCGCGACGATGCTCGTGTGATACCCGAACATCGCGATCTTTTGCAGACCGCGTCATTCGTATCGAAGTTGAAGGTTTGCCTGCCTAGACTTCGATGGCCAGTTACACGGTCTTGCATCCGTAACGAGGCGCACCCTGACATCTACGAGGAGGGGTCATCATGAGATCATTCGCGATTGCAGTTGCCGCTGCGTCGGCGCTTTCATTGCCGCTCGCCGCGTTCTCGCAAAACGATGCGACACCGACGCGCGCCCAGGTTCGCGCCGAGTTGCAGCAGCTCGAACAGGCAGGCTATGACCCCGCCAAAGGCGAAGACCCGAATTATCCAGCAGACATCCAGGCGGCCGAGGCGCGCGCGTGGATGCAGGGCGGAGCAACCGCCTACGGTGGCGTGATGCCCGGTTCATCGGGATCGGGTTCACGCGCAACCGCGCAACCCGCTTCTTTGGACGAGATGAAGCAGCTCTACTTCGGCGGTCAATAGCCGCCTGTGTATCCGCGCGTGGCCCGGATTTACCGACGACGCGCGGATTCCATTTCCGGGAACGCAGTTGCGCCGGACCATGTGGTCCAATGCGCGTATGTCACTGACGCGCTTACATGACATTGCAAGAACGGGCGGTATCAATGGATCGCCGCCCAATCGAATCTCAGTCCGTTGCCTGCGAGAAGATCTCCGAAATCGCCTGCGCAGCCGTGCCAACGTTTTTCTCGTTCAGCGCCGCCACGCACATGCGGCCAGACCGGATCAGGTAGACGCCGTGCCGCTCACGCAGCAGGTCGACCTGCTCCGCCGACAATCCCGTGTAAGTGAACATCCCACGCTGCTCCAGGTATCGCGCGAGGAGCGCGTCCGGCACGTTGCCGCGCAAACGATCATGGATTGCGCCGCGCATGCGGACGATGCGCCTGCACATCGTCGCGAGCTCGTCTTCCCACGATTGCCGCAGCGCGGGTGTCGTGAGCACCCGGGCAACGATCTTCGCGCCGTGCGTCGGCGGGTTGCTGTAGTTCGCGCGCACAGCGCTCGTCAACTGCCCCAACACGCGCCCTGCGACGTCCCGCGACTCGCAGATGACCGACAGACCGCCACAGCGCTCGCCGTACAGCGAGAAGTTCTTCGAGAACGAGTTGGCGACGAACGCGGGCACGTTCTGGCGTGCGAGCTCGCGAATCGCGAATGCATCGGCATCGATGCCCGCGCCGAAACCCTGATAGGCCATGTCGATAAAAGGCAGCAAGTTGCGCTTCTTGAGAACCTCGATCAAGGTCGTCCATTGCAACTCGCTCAGGTCCACGCCGGTCGGATTGTGGCAGCATGCGTGCAACAGCACGACACTGCGCGCGGGCAGTGCGTCGATGGCCGAGAGCATCGCTTCGAATTTCAACCCGCCGCTGTTTTCGTCGTAGTACGGATACGTGCCGACGCTGAATCCGGCGCGCTCGAAAATGAAGCGGTGATTTTCCCACGTCGGATCGCTCACCCAGACCTGTGAGCCTGGGAAGTAGCGCTTGATGAAATCCGCGCCGACCTTGAGCGCCCCCGAGCCCCCCAACGTCTGCACAGTCGCGATGCGTCCGTCGGCACGCGCCGGCGAGTCGTCGCCGAATACCAGCGACTGCACTGCGTCGCGATACTGCGCAAAACCTGCCATCGGCAAGTACGGCTTTGGACCGGGTTCCGCGAGCAGTTGCGTTTCGGCCTCGTGCACGGCTCGCATGACGGGCAAACGGCCTTCCTCGTCGTAATAGATGCCGATGCTCAGGTTGACCTTGTTGTCCCGGGGGTCCTTCGCGAAGTTCTCGTTCAGCGTGAGGATCGGGTCGCCGGGATAAGCATCGATGTGTTCGAACATGACAGTTCCTGGGAATGACAAAGAGATGGCAAGGAGATTGTGAGAGCGCGGGAGATTCAACGAGCGCGGTCGACTCGCCGCAATACAGTTCGACCGTGGAACAGCCGTTGTCGCCGTCCCACGGCCGGTCGCGTGCCTAGCGCAGCGGCACGCCCTCAGGCACCGGAGCGTCCGCGCGCCGGTTGCGCAGGCGGTAGCCGATACCCAGCACAGCGAGCCAGACGGGGATCAGATAAACCGAAATGCGCAGGTCCGGAATCAGGCACATCACAACGAGAATGCCGCCGAGAAATGCGAGGCACAGATAGTTGGTGAGCGGATAGCCGAGGCTGCGGAACACGGTCGTTTCGCTTGTGCGTGCTTTGGCACGGCGGAATTGCAGATGAATGATGCTGATCATCGCCCAGTTGATGATGAGCGCGGACACGACGAGGCCCATCAGCAACTCGAACGCCTTGCCCGGCATCACATAGTTGATCACCACACAGGCGGCCGTCGCGAGTGCGGAGACACCGAGCGCAACGAGCGGAATGCCGCGGGCGTTGACCTTGAGCAGCGCGCGCGGCGCATTGCCCTGACCCGCGAGGCCGTAGAGCATGCGGCTGTTGCAGTACACACCGCTGTTGTAGACCGACAGCGCGGCCGTGAGCACCACGGCATTGAGTACGTTGGCCACGAAGTTGCTGTTCATCGCGTGGAAGATCAGCACGAACGGGCTGCCTCCCGTAACCACTTTTTCCCACGGATACAGTGAGAGCAGCACACCGAGTGCGCCAACGTAGAAGATCAGGATGCGGTAGATCACCTGGTTGGTCGCGCGCGGGATGGTGTGCGACGGATCATCCGCCTCGGCGGCGGTGATGCCGACAAGCTCGAGTCCACCGAACGAGAACATGATGACGGCCATCGCCATCACGAGCCCCGAGACGCCGTTCGGGAAGAACCCGCCATGACGCCAGAGGTTGGACACGCCCGCGTCAGGCCCGGCGTTGCCCGAAACGAGCAGATAGCCGCCGAACCCGATCATGCCGACGATCGCCGCGACCTTGACGATCGAGAACCAGAATTCGAGTTCGCCATACGATTTCACGCTCGTGAGGTTGATCGCATTGATCACGCAGAAACACACGAGCGCCGAGATCCATGTCGGCAGACCCGGCCACCAGTATTGCATGTAGATGCCGACGGCCGACAACTCCGCCATCGACACGAGAATATAGAGCACCCAATAGTTCCAGCCCGACACGAAGCCCGCGTATTGTCCGCAGTACTTGCCCGCGAAATAGCTGAACGAACCGGCGACGGGTTCGTCGACCACCATCTCCCCAAGTTGCCGCATGATAAAAAAAGCGACGATGCCTGCAATCGCATAACCGAGCAGTACCGACGGTCCTGCCGATTTGATGGTCTGTGCGATGCCGAGAAACAGTCCCGTCCCTATCGCGCCCCCGAGCGCAATCAGTTGAATGTGACGATTCTTCAGGCCGCGTTTGAGCGTGCCCTGCCCTTTGTCTGCCACGATGTCTTCTCCTGTGTCCTGCGGTTGATTTCGGACGCCACGCCTCGCGGTTCGCCTGCCCTGGTGAGGCAAGCGACAGGTGCGAAGTCGTCACGGCCGGCGCTTGTGACGCCGGCGCCGTATCCTGCTGGGATCTGTGTTATTGAACCGGCCCATGAGCCGGGTTGCGAGCACGTCAGACCTTGAGCGTGCCCCGCTCGATCTGGTCGCGTTCGAGCGACTCGAAGAGCGCCTTGAAATTGCCTTCGCCGAAGCCTTCGTCGCCCTTGCGCTGGATGAATTCGAAGAACACCGGGCCAAGGAGAGGTTTTGAAAAGATCTGCAGCAACAGCCGAGGCGCGCCGTCCGCGGTGGTGCCGTCAAGGAGGATGCCTCGCGACTGCAGCTCGCCAACGGGCTGGCCGTGACCCGGCAGGCGCGTATCGAGTGCCTCGTAGTAGTAGTTGTTTGGTCCCGTCATCAGCGGCACGCCTGCCATTTGCAGGTTGTCGATGATCCGGATCAGATCGTCCGTGAGGAACGCGATGTGCTGAATGCCTTCCCCGTTGAATGCCATCAGGAATTCCTCGATCTGGCCGCTGCCCTTGCCCGACTCCTCGTTCAGCGGGATGCGGATCTTGCCGTCGGGCGCCGTCATCGCCTTCGACGTCAGGCCCGTGTATTCGCCCTCGATATCGAAGTAGCGCAATTCGCGAAAGTTGAACAGCTTCTCGTAGAAGTTCGCCCAGTACGTCATGCGGCCACGATAGACGTTGTGCGTGAGATGGTCGACGACGCGCAGGCCGTGACCGGCGGGCCGGCGTTCGACACCTTCGATGAACTCGAAATCGATGTCATAGATCGACTTGCCGTCTTCGAAGCGATCGATCAGGTAAAGCGGCGCACCGCCAATGCCCTTGATCGCGGGCAAGCGCAACTCCATCGGTCCGGTGGCGATCTCGATCGGCTGGGCACCCAGCGCCAATGCGCGAGCATAAGCCTTATGCGAATCCTTCACGCGAAACGCCATCCCGCATGCGCTCGGACCGTGCTCGGCAGCGAAGTACGCGGCTTCGCTGTTCGGTTCGCGGTTGACGATGAAGTTGATTTCGCCCTGGCGGTACAGCAGCACGTCCTTCGATCGGTGACGTGCCACCAGCGTGAAGCCCATCTGCTCGAACAGAGGTTCGAGTACGTTCGGCGTGGGCGAGGCGAATTCCACGAATTCGAAGCCCATCAGTTGCATCGGATTGTCAAACAGGTCGGCCATGTTCGTTTCGCGTTTGGCGGAGAGTGGATGATTCGCTGGAGGTGCAATGCACGGCATATCAGGTGCGGTGTCGTATGCCGGATGTCGCTGCACGAGTGGGCGTGCCGCAACTGCCCGACAGCACGCCCTGTGCGCATGCATCGCAGCAATTTCGGGAATCAGTGTAATTTCCCTTCGACGCAATAGGATTTCCTAACGGACGCAGACAAACCCTAGTTTGCCCATTAAAATTTCTTCCCAGTTGTTACGGGAGAAAGAAAAGTGCAGACCCTTGAGATTGACCGTATCGACATGCGCTTACTGGGGATCCTGCAGACCCGGGGACGCATCTCCAATCTCGAACTGGCGGAGGCAATCAGGTTATCGCCTGCGCAGACGCTGAGACGTCATCGTCGGCTCGAGGAGATGGGGGTGATCCGGGGCTACGAGACCCGCCTCGACGCGCAGGCGCTGGGCTTCGGCGTGGTGGCCTTCATCCAGGTGACGATGGAGCGTGGTCATGTCCGCGACCTGGCGAAGTTCAAGGGCATGATCGCGGAACTCACGGAGATCCAGGAGTGCTTCGCCGTCACGGGCGATATCGACTATATGCTGAAGGTGGTGGCACGCGACCTGAAAGCGCTGTCGGAATTCCTGCTCGATACGTTGATGCGCATCCCTGGCGTGAGCGGAGTCAAATCCAGCGTTTGTCTCGACGAACTCAAGTGCTCCGGCGCGGTGCCACTGACGACCTAGGCCCATTGGTATCAAAGCGCGCACTGTTTGCTGGCGAGCGAGCCATGCTGAGCGCCCAGTCTAGCCATGCCAGGAGCAGCGACGGCGCCGGGAGCCGGCCGACGGCGCGGCCGAAGAGCGCACGAGCGTAGCGATCAAACAGCACGGTAGCGGCATCAATGGATAGCCCAGCGCGACCTCGCTTGACACGACGATCGCGCACCTGGGACCGGGGATCACTCTGAGCCATAGTCATCCTTGACTGTACGGTCGTAACCAGCTTGACCAATCGCAGCATGCGCTGAGCCTGCCCGGCCCCCCGATCCCGTCTTCATCGCTCTATTGCGAGGGTGGAGATGGCCGTTTTCACGACTTCGTTAGCGTCACCGGGTCGCTAGTGCATATACAGGCCACCATTCAATGAGAAGTCTGCTCCCGTCGCGAACGCCGCTTCGTCACTGGCCAGCCAGGAAACAATCGAGGCAATCTCCGAAGCCTCTCGAGACGACGAACCGGAATGCTCTGAACATCGCGTCGCAGATGGAAGGCGGCAAGCAGATCAAGCAATGGTTTAAAGGCACAGGCGACTTTCTTGAGTCGCCCAAATATCGTTAACGCGCATGACCTATGTTGCTTAGGTCGTGTTAAATCCCTCCTCTCTCACGTTCGCCAAAGGGTGGCGGATCTCAATACATCAGGGCTTAAAAATGGCATCAGGTACTGTCAAGTGGTTCAACGATGCGAAGGGTTTTGGTTTCATCACACCGGATGACGGGGGTGAGGACCTGTTCGCACACTTACCGAGTACTGCCAGTTTTTCCCGCTATGTCGGCCCATACGGGTGCCAATGGAACTCGCGCAGCGTTGGGACGAGTACCGGAAGGCTAGGCACGGCCGCTCCGAGGCGCTCAAACTCTGGGTGAACAGAGCAGAAACAAGAGCGAGCGTAAGCGGCCAATGAAAGTGCCGATGCGGCGATGGATAAATGCGCCGAGGCGATCCATGGCTGTTTTTATGTGCACCTTGCGCTTTCCTGATTCGGCTTGACGACAAGGTCTGTCCGAAACGGATTTGCCGAGCGGATCGCACATAAAGTCAGCGTGCGACGATCGACTCCGCGATCCGGTCAGCGAGCTCGCCGAGAATGCGGCTCAGTGCCGCCGCCTGCGCCGGTGCGTCGCGGTCCGTCATCTCCGAAGTGAGCGTCGCCTGTCGCGCCAGGACGACGCGGGGAGGATGCCCCGACAGCAGCGTCCAGCCCGCTTGCATCGTCAGCGTCCCGCTGGCGTTGGCCTCGGAGTCCAGCACCGTGACGACCAGCGTTCGCGTATCGGGCGGTGCCGGCGCATCCGGCAGAACGAATGAGCCGGCCGGCAGGCGCGTCGTCAGGTCTTGCGCAAGCGTGCGCCGCATCATCTGGGCGAGCGGCGCGCCCCAGCGGTCGCCGTCATTCATCGACAGACGGTTCGGTGAAACCTGCGTGACGACTTCGGGCCGATCGAGCACGTCAGGGATATGGACGGCGGTCAGTTGCACGGGCGGTATCCCGTGCGTAGTGAACGGCGCGCTGGTTGGCGTCGCGCTCAGACTGACATAGCGCGTGGGCACGCTATGCCCGCACCCGGCGAGGCTGATGCCGACGAGCGATACGACAAGCGCTGCCAGCCGTACTGGACTGTCCATCACGGGCTCTCCTCGCGCCGTCCGCGCACGAGCGCCTCGGGATGGCGATCGAGATAATCGGCGAGCGCCCGTACGGAGCGGGCCGTATCGGTAAGCTGGTGCAAGGCCGCGGGCAGGTCGTTCTGGCTCGATGCGTCAGCCCCAAGTGTACGGTTCGCAGCCGCGACGGTACGATCGGCGGCATTCGCGGTCTCGCGCAGTTGCGCGACGAGCGGGCCAATTTGCGGTGAGACTTGCTGCAACGTGCGGTCGATCTGCGCGACGGACCGGTCGATGTGCATGAGGCTGTCGCGGATCTGAGGCGATGAACTCAGTGCGTTGATGCGCGCCGCAATGCTGCGTACTTCGTCTCCCGTTTCCTTGATGGGCAGATCGTCTATCTTCTTGATGATCTCGTTGGCTCTTGCCGTGATTGCGTCGATGTCTGCGGACGCGACGCTCGGAATTTCCGGTACGCCGTTTTGAGCGGCGGCAAGCGTCGCACGCGATGCGCCTGTCACGAAATCGAGGTTGACCTTGCGAGGCCCGACCAAAGGCGGATCTTGCGAGAGACGTGCGCGCAACCCTTCAGCGACGAGGCGCTTGAGCATGCTGTCGACGAGCGGCCGCCAATCGCCATTGGCGGGCGGCGCCGCGCCGACGATGCCGAGCTGCGACGGGTCGAGCGAGATCTGCACGGGAGTGCTCAGCGCGCCCGTGGCCGAATCGTAATTGAGGCGCACGCTGGTGACGGTGCCGACATGAAAGCCGCGCAGTTCAACATCGGCGCCGTCCTTGAGTTCGCCTGCCGCGCCTTCGAAACGCACGATATAGTTCACGACGGGACCATGCGCGGGCGCGAGAGCGGGTCGCCGGTCGGCTCCGTCGAAGTGGACGGCAGGCTGACCGGGGCCTGGCTCCATGACGATTTCGGGTCCGGAGAGCATGGCCTTCATCGAGGACGGATCGCTGAAGTCGACTTGTGCGCCGCGCAGGAAGAACCGTGTGCCGCTGCGCAGATACTGTTTTTCGGCCCGATCTATCTTCAGCTTCGCTTCGACGTGCCGCCCATCGGGCGCGAGCGCCACGTCGGAGACGGCGCCTACCTTGACGCCGCGCAGCGTAACGCTAGTATCGTCGGGTTTCATTCCGTAAGCGTCGTTGAATACGACCGTGACCGTCTCGCCGCCGTGCACGAGCGCGCGGACGCCAAGCCATCCTCCCACGCCGAATGCCGCAAGCGGGACGGCCCAGATCCAGCCCGGCCACGCGGTGCGCCGCACCTCGGCCTGCGTGCGGCGCGGACGTGCTCCGTTCATGAGCGTCTCCTGATATGGACGTCCCACATCATTCGTGGATCGAATGCACGCGAGGCCGCCATCGTCAGGAAAACGACGAGCGCGAACGCCGTAGCGCCGATCGCGGGCCTTGACGAAGCCAGTCCGTCGAAGCGGATCAACGGCACGAACGCAGCGATCGTGAACACGTCGACGTTTGACCAGCGCCCAAGCTCGTCGATCCATCGATAGAGATGCGCCTTGACGCGCAGATGCTTGCGGGACCGCCGAGCAACGGAGACGATGAACCAACCCATGCCGACGATCTTGGCGACGGGTATGACGATGCTCGTACAGATGATGAGAATGCCGAGTGGCCACAGGCCCGCGTGAAAGAGCTGGTATACGCCATCGACGATCCTGTGCGGGACGTCGCGACCCAGTTCCATCGAAAGCGTCATGGGATAGAGATTGGCGGGCACGGTCAGCACAAGCGCGGCGAGCGACAACGCGGCAGACCGCGCGACGGCATCAGATTTGCGCGTGCGCAACTTCAGCCCACAGCGCGGACACGCGTGACCCTCGTACGAGACGGGCACGACGAGATCGCACACGAGACACGAAAGGGCGGCTTCGCCTTTTTGAAGCTTCCGTTCGGGAGCGATTGCACGCCAGACAGTCCGGCGATCGAGCGACGCGCGCGTGAGCATGGACATCAGCGCAGCGACGATGAAGCAGTAGCCACCTGGACCGATCGTGCCCGTCAGGTCCTGCGTCACGCGCGCATAGCCAACGAAGCAGCCGACCAGATACACATCGGGCATCGCCCAGATATCGAGCGACAGCGTCCAGCGGTAGACGGCCCCGATGCCCTTGAAGCGCCGTCCTATGAGAATTGCGCCGAGGACAAGCGCGAGACCGCCGAACCGCACGAACGGCAAAACGATGCCGAACGTGCCCAGCAGCACAGCGAGGATGATCCAGCCGTCACGCCATATCGCGACGATGCCTGAAGAAAGTACCGACGAACGCTCGGCGCCAAGCATATGCACCGTCATCAGCGGTGCGAGATTGGCGGGAAGCAGCAGTACGAAGGTGGCCGTCGCGCAGGCCAGCGCCGCGCTCATGCTGCGGCCGCTGCGCCGCTCCAGCGGGTAGTGGCACATACGGCAGCGTGCGAGCATGCGTGCTGTCAAAGGCGGAATGTCCTCGAGCGCACCGCATTCGGGGCAGCCGATTGTCATGTAGCCTCGTTGATTGACTGTCATCTGGTAGCACTATCCGCGCAGCATGTGGCGTTCCAGATGCGTCGAATCGTGCAGCGTGCGAACGCGCTCACGAGTCTGCGCCACCTCATAAAGCCGCTCGACAGCACGTTTACTCACGACACCTGAGGTCGCGACGGCGGCCGATCGACGTCTACTGAAGAACAAAGCTGCCCGATCGGATCGCATTGAAGCCACGCACACTACCCCACTCCATCCGCTCTTTCACTTCGAGAGCGGGCATCGATCAACATCCGGAAAGATGTTAGCGGTGACAACCGGTGCGATTTCACGGCCAAACGGCTGATCGAAATCTCGACAGACGATGAGCGCCGTTCTGGGAACGCTGCGTGAGTGAGGCGACGTCGGACAAAAGAGGCCGGGCGTCCAGGCGCCTGGCCTGTCAAATCGGTTCTGACGGGGAAATGTCCGATACCGCCAGAACCGGCTGCCATCCCGGCCAAATCGCAATGCGGATATCTGCATTCGTCAGTATGCGCCGCGATCCAGCATCGGTGCCGAAGGCCGACACCGCGGGAACCTCCCAAACACCGTCAATACCAGTATCGTGTTGGAACCCGTGACCCCATAGTGTGTTCTGTCTCAGTGCGATCCTTCGCCATGCTCGTACAGCGCTGAACGTTCGCCGGTTTACCTCGTGAGAGAGCCTTGCAGCGGGGACATGCAGCAAGGCGCACCCGTTGAACCGGCGCATATCACGATGGATGCTTGATCAGTGTGTTCCTATCAGACGGTCTGCATGAATGTCGAAGCAAGCATGTTCCGGAAACGAACGTTTCATCGCCCTGAGGGTTGATATCGTAAAGCCGCGCCCGCTGGCGGCGGAAACAGGCACGGGCAGCCGAGATCACCGACTTATGAACCGTGCGAGACAAGCAGAACCCCGTCGCCCCGGAACTTCACTGCGGCGAGGCTTTAGAGCGCGAACCAGCTTCCCGCGGGACGCATGGACCTCGACGCTTTTCCTTAGCGTATGAAATCGCTTGTCCCGTCAAGAACCCGTAATGTGAATCTGGTGACTTTGCTGAGACGGTACTATGGCCTCTTTTGCGCCCTTTCGCGTAAAGCCTGAACATCCACACGAACCGGTGCATCTCGTGTTTGACGAAAAGCCATCGCCATAGCCGTGCGCCGCTGAACGTCCGGGAAGATGCGTCCCGGCCAAGCAGCGACTTGCAGTCAGGCAGGTGCAAAAAGGCGCAGTGTCTAAACCATCGAAGATCGCGATGCGTGTTTCCTGACCAGTGTCGCCCGACTGCGCGATAGGCACCGACGTCTATAACCGTTTGCCCCCGGTCTGACAGCATATTCAATGCTGCCGAGATGAACGCCTCGTCGCCGTGGTGATTCAGTTCACCAGTTACCGCGCGATAGTGTTCGAAACACTCGCGCGCGACAGGGATCAGCTGATTGATAAAGGCCCTGGAGGCAATCAGGAACTCCCCGCCATACCACCGCGGGTTGCGTAGCGTTCTCCCGGCAACCAGTTCGAGGTCTGCAATAACCCGTGCAGCCCCATACGCAAAAAACTCCTGATCGGAAATATCAAAAGCCCCGGCGCCAGCCACTTGGCACCGCCGAAGCAGATTCAAGTCGAGGCCATGCTGGGCGATGACGTCTGTATCGAGCAAAAACAAAAGTTCGTTGTCGGCCAATGTCAACGAGATCTGTTCGAGCAGGTCAAGTTTGAAGTGCGCACTATGGAACGCGACTCCTTCGGGCACCTCCAGTGACGGCGTGATGGGGAAAACGGCGGGTCGCAGCTCAGCGTCAAGACTTGACAGAAAGCCCAGCACTTCCTCTACGTCGTTGGTCGCGATGGTCAGTCGCGGCAGGCCCGCTGCCAACAGGCTTCGATTGAGCGTCACAGCCTGTGAAAGATAACTGAACCGGCCGCAGTTGCGCAGGTTCGGGCTTCCCATGCCGCATCCGGTCAGGAAGACCAGCGCACACGGCACAATGTCGATCTCCGATTTCGGAGATTGCGACACGCTCGATTGTGAGGGCCGCGATGAGGGGTACGGCATAGGCTTGTTCACGCAATACCTCCGCCAGCTCTGAAGAACTGCGACGCTGTCGCACAATACGAAGACGCTCCGTCGACGTACCGCGCACGGACGATAGCGCGCTCGCCGACGAGACAGCCAGCCGTCTGTAAAAGCATGTAGGTGCGCCTTCGGCCGGCGGCAATCACGCAGTGGAGGGAGGCAGGCGCGGCGCCGGCGAACCATCCCATCACTTCGAGGCGCCCATATGCGATCAACGCCTGCGAGGACACGTTCGGTTTCGTCCGGAGGGGCATACCCGTGCAGGGGCTCCAGCGCAAACACGTTGCCGCCCCTCTAAGGCCCAACCGTAATCAGGAGCGTGATGTCGACGACGTAATCCGGCGGCACCGCGCCAGGCCCGAAGTCTCCCGGCAGATAGTGGAACCTGCCGCCATAGTGAATCGTGTGTGAGCCTGTTGGCAGCGGCTTTAGAAGCAGGTAGTACCCGTCAGCTGCCGCCGTGCCGGTTCCGTAAATATGTTCCGGCAATCCAAAGACCCAGCGCAACGCTGCCGTAAATGCGAACCGGTCTGTAGCGACGCGATACGCCGTAATGTTGGTGACCGGGACGTTATCGATAGTGACGAACAGATCCTGAACCCGGTCAGCGAAGCGGTCGGCAATGACCCGTTCGCCCGCCACCGTGGTTGGCGTGTAGGTACCGGGGGGCAGCAGTGTCGAAGAAAAGGTATCCAGCGTCGCCAGCAAGAGGGACGTGCCTGCCGGAATGACGTTCGCAGACTGGTCGCAAACCTGCGGCGTATTGGGCGCGCTGAGCGCGTGAAAGTAAGAACTGGGCGTGGCCCAGTACCAGACGTTACCGCTTTGGCCGGCCGAGATAGGACGTGTACAGCTGATTAGCGGATTTGGAAAAAAGGGGCCGTTGTCGATCAGGTTCACCCACTGCCAGAACGAGACCACCCACTGACGGTAGGTTTTTCCCTCGAAGCGTGCATGGCGCGGGACGACTACATGACTCGCAGACTCCGCCTGTATGGCGGACCTGTTGACGGTGGTATCGGCGGAATCGATGACGGCTCTGTCGACGACTGTCGTGCCGGCTGCGCCATCGGTGCCGCCGCCTCCACACCCGGTGAGGGCGACTGCAATCGTTGTGACGATGGCCGCTGATCGCCATGCCCTGGTGAGTGCCGGGACGAATGCCGCGAGGTCTTGACCTATGTCCGTCATCACGCTCTCCTACCGGTTATAGTTGCTTTGCTCCAGCCGATCGCGTTGTGTGAATGTTTATAGACTTCTGTCACGAACATCGTCGGACAAAAGATGGCGGCTTTTGACAGGTCTTCAGGGCTGAGGCGAACCACGAAGCGGTAGCGTTTGACGACTGGATTGGACCGGGTTCCGGATGGCTTTTTGCGCCGCCGCGCGTGCATGGATGACTTGGCGACATACGATGAACCTTGAAAAGCCGGCCCTCGCGAGCGCCGGCGCGATGGCTGTTTCTCTGTCGCGAACTGACGATGAATCCAGGCGGCGTGCCCTGTTCGCAAAAGCCCAGAGTTACTTATCCCGATTGTCGCAACGACTCCGGGCCGCATCGTCCGAAGCATTGAGAGCGCCATGACACCGGCAACCGCCGGGCGCCCACATAACACGGTAGCGGACCAATCGAAAAACCAGAAAAAGCATCAGCCTGTTCAACGAAGATCGGATCTGGTGAACGACTGAAGTGTGAACCTGACTTAGGACCGGACAATCTGTTTTCTGCATGAAAGTCTCCCCAGTCAGGCGAGACCTTGTATGCCGTACTTTGCCAGCCCTTTCGGCGTCCCGGGACTACGGCGAGTTCCGGGCTTCAGCGCGCGAAACGCGTGCACACAGCCGGAAACGACCGCAAACGATCAGTCGCAACGTGAGAAAGACTCCCTTTTAACGGTTTGCAAGCGGGACTGAAATTCGCCACAGCGTGAAGCAGGCGTCGCCTTCTTGAGTTCAATTCTCACGAAACCGGGAGCACGCAGCAACGTCGCATATGTCCGATCACTGTATGGCCAAACCGTATATCCCGTTTCTGACACCGTAGTAAACGAGACCTCGGCAAACAGGCTGTCCGAAAACGTACGCATCTTTTCCACGCCGCATGTATTGATGTAACCATCGTCCTGTGGTGCCACTGCCAATGCCCGCGATAGCAATGCACGCGGTCCGACATCAGGGTCCGTGAAGACGAAGTCGAATATCGACGATCTTCGACCTAAACCTGGTTGGTACCCAACCAGCAGAGCGGTCGCGATGGAACAGTCAGCTAACACTCACCGCCCTCGTGCGAGGGTGGCGAGTTCGATCCGTGGGCGCGTCCGCATCAAGGTCGATCGCCCGTTCCGGAATACAACACTACTCGATCAGTCAAACAGCGGCTTGAGGAACATGCAGGTGTGGGCGCCGTCACTGTGAATCGCGCCACGGGCAGCGTGACAATTCCTTACGACCATGCCCAGCTAAACAGGGAAAAGATACTCGGTCTGCTGAGCGACCTCGATGTCATCGTGTCCGAGACGGTGCATCCAACGTCGGCGGCGACTGCGGGACCGGGCCAGCCTGGTGGTACTCGCAGCCTGGTGTCGGCCGTCGACGATCTTAACGATGAGCACCGCGAGCATCGCGATCGTCGTTCACTATGAGTGCATGTGCCATGATGAAAACCAGGAAAAAGTCGCGCGGAAGGGGCGCGCAATCGCGGCAGCCGCGAACGCGCTGGCCGATACATCCGATTCGATCAAGTGCAGTGCCGACCGCTTCGGACCACGCCTGTCAAACGCGGCTCATGCCTTGTCGTCATGCAATGACGCACTTACTGCGCTGTGAGCAGCCCCTCGTCGTTTCCCTCAAAGAAGTCTTCTGGATGCCATTGTGAAATCAGCGGGTAATCATCTCGGTGTCTCCACGCTACCTTCGCAAACCTCTCTTCCCCGCATTCGTTACCGGGATTTCCCGAAGTCTCTATCGAAAACGTTCCTGGGATCTGCGTCAAGGACGGAAGGGTCCGTCGTCCCATAAAGCGCAAGCAGTCTTTGCGTCCGATACGTCGGATTTCTGATGAAGTCTGGAGGCTGTCCGGCGTCGTCATTTTCAAGAGGTCGGACGTGCACTGCTGCAAGCGTCGCAGCCGCGTCCGCCTGGAGCTCGATTATTTGCGGGCGGCGACGCCCAGGAGCGCCAAAGAAGCGCCGGTCAACCGCGCGATGACCAGGCCGCGACGATCAGCAGGATGAAACCGACAACGGCGGCCAGCGCATGCAGGACAACGATGCTCTTCGGGAGTGCGCGCTTGTTCCAGTGGTAGGCGAGATTCATCACGACGCCGCCACCACCGGCCACTATGAACAGGACAATGGCCGCCATCGCGAGACCGGGCAACCCGATTGTTAACGCCGCATAAATCAGCAAAGTGACGGCTGCTGCCGCCAAGGCCCCGTGCAGCATTGCCAACCACGCCGGCGGATAGTCCTTGCCCGCGAAACGCATGCCGGCCATGACGAGGCCGCCCAGTGCCGTAACGGCGAGCAGCACGATTACAGTTATGAGCGTTCGGAGCGGCTCCATAAATACCTCCTACGCGGTGAGGCTGGTCGAGAAACGCGGCGATCAATCGTGATGTCTATCGCAGATGACGGTAACGCTCAGCCTGATCGCGCTATGCTCGACATCGCAGCTCGCCAATTACACTCACGATACGCAATTGATGGGCCAGAGCGCAGCGACGGTTACTCGCCTGACGTGACTGATTCCTCGGGCGAGACCTGGAGCCGCCTGTTCCTCGCGCGGAAAGACTGAGGGTCGACTGGCGTCCTCGCGTCGATTCCGGCTTCGAGGTCTGGCAGGGAAAGGCGGTGGGCATCAGGCAGATGGTGTCGCCGCCTTCGACGCCGTGCAGCTTCGCGCTAGATTAGCGCCCGAAAACGGTATTCTTCAGACCGCACATATCCTCTAAACTGCGGCACCCATAACTCGGGTTCACGAGGGAAGCAGCCAACGCCGTGTTCGTCGGCCCAAATGGCGTGGGCAAATCGACGCTAGCGAAGAACGTCGCACACCAGGCGCTGATCCATGGACACACACGGCTGTTCACGATCGACGCCGGCAGTATGCTCGGCGAACTCGCCGCGCTCGATAGCGATTCGACGCTGCGCCGGCGCCTGCGTAGCTATGCTGCGCCCGACGTCCTTGTAATCGACGAGATTGGCTACCGCTCGTACTTGAATCGCCATGCCGATCTCCTGTTCGAGCTTCGTTGATGTGCTCTGCCTCCCGTTTCGTCGGACAGTTCACCAATGTCGCGAACACGGCCTTCGGGACTTTAGTCAGCTTTAGCCAGTCTTCCCTTCGCGAGATGCGGGCCCATGCGTTCCCGAGTACCGGTCGCCCGAGCAGGCGCTCGCTGTTTTAGAACTGCTCGACGACCAGCGCGAAGTCATCGGCGCCCATTATCTGGCCGACATACAGCGCGTCTTACGCGAAGATTTCCGGCGACGCCGGGCGGCAGGTTTCGCGGTTCCGTCCGTCAGCGACTCCGGCTGCTACACCGTCTGGGAGCGCTGCCCGATTTGAATAGATACATGGCTGCCTCAGGTGATTATTTGATCGAGTGAATCACGGATCACGTACCAGACGACGGATGGACAGCATGGGCCCGCATCTCGCGAAGGGAAGACTGGCTAAAGCTGACTAAAGTCCCGAAGACCGTGTTCGCGACATTGGTGAACTGTGCGACGAAACGGGAGGCAGAGCAGGCCGCGATCCAATGGGCGCGAGCGCGAGTATTGACGCGCAGCGACACAGTTGAGAAAGCGCTTGATGACAGTAGCGTTGCATAACCGTTAACCTGTGCGTGAAGTGTGCCATTCGCGATTTTCTGCCTACAGTTCCCCCAAGGACATACGGCGGCGCCATCCGTCCAGGCTCAACAGTTCACCTGCTAGCCTTCCCCGAGCCCGCGGCGGGCAAACGGCCGCAGAAGTCGCCGGTGCATGAGCAACAGCAAGGGCGTTGCGACCATCGACAGTGCAACTACCAGCGTGACGAGTGACGACTGACGCTGATCGATGACACGTGCAGCCAGTGAAGCGGCCATTACCACAAAGGCGAACTCGCCGCCTTGAGACAGGAGAATGGCAAAGTAGGTGCGTTGCGAAGCCGGTACACCAAATCTGTTAGCAAGAAACCACTGCGCGACCGTCTTGATACCGACCAGTGCCACGACCAGTACTGCGACACGTACGGGCTCGCGTATCAACACGCCGAAATCGATCGACATTCCCACGGCAATGAAGAACAGACCGAGCAACAGGCCCTTGAAGGGCGCCATGTCGATTTCCACCTGATGACGATAATCCGAATCTGCCAGAAGGACACCTGCGACAAAGGCGCCCAACGACATTGACAAATGCACGCTCTCCATGAGTAATGCGATGCCGACAATCCACAGCAGCGCAAAGGCAGTGAAAATCTCCAATACGCCAATGCTGGTAATCACGCGCAACACAACGTTTAACAGGTAGCGGCCGACCAGCGTCACCGCGCCAAGCATGACGAGCGCTTTCAGGGCGATCAGCCAACCTGGTTCAGCAGCGGGCGTGGGCACCGCCGGTCCAAGCAACGGCAGAAGCGCAATCAGCGGAATGGCTGCCATGTCCTGGAACAGGAGAATTCCGAACCCTGCACGGCCAGTCGGCATGTCCATCAATTTGTGCTCCTGAAGTTCGGACATCACAATTGCCGTCGATGACAGCGAGAGCGCGAGCCCGCCCGTCAATGCAATACGCCAAGGCAATCCTAACAGGATGAAAACCCCTAACAGCGCCGAGGCACAGACTGTCATCTGCATCGTGCCATAGCCAAAGATCGTGCGGCGCATCGCCCATAGCGCATCAACCCTCATTTCGAGTCCGATCACGAACATCATCAACACGATGCCCAACTCGGAGAAATGGAGAATCGCGTCGATGTCGGTCACCAGCTTCAGTGCCCACGGGCCGATCATCACGCCTGCTACCAGATAACCCAGTACTGCCCCAAAGCCGAGGCGCACTGCTATTGGCACGGCGATCAGCGCCGCTGCAAGAAAGATGACCACGTCGATCAGCAACTTTGCCATGTACTAATTCCGTGACTTTTCGGAGACTTCTGACGGTGCCTCGCAGGCGGGAAAGAAACCGCTCGCCCGAAAGACGACCCACACCGGTCGAAACATGGGATCTTGAGATCTGGCTGTTCCCTCTTTGGGGACGACAGTTGCGTCTAGAATTTCTCGTCAACGATATCGGACCGGCCAGCCGCTCCATAAGAGGAACGGCTTTCAAAAGCGTATGCACCTACGCCTCAGTACAAAAGCCTATGAGCCGCTCGGCCCCTGCGCCGGTGTACCAGTTCCTATCGAGGGGGACGATCTCCGTGCCGCCGGAATAGCGCTGCATGTGCATCTGGAGTTTTACGCGATCGGTCGCTGCCAATAGCGCAACGACGCGAGATACCCCGGGCCTGACACGTTCCGTAATCGCCTTGATCGTTCCGCCTTATCTGTTCCATCGCACCCTTCGAAGACCACGTAGACCTTCGCACCGGTTTGCACGGTCCATTCCGGAGGCTTCACAAGTTCGATCGAAAAGTTGGCGCTGCCATTGCGACCGTATCCAGTCTAGTGACCGCGTGTCCGGGACGGTATTGGACTTTGGTCCTATACAACGCGCAATGGCACAGAACGCTGCCTCGCAGGTGATCGTGCCCGATTGTTTACTCGCGTGTGCGTGCCTGACTACCCTTTCTTTTCGATTGACACTGGCTCATGAATCGCACGGCACGCACAGTCTCCTGACGGAAGCAGGCAAGCACTATATCGACGGCTGTCGGGCAATACTCGAGGAACTCTACCGTCTCGATGCCTCAGTGTCGACCGAGGAAAGGGAGGCAACCGGCGTACTGCGTATTCTGGCGACGGATTCCCTGTCGCCCCAGGTGATGACGGCACTCATTGACGGCTTCCGGCGTCGCACCCGCAGGTGCATGTCTGGCTTACCCTCACAGACCGGGGAGCGGACGGGTTTGAAGAAGAGTATGACGCAGGCCTGCTCGTTGCCAGTCCATCGTTGATTGTATCCAGCTGCCATTAGTGACGCAGAACTTTGTGCCCTGTGCGGCAGCGTCATACCACAGGAGCCGGCCCACGTTGAAGCACATTCCTGCCCGGCTACCGTCTTGATGGATCGATGGCACAGGTAGTGCTCTTCTATCTCGTCGCCGCTTTTTGACGCCAGTCACATGCGCGTTCATCACCTACATGCTCCAGCATGCAAATGCTTCCGGCGATCCCACGCGCTCTTCCGCGCCCGAACCATTCAACGTCTGCTTCTGAATGCGGTGGCGACCTGGCAATGTCCGGGTAAGTGCGCGTCCGTACGTCACCTTACTGGTCGAGAGCACCGGTTCCGTTAACGTTCGACAGAGCGGACGTCGGAGTCTTCAACGGCAGCTTTCCGGCGCGGTGCGTGAACGCGTACTGCCGGGCCAGCGACGGACGGTCGACTTCGCTTCCTCTTCAGTCGTAAAGAAGACGAGGTCCGTAATCCCTGTCCTCTTGCGTTCGCAGTAGAGCGCGCGTTATCACGGTTACCCGACCACCGATTCATGGACGCCATTTACGAGCCATTCTGACGAATCAGCACGGAATCGGATCTACAAAATTCTTGTACGACCCATGCGAACTCGACATCTATCTTACGTTCGGAATCGGCGCGGGCGTGTACGTACCTATCTATCGCAGGGACAACCCAGAGCAAAGCCGAGCCCGGCGATGACATGCTTTCCGGGCTTTTATCGATGTCTGCGTTGTACTGACTTAAGCAACGCTGGTCGGCTCGCCTGACTGGATGCAACCTTGTCGCCGGGTCAAGGGGCAACTCGGTCGTCTATCACGCGCTGTGCGGCGTTAAATCCTGCCGTCAAGGCCTCGTCCACCGTGCCGAAGACGCGGTTTCCTTCTGTGACGAGCCCAATCGGTACGCCTACTGGTCTCCTCGGGTCCGCTGTATAGATACTCACTACTGCAATGTACCCCACTGGTGGCCCATAGGTGAATTCGCTTGACAGAGCCCGCACAGACTCAAGCCGCACGGTGATCTCAAAGCCTTTGTACGAGTACATTTTTTCCATTGATTCACTCCCAGCTTGACAGACCGCGAGGCGCTCACATTGATGCCGGCCTGCTGCCAGCGTCGCCTTGTCGCCCGTCATCGCCTGATTCCATGACGTACAGACAATCGCCGCCGCTGTTGACCAGCCCCTAGCTCTCGACGACATAGCAATCGAGCAGCCTTATATGGGACCAAGCGAACTGATACCACTGCCGTCAACCTCGGTGACGGCTTGCGTAGGGATCGATCGGATATGCGTTCATCGCGCGCCCTCAGTTCGTCAGCTTATCGGCACCTAAAACGAAACGCCAGAACAAAGTTAAACATCTGTTCCAACGTTGATGGGCAGCAGGCCAGATGAAGGATACAGCGTTTCTACTGCTGCTTTCCATGCCTTGGGCCGTGGGCTGCCTGAATCGATATCCGGCGCCAGCTTCGATAGCCGCAGATTTCCGCGTCGTGCCAGGTATCCGCACGACGACGACCAGCGGTGCTGCGACATGCCCTCGCCGCCGACGGATTAGACCAAGGTCCAATACAATTTTCCTGCACGGCATCCTACTCTAGCTACATTCCGAGTGACATACCACACTCGTCAACGGCGCAATGCCGCCGTTGAAGCCGGGCATCATGGCGCAGGCTAGCGAGCCAGCGTGTGTTGCACAACCCCAGACATCGCTACGCGTACAAACTGCCGCGTGCATTGTCGCTATCGCCTCCCAGCAAAATTCGATTGCGCCGGGCAATCGGTATTGCATGGAGGCTTGAAAATGCACGCTATTTGCCGGCACAAACGGTGAACCCGCATGAATGCAGTAAAGCTGTTTCTCGAAGCTCAGCCATTGTTCACACTCTTCCTAACCGTGGCACTCGGCTACATCGTCGGGGAAGTGAACATCAAGGGCGTCTGCCTCGGATCCGGAGCGGTCCTGTTCGTCGGTCTCGCCATTGGCGCCTTTGCGCCCAAATCGTCCCCACCGGCCCTGCTAGGTACGCTCGGACTTTTGCTTTTCCTCTACGGAATTGGTATCCAGTATGGCGCACAGTTTTTTAAGGGCCTGTCGAGCCCGGACGGCATCAAGGCGAATCTGGCGGCCTGTCTGGGCGTACTCGCAGCCGGTATCGGCGGGTGGTGTCTCGTCCCGCTCGCAAGCTTCCGGCTCGCAGATGCGCTCGGCATGTTTGCCGGGACCGGTACAAGTACAGCCAGCCTTCAGGCGGCAATTGCGACGCTTAAGAACAACGATGCAGCCGTGGCGTACAGCGTCACTTATCCTATCGGCGTGGCCGGACCGATTCTGTTTCTTCTCCTACTGAAGGTAGCTTTAAAGCCAAAAATCGACACACCAAACGCAAAGATCATCGATATGGCCGAGATCGCGCTGGCGAATGCCGATTTCATTGGGCTTAAACTGTCCGAACTGACCGCTCGCCTTCCGCAAGGTGTCGCCATTGCCGCTGTGCGCCGCAAGCATCACAACCAGTTACCAGCCGCGGACCTGGTGTTGTTGCAGGACGACGTTTTGCTTGCCACAGCGACCGATCCGGAACTGTTGCGCAAGACCGCGGAACTTTGCGGTCAGTTGCAACCCGGCAGAATAGCGAGCCATCGAGAAGATCTCGATTACATGCGTGTGTTCGCGTCGAGTCCGCGTGTGGTTGGCAGGCCCCTGCGTGAATTGCGCTTTCCCGAAGGAGTCACATGCTCAGTCGCTCACGTGCGACGTGGCGACGTAGACCTTCTGCCCAGCCCCGAAATTGTGCTGGAGACGGGCGACCGCGTTGGCGTGCTCGTAAATCGCGCGCATATGCCCATCATTCGCGCGTTCTTTGGTGACTCGATCAAAGGCACGGCGGATCTGAGCTTTGTCAGCCTCGGGATCGGCGCTGCAGCCGGCCTGCTGGCAGGCGCCGTCGCCCTGCCGCTGCCCGGCACGGGCGGCTTTACTTTGGGTCTCGCCGCGCTGCTGATACTCGCGCTCTGCCTCGGTAAGGCGCGGCGCAGCGGCCCATTCGTGTGGGTCATGCCGTTGTCGGCGAACCTGGTTCTGCGCAATCTCGGACTGACCATATTTCTTGCACAGGTCGGCATTTCATGCGGACCGAAATTCGTCGACACGGTTGGTACAACTGGGCCCCTGTTGCTGCTGTTCGGGGTTCTCGTCTTGCTGATGCTTGTGCTCGTCACCGCCGTATTCTCGATATGGGTCTTCAAACTCCCGTTCGATGCAGCGGTCGGCGTCATCTGTGGCGCGACAGGCAACCCGGCCATCCTGGCGTTCGCTAACCGCATCGCACCTACGGATCGCCCGGACGTAATGTACGCGATGATCTTCCCGTCCATGACCATCGTGAAAGTGCTCTTCGTGCAGTTCGCGATTTCCCTCTCGTAACGATCGCCCGTACCAGAGGAGATACTCGATTCGAACTCGCATTCGGATCGTCTGCTGCGACGACGCGGTGCAGTGGTGCAGTCCGTCTACCTTGACCCTGAGGTCGGGACGCTGCAAACGTACGTGCGCATACGCTGCGTCACCTGCCGCGGAAAGAGACCGAACCCTAACGGCTCATCAAAAAAGAGCCGCGTCATGTGTATCGTGTAGCCTGCGTGGAAGAGAACGCAGCGCGTTACTGAACATCGGCATCAGGCACCTTTCTCCAGCCCGGACCCGGGTCAAACGACTTCGTGGTCTCCGCTTTGGCGGCACTGTCCGGTCCGAGGTCTCGTTGATAGACCTGCCCCGCGTGACTCACCATGAAACTCTTGATCCCCGTGTCTCCGTATTTGACGGGCCAGGCGATGACGGCAAATCCGCCGAACAGCTTGCCTCGCACGACGTAGTCATAGGCACCACCAGGCGCGTGCGGTCCTTGTGACTCGAGCAGCTTGTAGTGGTACCCGTAGTAGCCGGCATTCTTCGCATTGCGCGAACTTGCATCAACGAACGCGTCGCCGAGCGGACTCGGGGTCCCGTCCGGTTCGGTGGGCCAGTACAGACCGTCGTGTTTGCCGGGCGAACTCACCATCCTTGACGCATAGGCAAGGACGCCCTCGCCATCGTGATTGGTTTGTGCATACTCGCGCTGCGCGTCGTAGATCGCGAGCATTGTCTGAATGACAGCCAGTTCATTGCGTCCGATGCGCCGCAATCGCATTTCTTCCGCGCCGGCGTGCGTGTCAAAGTGCCATCCCTGCTTGGTCTTGACGAGTGGAACCGGAAACGTCCAGCCGTTGTCGCCCACGATGATGTGCGCGCGTCCTTTAACCGTCGGCCCGATCGTGTGAGACCTTGCCCATTCCGCGACAAACGTATCCCGCAGCTCGCCACCAACAGGTGGTATCAGATCACGGAAGTCGTTGCCAAAGATCTTGCGCAACGTATCCTCGCGATCTTTCACGACGGCGTCTCCAAAGGCGTTCATCGCTGCCTCTGGCGAGCCGAAGTTATTTTGCGCATGCACTGCTGTTGTCGTTGCGACCGACAGGACGGCGACGGCCGCAAGGTTCGCGAGTGTGGGCGTCAGCCATTGCTGGACGACGCTTGAATGGAATTCCATGTTTCGCTCCTTAACGCCTGCCACCGCGGAATCCACCGCCGCCGCGCATGCCTGCGCCACCAGAGGGCCGGTTAACCCCTGAACCCCGCATGCTCGAGCTACCCCTGTCGAAGTTGCGTTGTGCGGTGCGGCCGCTCGTGCCCACGCCGTTGAAAGCGTTGTCGCGTCCGCCGCTGTAACCGCCCCTGCGATCGCCGCTGCTCACACGATTCACGTCAGCTCCCGCGCGATTCGACGCGCCCCGGTTCGCGCCAGCAGAACGGTCTGCCGTCGCTGCGCGATTGCCTGCCCCTGCCCGGTCATTGGTGCCGGGACGGTTACCCGCGTCGCTTCGGCCGCGATACTGGTCACGCGTGCCGGCACGCGGCGACTGCCCGGCGAATTTGTCGCGGGTTGCATTGTCGCGGTAGGCGACGCCCTGGCGATGGCTCGCATCATGCTGCCATCGACCGCCTTGCCCCTGGACCTTGCTGCGATCGAAGTTGCGGTTGATGTTGGCGGCCTTGTCGACGTTGATGTTGACGTCGCCTCCGCCCCAACACGAGTTGCAGTCGCTGAAGATTGCGCCGGCGGCAGCTATGCCAATGCCAAAGGCAAAGCCTGTCGCGAGGGCCGCACCGGGATAGTAGCCAGGATAATAGGCGGGATACGGCGGCCAGTAGTAAGGCGGATAGGCAGGATAGCTCCACGCGCCATACACGACGGTTGGATCATAGGCGGGCACATAGATCACCTGCGGGTTCGCGGGCTCGATCTTCACGATGGTCTGCCCGCCGCCAGCAGGTGCCCGTTCGACGATCACGTTCTGCTGTTCGTTCGACTTGAGGTTGCCCGACTCCTTCGCGTGTGCCCGCAAGCGCTGCACGGCGGCGAAGACGTCCTTTTGCTGCGCAAGAAAGGCGTCGCCGAGCTTCTGGGTCCAGTCGATCTTGTCATTCATCGGCTCAAGTATCTGCGGAAACGCCACCAGCGATTTCACACTCGTGTCCCACGGCTGGTTCTCTACCGCCTTCACGGCGGCATCGCCCTTCACCTTCGGATTCGCTTTCACCCAACGCGCCGCGTGCACGATCTCCAGCGGATAGGTCGACGCCATCAATACCTGCGCCAGCACGGAGTCAGGGTAAAGCGCGATCGGCGCGACCAGGGCTTCGATCTCCTCTGGCTTGAATGGCGCTGGGCCCGGCGCCACCGGGCCTGATGGTGCGGGGCCTGATTGCGCCGGGCCTGATGACGCGGTGTTCAATGATGCCGGGCCCGATTGCGCCGGGCTGGTTGGCGCGGTGCTCAATGACGCGGGGCCTGATGGCGGGGGGCTCGCCGGAACGTGATCTGCACACGAGGGGATGGCGGTCGGCAGAACCAGCCATAACAAGTGGGCTCTAGCCCATCGGGCCTTCCAGTTGATCATGGCCCCTCCGCCCGGCAGGTTCCTGTCGAGGACAACGAGGCGTTCCTGCCTGTCATAGAAGTCGCTAGTGCCTGCGTGCCTGGCTGCCCGGATGGTCCGGGCGACGACTCGGGAAGCAAAGAGTCCGGGGTAAACTCAATCGCGAGTGTCTCCCATCCGACTCTGAACCTATCTCCAGTCGTGCGCTCCTTATCGCCAATAACGACCATCAGCAAAACGAAAGCAACAATGACATGGAGCCAGAACGCAGCCTGCTCGAATCCCTCGAAATCATGTTTCACGTCGAGTCTCGAAACGCAGGAAGACCTACGGGACCACCCACACAATTGCGGAATATGTCTTACTGGCCCGCACCGTGGTGAGCGACTGACACCGCAGCATCGCGCTTCTTCTTCGCTTCCGCTTTCTTGTGGTCATACACCTTTTTTGCCGCCGCGACTTCACGGTCGTATTCTCGATTCGCCGCAGCAACCTGCTGGTGCATCCTCACTATCTCGTCCGGATGTTCAGCGCCCGCCGATGTGCCGGCTCCTGAATTGTTCTGCGCTCCAACGCCAAGGGACGCCAGTCCTAGCGTAGCGGCCATCAAGACTGCGGTCGTGTGTTTCATGGCGAACTCCCGATGTTGTGCCTGCATTGTCTGTCTATCGGTAAGAAACCGACCGCTTCCAGCCTATACGCGTTGAAATGGATGTGGTATTGGACTTTGGTCCAATGACTGGTTGGCGGCCACGGGATGCTTATTAGAGCGCGCGGAAAGCCCTTCGTGAACGTCGGGGATATAGAGCGCGTCGACCGTTCGCAGTTCAGCGATCGCGAGTGACCGATCTCACCCGGAACTAAACGCGGACCTACGAAACGAGCCGCGCGAAAACGAAATTCGCGCTGCACGACTGAAGCGCGCCTTTTCGCTTACGTGGAATTGGAATTCAGTCCGCTTCCAGCACGACGACCGTGCGCGGCTGTATCAAACAGTGATCCAGTTCAGTCGCTGCCGCGCGTGGCGCCGCAACAATGTCATGCGGGCTACCCTGCGCGGTATCGACGATCCGGTGCCAGCGTCTCCCGTCGAGGACAGTGGGAAGCGCGACATGACATGCCGAATCGTCCATGTTCAGGACCACATGAAGGAGCGCCTCTCCAGGATCTTCACCGCCCAGAGTAAATGCGAGAAGCCGCGCTCGTGAATTCTGCCACTCGGGCTCATGCAGCCGTTCGCCGTGCCATGCGATGTCCGGGTGCGCGTGGCCTTGCACGGGTCGCCCCGTCAGAAAGCGCCGCCGGCGCAGACTCGCGTGACGCTTGCGCAGCGCGATCAGTTCGCGCATGAACCGCAGCATCCCCGATGCGGATTCGACCCGACGCCAGTCGAACCACGAAAGCGCGTTGTCCTGGCAATAGCCATTGTTGTTGCCGTGCTGGCTACGGAGTACTTCGTCGCCCGCGAGCATCATCGGCACGCCCTGGCTCAAGAAAAGTATGGCCATCAGATTGCGGGCCTGACGGCCGCGCAGTTGAACGATTCCCGCGTCATCCGTTTCGCCTTCCGTGCCGCAGTTCCATGACAGATTGTCGTTTGAGCCGTCACGGTTTTCTTCACCATTGGCCTCGTTGTGCTTGCCGTTGTAGCTGACAAGGTCGTGTAGCGTAAAGCCGTCGTGACAGGTGACGAAGTTCACGCTATTGCCCGGCAATCTGCCGTCGTCCGCGTAAAGGTCCGCACTTCCTGCGATACAGGTTGCCACCGCGCCGATGATCCCGGCGTCGCCGCGCACGAAGCGGCGAATCACATCGCGGTAACGTCCATTCCATTCCGCCCACGCCATGCCCGGAAACGCCCCGACGTGATAGAGGCCAGCGGCATCCCACGCTTCCGCGATCAGCGGCACGCGCGACAGGATGCGCGACGATTCGATCGCCCATGGAAGTGGCGGATCGGTCATCAGTTCGCCATGCCGGTCTCGCGCGAAGACGCTCGCTAGATCGAACCTGAAGCCATCGACGCCCATTTCTTCGACCCAGTATTCGAGGCAATGCACGATGAACGCCGTCACGAGCGGATGATTGCAGTTCACCGTGTTCCCACAGCCCGTGTAGTCGAGATAGCGGCGTGCGTCGCGGGGATCGTGCTGATAGAAGATGTCGTTGGCGAACCCCTTGAAGTTGATGACGGGTCCCAACTCGCCCGCTTCCGCCGTGTGATTGAAGACCACGTCGAGCAGCACCTGAATTCCCGCGGCGTGCATGGCGTCCGTCATCGCGCGAAATTCGTTCACGGCGTTTGCCGGATCGACACAATAGCGCGGATGCGGGCTGTAAAAACTATGCGTGCTGTAGCCCCAGTAGTTGACGAGACCGCGCGCGGCGACTGCGGCGGGCACATCCTGTTCGTCGAACGCCATCACGGGCAGCAGTTCGACGTGCGTCACGCCGAGTTGCTGAAAATACGGAATCTTTTCGATCAGTCCGTCGAATGTGCCGGGATGCCGAACGCCGCTCGATGGATCGCGTGTAAAGCCGCCGACATGAAGTTCGTAAATGATCGCGTGATCGAGGCCACACGCAACCGGCAAGCGTGGCGCAGCCGTGGATTCGACGACGATCGCGCGGTAAGCCGTGTTCGCGGCGTCCGCCAATTCGATGGTCTTGCGCCGGTCCCAGAGCATGTCGCTTACCGCATGCGCGAACGGATCAAGCAGTTCGCGGCGCGCGTCGAACACACGCCCAGTGTTTTGAGTATCACGCGGCCCGTTCACTCGCCACGTGTAGAAGACGTGCGGAGCCAGATTCTCGACGAGTACGTGCCAATAGAAGAACGAGCGATTGTGCTCGGACGTCAGCACGACGACCTGGAACGGCGCCACGCTATCCGGCGCTTCATACAGCAACAGTTCGACGTGCGTCGCATGCCGGCAGAAGATGCAAAAGTTGACACCTTCCGGCACCACGGTCGCGCCTGGCGGAAAACGTGATCCGGCGCGTACGACATAACGCTGGACCGGTTCGGCATCAGCTTCTGTCAAGGTCGATTCTCACGGGAGAGATCTTCCAGATGCGCTCGCAGTACTCGCTTATCGCGCGATCCGAAGAGAATTTCCCGGAGCGCGCCGTATTCAGAACCGACATGCGAGTCCAGCGCGCCGGGTCTTGCCACGCTGCGCTCACGCGCTCCTGACACGTCACGTAGTCGGTATAGTCGGCAAGTACGAGGAACGGATCGGATTGCAGCAGATTCTCGACGAGCGGCCGGAACACCTGCTTGTCGCCGCGCGAAAAATATCCGTCCGCGATCAGGTTGAGTGTCTCGCGCAATTCCGCGTTGTTGTCGGCGTATTGCGCAGGACGGTAGCCATCATGCGTCACATGCTCCACCTGCTCGGCAGTCAGGCCAAACAGGAAGAAGTTTTCATCGCCCGCTTCTTCACGGATCTCGACATTCGCGCCGTCCAGCGTTCCAATCGTGATGGCGCCGTTCATCATGAACTTCATGTTGCCGGTGCCGGACGCTTCCTTGCCGGCCGTTGAAATCTGCTCCGACAGATCGGCGGCCGGATAGATGAACTGCGCATTCTTCACATTGAAGTCAGGGAAGAACACGACCTTCAACCTGCCTTCCATTGCCGGATCGTTGTTCACGACTTCAGCGATGCCCGTAATCAGCCGGATCATCAGCTTCGCCATCGCATAGCCCGGCGCCGCCTTTCCGCCGAAAATAAAGCAGCGCGGCGCAGCGCCCTGATCCGCATTGCGGCGCAGGCGCTGGTAAAGCGTGATGATGTAAAGCGCGTTCAGATGCTGCCGCTTGTACTCGTGGATACGCTTGACCTGGATATCGAACAGCGCATCGGGATTCACGACGATATTCGTCACATCGCGAATGCGCTCGCTCAGAAGCTGCTTGTTCGCACGCTTGACGGCACGCCATTTTTCGAGGAACGCCGGGTCGTCGGCATAGGCATCGAGTTTCCGAAGACGCGTGAGATCCGTGACCCATCCATCGCCCACGGTCTCATCGAGCAGTCGCGCAAGCCCTGGATTACTCAGCAGCATGAAACGGCGCGGCGTCACGCCGTTGGTCACGTTATGAAAGCGCTCGGGCCACAGTTGCGCGAAGTCGCGCAGCACGGTCTCCTTGAGCAGCGCGGAATGCAGTTCCGCCACGCCGTTCACCGCACGACAGCCAACCGTCGACAAATGCGCCATGCGCAATTTCTTGTCGCCCGTCTCGTCGATCATCGACATTCTCGCCACGGACGCGTCATCGCCGGGATAGCGTTGCCGGATTTCCTCGAGAAATCGCCGGTTGATCTCGTAGATGATTTCGAGCGGGCGCGGCAGCAGGCTGCGAAAGAGCGGCAGCCCCCAGGTCTCGAGCGCTTCGGGCAGCAGCGTATGGTTCGTGTAGGAGAGCGCATTGCGGGTGATCTCCCATGCCTCATCCCAGGGCAGCAGCCGCACGTCGACGAGCAGGCGCATCAGCTCCGCGACGGCGATGGACGGATGCGTGTCATTCAACTGCACCGTGAACATGTCCGCGAAGCGTGCGATCGGTTCGCCCTTCAGATCGAGCAGGCGCAGCATGTCCTGTAGCGAGCAGGAGACGAAGAAGTACTGCTGCGCGAGACGCAGCCGCTTCCCCGCCTCGGGCTCGTCGTTCGGATAGAGCACCTTCGACAGCGTTTCCGAAATCACCTTTTCCTGCACGGCTTCGTAGTAGTCGCCTGCGTTGAAATCCTGAAGGTCAAACGACTCGACGGCTTCGCTCTTCCACAGACGCAGCGTGTTGCAGGTGTTGACCCGATAGCCGAGCATCGGCGTATCGCAGGCAACGCCCTTGACCATACGCGCGGGCGTCCACTGCACGCGAAGACGGCCTTCCGCATCGGTCGCGCATTGCGTCTGTCCGCCGAAGGCGACGTAGTAGGCGACGTTCGGGCGTACGATTTCCCAGGGGTTGCCCTTTTGCAGCCACTTGTCGGTGACTTCCACCTGGCAGCCGTCGCGGATCTGCTGGTCGAAGATGCCGAACTCGTAGCGGATGCCGTAGCCGACGGACGGTATTTCGAGCGTCGCCAGCGAATCCAGATAGCAGGCGGCGAGCCGCCCGAGCCCGCCGTTGCCGAGCCCCGGCTCTTCTTCGATCGCGAGCAGCGCGTCCAGGTCCTGGCCGAGCGCCTGCATCGCGGCTCGTGCGTTGGCTTCGATGCCCAGGTTGACGAGATTGTTGCCGAGCTGCGGCCCGATCAGGAACTCGGCGGAGAGGTAGCACGCGACCCGCAGCTCGCTCGCGACATAGGTCTGGATCGTCGCCTCCCAGCGCGCCAGCATGCGATCGCGGACACTGTAGGCGAGCGCCATGTACCAGTCGTGCGGCGTGGCGATGGCTGGCGAGCGGGCCTGCAAACAGGTGAGATTGTCGAGCACGCCGCGCCGCAGCGCATCGGCATTCAGCCCGCTACGCGCGAGATCGCCGTTGCGCGTTGCGCTGTCGATTGTGTCGGCGGCCATGGTGTACCCCTCCAGTTATCGGGCCGGCGTTCAATCCGGCCATACCCAGTCGGTGATCTCCGCGCGGTCGATGCCATGCGTGTGCGCGTAGTTCAGGTTGCTGATGATTGCGTTCTTCATGTCTTCCCTGAGATGCGCGGTCCGCCCTTGCAAACGCGGCACGCGGTCGAGCACATCGATCACCAGATTGAAGCGGTCGACCTGATTCAGTATCGCCAGTTCGAGCGGCGTGTTGATGTTGCCCTTCTCCTTGTAGCCGCGTACGTGCAGATGCTCGTGATTGCGGAACCGATAGGCGAGCTTGTGAATCAGCCACGGGTAGCCGTGGAAGTTGAAGATCACCGGCTTGTCCACCGTGAAGAGGCTGTCGAATTCGCGCTCGGTTGAGCCATGCGGATGTTCGCTGGCGGGCTGCATTCTGAAGAGATCGACGACGTTCACGAAGCGCAGCCTGAGTTCGGGCAGCCGCTCACGCAGGATGGCCGTAGCCGCGAGCGCCTCCTGGGTCGCGACGTCGCCGCATGAGGCCATCACGACATCCGGCTCCTCGCCTTCGTCGTTGCTCGCGCGCCGCCACACACCAAGCCCCTTCGCGCAGTGCACGATGGCCTCGTCGATGGTGGTGAATTGCAGGTGCTTCTGCTTGTCTGCGACGATCACGTTGATGCAGTCGGTCGAGCGCAGACATTCGTCGGCTACTGCAAGCAGCGTGTTCGCGTCGGGCGGAAGATAGACGCGCGTCACCGACGGGCTCTTGTTGGTGACGAGATCGATGAAGCCCGGGTCCTGATGCGAGAAGCCGTTGTGATCCTGCCGCCACACCGTCGACGACAGCAGGATGTTTTGCGACGACACCGACGCGCGCCACGGCACGTGGTTCTTGCAGATGTCGAGCCACTTCGCGTGCTGGTTGAACATCGAATCGATCACATGCGCGAACGCTTCATAAGTGTGGAAGAAACCATGCCGCCCCGAAAGCAGATAGCCTTCGAGCCAGCCCATCAGCGTGTGTTCGGACAGTATCTCCATCACCCGGCCGTCGCGCGCCAGTTCTCCGCCGTCTTCGTCCTCCGGCAGCATGTCGGCCATCCAGACCTTCTTGCTGACCTCGTAGATCGACTGAAGCCGGTTGGACGCCGTTTCGTCCGGGCCGAACACGCGGAAGGTGCGCATGTTCTCGCGCATCGTGTCGCGCAAAAATTCCCCGAGCGGCCTGGTGTTCTCCTGCAGCACCTTACCCGCCTGTGTCACGTCCACCGCATAGTCGCGGAAATCGGGCAGCTTCAACTCCCTGCGCAGCATGCCGCCGTTGGCATGCGGATTGGCGCTGAGGCGGCGCGGCCCTTCGGGGGCGAGCGCTTTCAGTTCGGGAATCAGCCGCCCGTCGGCGTCGAACAGTTCTTCGGCCTTGTAGCTGCGCAACCAGCTTTCCAGCAATTCCAGGTTAGCAGGGTTGCCGCGTACGTCTGCGAACGGCACCTGATGCGAGCGCCACGAGCCTTCGACCTTGTGGCCACGGATCGTCTTGGGGCCTGTCCAGCCCTTGGGCGTGCGCAGCACGATCATCGGCCAGCGCGGCCGCTCGACATCGCCGCCCGCGCGCGCCTTCTCGTGAATTGCGCGGATCTCGGCGAAGATCGCATCGAGCGTGCTCGCCATCTTCTGATGCATCTCGATATGGTCCGACCCTTCGACGAAATATGGCGTGTATCCATAGCCGACGAACAGCGCCTCGAGTTCATCGTGACTGATACGCGAGAGCACCGTCGGGTTGGCGATCTTGTAGCCGTTCAGGTTGAGAATCGGCAGCACGGTGCCGTCGCGCGCCGGATTGACGAACTTGTTCGAATGCCACGCGGTGGCGAGCGGTCCCGTCTCCGCTTCGCCGTCACCGACGACGCAGGTCACGATCAGGTCGGGATTATCGAGCGCGGCACCGTACGCATGCGACAGGCTGTAGCCCAGTTCGCCGCCTTCGTGAATCGAGCCGGGCGTCTCCGGCGTCACATGCGAGCCGATATGCCCGGGAAATGAAAACTGCTTGAAGAACTTCTGCATGCCTTCTACATCTTCGCTCTTGTCGGGATACACCTCCGAGTAAGTGCCTTCCAGATACGCAGGGCCGAGCACGCCGGGCGCACCATGCCCTGGGCCCGCCATGAAGATGACATTGAGATCGTCGCGCTTGATGACGCGGTTCAAATGCGCCCACACGAACGACAGCGCCGGGCTCGCGCCCCAGTGCCCGAGAAGGCGCTGCTTCACGTGCTCGGCCTTCAGCGGTTCGCGCAGCAGCGGATTGTCGATCAGATAGATCATGCCGACGGACAGGTAGTTGCATGCCCGCCACCAGGCATCGATCAGCCGAAGTTCGTCGGAACTCAGGGGAGTTTGCTGCGAAGCGTCTGACGAGGAGTGCTTGTCCATGTCGACCTCTCCTTCGGGTGGCTGTGCTGGCGCTTCAGTGAATCTGCCGGGCCGCGTCGCGCCAGTGGACGGTCTCGCTACATCCGTAGTGCTGCCAGGCGAAATATGCGTACAACAAGCCAGAATACGTTACCGCGCGTGCATTTCAAGTCGACGTACAAACGGTCATATTTTCGTCATGTATGGCGCGTTCATCCGTCGATTCGTTGTGCGCGGCACCAACTGTCCAGACGCCCCGCATTCAGAACCTGAAGATTACATTCAGGCTAGGACCGCTGAAGCGCAGCGTCTGCACGAGCTGATCACCCGAGCCGTAGAAGGCGAGATACCGATACGTCAGACTGATGTCACCCCACTTCAGCGCGTAGCCGAGCCCTGTCATCGCCTGCCATGTGAACTTCGACGTTCCGGCGCCGAGGTCGAGATAGAACGGCACGTACCAGCCGTCGTCGCCCGTGATCGACACACGTCCCCGCACGCCCGCGAAGCCGTCGAAAATGTTCTGCACCTGCGATACGTCTACTTGCGGGTTCGCGCCCACGCCCGCGCTAGTGGTTGAGAAGGCTGTCGCGTCGAGCGTGCCCTTCGCGCCAAGATAGCGCATCCCCACGATCGCATCGACGTAACCCCACGACTGCCGCATCATCGTGCGCCCGCCACCGATCTCGACCAGCGTGCCTCGAAAGCTCGTTTCGACGCTCTGCTGCGTTTCGCGCGGTCCGAACAGGCCGTTCGTCGCATTGACCGCACTCTCGTGGCGCCCGAAGTTCAGATAGATCCCGTCCGCGAAGAAACTCCAGTCGCCCTTGCGCGCTTCGCCCTGAATCATGAAAGCGAATTTGAGGTTCTGCAGATAATCGTATGGACCCGTGGAAGCATCGGCGCCGCCGCCCGGCAGCGAGAAGCGCATCGTGCCGTCCACGGATGGCAGCCACAGGTATGGCGCCACGGCGAACTGCCAGTGATCGCCCGCATCGCTTCGCGTCGGCGCAGCGTCCGACGCCTGCGCGAACGTTGCGACGAACGTCAGGGCGGCGATGCATCCGCAGTATCCACGCATGAAAGGAGTCTCCTCTGCTTCCATTCGAATGAACGCGCCACCTGGCCGAATCGGCTTCCAATCTGATGAATGCGCCGCCGCATATCGGCAGGCGTGAGTCACGGGGCCTTGATTTCGTTTTCGAGCGTCTGTCCTTGCTCGAATGCCGTTGCGCTTTGCAGCGTCGTTTCGCAGATCGTGGTCAGCGCTTCCCGCGTCAGGAACGCCTGGTGCCCCGTCACGATTACATTCGGGAAGGAGACCAGCCGCTGGATGAGGTCGTCCGCAATCACGACGCTCGATAGATCCCTGAAGAACAGGTTTGCCTCCTGCTCGTAGACGTCGATCGCGAGGCCGCCCAGCTGACCTGATTTGAGGGCTTCGATGACGGCCTCCGTATCGATCAGCGCGCCGCGGCTCGTGTTGATCAGCAGCGCGCCCGGCTTGGCGCGCGACAGCGTTTCAGCGTTGATGATGTGGTGCGTCGCTGGCGTCAGCGGACAGTGCAGCGAAATGACGTCCGCTCTCTCCCCAATCTCACCGGGGGCCGCGTAACGCGCGCCCAGCGCCTCGAACTCTCGCGACGGCATCGGATCGTAGCCGATCACTTCACAGCCGAAGCCGAGCATGATCTTCCCGAACACACGGCCGATCTTGCCGGTGCCGACCACAGCGACCGTCTTGCCCGTCAGGTCGAAACCGATCAGGCCGTCGAGCGAAAAATTCGAATCCCGCGTCCGGTTGTACGCGCGATGGATTTTCCGGTTGATCGCGAGCAGGAGCGCCACCGCATGTTCCGCGACGGAGTTCGGCGAGTAGTCGACCACGCGAACGACTTTCATCCCGAGTCGGGCCGCCGCCTCCAGATCGACGTTGTTGAAGCCGGTGCAGCGCAGCGCCACCAGCCGCGTGCCGCCTTGCTGGAGGGCCTCCAGCACCTGGGCGTCCGCGCGATCGTTGACGAAAATGCAGACAGCGGGATGGCCGGTTGCAAGACCTGCTGACTCGGCCGTCAGCGGCATTTCGAAGAAATTCAGCCTGTGATGTCGATTCGCGTTGGCCTCGTCGAGGTAGCGGCGCTCATAGGGCGTCGAGCTGAAAATGGCGATCTCCATGGCGTGCCTCCCATCTCCGGATAATCGCGATAAAAGCCAGAACCACGGCGCGCGTCACGCCCGTGCACAGGCAGCGTGAGACTGTCGTCGGAATTTAAGGGCAGAGGGTGGTCACTGGAAAGACTACATCATGCGCGCGCGGGATGAAATGCGACCTTGGTCCAATGCCCGCGCCATTAGTGCACGGTTACGTGTAATGTCAGGCGTCCAACAAACCTCAACGAAACCTGCCAGACATCCCGTCCAGGCATCTCAGCCGCTGCGGTCATTCGAGCCCCCCACATAGGGTCGGTTTCTCGAGGACCGGTATGCGAGAAATAATCAGGCGCCCACCTTTCAATCGTCGTTGGAGCCGCCACCAGACCCGCGACGGCTTCAGAGGTCGAGAATCCGCAGCCCGGTCGCGCTGCCAGTTTTTCACGCGAACGATGGTAAAATGTATCGCAAAAGCGATACATGGAGGTCTATCATGAAGACGGCTACGATCCCGGCATTGCGCGTCGAGCCGGAGCTGCGGCGGGCGGCGGAAGAAGTCCTGCATGAAAACGAAAGCCTGTCGTCGTTCATGGAGGCTTCGCTCCGCGCAAGCATCGCGCAGCGAAAACTTCAGCGGGAATTCATTGCGCGCGGGCTCGCCGCTCGCAACGAGGCCCGTGAGACCGGAGAATATTACGAGGCTGGCGACGTGCATGCCGAGCTTGAGGGCATGCTCCGGACAGCGAAACGGGCGAGAAATAAACCGTGACATTCCGGGTCCGTTATACGGGCGGCGCACGACGCGATCTGCTGCGACTCTATGAGTTTCTGCTCGACCGTGACGTGGCGGCAGCCGAGCGCGCATTGGAGGCATTGCGCAAGTCGACCGAAATTCTCGAGGAGTTTCCCTTCACCTGCAGGAAGGCCGACGCCAACAATCCCTTCCTTCGCGAACTGATCGTCCCATTCGGTTCTTCCGGCTATGTTGTCCTGTTCGAGATCGACGACGCGACGACCGTTACTATCCTGGCCGTCCGGCATCAGCGGGACGATGACTATTATTAGGCGGCCAGTCGGCCATGGTCCGTCGGACTCACGCCTCGTCACCCGGATCCACGAGGTCAATCCGGAACTGCCAACCTTCGAACGCAATTAACATTGCCCCAAAGTCGGACCAGTCGACACGCCTGCCATCAAATGACTACACATGGCAGCCGGTCTCTCTCGTTGCCGTCCCACTCGATTCGTCCACGAACGGTCGTTTCGGCTACCACGAGATGGCCCGCATCCTCGACCAGATGTTTGACTGCCAGGGCACGCTTCATCTTCTGGACCAGATTGCCCAACAGCTCAAACGGGTCCGACCGCGGATCGCCGAGAACCTGGAAACGGAAGCCTGCATAGTCGTCGTCACCGGGAACCGGCTCGAACGCTTCCAGTGAAAGCTGATCGCCGAACAGCAGACTGCGGAAATGGAACTCGTGTACGACGCCATCCGCATCGGACAGCCGCACGGGCGTGAACTCCGGATGTTCGAAGGCGTGAACCTCGGCAAGATCCGCCATCTCGGTGTTAAAACAGCGGCTGCAGAGCAACCGGAAGCTGCCGTCCGCCGAAGCAACGCTGACAACGTCGTGCGATGGCGGGATTGCTCCGCATCGAACGCAGGTGTTCTCGGCCATCAGCGCTCCTTGCAAACACAGTTGACGGTAGTCATTGTCACATGTCTGTTGGCGTGATCTCCGACCGCGCTCAGACATACGGTGGCCAAATACGAAATGGATGTTTCAAAAGAAGCACAGTGGCGTGAGCGCTAGCGTCGTTGGAATCAGCTTGTATGAGTCGAGTGTCCGGCCTGTCATCCGTATGAACCTGACATGCAATGCCATGGCCAGCCGGTAGAAATCAGAGCGGCGAGAATCGATGTTGGCTAGTTCGCGTCTGGAGAACGTGAAAAACGGTCGAGTTCGAATTCGCTGAGTTCGCGCGGCACCTGCCGGATTCCGAAATAAGCCGTTCGCCAGTGGTCCATCTCGCGTGCCCCAAGCACCCATCGTAGATTCGATTACCGCCCTGAGTAGGTATCTGCGCGTCCGGCAACGGTTGATCGGCATCCATTTCTTCAACCCGGTGCCCGTCATCAAGCGATGTATCGCCTCGTGACCGAGAGATCAGCCTGACCGTTTGACATGAGGGGCTCCTCGATGGAAGGCTAAGCATAGGGTTCGTGGCAAACCACTTCGATGTTGTGCCCGTCTGGATCAGTGACGAAAGCCGCATAGTCGTGCGCATGGTGGTGCCTGCACGAACCGGGCGCACCATTGTCCGAGGTGGTTCTGTCGTTTCCGTCGCCCAATGCGGGCGAGCGCGTACTGATGGAACGTATGAGAACACGCCGCTGCGCAGAGCAGCATGAACCACTATTAGCGCATCCGCATGAGCGATATTCCACTACGGCGGCTTGCTGGCGACTTCCGTCCGCCCTACTCTCGACCATAGCCGCCCTTCCAATAGTTGCCGGGTCGGCCATTTTCTGCGATCCATACACTGGCATGCCTTCCGATTGCGGAAGATGCCAGCCCTATCGGAGAAGACATGCACGACAACCTGATTCCGGTCATCGTAAGCCGGAAATGGCAGATTGCTGAGGGATACCATGCCGTTGAACTTCGACCAACGCATAAATCGGTGCTTCCGCCATTCGACGATGGGTCCCGCGTCACCCTCTGTCTGAATAGCGCAGGCGGCAAGGAAAGGATTTATCCTCTGCTCCGGTTCTCGTTCCTGTCCGATGGTTACGTGGTCGGCACGAGACAAGGAGGCGATGGCAGACCGAATAATTTGCGGTCCGATTTTCCGTTGAATGAACGAGACGAAGTATTTGTCGGCATCCCCGAAAGCCCGCCAACGATTGTGGACGAACGTGTGCGATCCATCCTCTTTGCTGGTGGGCTAGGCGCAGCACCGATCGCGGGAATCGCAAAGCGGCTTGCATCGACGGGGCAAAGGTTCGAGGTGCACAACTTCGCGCGATCGGCCGACCGCGCAGTTCTACGGGAAGAGCTTCACGCGCTGCGACGTCATGGTGAGGTCAATCATTATTTCGGCTTGTCCGACGATCTATTCGCGCAGAAGAGTTCTCACGCAATGAGTCCAACTCATGCCAACACCCAGATTTACTGCAGTGGTCCCCCGGCTTTCATGGATTGCATTGAGCGCCAGGCCCGCGAATGGGTGTACGCCGGGAACATTCATAAAATCGTGCTCGGTGACCATACCGCATAGCCTGCGGCGGAGCGACGGCACGCGTTGCCAATATGAACGGATCGCGCGAGACAACACGATGAGAAAAAGCGCGCAGGAGGCGCTCAAACAGAAGGAACGGCGACTGCGTCTCATCCTGCGGAGGTGAACAGCATCGAAACGCGTCGCACGGCCATGGCACGACGCGACTCGCGTGCCGTCGCTCCTTGCCGTCACTTCAGGCGTGAGCGTCCCCGCGAGAAGCGGCTACGTCAACTGGATGCGCCGGTTGCGCCCGGTTCACGGCGATCCACTCGCTCAGGATCTTCATCTTTGGCTGACCGGCAACACAGTCAGGATACGCAAGATAGTAGCGCGACCCTGTCTCGACAAAGGTATCGAACGGCATGACGAGGCGCCTGGCCGCCACGTCTTCGCTGACCAGCGTCCGGTCACTGATGGCCACTCCGAAGCCCTGCATGGCCGCGTTCGTCGCCAGGTCGAGTGTGTCGAAACTCGGCCCAAGGTTCGCATCGACCCCTGATGCGCCGGCATGACCGAGCCATAACTTCCAGTCCCGATGGTCGCGCGTCGGATGCAGTAGAGTGAATTGAGCAAGATCGTCAACGCATTCGAGCGGCGTTTTGCCCAGCAGTTCAGGAGCGCAGACGGGTGTGATCTGCTCGTCGAAGAGCGGTACGGCATGAACATCCGCACCGGGCGATGAACCATAGATGATGGCAGCATCGAACGGCTCGGCCTGGAAGTCGACGTCATGTTGCCAGGTCGTCGTGATCTGAAGCTGAAGGTCGGGATGTTCGAGCTGAAAACGCATGATCCTGGGCAGCATCCATCGCATGACACACGTCGGCACCTTTAATGCGACATCCGTGCGCTGGCGTGTGAGTCGCAGCGACACTTCCTCGATGCGCCCAAAGCTCTCCCTGACCGTCGGCAACAGCATCTCACCTTCAGCCGTCAGCGTGAGTCCTTTCGGGCCACGGATGAACAGCGGAAACTGGTAATAGTCCTCCAGCGCGAGAATCTGGCGGCTGACGGCCCCTTGCGTCAGGTATAGATACTCGGCCGCACGCGTGAAACTGCCGTGTCGAGCCACCATTTCGAAAACCTGGAGTGCGTGTAATGGAGGAAGTCGTCTCATGGATGCAGCCGTCCCGTACGAAGGGGCCTCTAATGCAGGATCTTGCCCAGAAAATCTCTAGCCCGCTCGGACCTGGGATTCGCGAAAAACGCTTCCTTCAGGTCATCTTCGACAATGCGTCCGTGATCCATGAATATCACACGGTGCGCGACCTTCCGGGCAAAGCCCATTTCGTGCGTCACACACATCATCGTCATGCCTTCCTGTGCGAGTTCGACCATCACGTCGAGCACCTCGTTGATCATCTCCGGATCGAGCGCCGAGGTTGGCTCGTCGAACAGCATCGCGATCGGGTCCATCGACAGCGCGCGGGCGATCGCGACGCGCTGCTGCTGGCCGCCGGAAAGCTGACCGGGATACTTGTCGGCGTGGGCACGCAGGCCGACCCGGTGTAGCAGCCGCAGCGCCTTGTCCGCAGCCTCGTCCCTCCGCCGCCCGAGCACCTTCACCTGCGCGAGCGTCAGGTTGTCTGTGATCGACATATGCGGGAACAGTTCGAAATGCTGAAATACCATGCCGACCTTAGAGCGTAGTTTCGACAGATTCGTTTTTGCGTCACCGACCGACTCACCGTTGATCGTGATCTCGCCGCCCTCGAACGGCTCGAGTCCATTGACGGTCTTGATCAGCGTCGACTTGCCCGAGCCCGACGGACCGCATACCACCACCACTTCGCCTTTCTTCACTTCGGCGCTGCAATCGGCAAGCACCTGGAACTGACCGTACCATTTCGATACGTTGCTGATGGAAATCATATTGAAACCTGTCTCTCGTGATGTCGTGCTGCCGCCATATCCGTTCACTCCGGCGATGCCGGCTTGCATCTTCGTGGCGCCCAGGAAGTGAAAAAGATTCAGTGCGCGGTGCGTGCCGCGATCAGCCGGCAGGCATGGGCCGGCATTTCCGCCAGCACCCGCGCGCCGACCGCAAGGGAAGGCGTCTCGCGCGGCGTCGTAGCCGCTGTCAGCATGAAGCCGTCGCAGTCGATGGTGGCTTCGATCGAAGCTCCGACGTCGCGCACGAATGTGACCTTGCCGGCAAGAACGTTCGGTCCCGGCGTCGCGTCGATGGGCCGCACGCACACGTCCTCCGGCCGGATCAGCAGACGGATATCGCCCGCTGTGCGCGCCACGCGGGAAGCGGCATGCACGACGATCGTCCGGCCGCCCGGCAAGCCGATTCTGTCCTCGCCATCGAAAGTCACAGGCAGGATGTTGCCGAGCCCGATGAAGTCCGCCACGAACTCGCTCACGGGATCGCGGTAGATATCGAGCGGCCGGCCGACCTGGGCGATGCGACCTTTCTCCATCACTACGATCTCGTCTGCCATCGTCATAGCTTCGCGCTGATCGTGCGTGACCATGATCGTCGTAATGCCCAGGCGCTGCTGCAGCATCCGGATCTCCACCTGCATGGCTTCGCGGAGCTTCGCGTCGAGCGCCGAGAGCGGCTCGTCGAGCAGCAGCAATTTCGGCGATGACGCAATGGCGCGTGCAATCGCGACGCGCTGACGCTGTCCACCCGAGAGCTGGGTAACGGGCCGGTTGGCCATATGCGGCAACTGGATCAGTTCGAGCAGTTCGCCAACGCGTCTTGCCTGAGCGCCACGCTCGACACGGCGCAACCGCAACGGATACGCGACGTTTTCCGCGACGCTCATGTGCGGGAACAACGCAAGCGACTGGAACACCATACCGAAATCGCGCCGGTTCGCCGGCACATGGGTGAGGTCGCGGCCCGCAAACATCACCGAGCCTGAAGTCGGCGTTTCGAGCCCGGCAATCATTCGCAGCAACGTCGTCTTGCCGCAACCGGATGGCCCGAGAAAGCAGACAAGTTTTCCGTCCGGCACGCTCAGATCGACATGATCGACGGCGAACGTGTTGTGAAAGCGCTTGGTGACGGCCTGAAGTGTCAGATGAGTCATGAGCATTCCTTATCCCTGTGATCCTGTGCCGGCGAAGATCAGAGCGCCACGCCTTCGTCGCCGACGAGCTTTTCGAGCAGCCAGATCAGGCCAAAGTCGATCATCACAATGACCACCGCGAACGAAAACACCGTGGGGTCCAGCGACGAGACCGTGCGGCTGTAGAGCCAGACGGGCAGCGTCATCGTGTTGATGCTGTAGAGAAAAAACGTCACCGTGAACTCGTTGAACGAGATGATGAACGCGAACAGCATCCCGGCGAGGATGCCCGGGCGCATGAGGGGCAGCACGACATCGAAGAGCGCGCGATGCGGGCTTGCGCCCATCACGCAAGCGGCTTCTTCGAACTCCGGGCCGACGGACGCGACGGACGCCGCGCAGTTCTTTACCGTGAACGGCAGCGCGAGAATCACGTGCGCGATGACGAGCCGCAACACGCCGAGTTCCACCGGCAACGCATTGAAGACGAGCAGCAGCGAAAGCCCGAGCATGACGAGCGGATAGACGAGCGGCAGCGCAACCAGTTGCTCGATGATCGCCTTGCCCCGGAAACGGTACCGCGAGAGGGCGTACGCGGCCGGCACGGATATCGCGGTGGCGATCAGCATCGTCGCGATGGCGACCACAAGGCTCGTCGTCAGCGCGGCGCCCATCGACAGTACGTCGCCCGCATCGGGCGACACGAACGCATGCCATGCTGCGCGGTACCAGTGCAGACCGAAGCTCTGAGGTGGAAATTCGAGCGTGTCCGAATTACCGAACGACATCGTAATCATCGTCAGGATCGGCAGCGCGGCGAGAAAGAGCACGACTGTGGCGAGCAGTCCTGTCAGCCGGCCGAGCCGGCCGGGCATGGCCGCGGGAATACGCAAGGTGCTCATGAGCGGGACTCCCGGTGACGTTGCAGCGTGCGCACGAGCCGTTGCGAGATGGCCATCACGGCGAGTGTCGCCACCATCAGCACGACACCCGATGCGGATGCGGCGGGCCAGTTCAGCAACGGCGCCACCTGGTCGTGCACCAGTACGGCGAGCATCGGCACGCGCCGCCCGCCGAGCAGAAGCGGCACCGCAAATGCACTCGCGTTGTAGGCGAACACGAGCAGCGCGCCAGACACGAGCCCCGGCATGGCCAGCGGCAGCACCACGTGACGCATCGTCTGCCAGCGAGTCGCGCCAAGTGTGGCGGCCGCCTCTTCATACGAGTGCGATATCGCGCGCATCGCGCTCGAAATCGGCAGCACGGCGAGCGGAAACGCCGTCTGGATCAGGCCGAGCAGCACGCCGTTCTCGCGATACAGCCACTGCAACGGCCGCCGGATGACGCCTGCCGCGAGTAGCGCATGATTGACGAGCCCTGCGGGTCCGAGCATCACGAGCCATCCATAGCCTTGCAGCAGCAGGTTGACCAGCAGCGGCAACAGCACGCCGGCAAGCAAAAGCCGCCGCGCGACGCGCGATTGCGTGCGCGCCAGCGCGAGCGCCACGGGAATCGCGAGCGCGACCGCACAGACCATGCTCTGCAATGCGAGCCGCAGCGTCAGCCACAGGGAATGCAGGAAGTACTCATCGCCAAGGTCCACATAGTTTTGCAGCGTGAACGCATGCCACTCATTGCCAGGCACGCCGAAGCTCATGCGCAGCACCGCGATGGCGGCCGCGACCAGCACCATGAGAAACGCGAAGATCGGTGCGAGCAGCAAACACGGCGACACGCGGGGCAGCGCCGGAGGAACACGGCGCTGCCCCGCGGCCTCGTCGGCGGATGCCGCCTGCCCGGTGCGGCGTGATGAGAGCGCAGGCATCTCCATCACGCCGCAAAGAGCGCGGTATAGCGCTTGATCCATGCAGGCTGGACGGCGGCCAGCGTCTTGTCGTCATGCAATATTGCCTTCTCGGCGATCTGCTGCGGCGACGGCACGAACGCGCGACTCTGAGCCGGGATGACGGCCTTCCCGTTGACGGGACCGTTGAGCACGTCTGCGGCCATGCGCCCCTGGACGGTCGCGTCGAGCGAATGGTTGATGAACGCATGAATCAGATCGAGATCGCCGGGATGCGCTTTCGGAATCACGGTGAACATCAACTGCGTCGCGAAGCCCTCTTTCATTCCGTAGGTCACGCCCATCCGATATTCCGGTTTGCGAATCTGGTCGGGGAAGAATGCCGGGGCATAGATGCCGCCGATGTCGAGCGAACCCGTACGGAACAGATCGGCGACCTGGTTCGGGTTTTCTCCAAGCGTCAGCACGCGCTCCTTCAACTGCGCGAGCCGCGCGAATCCTGGCTCGATGTTCTGCTGCGAGCCACCTGCCATCTTCGCCGCGATGATCGCGAGATCGACAGCCTCGGCCCATTCCGGCGGCGGCAGGAACAGCCGGCCCGCGTACTTCGGGTCCCACAGCGCCTCATAGCTTGCGGGCGGCGTCTTCACCGTCGATGTGTTGTAGATCAGGCCGTCCGACCAGAGCAGATAGCCGACGCCAAAGCCATTGGCGCCCGTCCGGTACTGAGGGGCGACGTCCTTCAGGTTGGGAAGCTTGTCCAGGTCCGGTTTCATCAGCAGGCCCGCGTCCGCGAGACCCGACGCACCGACACCCGCTAGCGTGATCACATCGTACGTGGGCCGCTCGCCGGCAGCCTTCACCTTCGCAACCATGCCGGAGGTGCCGTCCGCGCGGTCAGCGACGACCTGGGCACCCGTCTTCTGGCTAAACGTGTTGGCGATGTTGCGCAGCGCCGCCGCGCCCGTATCGTCGGACCACGTCAGGAGCCGCAGCGTCTTGCCCGCGAAGCTCTTCTCCTGTGCCCTGGCAGTACTGATGAATGGCATGGGCAGTGCCGATGCCGCCAGCGCCGCGCCAATGGTCTTGATGGCCTGCCTTCTGCCCCGTTTGATGTCTTGCATGGTCGTCTCCAGTTTCAGTCGCGTGGCCGCGTGTCGGCGTGGTGGGTGAATCAACTGTAGGTTCGTCAAAAACGCGCAACAAACGAAATCTCTGCATGCGCGTCATGACGTGAACTCATGGGCCGCCGATGCGCTGCGCGGCAGGCGTATTTTCATTTGGCATCAGGATCTGCTTGATTTCCTGGAAGGCAGCGAGGCCGAACGGACCGAGTTCACGGCCGATGCTGCTGCGCTTGTAGCCACCCCACGAGGTCTGCGGAAAGATCAGCTGCGGTGCATTGATCCACACGACGCCCGCTTCCAGTTCGCGGGCGACTCTGCTGCCGCGCGCGGCGTCCTCCGTGACGACTGTAGCAACGAGGCCGAAGTCGGTGTCGTTGGCGACCCGGACTGCCTCTTCCTCTGTATCGAAACTGCGCACGCAAAGTACGGGACCGAAGATCTCTTCGCGCCACAACACGCTGTCGGACGGGATATCGACAAACAATGTCGGTTTCACGAAGTATCCTGGCCCGGCCGGCGCAGAGCCCTCGATCACCAGACGTGCGCCGGCGGCCTTGCCCTGTGCGATGAACCGCTGCACGCGTTCATACTGGACGCGGTTGGTGAGCGGCCCCATCTGTACTCCGGCCGCGAAAGGATCGCCCACCACGGTATGCGTGACGCGATGCGCCAGACGTGCGACAAGCTCGTCGGCGACGTGCCGCTCGACCAGTACCCGCGAGGTGGCGGAGCACATCTGGCCTGCGTTGAAGAATCCGCCCGCCGCGACCAGATCGGCGGCCAGTTCGAGGTCCGCGTCCGCGAATACGATAATGGCCGACTTGCCGCCCAGCTCGAGCCCCACACCCTTGATGGTGTCCGCCGCCGTCTTCATAACGTGCGCGCCCGCCGCGGTGCTGCCCGTGAACGACACCTTCGCGACGAGTGGATGCGCAACAAGCGGAGCGCCAACGTCAGCGCCTGTGCCTGTGAGAACGTTCACCACGCCGCGCGGCACACCGGCTTGCGCCACGATGGCAGCGAGCTCGAGTTCGGGCAGCGGCGTTATTTCCGAAGGCTTGAGCACGACGGTGCACCCGGCCGCAAGCGCAGGCGCAAGCTTCCAGGCCGTGGTGACCATCGGGAAATTCCATGGCACGATCAGCGCAACGACGCCGGCCGGCTCGCGGCTGATCTGCGCCTGATAGTCGCTGCTCGGGATCGCCACGCTGGATGCGCCCGTCCGATCGATGCTGTCGGCCAGGTCCGCGTAGTAGTCGAAGGTGGCAATGACATCGTCGACATCGGTCTGCGCTTCGGCCAGCGGCTTGCCGTTATTGAGCGACTGGAGCGCAGCCAGATGTGCGCGGCGCGCCTCGACACCGCGCGCGATAGCACGGAGAAAAGCGGCGCGCGCGGCACCCGTCGTATTCTTCCAGCTGCGCAGCGCTTGGGCCGCGGCCTGCACCGCACAGTCGACGTCAGCGGCATCGGCCGCCGCGACCTCCGCAATCTTCTGCTCCGTCGACGGGTTGACGACGCCCAGACGGCGTCCCGCTTCTGCTGCACGCCAGCAGCCATCGATGTACAGTTCGGTGCGCAACGGGATGCCTGACGGGAGGAGGTTTTCCGGTTTCATGCGGGCACCCGTGCGAACCATTCGGCTTCGTCGATCTCGATCACCGTCGGGATGTCCCGCCGCATCGCATGACGCAGTTGCGCCGCAAGGGCATGCGGAGTGCCGGCCCGGCAGGCTGCGCATCCGAAACCGCGCGCCAGTGCCATAAAGTCCGGAGTGTGAATGTCGACGCCGACAGGAGCAATCCCGCGTGCCGTCATGTATTTGCGGATCTCACCGTAACCGAAGTTGTTCCACAGCAGCACAATCGCGGGAACCCGGGCTTCGACGGCGCTCGCAAGCTCAGACAAGGTGAACTGCAAACCGCCGTCGCCAATCAGACAGACGACCGGCCGCTCGGGCGCTGCGAGCTTCGCGCCGATTGCAGCGGGCAGTCCGTAGCCGAGCGTGCCATAACCCGTTGACGAATTGAACCAGGAACGCGGGGCCTGAGCGTCGTACGCGAAGTTGCCCGCATAGACGGGACTCGTCGAGTCACCTGCAATGATCGCATCCGGCAGCGTGGCGACAATCGTGTCGACCAGATGCATCTGTGAGCGCGTCGGCCCGTCGTAGCCGGCCATCAGCGCCTCGCGTACGGCCGCAACACGCGGAGCGCCCCAGTCGGACTGCGGCGCGTGCGCGGCGCATTCGTGCAGTCGCGTCGAGAGGCTGCCGAGCGCGTGCCGTGCATCGCCGGCGATGGCCACATCCGGGCGCAGGTTGCGCATCAGCTGCTGACCATCGATATCGATGCGGATCAGCAGGCCCTCGATTACAAAGCCGCCGTCGAACATCACGTCATAATCGGTTTCCCCCAGCTCGGTCCCGACCGCGAGCACGACATCCGCTTCGCGAACCATTGCCCGCGTTGGCGCCAACGACTGTGTCGAGCCGATGAGGAGCGGATGACCAGCAGGCAGAAGACCCTTCGCATTGATGGTCAGTGCGACGGGCGCCTGCAGGCGTTCGGCGAGTTCGCGCAGCTCCACGGGGGCATCCGACGCTCCGCCGCCGGCGAGGATCAATGGCCGTCGCGCCCCGGCGAGCAGGTCTGCAGCCGCAGCCAGGGCATTCGGGCAGGCAGCAGGCTTTGCGGGCAGCGCTGTCGGCGTGAGATTCATGCCACCCGCTGGCGCCACGATCACGTCGAGCGGAATCTCGATGTGCACCGGTCGCGGTCGCGCACTGCCAAAAACCGCGAATGCGCGGGCCAGCACCTGCGGCAGTTCCGCGGCATCAAGCAGCGTGTGCGAGAACGCGGTGAACCCGCTGAACACACCCTGCTGCGATGGCAATTCGTGCAGACGTCCGTCCCCTGTGCCCAGTCGGCGTCGCGCGTTCACACTTGAGATAACGAGCATTGGAATGGAGTCCGCAAAAGCCTGCGCCATCGCGGTCGCCACGTTGGTCATGCCAGGCCCGGTGATGACGAAACAGACCCCCGGCTTGCCGGTCACACGTGCATATCCGTCCGCCATGAAGCCCGCGCCCTGTTCGTGGCGCGGCGTAATGTGCCGGATCGTCGATGCGCAGAGTCCCCGATAGAGTTCGACCGTATGTACGCCCGGGATACCGAACACGTACTGGACACCGAATCCCTCCAGCAAAGCGACGAGCGCTTCGCCACATGTGACATTCGTCGCAGGCCGCACGGGCGGCCTTGTTGCAGCTTCATCGAAGTGGGCAATAATTTCGGGAAAGTTCATCGCCTGTCACGTTCCTCGTTGGTACCGCTCGAAACGGATACGGTAGGTGTCACCTGTGAAGACACTGCGTGGTCCAAATCATTGTTGAGGTTCGTGCGACTTCGAACAATCGATAAGTTTTCATGGCGCGCATGACCGTCGCGCATGACCACAGGAAAACCCTCATGCTGTCCACGTGACCTGAAGACAGCGCAAAACTTCATCCGAATACTGACGGCGGGATTCCGAACACGCGCACGCCGCTGGCGCAGTGCGATTCGACGAAGTTGGATCAACGGGTGTGCGGGGCAGCGGCGCGGATATGTGGGGCGTAAGCGGCAGCGCCGGGGGTTTCTCCGCGCCCCTGTCGACGCACCTTCTACGATTAGCCGATAGCCGATCATGCAGAATGAGCGGCAGGCTCGCGCCGCGATCGAAGGCGCGATCATCGTGTCGTCGCGAGCTGACGCAACGCGGCGCCTGCTTGTGCCGCTTGTTTTGCGCCAGATTGCGGGCCATCGACTCTCTATTCAGTCGCCCTTCGTAGTGTGAATTCGATGCGACGACAACTTACCTATTTCTATATGAAATCCTAACGAATATTGATACTTTGATTTATGTAAAGTCATGGCGCAAAGAGAAATGCCAAATGCCAGACGCCAAGAGGAAGCGTACCGGATCTATATAGGCCCGCTGTTACGCGAAATGCTGGCCGCAGGTCGAGTGCCAACACGCTAGCGCTTTCCGCGCCGCTACTACATCGGAGTGTTGACAGGCTTATACGGTCTACGGTATCGCGGCGCCACGGACGGGAGAAACCGGCGGCGTTGCCCGTCGGTCAGCAGTTGTCGACCCAGTAACAGCCGTTCGGCTTGACGGGAAGTCAACGGTTGCTTGCGCCGGTGTACAGGACGCTGGAATGCAAGTCGCAAATGCGGCTATCCAGTACGTCGCCAGCCACGATCGACAGCTGCAGGCGCTCACGGCTCAATATTCGATGTCACGAGCCGTCCGCCGCCCCTGCTGCCTAATCTACGCACTTGTGCTGCCAGCACGGCGCGTTGCTTGCATTGTCGGCGGTGCAAAATTTCTGCTCGATGTGTCACGCTCTTTGACGCGTGGCGACAGACGTCGAGCCGCACGCATATTCGCGATCCCGAGCGCACCGATGGGGATGATGTACCGGCACCGATCGCCCTCATCGCTTCGATTTACACGTCGATGCGCGGCCAGCGCCGCGCATCATGCCTTTAGCGAAGGTTCTCGAAGATGGCGGCAATGCCCTGGCCGCCGCCGATGCACATCGTGACAAGCGCATACCGTCCATTGATGCGCTGCAGTTCGTGCAGCGCCTTGACGGTAATGAGCGCGCCTGTCGCACCGATCGGATGGCCGAGCGAGATGCCCGAACCGTTCGGGTTCACCTTCGAGGGATCGAGTCCTAACTCTTGCGTGACGGCGCACGCCTGGGCCGCGAACGCCTCGTTCGCTTCGATCACGTCGAGATCGCCGATGGAGAGACCTGCGCGTTGCAGCGCGAGACGCGTCGCCGGCACGGGGCCGATACCCATGTACTGCGGATCGACGCCAGCGTGCGCATAGGCGACAAGCCGAGCCATCGGTGCGATACCGCGCTGCGTGGCCGCATCGCGCGACATCAGCAGGACAGCGGCGGCCGCATCGTTGATACCCGATGCGTTGCCGGCCGTCACCGTCCCGTTCTCCTTCGCGAAGACGGGCTTCAGCTTCGTGAAGTCGTCGGACGTTGCGTCGTTGCGCACGTGCTCGTCGGTATCGAACGCGACCTCGCGGCCCTTGACCGTGCGCGTCATCGGCATGATTTGGCTCTTGAAGCGCCCTTCGACAATCGCGCGTTCGGCGCGGCGATGCGATTCGAGCGCCAGTGCGTCCTGCTGTTCGCGCGAAATGCCGAACTTGCGCGCGACGTTTTCCGCCGTCACGCCCATCGGCACCCCCTGGAATGGATCGTTCAGCGCACCGAGCATCATGTCGATCAGACGCGAGTCGCCCATGCGTGAGCCGAAACGCGCGTCGGTCGAGATGTACGGCGCGCGGCTCATGTTCTCCGCGCCGCCGCCGATTGCGACGTCCGCATCGCCGAGCATGATGGTCTGCGCCGCGGACACGATCGCCTGCAGGCCCGAACCGCACAGACGATTGACGTTGAACGTTGGCGTCGAGTCGGGGATGCCGGCATCGATGGCCGCGACGCGCGACAGGTACAGGTCCTTCGGCTCGGTGGCGATCACGTTGCCGAACACGACATGGCCGACATCCTTTGCATCGACGTGGTTCCGTGCGAGCACTTCGCGCACGACGGCCGTGCCCAGTTCGGTCGGCGCGAAATCCTTCAGGCTGCCACCGAACTTGCCGATCGCTGTACGCACGCCGCCTACGACCACCACTTCCCTGCTCATAGTTTTTTCTCCAAAGTTGACGCGTCTTGTCGAACGGGCGCGGTTGCGCCCGTCGGAGACTCACATGTTCGGATAGTTCGGCCCGCCGCCGCCTTCCGGCGTGACCCACACGATGTTCTGCGTCGGGTCCTTGATGTCGCACGTCTTGCAGTGCACGCAGTTCTGCGCGTTGATTTGCAGGCGGTCTTCGTTTTCGTCCGTTTTCACGAACTCGTAGACACCTGCCGGGCAAAAGCGTGCTTCCGGGCCTGCGTATGTTTGCAAATTGACCTTGATGGGAACGCCAGCATCCTTGAGCGTCAGGTGCGCGGGCTGGTTCTCTTCGTGATTCGTGTTCGAGATGAACACCGACGAGAGCCGGTCGAATGTGAGCTTGCCATCAGGTTTCGGATAGTCGATCGGCTTGCACTGCGAAGCCGGCTTCAGCATCTCGTGATCCCAGTGCTGGTGATGCAGCGTCCACGGCACGTTGCCGCCCAGCAGCTTCTGCTCGATGCCGACCATCAGCGTGCCCAGGTACAGGCCCTTGCTCATCCACTGCTTGAAGTTGCGTGCACGGTACAGCTCGGTGTGCAGCCATGAGGTCTTGAACGACTCGGGATACGCGGCGAGTTCATCCGACTGACGGCCGGCCTGGACCGCATCGAACGCGGCGTCGGCGGCCAGCATCCCCGTTTTGATCGCCGCGTGCGAGCCCTTGATCCGCGACGCGTTCAGAAAGCCCGCGTCATCGCCGACGAGCGCGCCGCCCGGAAACACGAGCCTCGGCAGCGACATCAGCCCGCCCGCCGTGATCGCGCGTGCGCCGTACGACACACGCTTGCCGCCTTCGAGGAACTTGCGGATTTCCGGGTGCGTCTTGTAGCGCTGGAATTCCTCGAACGGCGACAGGTACGGGTTCGAATAGCCGAGGCCGACCACGAAGCCCACCATCACCTGGTTGTTGTCGGTGTGATAGAGGAACGAGCCGCCGTAGGTGTGCTTGTCGAGCGGCCAGCCGGCCGTGTGAATCACCAGCCCCGGCTTGTGCTTCGCCGGATCGATTTCCCACAGTTCCTTGATGCCGATGCCGTAGACCTGCGGATCGGCGCC
>NZ_FNYE01000051.1 GCF_900108945.1 Paraburkholderia diazotrophica | reverse complement strand
TCGAGGCGCTGCTGGTCGCGCAGCTTCACGCGGCACAGGTTCAGCACGCCGTCCTGCATCGCCGCGAGCACCTTCTGGCCGCGGCCCGTCATCGTCCGTTGATAGAGCGCCGTGACGATGCCCAGCGCCAGATGCAGGCCCGTGCCGCTGTCGCCGATCTGTGCGCCCGTCACCACGGGCGGACCGTCGTCGAAGCCCGTCGTCGACGCCGCGCCGCCCACGCACTGCGCGACGTTCTCGTACACCTTGCAGTCCTCGTACGGCCCCGGACCGAAGCCCTTCACCGACGCGACGATCATCCGCGGATTGAGCTCCTGGATGCGCTCCCACGTGAAGCCCATGCGGTCGAGCGCGCCCGGCGCGAAGTTCTCCACCAGCACGTCGCACTTCTGGATCAGCGCTTCGAGCACGAGCTTGCCTTCGGGATTCTTCGTGTCGATCGTCACCGAGCGCTTGTTGTGGTTGAGCATCGTGAAGTACAGGCTGTCGGCGCCCGGCACGTCACGCAGCTGCTCACGCGTGATGTCGCCCGCGCCGGCACGCTCCACCTTGATCACATCCGCGCCGAACCACGCCAGCAGCTGCGTACACGTCGGCCCCGACTGCACATGCGTGAAATCGAGAATGCGCACACCGTCGAGTGCTTTGCCCATGTTGTCCCCTCCGAGCAATTCGCCTGACTATCTGTTGCAAGTCCGGTTTGGTTCATCTGTGTTCAATACGGTATGTGATATATCAAAACGCCGCAAGCGCTTTCAGCCGCGTAAGGATAATCCCCGAGAAGCACCGTAAGCCTTTAAAAACAAGACTCTTAGCGTGGACAGCGAAACCGGCGCGTATTTCACAAAGGGAAAACCCCGATCAATTTAGTCGCTTGAGAATCTCTGATATATCACATACCATATTTCCACCCTGAGCCGACCGCCACTTTTGCGCCGTCAGGCGCCGAATTCAACCAGCGAGGAGACAGGTGAATATTCACGAATATCAGGCGAAAGAGCTGCTGAAGGGCTACGGCGTCGCCGTGCCGAACGGGCGCGTCGCGTTCACGCCGCAGGAGGCGGAAGACGCGGCACTCGCGCTCGGCGGCGCGGTGTGGGTCGTCAAGTCGCAGATTCACGCCGGCGGGCGCGGCGCGGGCCGCTTCGCGAACGATCCGGGCGGCAAGGGCGGCGTGCGCGTCGTCAAGACGGTCAGCGATGTCGGTTTGCACGCTTCACAGATGCTGTCGCATGTGCTCGTCACGAAGCAGACGGGGCCGGCGGGCCGCGAAGTGAAGCGCGTCTATGTCGAAGAAGGCTGCGCGATCGAACGCGAGCTGTATCTGGGCATGCTGATCGATCGCAGCACGTCGCGCATTACGGTGATGGCGTCGACGGAAGGCGGCATGGAGATCGAAGAAGTGGCCGCGCGCACGCCGGAGAAAATTCTCAAGGTCGCGATCGATCCCGCGACGGGTCTGCAACCGTTTCACGCGCGCCAGATCGCGTTCGGCCTCGGGCTGACGGGCAAGCAAATCAAGTCGGCGACGCAGTTCATCGCCAACGCGTACCGCGCATTTGTCGAGCTGGACGCGTCGATCGTCGAGATCAATCCGCTCGTCGTCACGCAGCAAGGCGATGTGATCGCGCTCGACGCGAAGATCAATTTCGACGACAACGCCCTCTTCCGCCATCCCGCCATCGAGGCGTTGCGCGACGAAGCGGAAGAAGACGCGGCCGAGCTCGAAGCCGCGAAGCACGGCCTCAACTACGTGACGCTCGACGGCAACATCGGCTGCATGGTGAACGGTGCCGGCCTCGCGATGGCGACGATGGACATCATCAAGCTCTATGGCGGCGAGCCGGCGAACTTTCTGGACGTGGGCGGCGGCGCGACCAGAGAGCGCGTCGCGACTGCATTCCGGCTGATTCTGCGCGATCCGAAAGTCGAAGGGATTCTGGTCAACATCTTCGGCGGCATCATGCGCTGCGATGTGATTGCGGAAGGCGTCGTGAGCGCCGCGCGCGAAGTGGATCTGCGTGTGCCGCTTGTCGTGCGGCTCGAAGGCACGAACGTCGAACTCGGCAAGCAGATCCTGCGCGATTCGGGACTGCCCATCGTCTCCGCCGATCATCTCGCCGATGCGGCCAGCAAGGTCGTCGCGGCAGTCAACAACAAGGCCAAGGTGGCTGCAACGTCGGAGGCGAACTGACATGGCCGTTCTGATCGATCGCAATACCAAAGTGATCTGCCAGGGCTTCACGGGATCGCAAGGCACGTTTCACTCCGAGCAGGCGCTCGCCTACGGCACGCAGATGGTGGGCGGCGTCACGCCCGGCAAGGGCGGCGCGACGCATCTTGGACTGCCCGTCTTCGATACCGTCGCCGATGCCGTCGATGCGACGGGCGCAAACGCGTCCGTGATCTACGTGCCGCCGCCGATGGCCGCCGACGCTATTCTCGAAGCCGTCGATGCGGAAATAGCGCTGGTCGTCTGCATTACCGAGGGCATTCCCGTCATCGACATGGTGCGCGTCAAGCGCGCGCTCGCCGGCTCGGCGACGCGCCTGATCGGGCCGAACTGTCCGGGCGTCATCACGCCGGGGCAATGCAAGATCGGCATCATGCCGGGGCACATTCACCGTGCGGGCAAGATCGGCGTCGTGTCGCGCTCGGGCACGCTGACCTATGAAGCCGTCGCGCAGACCACGGCGGCGGGTCTCGGCCAGACGACGTGCATCGGCATTGGCGGCGATCCCGTCAACGGCACGAACTTCATCGACTGCCTGGAAATGTTCCTCGCCGACGACGACACGGAAGGCATCATCATGATCGGCGAAATCGGCGGCTCGGCCGAAGAGGACGCGGCGCAATTCCTCAAGGACGCGCGCACGAACAAGCCGGTGGTGGGCTTCATCGCCGGCACGAGCGCGCCGCCCGGACGGCGGATGGGTCACGCGGGCGCGATCATTTCGGGCGGCAAGGGGACGGCGGGCGCGAAGATCGACGCGATGCGCTCGGCGGGGATTCATGTCGCGCAATCGCCGGCGGCGCTCGGCGAGACGATGCTGCACGCGATGCGCTGACAGTACACGCGGGGCCATGAAAAAGGCCAGCGGACATTCAGGTCCGCTGGCCTTCCGGCTCAACGCATTTCACGAGCGCTCAGTTCAGTCGAGAAAATCGCAATTCGCTTCGACGAACGCCGCAAGCCCCAGCGAGTGATCGCGCACCAGGCGTTCGGCGAGTTCGGTGTCGCGCTTTTCCAGCGCCTCGATGATCCGCAAGTGGTCGACGATCGAGCGCGACGCGCGGTCGCTCTGCGAAATCGTCATCCGGCGAATCGCGCGCACGTGAATGAAGATGTTCTTGATCGTGTCGAGGATGATCCGCGACTTCGACAGCTCGACGATCGCCTGATGGAACGCGATGTTCGCGTTTGAATATTCGGCGATATGTTCGGCGGGCGTCGAATCGCGGAACTGGTCGAACATGCGACGCAGCCGCGCGATCTCTTCGTCCGTCGCGTGCAGTGTCGCGAGACGTGCGGCCATGCTTTCGAGCGCAGCCCACATCTGGATCATCTCGACGATCTCGCGCTTACTCTTGCGCACGATATAGATGCCGCGGCGCGGCACCATGCGCAGAAAACCTTCCTGCTCCAACAGCGTCATCGCCTCGCGCACGGGCGTGCGGCTCACGCCGAGCGTCTCGCTCAGCACGCGCTCGTCGAGACGGATCTCTTCGCGCGACGCGTAAATGTCAGCATCCGCGATCGCCTGACGCAACATTGCGTAGGCCTGGTCGCGGAGGCTGGCGTTGTTGCCGATGGGCTGCAACGCCAGGGGCAGGTTCAGTGCAGGTGTAGCCACAGCTTAGTTCGACGAGCCGACGGCGTTCATCGCCGCTTCGACACGCGCACGGTACGGCGTGGCTTCGCGAACGGCAGCGGCCTCGAGACCGACATAACGGCCGTGCTTCGATGCGAGCTCAGCCACATGTTGCGGCACCCAGCGAGTCATCAGCACGGTTGCGGCCGAACCGAGGCCCACGACAGCGACGGCAAAGAAAGCAAGCGAGACGAAATCCATTTGTTGCTCCGGTCATTGAGTGATTGGATGACTCAATTATATGCTGCGTCGCGACAAAAATCAAGTATCTTGTATGTGATATACCAAATACTGTTGTTCAAAGGCAGCAACAGTTCAAACGTAGCACGGCGACCGCAAACCTAAGCGGATAAAGCTTCGGACGAATACTGTGCTTCGCGCGGCATCGGCAAACTGTACTTGTGGAAGAGCTCTTAAATAAAACGGCGGCGCTTTCAAAAAGCGCACGATCGTCGTTTCATGTGCAATTGCAGCAAGGATCATGTCGGTGCGTCATCTTTTGCATCACCGATGCACGCGACCGCTGCGTCAGCTGTCGGCTGCGGCGTCATGTCGCCTGAAACTGCTGCATCCCGCTCCGCACAACGCTGCCAGCGATTTCTATATGCACTCAATTCTCATATTGCCAACCCGCATCGGGCCGCCTATCGTCTCGCCAATTGCCGAACTCGCCTGACAAGCGGGTAATTGTCAAATATGTTGCAGGCCAGCATATCCGTTTGAACAGGTGCCGCTCCAGTTTCGGCAATTGCAACCGATAACTACGTACGTTCAGCCTGATCGGAGACCGACCATGAGCAGCATTACTGAGCCCGGCGGCAACGCCCGCTCGCCGTCCTTCTTTTCAAAGCAGGCAACGATCGCCCAACCTGGCTTTTCCCGCTGGATGGTGCCGCCTGCCGCCCTCGCCGTGCATCTGTGTATCGGCCAGGCCTATGCGTTCTCCGTGTTCAACGGACCGCTGACCAAGGTGATCGGCATCAGCCAGTCCGCGCCCGACGACTGGTCGCTGACCACGCTCGGCTGGATCTTCTCGCTCGCGATCGTGTTTCTCGGCCTGTCGGCGGCGTTCGCCGGCAAGTGGCTCGAAAAAGTCGGCCCGCGCCGCACGATGTTTACAGCCGCGTGCTGCTTCGGCGGCGGCTTCATCGTGTCGGCGATCGGCGTGTGGACACACCAGATCGTGCTGCTCTATCTCGGCTATGGCGTGATCGGCGGGATCGGGCTGGGGCTCGGGTATGTGTCGCCCGTCTCGACGCTGATCCGCTGGTTCCCCGACCGCCGCGGCATGGCGACGGGCATGGCGATCATGGGCTTCGGCGGCGGCGCGATGATCGCCGCGCCGCTCTCCGTCGCGCTGATGAACCACTTCAAGAGCGCAACGAGCATCGGCGTGGCGGAAACGTTCGTCGTGCTCGGCATCGCGTACTTCATCTCGATGTCGATCGGCGCGCTCGCGATCCGCATTCCGCGCGCCGACTGGAAGCCGGCCGGCTGGACCCCGCCCGTCGAGACGAAGCAGAAGATGATCACGCGCAATCACGTGCACATCGATCAGGCGCTGAAGACGCCCCAGTTCTATCTGATCTGGCTGGTGCTGTTCCTGAACGTGACGGCGGGCATCGGCATTCTGGGCCAGGCGTCGGTGATGATTCAGGAAAGCTTCAAGAACACGGTGAGCGCCGCTGCCGCCGCGGGCTTCGTCGGTCTGCTATCGCTCTTCAACATGGGCGGCCGCTTCGTTTGGGCATCGGCATCGGATTACGTGGGCCGCAAGAATACCTACTACATCTTCTTCGCGCTGGGCGCCGTGCTGTACTGGCTCGTGCCGACGTTCGCATCGGCGGGCAACATCGCCTTCTTCGTGCTGTGCTACTGCGTGATCCTGTCGATGTACGGCGGCGGCTTCTCGACGGTGCCCGCGTATCTCGCGGATATGTTCGGCACGGCGTTCGTCGGCGGCATTCACGGACGTCTGCTGACGGCATGGGCGGCCGCGGGCGTCGCGGGCCCAGTGCTCGTCAACTACATCCGCGCGTATCAGGTGGCGAACGGCGTCGCGAAAGCGGATGCGTACACGATGACGGTCCACATCATGACCGTGCTGCTCGTGATCGGCTTCATCTGCAATCTGCTCGTCAAGCACGTGCACGAGAAGCATCACATGACGGAAGCGCAACTCGCGGCCGGCAACTGAAACCAGACAACGGAGAACCGCAATGTCGACGCAAACCGCTCATCCGACGAACAAAGGGCTGCTCGTCGTGTTCTGGCTGTACGTGCTGATTCCGCTGACGTGGGGCGTGGTGAACACACTGCTGCAGGCGATCAAGCTGTTCAGCTAGACTCTCAAGCTGATCGCACCTGCAACGCAGGTCGAAAAGAAAAGCCGGGCATTGCGCAAGCAATGCCCGGCTTTTTTAACGCCTGCGCATCGCGCGCCGGCGGCATTCATCGCACTACGACTTCAGCCGATAGCCCGTTTTGAAGATCCAAGCGATCACGGCAAGAAAGACGCACAGAAAGATCGCCGTCATGCCGAGGCTGATGCCGACGCTCACATCCGCGAGCCCGTAGAAACTCCAGCGGAAGCCGCTTATCAGATAGACAATCGGGTTCAGCAGCGTCACGACTTTCCATCCGGGCGGCAGCATCGAGACCGAATAGAAGCTGCCGCCGAGGAAAGTCAGCGGCGTGATGATGAGCAGCGGCACGAGTTGCAGTTTCTCGAAGTTGTCGGCCCAGATGCCGATGATGAACCCGAGCAGACTGAACGTGACGGCCGTCAGCACGAGAAAGAGAACCATCCAGAACGGATGCTGGACCTGCAGCGGCACGAAGAGGCCCGCCGTCGCGAGAATGATCAGGCCGAGCACGATCGACTTGGTCGCGGCCGCGCCCACGTAGCTGATGACGATCTCCACATACGATACGGGCGCCGACAGCAGTTCGTAAATCGTGCCCGTAAAGCGCGGGAAATAGATGCCGAACGACGCATTCGAAATGCTCTGCGACAGCAGCGACAACATGATGAGCCCCGGCACGATGAACGAGCCGTAGCTGATGCCCTCCACTTCGCGGATGCGCGAGCCGATCGCCGAGCCGAACACGATGAAATAGAGCGAAGTGGAAATGACGGGCGCGATAACGCTCTGCATCAGCGTGCGCCCCGTGCGGGCCATTTCGAAGCGATAGATAGCGCGGATAGCATGGAGGTTCATCACGCGTTCTCCTCCTGTTTGCGGTGCACGAGACTCACGAAGATGTCTTCGAGCGAGCTTTGTGTCGTGTGCAGGTCCTTGAAGCGGATGCCTGCTTCGCTGAGATCGTTGAGCAGCGCGACGAGGCTGTTGCTCTTCTCGCGCTCGGCGTCGTAGGTATAAATGAGCTCGCTGTTGTCGTTCGCGAGGTCCAGCCCGTACTCCGCAAGCGCGGCCGGCACGCTTGTGAGCGGCGCTTCGAGTTGCAGCGTCAGCTGCTTCTTGCCGAGCTTGCGCATCAGCTCGGCTTTCTCTTCGACGAGCATGATCTGCCCGCCGTTGATCACGCCGATGCGGTCGGCCATCTCTTCGGCTTCGTCGATATAGTGCGTGGTCAGGATGATCGTCACGCCGCTCGCGCTCAACGATCTGACGAGCTTCCACATGTCGCGGCGCAGTTCGACGTCGACGCCCGCCGTCGGTTCGTCGAGAAACAGCACGCGCGGCTCGTGCGACAGCGCCTTCGCGATCAGCACGCGCCGCTTCATGCCGCCCGACAGTTGAATGATGCGGCTGTTGCGCTTTTCCCAGAGCGAGAGATCGCGCAAGACCTTTTCGACGTAGGCCGGGTTCTTCGGCTTGCCGAACAGGCCCCGGCTGAACGAGACGGTTGCCCAGACGGTTTCGAACGCATCCGTGGTCAGCTCTTGCGGCACGAGGCCGATCAGCGAACGCGCGGCGCGATAGTCGCTGCGGATATCGTGACCGTCGACCGTCACGCTGCCTTCGCTCGCATTGACGATCCCGCAGATGATGCTGATGAGCGTGGTCTTGCCCGCGCCGTTCGGCCCGAGCAGTGCAAAGATTTCGCCTTTGCGAATGGAGAGGTCGATACGCTTGAGGGCCTGAAAACCCGATGCGTACGTCTTGGATAGATTCGAAACCGAGATGATGGGTTGCATACACGCGACGATAGCAGATGCCGCTGCGAAACGCCGCTACTCTGCCCAATCTGCCGCTCTTGCGCGGTCAATCGACGTCGAATTGTCAAACACCGTCGCTGTCGTCCGCATCTTCCTCGACGACCATGCGCGCTTCGATGCGCACGGGCACGCGCGTCAACGCGGCACCGAGACACGGCCCGTCGACGCACACGCCGTCCTCGAAGCGAAACATCGCGCTGTGATGCGCGCACATCAGGTGCTCGGCTTCGTATGTCCAGAACGTGTCGGCTTCGTAGTTCAGCGGTATCGAGAAATGCGGGCACACGTTGCGATATGCCCATACGTCGTCGCCGCGCCGCAGCACGACGATCGCGGGCCTACCCGCCCGTTCGTCGGCGCCGCCGCATGCGATTTCCTTGCCGCCGCCATCGGGAATGTCATCGAGCGGACACAACACCGTGGCCGTCATCATCGCGCCGCTTCCTGCGAGCGCACGAGCACGAAATCGCGCTGCACGTCGAAGAACGGGCACGGCAAGTCCCACTCTTTAGCATCGGCCGCGCTTTCATTCTTCACATACTCGACGACCAGCGATGCCTTCACGCCGAACACCGCATCCGATTCGACGTAACGATCATCGGAGCTGAAGAGCGCCGTCGTGACGGTCTCATAGCCCGGCGCCTGGATCAGGAAGTGCACGTGCGCGGGCCGCATCGGATGACGGCCGACGGCGAGCAGCATCTGCCCGACGGGGCCATCCGTCGGAATCGGATACGGGGTCGGCTTGATCGAACGGAACGCGTATTCGCCGTTCGGTCCCGAGCGGAAACGACCGCGCAGATTGCTCTCCGGCTGGTCCGGGTCCTGGCCTTCGTACATGCCGTTGTTGGCCGTCTCCCATACTTCGATCAGCGCGTCCGGCACGGGTCTGCCCGACTCGTCGATGAGCCGCCCGCGAAACAGCGCCGGCTCGCCTTCCGTGCGCGCGATGTTCGCACCGTAAGCTTCGTCGTGCGCGCCTTCGCGGTAGAACGGACCGAGCAGACTGTTCTCCGTCGCCGCCGACTCCGTCACGTCCTGCTTGCGATGAATCGCATCGAGCATGATCGACAGGCCCAGCGTGTCCGACAGCAGAATGAACTCCTGGCGAATGCCGTCGCACTTCTTGCCCGTGCGCGTGAGGAAGTCGATGCCGCGCCGCCATTCGTCGCCCGTCAGCTGCACCTCTTCGGCGAACGCGTGCACATGCCGGATCAGCGCCGACATGATTTCCTTCAGGCGCGCATCGCCGCAACCGGAAAGCGTTGCGAGCACCGTTTCGGTGACGGGATGAAGCGCGCGATCAGCCGCGCGCTGAGTGGTTGTCTCGCTCATGATGTCCTCACGCTCGATGGGCGTTGGTCGATTGCGGATCGAGCGCCTGCGCGATCTCATCCGCCTGTGGTTGCTGACGCGGCGCGGCGGCATCGCGGAACACGACGCGCCGCCCGACGGGAAAGAGCTGCAGATGCAGGCGCTGCGACACGTAGCCCCACAATCCCTGCGGAAAACATATCGTCACGACGATGGCCAGCGCGCCGAGACCGATCAGATACCAGGTGCCATAGTCCGACAAAAACTTGTTCAGCACAAAGAAAATCAGCGCGCCGACAATCGGCCCTTCGAGCGTGCCGAGCCCGCCGATCAGCACGATGAAGATGCCGAACGCCGTCCAGTTGACGGAGAACGCCGCATCCGGTGAGATGCGCAGATTGCCGACGAAGTACAGTCCGCCCGCGAGCGCCGCGCCGCACGCGGACGCCAGATAGACGATGAGCCGCGCGCGCTTCACATCGACGCCCTGGCTGCTCGCCGCCACCGCGTTGTCGCGCATCGCCGTCAGCGCGAGGCCCGCACGCGAACGCAGGAACAGATACAGCAGACCGATCGCCGCCGCGACGATCGCAAGCGCGAGCCACAGCGTCAACGATTCGCGCAGCGCGCGCGGAATGCCGCGCAACGCAATGAGGCTCGTGCCCGAGCCGCCGCCCAGCGCGCTGATGTTTGCAAACGTGAGCCTGAACACTTCTGCGATCACCCACGTGCCGATCGCGAAGTAGCCGCCTTCGAGACGAAACGCGATCATCGACACGGGCACGGCGGCCAGCGTCGCGATCAGCGCACCGAGCGGCACGGCGAGAAACGGCGACACGCCACAGTAGTTCGACAGCACGAGCATCGCGTAGCCGCCCAGCCCGAAGAACGCCTGCTGCCCGATCGACACCATGCCGCCATAGCCCGCGAGCAGATTCCACATCATCGCGAACACCAGATACGCGGCGAGCTGCACGAAATCGTGCAACGCTTCGCGCCCCGCCCACCACGGCGCGCTCGCGGCCGCGACGGCGAATGCGAGCAACGCGAACAGCGTGACCTTGCTCGCGCGCGTCGCGCGATGGACTTCGAACGCGCGCGCCTGATTCGGATGCATCGTCATGACAACCCTCTCATGCCGTTTTCGGCAACAGGCCTTGCGGCCGCACGACCAGCACGCACAGGAACACGATATGGCCGAACCAGATGCCCCAGCCCGGATCGAAATAGACGCCGATCTGCTGCGCGATGCCGAGCGCCATGCCGCCCGCGAACGTGCCCCAGAACGATCCCATGCCGCCGATGATCACGGCCTCGAACGCGAACAGCAGCAACGCAGGACCATCCGTCGGCGAGACGGCCGTGCGCATCGAATAGAGCGCCGCCGCCACCGCGATCAGCACGAACGCGATGCCCATCGCGAGCGCGTAAGTGCGCCGGTACGACACGCCCATCAGCTGAACGATCTCGCGGTCGTCGGAGGTTGCGCGAAAGGCGCGGCCAAGCGGCGTGCGTCCGAACAGCCACTGCATCGCGAACGCGAGCGCCACTGTCGCGCCGAGCGTCACGAGGGGCAGATAGCCGGCCGTGATGCCCGCGAACGTCACGCTCTGCGCTTCGAAGCTGCCCGTCGCGATCGAGCGCGGATCGGCGGAGAACAGCTGCTGCAGCACGTTCTGAATGACGATCGATAGCCCGAACGTGACGATCAGCGAAGGCAGCGGATCGCGGCTGCTCACGCGGTTGAGCACCGTGTACTGCACCGCGTATCCCGCGCCGAATGCAATGACGAGCAACAGGACGAGCGACAGCGCAAGCGGCACATGGAGCAGGCTCGTCAGCGCGAACAGCACGAACACGAGCAGCACGATGAAGTCGCCGTGCGCCGTATTCGTGAGCCGCATCACGCCGAACACGAGCGACTGCCCCATCGCGAACAGACCATACAGCGCGCCGAGCAGCACGCCTTGCACGACGATATTGGCGAGCGTATTCATGCGGCCACTCCGAAGTAGGCTTGCGTGATCGCTTCGTCCGAGACATCGGCGGACACGCCCGAGAGCGACACGCGCCCTTCCTGAAAGCAATAGAAACGCGACGACACGCGCCGCGCGAGCTGCACGTCCTGCTCGACGACGATCGCGCTCATGCCGTTCGACACGATGTCCGGCAGCGCCGCATAGATCTCGCGGACGATCACGGGCGCGAGCCCCAGCGACAGCTCATCGCACATCAGCAGATCGGGATTGCTCATCAGCGCGCGGCCGATCGCGACCATCTGCTGCTGTCCGCCCGACAGCGCCGTGGCCGCATGATGCCGCCGCTCGCGCAACGCCGGAAAGAGTTTGTAGACGGCATCGAGATTCCAGCGTCCGGGCCGCCCGCTATACGCGCCGAGCAGCAGGTTCTCCTCGACGGAAAGACTCGCGAAGAGCCTGCGCCCTTCGGGCACGAGCGCGATGCCCTTGCCGACGATGCTCGCCGCCGGCGTGCCGCCGATCGCTTCGCCGCGATAGACGATCTGCTCGCGCTTCGCTTTCGTCAGCCCCGCGAGCGCTTTCAGGAACGTCGATTTGCCCGCGCCGTTCGAGCCGATCAGCGCGACGATTTCGCCGGGCTGCACGTCGATGTCGACGCCGAACAGTGCCTGAAAATCGCCGTAGAACGCCGTGAGCCCATGCGTTTCCAGTAGTGCCGCCATGTCACGCCTCCAGTCCGAGATACACGCGCCGCACTTCGGGGTCGTCCATCACGGCAGCGGGCTGACCCTCGGCCAGCTTGCGGCCGAAGTTGATGACGAGCAGCCGGTCGGCCACCGCGAGCAGCGCATGCACGACATGCTCGATCCACACGATGGTCACGCCGTGCTCCTTCACGCGGCGGATCTCGTCGACGAGTTCGTGCGTCTCGCCCTGCGTCAAGCCGCCCGCGATTTCGTCGAGCAGCAGCAATTGCGGCTGCGTCGCGAGCGCGCGAGCGAGTTCGAGCCGCTTGCGGTCGAGCAGAGCGAGCGTGCCCGCTAGCTGGTTTGCGCGACGCTTCAGGCCCGTGCGCTCCAGCACGTCGACGCACACGTCGCAGGCCGCGCGCTCGTCCAGTTCGCCGCCGAACCGCGCGCCGACCAGCAGGTTCTCGAACACCGTCATGCCGCCGAACGGACGCGGCACCTGATACGAACGGCCGATGCCTACCGCGCAGCGCCGATGCGGCGCGAGATGCCCAACGTCGGCGCCGTCGAACTCGACCGTGCCCTCATCGGGCTTCGCATCGCCGCTGACGAGATTGAACAGCGTCGTCTTGCCCGCGCCGTTCGGCCCGAGAATGCCGTACGTCTCGCCGCGCCCGACTTCGAAGCTGATCGCATCCGTCACCGTCAGCGCGCCATAGCGCTTCGATACGTTCGTGAGTCTGAGCAATGCGCTCATCGCGACTCTCCTCGTGATGCCGCTTGCGCGCTGTCACGCGATCAGCCTGAGCGGCCCGCTGACGGGCACGGCAGGCGCAAGCTGGTTGTTGACGATGGCGAGATCGAAGCGGTGCTTCTGCCCCTTCACCCATTGCCCGCCGACGAGCGGCGTCTTCGCGACGTTCTTCACGGGCCCGTTGCCCCACTCCACGTGACCGACGAGCGTGTCGAGCTTCGTCGACGCCACCGCATCGCGGATCGCTTCGTTCGAGTCGATGTCTTTCGCGCGCCTGAACGAATCGATGGCGATTTCAAAGAGCGCGTGTGCGAAGCCGATCGGCTGCGTCCATTGCTTCGACGTGACGCGTTCGTATTCGTCGGCGACCTGGCGCGCATTCTGCCCCGTCAGCGACGATCTGAACGGATGCGACGGCGACCACCACACTTCCGTCGACAGCCCTTCGCCGAGATCGCCGAGCGCTTCGATCGATGTCGGAAAGAGCAGCGCCTTGCCGATTGAAATGACCTTGGGCTTCAAACCCTGCTGACGCGCCTGCACGAGAAAGTTCTTCGCGTCGGGCGGAATCACGACACCCGTCACGATCTGCGCATTCGACTGCCTGAACGCGGAAATCTGCGCGGAGAAGTCCTGCGTCATGCTCTGAAAGCGCCCCGGGTCTTTCAACGCGAAGCCCTTTTGCGCGAGCACGGGCGGAAAGCCGAGCTTCGCATCGCCCCATGCGTTGCCGTCGCCGTCGTTCGGAAAGAGGCCGCCGACGCTCCTGTTCGTCTGCACCGACTGCCACATGCCCGTATACACGGCGATCACGTCTTCGAGGCCCCAGAAGAAGTGATACGTATAGCTGAAGCCCTTCTTCGGATCGCCCTTGCGTCCGAAGAACCACGGCTGCCACGGCACGACCGTCGACACGCACGGCGTCTCGTTCAGCTCGCACGCGTCGCTGACGGGGTTCGCCGTTTCGGGCGTGCCCGAGACCAGCATGATGTCGACCTTGTCCTTCAGGATCAGATCGTTCGCCACTTCGCTCGCGCGATTCGGATTCGACTGGCTGTCCTTCACGACGATCGACACGGGGTACGTCTTGCCGGCTATCGACACGCCGTTCTTCAGCGCGCCCTGCATCTGCTGGATCGTGAAGCGGTCGGCCTCGCCGAACGGCGCGAGCGGCCCCGTCTGCGGCGACACATAGCCGATCTTCAGCGTGCGCGTGCCCGTCGCGAACACGAGCGGCGAGAACATCGGCGCCGCAGCGGCCAGCGCGCCGCCTGCCGCGAGGCTCATGAAGCGGCGCCTTCGTCCGTCGATGAGATCTCCATCCATTGCTGTCTCCTGCTTTTATAGCTGTGCGTATCGCTGTGTGTATCGTTCTACGTATTGCCGCGCTATCCGGGCCTGCGCCCTTCGAATGCATCGCGCAGCAACGCGCGAAGCGGCTCGCGTTCCACCGGGCGCGGATTCCAGTAGGGACTCGTCAACGCGAGTTCCAGCGCGACGTCGATATCCGCCTCCTTCAGGCCGATGTCCTTCAGCGCAGTCGGCGCGCCGTGATCGCGCGCGAGATCGAATACGGCTTGCGCGGCATCGTTCGCGTGCAGTGCACGCGCGATCCGCTGCATCGCGTGAGGCGCCGCGTCGCGGTTGTACGCGAGCGCGTGCGGCAAGACGATCGTGTGCGTCTCCGCGTGCGGCAGGTTGAACGTGCCGCCGAGCGTATGGCACAGCTTGTGATGCAACGACATGCCGACGCTGCCCAGCACCGCGCCACACAACCATGCGCCATAGAGGCACGCAGCGCGCGCATTGAGATCGTCCGGCTTGCCGATCACACCCGGCAGCCCATCGCCCAACGCGCGGATGCCCTCTTCCGCCATCAGGCTTGTGATGGGATTCGCGTCTTGCGCATAGAGACCCTCGGCGGCGTGCGCAATTGCGTTGATGCCGCTCGTCAGCGAAAGCGCGGACGGCAGCGATACGGTCAGCGACGGATCGTAGATCACCGTCTTCGGCAACACGCGTATATCGCGGCCCGTCTTCTTGACGCCGCCGTCCGTGAGGCCGTAGATCGGCGTCATCTCCGAACCGGCATAGGTGGTCGGAATCGCGATGATGGGCAGCGCCGTTTCGAGCGCGATCGCCTTGCCGAGGCCCGTCGTCGAGCCGCCGCCGATCGCGATCGCGCAATCGGCGCCGAGCCGCGCCGCAACATCGCGTGCGGCGCGCGCCGTTTCGACGGGCACGTGCATCACGGCTTCCGCGTACACGCCCGCTGCGCGCGGGCCGATGCGCGCGGCAAGCTGCTCGGCCTGCGCGCGCTGTTGCGGCGTCGCGAGCACGAGCGCGCGTTGCGCGCCGAGCAGTTCGATCTCGCGATCCAGTTGATCCAGGCTGCCCACGCCGAACACGACGCGCGAAGGCAAGCCCTGATAGACGAACGGTTCCATGGCGTGTGCGTGCAAGTGCACTTTTAGCGCGGGAAATAAGGGGGAATCTGCGCATCCACGTTGACCCACACCGACTTGGCCTGCGTGTATTCGCGCATCGCTTCGAAGCCCATCTCGCGTCCATAACCGCTCGCGCCGACGCCGCCGAACGGCGAGCCCGGGCTCACGCGCTTGTAGCAGTTGACCCACACCATGCCGCTGTGAATCTCGCGCGCGACCCGATGCGCGCGTTGCAGGTCGCGCGTCCACAGGCCCGCGCCGAGGCCGTATTCGGTGCCGTTCGCAATCGCGAGCGCTTCTTCGTCGGTGCGGAACGTCGTCACCGTCATGAATGGGCCGAACACTTCTTCCTGCGAGACGCGGTCAGTCGGCTTCGCTTCGACGATGGTCGGCTCGACATAGCAGCCGTTCGCGAGCGCCGCATTGTCCGGCGACTTGCCGCCCGACAGAACACGGCCGCCCTGCTCGCGCGCGACGTCCACATACGACAGCACGCGATCGCGATGCTGGCGCGACGTGAGCGGGCCCATTTCCGTCGACGGATCGAGCGGATCGCCGATGCGGATCGAGCGGGCAAGCGCGACAAATTTTTCGAGCACTTCATCCGCGACCGATTCGTGCACGATCATTCGCGACGCAGCGATGCACGCCTGGCCCTGGTTGTGGAAGATGCCGAACGCCGAGCCCTGCACGACGGCATCGACATTCGCGTCGCCGAACACGATGTTGGCGCCCTTGCCGCCCAGTTCGAGCTGCACTTTCTTCAGATTGCCGCTCGACGCCTGCACGATCTTGCGTCCCACGGCCGTCGAGCCCGTGAACGCGACCTTGCCGATCTCCGGATGCTCCGCGATGTATTGGCCCGCCACGTGCCCGAGCCCCGGCAGGATGTTGACGACGCCTGCAGGAAAGCCCACTTCGGCCATCAGCTCCGCGATTGCGAGACTCGACAGCGGCGTGAGTTCAGCGGGCTTCATGATCACGCAGTTGCCGGCGGCGAGCGCGGGCGCCATCTTCCAGCTCGTGAACATCAGCGGGAAATTCCACGGCACCACCTGTCCGACGATGCCGACGGGCTCGCGCGTCAGGTAGTTCAGAAAGCCCTGCTCGACGGGAATCACGGAGCCCTCGAACTTGTCGGCCATGCCGCCGAAATAGCGGAACGTGGCGGCCGTGCGCGGCACGTCGAGATAGCGGGTGTCGCGGATCGGATGGCCGGTGTCGATCGATTCGAGATGCGCGAGCCTGTCGGCGTTCGCTTCGATCGCATCGGCGAGCTTCAGCAGCAGACGGCCGCGCTCGGCAGCCGCGAGGTTGCTCCACTTCGGAAACGCCGCTTTCGCCGCGGCCACTGCGCGATCGATGTCGGCATGGTTCGCCATCGACACGTCGGCGATCACGGAGTTGTCGTGAGGGTTGAGCGTCGCGAGGGTTTCGCCGCTGAGCGATGGTACGAAGCGGCCGTCGATGAAGAGTTGCGTTTGCATGTGAGTCCTGCTCGATGAGACGTTTGGGCGTGAGCGTCCCCGCGGCGCCAGTTGTCCGGCGCCGTCCGCTGCATGATCGGGGACAGTCGGAGGTGCTTAGAACTGGATCGGGTAAGGCGGCAGTTCGCCGCTCTCATACCGCTTCGGCAGATCGGGCGTCGCGTTCTCCCACACGAGCAGCATCGAACGCTTCTGCGAATAGCCCTTGTGACGGATGTCGGCGGGCATCGCGGCGATGTCGCCGGCGTTCATCGTGATGCGCGCGCGCGGCTCGCCCGTGTCCTTGTCGGCCACGTCCCAGACGATCTGATCCGACAGTTGCAGGAACCACTCGACGCGATCGTTGCCATGAAACACGGGCAGCACGAATTCTTCCGTAGTCGGGCAGAAGAGGCTCTGCTTGCACACCGACGTGACGGACGGATTCCACGTGACATCCGAACGCGACAGGTACTTGAAGAGATTGAACGCGTGCAGTTCCTTTTCGAAGCCCGGCGCGGCGTGAATCTCGGGCTCATCCTGCACGACGTCGGCGAACTGGCGGTTGATGGGGAAGTCGTCGCGCAGCGGCGAATCGCCTTCGAGTCCGGGCATACGCTTCGTCGCGATGCGGGTGCGCTCGATCGCGGCCACGTTGTCGCCATGCTTCGTGCCGAATGCGGAACCCGTTTCTTCCGGTGCCGCGAACGGATCGAAGCCTTCGTTGACCCAATCCTTCAGGATCGCCTTGAACGTCGCCATGATGACGGGCGTGTCGAACTGCTGCGTATGATCGACGCCTGCCTCGCGGAAGCTCGCGTTATAGGCGCCCGCATACATGTCGACCTTGCCGTAGTGATTGCGCGTGCCGATCACTTCATCGAAGTTCACCCAGCCGTAGAAGAAGCCCCACGCGACGTCGCGCATCATCGCGCGCAGGAAGTCGTCGGCGTGCATCTGATGCGAGCGCTGCTGGCCTTTCGCGGGCCACTTGAGGGTGACGAAATACGCGTCGCGCGAGAACTCGAAATCGCCGAGCTTGAACGTGCGATAACCCGTGACGGCATCCGGCTCGCTCGCGCAAATGTTTTGCAGTGTGTTGACGTTGCTCATGACCTGCTCCAGAAAGAGAATGTGCGCGAAGGTTATTGAATGCAGATGTCCTGCCATTTCTCGACCGAGTAGCTGCCGAGAATGGTCTGTACGAGCAGCACGCCCTTTCCTGCCGTTTCGAAACGATATGCAGCGCCTGCGGGCAGCAGCGCCTGATGGCCGCGGCGCAGCCTCACGAAGCCCATGCTCTTGCCGGACGGCGTGCCTTCGAGGCGCACGCTGCCTTCCGTCTCTGCATCGACGAGGGGACCGTCCGAAGGCTTGATGAAGTGCACGTCGATCTCGCCGTCCATCACGACGCAGAACTCGTCGTGCGAGGCCGTGAACCACGGCGACGTGCCTTCTGCGCGCAGCGTCTCGATCACGTACTTGAGGTTCTTGCCGACGACGATCTTCTCGTACGGCGCGGCGCGGCTCGCGACTTCGAACACGTTCGACATCGCATAGTGTTCGGGCTTGCCCTTGATGATTTCGATCGAGCCTTTACGGTAGCTGTCGAGACTCGCCAACCAGGTCTGCTGCATGATTGCCTCCTTGGATCTCCGTTGATCTTCGACACGTCGTGCGTGTTTCCATGGACGCAAGAGTAAGTGCCGGAAAGCGCAACGGCAATGATCCGAGGTTCGGCAAATCAGAACGCCGGGTGCGGGCAATGGACCCCAGGGGAAGTACCTGGGGCACCCTGGAGCATCCGCTATTGGTCGGCCAGTTCTTCGCCGACGCTCTTCATGTCGTCGTCATCGGGGACGATGCCGAGCGCCCTGTCCCATTGCGGCTCGCGCAGATAGCGGGCGCGCAGGAAGTCGACGAACGCCTTCACCTTCGCGGTCGAGCGATGCGACGCGGGGTATACGGCCGACAGCCACAACGGCGGCGCTGCATAGTCGGGCAGCACGCGTTCGAGCCGGCGCTCGAGCAGATCGACGGCCGCGACCATCGTCGGCAGATAGACGACGCCCGCGCCGGCGCGCGCGAACTCCAGCAGCAGATGCACGCTATTGGTCTTGAGCACCGGATTCAGCGCGATCTCGAAGCATTCGTTGCCCTTCATCAGCGGCCACTTGTCGCCCCACGGATAGTACGAGTAGCGCGCGAAGTCGTGCCGCAGCAGATCGAGCGGCGTCTCGATCACGGGCTCTTCCTTCAGGTAGCCGGGCGCCGCGCACAGCACGCCGCGCACGGGAAAGAGCCTTCTTTCGACGAGCAGGTTCGAGGCGGGCGGATAGATCTGCAACGCGAGATCGAAGCCTTCCTGCACGGGGTCGATCACGCGGTCGTTGACGGTCACGACGAACTCGATGCGCGGATGCTTCTCGCGAAACTCGATCAGCGCCTGCGAGAAATGCCCGAGCGCGAAGCCGGGCAGAACGTGGACATTGAGCGTACCCGCGAGCGACTCGTGCTGCTCGATCGAGCGGCCTGACAGGTCGTGGACCTTGTTGACGAGTTCGGCGCACTCGCGATAGTACGTCTCGCCGACCTCCGACAGACGCACGGCGCGCGTCGAGCGATGAAAGAGCGGCACGCCGAAGTGCTCTTCGAGCTGCTTCACGCGCGAAGTGACGACGGATTTCGCCACGCCGAGCTGGCGCGCGGCGCTCGCGAAACTCTGGGCTTCGGCGGCCCGCACGAACGCCTCCATCGACATGAAAAGATCCATGCTGTCTCCTGACCTTATGGGCGGACCGTCGCTCCATTGCTGCGATACACGACGGACCGCCCTTTCTGATAGCCCAAGTGTACGTTTTTTTGCGCAACGAATCGCCCGAGGTGCCCGGTTCAAGGCGCCGCGTAAAAACGATCACCGCGCTTGCACTTTGTACAGATGCGGCGGCGCGCGCCATTCTGCGCACCGGGCCGCGCTGCCTTGCTGCGGCGCAATCGCGTGCGTCGCGTGCGTCGCGTGCGTATTGGAACAGGCGTTGCTTGAAACGGCGAAAGCCATTGGCTTGACGGGAGGCTACATGCGTCTGTCGATCCTGATCAATACGTCCGATCCCACCGTCAATCACGACTACGCGGTGTTGTGGCTCGACACGCTCAGCCACGCATGGACGTCGCACGATCGTCGCGGCGTCGAATTGCCGTCGTCGGGCGAGATGCGCGAGGACGGGCACATCGTCTCGTTGTGCGCGCGCGGCGCCGACGAGCCGCTCGTGACGCTGTACGGCGTGCGCGTCGACCGGCACGGCAACATGACGTCGGCGCAAGGTCAGGCGACGTGGATCTCACACTCGCGCACCGATCCCGTCGCGGGCTTCTGGCGCTTGCAGGCCGTCGAGCGCGAGGATTCGCGCGCGACGCGACGCTAGCACTCGCGCGCGTGTGCTTTGTTTGCCGCATACGAATGCGGTCGAATGCGGTCGACTGAAAATCGAAGCGCCGTTGCTGCAACAGTCACAGCAACGGCGCTTTACTTCGAACGCACGCTCAACACGCGCTGATGTCCATCAAGCCGGCACCGACTCCGCCAACTTTCTGCGCGACCACACACGATGCTGGCCGACAGCATCGATGAACGGCTTCAACACCGCATCGACGTCATCGCCCGTCGACACGCCATCGGCGTTGTCGGGCAGATGCGCGGCGTTCAGCAGTTCCTTGCCCGCGCCGAGCGCCGCAATCGCCTTCAGATGCCGGAACGCTTCGAGCACGAAGTGGCGCGCATCGCCCGATTGCACGAGTGTCTTCGCGCCCTGCTCGCCGCCGCAGATCACGACGCCATCGAACATGACCGACGGCATGCCGGCGATCGTCGCATCGGGGTTCATATCGTCGATTGCGGCAAGCGTCGGCGCGACGAGCAGCGGCGTCGCGCCTTGCGCCTTCAACGTGGACTGCACGCTCCTGATGGCCGCGCCGTCGCTGCCCGGCGCGGCGACCACGGCGATCTTGCGCGTCTTGACGCCGGGCTTCACGCGATTGAGCAGGCTCAACGCAGGCGAAGGCGTCTGCTTGCCGGCCGCACGCGAGCCCTTGGCCGGCTTCGGCAGGCCGAGACCTTCCGCCACCGTCGCCGCGAGATCCGCATCGAAGTTCGCGAGAATTTCGTTGACGACGCGCGCGCGAATCTCGGGCTTCGTCACCTTGCCGAGTTCGAACTGGTACGCGAGCGCGATATGTTCTTTCTCGACATCGCTCATGCTTTGATAGAAGAGCGCCGCCTGCGAGAAGTGATCGGCGAACGACTCGCTGCGCACGCGGATCTTCGTGCCTTCCATCGGCTCGGGAAAGCTCTCGAAGCCGCCGTCGGCTATGGACGGCTTCGTTTCGACGGGCCAATCGTCGTTCAGCGAGTTCGGCTGATACGACGCCTGTCCGACGTTGATCGTCTGTCGATGCATGCCGTCGCGCTGGTTGTTCACGTTCGGGCTGACGGGACGGTTGATCGGAATCTCGTGGAAGTTCGGGCCGCCGAGACGGCTGATCTGCGTATCGGTGTACGAGAAGAGGCGCCCTTGCAGCAGAGGGTCGTTCGTGAAATCGATGCCCGGCACGATATGGCCCGGATGAAACGCGACCTGCTCGGTTTCGGCGAAGAAGTTGTCCGGGTTCCGGTTCAGCGTCATCTTGCCGATGATCTTCACGGGTACGATTTCCTCGGGCACGATCTTGGTCGGATCGAGCAGATCGAAGCCGAACGAATCCTGGTCCTTCTCTTCGATGATCTGCACGCCGAGTTCGAACTCCGGATAATCGCCGCGCGCGATCGCTTCCCATAGATCGCGCCGGTGAAAGTCCGGGTCCTTGCCCGCGAGCTTTTGCGCTTCGTCCCACAGCAGCGAATACGAGCCGAGCACAGGGCGCCAGTGCAACTTCACGAGACGCATCACGCCCTTCGCGTTGACAAAGCGGAACGTATGGACGCCGAAGCCTTCCATCGTCCGCAAGCTGCGCGGAATCGCGCGATCGGACATCGTCCACAGCACCATGTGCGTGGACTCGGGCACGAGCGACACGAAGTCCCAGAACGTGTCGTGCGCCGATCCGCCCGTCGGCATTTCATTCGGCGCTTCCGGCTTCACCGCGTGCACGAAGTCGGGAAACTTGATCGCATCCTGAATGAAGAACACGGGCATGTTGTTGCCGACCAGATCGTAGACGCCTTCCGACGTATAGAACTTCGTTGCGAAGCCACGCACGTCGCGCACGGTATCGGCGGAACCGCGCGGCCCCTGCACCGTGGAAAAGCGCACATACACGGGCGTTTGCACAGACGGGTCCTGTAAAAAGGCCGCTTTCGTGTATTCCGCCATCGACTCGTAGACCTGAAACACGCCATGCGCCGCCGAACCTCGTGCGTGCACGATCCGCTCCGGAATCCGCTCGTGATCGAAGTGCGTGATTTTTTCACGCATGATGAAATCTTCGAGCAGCGACGGACCACGTGCGCCCGCGCGCAAGGTGTTCTGGTTATCCGCGATCTTGACGCCCTGGTTCGTGCGCAGCGCCTCGTTTTGCGGCCGCGCGCGCGAACGTTCGAGCTCCTGCGATTTCAGGTCTGCCGCCGGCCCCGAGGGCTGTCCGTTGCGCGGCTTGCTCGTGGACTTGCTTGTCATCGGTTTGACTCCTTGCATGAGTGAATTGCGCGCGACGGCTCGGCGCGCGCGCATCAACTATTCACTTTCGCAAGCGATGTTCCTGAAAGCCTTGGGCCCTTCGGTGGTTTTTCGCTGGCCCTTTCCTTGTCCCTTTTGCCGGGCATTTTGTCGGCTATTCATTGGGCCTTTCGTTTCATTGGGCCTTTCGTTTGATCTTTCGTCGATGACGCCGCGTGCATATGGCACGCAATGCACGCACGTGCAACGGCACTGCGCGGCACAGGGTTTGCGCAATAAAAGTACGGGCGGGTCGACAGCACCGACTCGGAATCATCAATCCAACCTCTGGAGGTTACGATGAAAAGCACGACGAAGAAGGTACTTGCTACTGCCCTGATCATGGCTCTATCCGGCGGCGTGTATGCGCAGACAGGCGCTGGCGGTAACGGAACCGCAGGCGCAGGCGGCGCGGCCGGCAATGGCGTCGGCGCGGGCGACGGCAACACGGGCGGCGCAGGCGGCGTCGCATCCCCTGGCGCGGACGTCAACCGCATGCCGCGCGGCACCACCAACGACAGCGGCTACGGCTCGCCAGGCGTAACGGGCACGGGCGGCGGCATGGGCACGGGCACGGGCGCATCGCCGCAAGACTCGGGCATGAACCGTTCGTACAACGGCTCGCAGAGCAACGGCACGATGTCCCAGCCGGACACGATGCAGCAGCCGGGCACCGGCTCGCAGGGCAGCCAGTAACAGCTATCGGCACGCGATCCACACTCGATGGATCGTACAGGCGCCCCGACGTCATCGCGATGTCGGGGCGCTTCGTTTGCAGCGTTGTCTCTCGCCGGTGCCTCTCCGCTACCTCGCTGGATCATCGTGTGCGGCAAAGCGCGCTACGATGCAGTCGCACCCATCGCGCTAGTGCGCCGATGCCGACGCGCACGCCCTTCGCTCAAGCGAGCCTCGCTTTCCGGTAGACGATGCGAAACAATGCGGAAACAACGCGGAGACAACCTTGACTCAACAAACGGATCTGATCGTCGCGCGTCCCGAGGGCCTGTACTGCCCTCAAGGCGACTTTCATATCGATCCGTGGCGACCCGTCGAGCGCGCGGTCATCACGCATGCGCACTCGGATCACGCGCGTGCCGGGCATGCGCACTATCTGGCGGCCGAACCCGGCGCGCGCGTGCTGCAATCGCGCCTGCCCGACATCTCGTTGCGCACGCTGCCGTATGGCGAGCGCATCGCGATCGGCGGCGTGCAGGTGTCGCTGCATCCGGCGGGACACGTGCTGGGCTCGGCACAGGTGCGCGTCGAATATCGCGGCGAAGTGTGGGTCGCATCCGGCGACTACAAGCTCGACCGCGATCCGACCTGCGCGCCATTCGAGCCCGTGCGTTGCGACACGTTCATCACGGAGTCCACATTCGGTCTGCCCATCTATCGCTGGGACGCGCCGCAAGCCGTGTTCGACGGCATCGATAGCTGGTGGCGTCACAACGCGGCGACGGGCCGCGCATCCGTGCTGTTCTGCTATTCGTTCGGCAAGGCGCAGCGCATTCTGGCGAGCGTCGATGCGGGCATCGGGCCGATCTTCTGCCATGGCGCCATCGAGCCGCTGAATCGCGCGTATCGCGCGGCGGGCGTCGCGTTGCCGCCTGTGCGGCTGGTCGGCGAGATTCCCGCGCGCAACAAGGAAGTGTTCCGCCAGGCGCTCATGATCGCGCCGCCATCGGCGCAGGGCAGCGCGTGGCTGCGGCGCTTCGGCGACTATAGCGATGCTTTCGCGTCGGGCTGGATGCGTCTGCGCGGCACGCGCCGTCGACGCGGCGTCGATCGAGGTTTCGTGCTGTCCGATCATGCCGACTGGCCTGCGCTGCAAACGGCCATCGCCGCGACGGGCGCGCGCCGCGTGATCGTCACGCACGGGCAAGTCGAGCCGATGGTCCGCTGGCTGCGCGAACAGGGCCTCGAAGCGGATGCGTTCGCAACGGAGTACGGCGACGATGCAGTTGAAGCAGACGCAGCCGCCGGCAACGAAGCGGACACTGCCGTAACCGCGGATGTCGCGAGCACAACAGGCGCAACGAATACAGCGGAGCGCGACGCATCATGAAGCGCTTCGCCTCGCTCTATGCGGCGCTCGACGCGACGACATCGACGCGCGACAAGCTCGACGCGCTGATCGCCTATTTCTCCGCTGCGCCGCCCGAGGACGCCGCGTGGGCCTCGTATTTTCTCGCCGGCGGCAAGCCGCGCCAGTCCGTGCCGACGCGGCTGCTCACCGAGATCGCGCGTACGCGCGCGGGCTTGCCCGAGTGGCTGTTCGAAGAGTCGTACCAGGCCGTCGGCGATCTGGCCGAGACCATCGCGCATGTGCTGCCGCCTGCCGAACGCACGTCCGAGCTCGGCCTCACGCAATGGATCGAAGAACGCATTCTGACGCTGCGCGGCGCGTCGCCCGAAACGTTGGGCGAACGGCTCCCCGCGTACTGGGACGAGCTCGACTGGAGCGGGCGCTTTCTGTTGACGAAGCTGATCGGCGGCGGGTTTCGCGTCGGCGTCGCGCGTCAGCTCGTCGTGCGCGCGCTCGCGGATGTCGCGGGCGTCGATCACAAGCTGATCGCGCAGCGCATGGTCGGCTGGACCGATTCGAGCCAGCCGCCCGATGCTGCGCGCTATCTGCGGCTGATCGCGCCCGAGCGCGGCACGCACGACGACGCCGAGGCCACGCGCGTGCTGCACGAAAGCGAACGCGGGCTGCCGTATCCGTTCTTTCTCGCGCATCCGTTGCAGGCCGATCCATCGACGCTCGGCGACCCTTCGTCGTGGTTCGCCGAATGGAAGTGGGACGGCATCCGCGCGCAGGTCGTGAAGCGCGATGGCCGCGTGTGGCTCTGGTCGCGCGGCGAAGACCTGATCACCGACCGCTTCCCCGAAGTCGTCGCGTTGGGCGAAGCGCTGCCCGATGGCTATGTGCTCGACGGCGAGATTCTCGCGTGGGAACCCGACGCGCTCGCGCCGCTGCCGTTCGCGCGGCTGCAACCGCGCATCACGCGCAAGTCGCTGACGAAGCGCGTGCTCGCCGAATCGCCCGCCGCGTTCCTCGCCTACGATCTGCTCGAAGCGAACGGCAACGATCTGCGCATGCAGCCGTTGCAGCAGCGGCGCGAGCAACTCGACGCGCTCGCGGCCCGTCTCGCGAATACGCTCGCGAAGGATCTGCTGCGCGTGTCGCCCCTCGTCGTCGCGAGCGACTGGACTGCCCTCGCCGCGCTGCGTGACGAAAGCCGCGAGCGCGGCGTCGAAGGTCTGATGTTGAAAGATCGCGCGTCGATGTACGGCGTGGGCCGCACGAAAGCGTCGGGCACCTGGTGGAAGTGGAAGATCGATCCGTATTCGATCGATGCCGTGCTGATCTATGCGCAGCGCGGCCACGGTCGACGCGCGAGCCTCTACACCGATTTCACGTTCGCCGTCTGGGACGAAGCCGATGGCGTACGCACGCTCGTGCCGTTCGCGAAGGCGTACTCGGGGCTCACCGACGAAGAGATGCGCGAGGTCGATGCGATCGTGCGCAGGACGACCGTCGAGAAGTTCGGCCCCGTCCGCAGCGTCACGCCGACACTCGTGTTCGAGATCGGCTTCGAAGGCATTCAGGCGAGCCCGCGCCACAAATCGGGTGTGGCCGTGCGCTTTCCGCGCATGCTGCGCTGGCGCACCGACAAGCACATCGACGACGCCGATACGCTGACGATGCTCAAAGGCTTCATCGACGAGCGCGCGCGCTGATCGCATCCACGGCAGCATGCCGGACGCGTCTTTTTGTGCATTCTAGCCATTGATGTCAAAATAACGTCTCGAGCCATTCCACGACTGAGATTGAGGGAAAACATGGCAGGAGTTCGTCAATTCAACGAAGACGACGCGTTCGTGCACGCGCTGGACGTCTTCTGGCGCAAGGGCTATCGCGCGACATCGATGCTGGATCTCGCCGAGGCCACGGGCGTGCAGCGCGGCTCGCTGTACAACGCATACGGCGACAAGGAAGAGATCTTCATGCGCGTATTCGAGCGCTACGCAGAGCGTTTCGTTGCCGATGCGCGCAAGGCGCTCGACAAGCCCGATCTGCACGACGCGCTGACGTCGTTCTTCACGTTCGCGATCCGTTCGATCACGCAAGGCTCGCCGACGCGCGGCTGTCTGTCGACGAAGACGGCCGTCGAGATCGAGCCGGAGTCGCCGCGTCTGCGCGAGGCTTTGCAGACCATGCTCGACGCGCTCGAGGCGGCGCTGCTGTCCGTGCTCGACACGAAGGAAGCGCGCGCGCAGCTGACGCTGCCGCCGCAGCAGGCGGCCAGCCTGATCGTGACGACGACGCGCGGCATCGCCGTGATGGAGCGCGTCTACGGCGACCCGAAGAAGCTCAGGCAGACGGCGTTCGCGCTCGTCGATGCGCTCGTGCGCAAGCACTAGGCAGCGCGTTTCGCGCCGCCCGCAAGCGCCTGTTTCTGTCGATCGCGTCGTGGTCGATGCCTTCAGCCGAGCCCTTCAGTTAAACCGCGTCGCGCGAACCGCACGGGTCACGTAGGGCACCGTCACGACATCGCGTGACGCCAGCGCGGGCTCCGATGCGATCAGCGCGCGCACCTCACCTTCCACTTCGGCCCATTCGTCGGGCGGCAACGCGAGAATGAAGCTCGTCGAATGCACGCGCTTCACGATTACATCCTCGATGGAGCCTGTGTGTCCATGGGGCATGTGCCGCTCTTCGAGTTCCGTGAAGCCTTCGAACGGGAACGCGTTGCGCCACTTGCCTGTGTGATAGCGCGGCACATCGCCCTCGTGCACGCTGACGATCGCATCGAGCCGCGCAACCCAATCGACGCGCGCATCGCGCACGTCATCCGTTTTGTTGTCGGTCATGTCGGCAACCCGCAGTATCGAAGCGCTTCATTGTGAACGACGCGCTCGCGCACGAGTAAATGCGCGGGTCGGAGAACACGGCGATGGATGACGCGCTGCGGCATCCGCTTGCGTGCGTCAACTGCTGCAATGGGCGTCGCTCTTGCAGGACTGTCGCGCCGCCGCGCGCAGCGCGATAATGTTTTGCATCCGTCAGCGCGACGCGCAGGGAGTCGGCGATGCAAGGCAGCCAGCTAACCGTCTACGCGGCAACCACCGGCCCGTGCAAGCACCACAAGAATACCGTCGACTGGATACTCGACGAGGCGCAGCAGGCGGGCCTTCACGGCGCGACGGTCATCGAAATCAGCGAATGCATCGACGTGCACGGCAAATATCACGCCGCGCGTTTTCTCGAACTCGCCGACCAGCCGCGCGCCGTCACGCTCGCGGGCGACGACGCGCGCGTCGATGCGCTGCTCGATCGCTTGCGGCACGGCGGCGTGCCGCTCTTCTATACGCGCTGCCCCGTCGAATTCGAGGTGCTCGGCGGCGACGTTCCGTGAAAGCGCGTAATCTGCTTTACGCTGGCGCACGGGCCGCACGACGGTGTGCAAACAGACGCGAACATACAGAACAGAACACGCGGACGCTTTTCGACAGGCGATGCGGCGCGACAGCAGTTTCGCGCTGCATGCCGATATCAGGAGAATCGCGATGAAAACAGAGCCAAGACTCTTGCACGATGTCGGACTGTTCGAAGCGGTGTTCGCATGCGTCCACGACAAGGACCCTTCCGTGCGCAAGGGCGCGATGTTCGGCTGCCCGGCTGTGTTCGTCGGCTCGCATCTGGCGTGTTGTGTGTACGGCAGCGGGATCGGCATCAAGCTGCCCGCCGAACGCGCCGCGATGCTCGTCGACGCGGGACGCGCATTCGCGTTTCAACCGTACGGGCGCTCGGCGATGCGCGAATGGGTCGAGATACGGATTCCGCGCGAACGGGTCGGCGAGATCGCGCCTGTGCTGATCGAAGCGATCGAATATGCGCGGCATCACATCGGTCATGCGGACAGCAAGCGCTCGTCCGCTTCGGCGTCGCGCGCATAGCGGACCATTCGGGGCTTCGTTCGCAGCGCAGGAAATGCGCACTTGAATTCGCGTAGGTCTTCCGTCCGGCACGGATTTTCACTGCGACGCGCCCTTGGCCTTATTCGCGCCCTCATTCGCTGCCGCGTTCGCCGCCGCGGCCGCTGCGGCCACGGCCGATGCAGCAGACGCCGTCACAGCCGCGGAATTATCGAGCTTGTAACCACGCTTTTCGGTGATCGAGTTGTACAGGATCGTCGCAATCAGCAACCACACGACGACGACGATAAATACGGTGATGCCAAGCGTCTCGTTTCGCTTCTCGCGCAGATCGTTCATGATGCACTCCGCCGGGCTCACGCCCTCATCGACAGGCGTGCCACGGTGGGCGATGCCGCGCTGCACGACCCATCAGCGCCCTTTCCCGGCCACGGCAGCCCGCATCGGCAACGCCGTCTCATGTTTGATCCATTACGTCCGCGCAAAATCCCCGATGATGGGATGCCAGCACCCCATTCAGGCCACGTGCGCGCCGCGAGCCGATGCCGCGCACGCTGCATCGCAGCGGACTATCGCGTTATCCTGCGGGATCACCCCCTCGCCTCATCGCCCCATCACCCTATGCAGGAAGGAACCCGCATGCCGTCACTTTTCGATCTCGATGGACGCACGGCTCTCGTGACGGGCTCGACCCGCGGCATCGGCCTTGCGCTCGCCGAAGGACTCGCGCAGGCGGGCGCGCGCGTGATCATCAACGGCACGCGCGAGCAGGCCGTCGCGGATGCCGTCGCCGCGCTCAATGCGAAACTGCCCGATACGCAGCGCGCGAGCGGCCGTTCAAATGGCGGCACGACCGATCGAGTGATCGGCCGCGCATTCGACGTCACCGACGAAGCCGCCGTCAGCGCCGCATTCGAGCACTGGGACAGCGAGGGCATCGACGTCGACATTCTCGTCAACAATGCGGGCATCCAGTTCCGGCAGCCGCTCGTCGACCTGAAGCTCGCGGACTGGCAGCGCGTGATCGACACGAATCTCACGGCGGCGTTCATCGTCGGAAGAGAGGCGGCGCGGCGGATGATCGCGCGCGGCGCGGGCGGCAAGATCATCAACATCGGCTCGCTGACGAGCGAAGCGGCGCGCGCGACGGTCGGCGCGTACACGGCGGCCAAGGGCGGCATCAAGATGCTCACGCGCGCGATGAGCGCCGAGTGGGCCGCGCACGACATTCAGGCGAACGCGATCGGCCCCGGCTACATCCTCACCGATATGAACGCGCCCCTCGTCGCCAATGCATCGTTCGATGCGTGGGTGAAGAGCAGCAACCCCGCGCAGCGCTGGGGCAAGCCGGAAGAACTGGTCGGCACGGCCGTCTATCTGGCGTCGGCGGCATCGAGCTATGTGAACGGGCAGATCATCTACGTCGACGGCGGCTGGCTTGCCGTGTTGTAAGCCGCATCGTTGCAACTGCAACGTCGTGGCGTTTGCGGGACGGGCTATGCAATAATCAGCGGTCACTTACATCGCTCGCCGCCCGTGCCGCCTGCCCTCAAGGCTTTTACCGCTCCCATCATCGTCGCCTGCGCGATGTTCATGGAGAGCGTCGATGCTAATGTCATCGTCACTGCGCTGCCGGAAATGGCGCGCGCGTTCGGCCGGGACCCCGTCACGCTGAAAATCGCCGTCACCAGCTACGTGCTCGGGCTCGGCGTGTTCATCCCCGTCTGCGGATGGCTTGCCGACCGCTTCGGCGCGCGCTCGGTGTTCCGCACGGCCATCGGCATCTTCGTCGTCGGCTCGCTGCTGTGCGCGGCGTCGACGTCGCTCGCGCCGTTCACGGTGGCGCGCTTCATTCAGGGCGTGGGCGGCGCGATGATGGTGCCCGTCGGGCGCATCATCATCTTCCGCGTCGTGGACCGCTCCGAGTACGTGCGCGCGATGAACTATCTGAGCGTGCCCGCGATGCTCGGGCCCGCGGCGGGGCCGCTGCTCGGCGGCTTCATTACGACGTATCTGCACTGGCGGCTGATTTTCTTCATCAACATTCCCGTCGGCATTCTCGGCATCTGGCTCACGAACAAGTACATCGCGAACACGCGCGAGCCGCATCCCGGACCGCTCGACTGGACGGGCTTCATTCTGTCGGCGGGCGGCGCGTCGCTGTTCCTGCTGGGGCTGTCGCTCACCGACGGCGAGCTCGTGACGGGCACCACTGCCGTCATGATGACGCTCGTCGGCGCGGCGATGCTCGGCATCTATGTGCTGTATGCACGACGTGCCGAGCGTCCGCTGCTCGATCTGCGTTTTTTCCGCGTACCGACGTTCCAGGCGAGCGTGCTCGGCGGATCGCTGTTTCGGATCGGACTGGGCGCCGTGCCGTTTCTGCTGCCGCTCGTGCTGCAGGAGGGGCTCGGCATGAGCGCGTTCGAATCGGGGCTGATCACCTGCGCGTCGGCGTTCGGCGGCATTTTCATGCGCACGCTTGCGGCCACCGTATTGCGCCGCTATGGCTTTCGCACGGTGCTGATGTACAACGCCGCCTGTTCGGGCATCGCGATTGCCGCGTGCGGCGTGTTCTTTCCGGGCACGCCGACGTGGCTCATCTGGGTCATCGTGCTGCTTGGCGGCTTCTTCCCGGCGCTGCAGTTTACGAGCCTCAATTCGATGACTTACGCCGAGATCGAAAGCCGCGACGTGGGCCGCGCGACGAGCCTCGGCAGTGTCGTGCAGCAGATTTCGCTCGGTCTCGGCGTGACGGTTGCGGGCATCGTGCTGCAGATCACGCGGGCGTTGCACGGTCATTCGGCGCTGCAGTGGTCGGATTTCTGGCCGGCGTTTCTGGTGGTCGGGTTGTGTTCGTTCGCATCGATTCCCGTTACCAGGCGGTTGTCGCCGAATGCCGGCGATGAGATCGTGCGGGGCAAGCGGGAAGTGACGACTAAGGCGTATTGAGAGTTACGCAATTGATGACTGATGTTGACCCGCGAAAACGGACATCTCCTCTTGAAAAGAAGGTGTCCGTTTTCGCGGATCAAACATCAGTATTCGCCCAAAATACCACCCTCAAAAGGTGACGCTCTCCGGTTCATATCAAACAAGAGTTCACTGGAAATCTTAGTTCGGCTTTGGGTCGTGCCACGTTTGGAATAACTGAATTAGCCTTTCGACACGCTGTCGCGTTCGATTAGAGACGCGTCCCGAAAAATGGGCTCTGTCGGTAGCCCTCACGGTCCCCGCATTGGTATCCAATCGAACACCATCACTCGATGTGCTCAAATACGTAACGTCGTAGCAATCGGAAGCACCAGACTCACCCGGTCGCTTATCCAGTAGCACGAATGCGCTCGTATGTAGTTTCTCCACGTTCGCTGGGGTGCAAACTGGCACACTGCCAAACTTGTCAGGTACCGATGTCGCGGGGTTTTGTTGCAGGAAGCTGATTTTTACGTAACGACCATAGTTCAGGCCCACAACGTCGCGCCCATTGATTAGATAGTTCACGTTGTCTTCTTGATCAGTCGCGGAACTCACGCACTGCAATAAAAGGGCCCTGGAATCCTTTACCCATGCCACAGATGCGGTCCGCTCGCCACAGAGCGCTTTCACTTCCGGCAATGAGCGGTTGAAAATGGCGGAGCACTCACCGTCGCTGTCGCAACTTCCAAATAGCGATGGCGTTACCGCGAATGCACTAGTTGATGCAGCCAAAGTAAATATCGCAACGAGCCTAGATTTTACAAACATATGCATGCGCATCCTGAGAAATGAGATTGAAATTCACGTTCGTTCTTTGGCTCGTTTGCCCATAGGCGGTGTACGAGAATGGCGATTGCTGAATAATTCCGATCCGCCCACTCATGCAATCTGCCACATATACGTGCTTTGCCGCCTTCGCTCGCTCTTCGACTGCAATGCGGACAAGAGCAGATTGACTTGTCGGATGGTCGCTCGCCACTCTGGACTTTATTGCCTCAGCGGCTGGCTTAAGCGATTGCTGCTGAACCGCGACATCGAACAGCGCGCAATATGAAACGAGTTCGACATTCTTCATCAAATCGGATGACAAGGATCGCAGAAACTCAATCATAGCCATAACATGCTGGTGTCTTTCACGCACGGCAGTCGCGACCTGTATGTCTTTGAACGCCTGAATCCGGGCCAAGTTCTGGAAAGGCGCCTTCCAGCCGCTCGCATTTGTAGCTTGCTGATTGACTGCCCAATTATATAAATCCCCACTATTACCCTTCGTTAGTGCGCTATCCAGTGCGTTGTAGTTCGATGACGCTGGGAACGCAGCCTTGAAGGACGTAGGATCGGCACTTCGCATTGCTGATAGAACTGGGGCTAATGTTCCGGAACCTGCGTTCCATTGAATCACGCCATACGACATGCCGCCCCCAAGTGCACGCGAAACGCGGCGTGCCGTATTTTTTGCATCCCAGATTGCCATGACGACAACGCTGCGCTTGGCGTTGCCGAGTGCTGCAGCTAGGCAAAGCGCCGCCCCAAGACCGCCGGAGAAGGCCGGTTCCACGTACCGCATCGCCCAAGGGGCCGGAATTACAACACGGCTTGCATCGCGTAGTGTTAGGAAGAGGACTTCTCGCGTGACATACAGAGGACGCAAACAGCGCCCCCCTCAGGTGTCACCTTGCGTAAGCTGAAAGGCTAGGTCGATTTCGGAACGGTGCAACACGCCGCCCGATGATGCAACAGTGGGCGGCGCATTTGTACGGTTGAATGAGTAATTGTAAGCCTCCGAGACTACGGTGGCTCAAGGACAGAAATTGATGGCGCTGCAATCGATCCAGCGCTCTATGGTGACGCCATTTTTCTCGGAATATGAAATTTTCCAGAACTTCAAATCATCTGAAATAGTTATTAACCTGACATACTCCCCTTTTACAACATATGTTTTAACCTTCGTTTCTGAAGACGTAGGATACAAGAATGCTTTATCCACAACTACCTTACGCTGACCTTGGCGGGCATCGGCTCGTTTTTGTGTGAGATTTACCGAGTAAGGACCATAAAAAAAATCACCCTTCGGATTTTGTGTAACCTTCCACGTCAGTGTGTCGTCATAGCTAGTCAAGTCTGCAAATCCATCTTTTGCTCCGAAAAACGAGTAAAAGCGAACTTCCGCATGCCGCCCGTCCTGTTGCACGTGCCCTGAAATATTTTCAGTTCCGTCCACGTCACAATCAATTCGATTTCCATTCTCCGTGATAAAGCAGTATGAGCCTGTCACTGTGCCATCACGTGCTTCGTGGAGCTTTATCTCAAAGGTCAGATATGGCTTAGTTGCTCCCGCCACACGTTCCACATATTCCCAATCGCCTGAAAATTTGGCATCCGCCGCCCATGACATCGAATGAAAGAGCAAAATGCCTACTAGGGGCATAAAAAGGGTAGCGCATCTACGCATGCTCATACTTGCACCTGTAGGCAATCATTAACTCTATTCAGCCACCCCTTAAGGTTGCCAATCTGACCAGGATCCTTGATTGTGAGATTCGTGTAATATCGACGCCTAATCGATGCTATGTCTTGAAGCAACGCCTCCTGATCGGGAATGGCATTGATGGCATTGACCGTTTGTTTTCCCATGCCGCCATCCTCTACGAGATTTGAATGATACTTCTGGTTTAGCAATTTTTGAATCTGCAATGCGGCTCCGCCAGAAGTTATACTCCAATCGTAAGACATTAACGCCACACGCTCATCCTTAAATCCGCAATAACCTTTTGGCTGCCAATAGCGCTTCAGATAAATAGCCTCGGCTTGCTGTTCCATTAACTTTTTCAAGTTATCAAGCGTGGGTGCTACGCCTACATCTTCTTCCGCATACTTTTGCCATGTGGACCACGCAATACCGTGGTTCGTAGGACCGCCCTTGTCGTCGCTCCTATTCACGTATCCGCCTTCATGTCGAAGAATGATTTTTGAGATTTTCTTGAACGGGGCAGCACAATCACAACTTTCCGTACTGTTTTGGAAAAAATTCCCCAACAACCCAATCGGGTGCATGTGCCACACGTCAGGATCAGCCGGGAAGTCCTTGACGGCCTTCACCTTGTCCCACCATTGCAACTTCTTGATGCGTTCCATTTCGGTGGTCCAGGTGGGCTTACCGAGTTCCCCCATAAGCGGCAGGAATTTTTCCCACTTGCCCATATCGCCGCCCCATTCACTTTCGTAGCGAAAGATCACATGCGAGACGGCTTCTGCCAGCCACCGCACGGTTAGCGCGTTCCTCAGGTCAGCCGGAACCACGTTCCCCTTGCCGTCGCCCTGGCGCTTCGCGGCCTTCTCCAGCTTGCCGATGAATTGCCCCGCATTGACCGTCGCGGCAACGGTACTGAATTCCTTCTCATCGTCACCTTCGATCAGGCGTTTCGCTTCGAAGAGGTTGCGCCGGTACATATCGAGCAGCGGAATGCTGGTGGTATCGACCGTATCAAACCCGGGCCATGCCCACGGACTTTCCCAGAGCGTATCCGGGTGGTTTTTCTCGCACACCCATCGCGTAATCGTCCTGCCCTCATCGTCGCCCGCCGTAATTGACCACCATTGCGTACCCTGATCGTCGGTCGCCCGGTCGATCTCGCGCCCCTCGTCAAGCTGGGCGCGCGGAAACACCTGCTGGTATCCGACAGCCGGACCTTCGGCGTTGGCAAGCTGCAACGGAAATGCTGCCCAGGTCGGCACCGGCCCACTGGCAACCTTGCCCGCATACTTGGTGCGCTCAACCCAGAGCGGATCGCCTACGGGCGTACCGCTGGCGGGATGGTTATGGTTGTGCCCGCGGCCGTGTGTTGACGGCTGCGCCGCAAGCTTCGTTGGCTGAACCTTCGCCCATAACCCCTTGCCCGGATCGCCCTGTTTGCCAGTTGCAAGAGCAAGCGTCAGCCCTTTGAGCCCGTCATTACTTTGCGGATCGGCCGGTTTCACAAGCTTCGCGCCTTGCTGGATCAGCAGCAGCGGTTTATCCGGCAGCTTCTTCGCCCGTTCCTGACTCTTGCCAATAAAGTTCTTGATCTGCGCACCAGCAAAAACCTCGACGTGCAGCAGCGGATGCTCCCGCTTCGGCGGCAGCATGCTCGCTTCTGTGGGATCCTGGTACTCGCCCAGGTAGCCCACCACGTCGCCCGCCTTGACAGGGAACGGCTTGTCAAGCACGACCACCGCATCAAGCGGCTTCGGATCGATCACCGCGTCGAGTTCATCAAGATTGACCCAGCCCGTCGCAGCGCGCGGATCGGGTGTCCCGCCAGCGATGGCGGCCACTGGGATACCCTTCGTGATAGTCGCGATCAGCGCCCAGCCTTTCGCGACATTGCCGACGACGCTCAATTCGCCGCCTCGTGGCAATAGTCCGATTACCGTCCCATTGGCGTGGTCGCAGATGTGGACGCCGGTCTGGGGCGTACCGGCATTCTGCGAAGCGTCTGCCGGGCTGGCTGGCGGCACGGTATAGCGCACCTTGTCGGGATACGTTGATAGCGTATCCATGCTATCCGGGGCCGGGCCTGACAGCGTGCCGCCAGCCAGGGTGGCCTCATTCAGCAGGCCCGAAGGTGAACCAAAGTTCAGCGTTGGATCGAGTTGCCGGAGCTGGGCCTGGCGGTCGTTCGCCTTGCCGCCTACACGAAAATGCTTGTCGCCTTGCCAGAATGGCAGAGAATGGATCGACGATGCAGACGCGTTGCCGCCCCCCGTCCGCGCGTCCTGATATCCCTTCCAGTCAAGCTGATGCATGTACAGGCTGTAGAACTCCAGCACCTCATCGGCGGGCGGCTGGTAAGCCTGCGGGCTGCTGGCCGTCGTTGCGGACGCACCCGAAGCCGCGGTTGCTGCCGTTGATGATGTGCCTTGCTTGTCTGGTTCAGGCGGTAACACAAGCCTATGGCGGATCAGCACGAATCCCGTCGAGTACAGCGCGTAACGCGGCGGCGTGGTCGGATATGTCAGTTCGGGATAAGTGGAATCCAGGCGGTACGCCACTACCTCGCCATCGGCGATGGCCCTGACGCCATCGCCCTGCTTGAGCTTGCCGCCCGTGCCCGCGTCAAAGTGGATGCCGCCGTGATACATGCCGTTCGAACCGAGCGGATAGAACCCGCCATCCGAATTCGCCAAGGAACTGAGCCAGGTTTGCGGATCGGCTTCATTGCCGCTAACAGGAGCAAAAGGAAAGCTCCAGTTAAGGGGTTGCCATTGTGGCGGCGGCGGGCTTGCGGGCGCTGCTGGCGCGGCAGGGTGATGCGGATGACCGTGATGTGTCGCCATGAATAGGCGCGCCTCCTTGCTGTCTTTCGTGGGAGACGCGGCCCGAAGGGCTAGGAGCAAAGCCGACGCGGGCCGCGATGTGGACCCGTTACGAGCCATCTCGCCTTATAACCTCGCTGCGAGGCGCGGATCAATGGCTTCCGGCCCGAAAAACTGTCATTTATTGTCACAACACAAAACCGAGCGTGGCGGAACATTTGTCTCTCTTCCGTCACGCCCGCTCGGGCCGATTCGTTTGCACAACGATTTGCATTGTCCGCGCGCCCAACCGGCCCGCGTAGCAAGTGGGCGTCGGGGAGATGCGAACTCCTTGCGTAGTGCGGACACCGCAGACATAAACCGCATACGCGCATGCCTGCGGCAACCGAGAAACGCCGACAATAGAGCGTCGCAGACAGAACAGAAAGGAGACACGCCATGACAAACCCCATCCCCATCAGCCGCTACCCGGTCCCCGCACCGGCCGAATGGCCCGACGACATCCGCGCGCGGATTCTCGAAGTCCAGGACAAGGCCGGCTTCGTGCCCAACGTGTTCCTGACGCTCGCGCACCGGCCCGACGAATTCCGCGCGTTCTTCGCCTATCACGATGCGTTGATGCTGAAGGAAGGCAACCTCACGAAAGCCGAGCGCGAAATGATCGTCGTCGCGACGAGCGCCATAAACGAGTGCCTGTATTGCGTCGTCGCGCACGGCGCCATTCTGCGCATCTACGAAAAAGCGCCGCTGCTCGCGGATCAGATCGCAGTCAATTACCGCAAGGCCGACATCACGCCGCGCCAGAAAGCGATGCTCGATTTCGCAGTCAAGGTGTGCCGCGATTCGGCGTCGGTGAACGAAGACGATTTCGCCACGCTGCGCGGCCACGGATTCAGCGATGCCGACATCTGGGACATCGCCGCGATCACCGCGTTCTTCGGCTTGTCGAACCGGATGGCGAACGTGATCTCGATGCGGCCCAACGACGAGTTCTATCTGATGGGTCGCGTCCCCCGCACATAAAACGGCACTACTGTTCGAGCGCCTTCGAGCACGGCGCAAGCGGCGACGACATCAGGTCTTCCAGCGACATCGGCCGCGCGAGATGATAGCCCTGCCCGTGCGCCGCGCCGATCGTGCGCAGCAATTCGAGCGTCGGCTCGTCTTCGATGCCTTCGGCGACCACCGTCAGTTCGAGCGATTCCGCCATCCGCACGATCGCACGCACGATCGCGCGGCTGCGCGTGCTCTGCGTCAGTTCGAGCACGAACGACTTATCGATCTTCAAGCCGCTAAAGCGATACTGATGCACATAGCTCAACGACGAAAAGCCCGTGCCGAAGTCGTCGAGCACGACGCACATGCCGTTGTCCGCGAGACTTTGCATCGTGTTGCGCGCAAGGTCCGGCTCCGCGATCAGCGCGCCTTCCGTCAGTTCGAGCGAGATGCGCGACGGGTGTACGTCGTAGCGCCTGAGCAATTCGAGCAGCTCGTTCGCGAACTCGGGGCGCGTGATGCTGTAGCTCGACAGATTGACCTGCACGAGCGGCCAGTCGACATGCTCGCGCTGCGCCAGAATCTCGGCCACGCGCGTGAGCATGTACATGTCGAGCCGGCCAATTAGTTTGAGCCCTTCGACGGCGGGCAAAAAGCGGCCCGGCGCCCAGATTTCGCCATTCGGCTGCCGCCAGCGGATCAGCGCTTCGAGCGCGACGAGTTCGCCCGTCGCGATGTCGACGATCGGCTGGAAATACGGCACCAGTTCGTCGTCGCGCTTGAGCGCGTTGCGCAGCGCGCCTTCCGTTTCGATCTGATCCGACAGCTCGCGGCGCATCTGCTGGTTGAACACCGCAAAGCTGTCGCGGCCGCGATTCTTCACGCGATACATCGCGGCATCGGCGTCGCGCAGCAGATCGGCGGGCTTCAGATGGAACGCGCTGTCGGCGCTCACGACGCCGACGCTGCAGGACGTGAACACCGTCTGCTCGTCGATGCTGAACGGCGCATCGAAGGCCGTGAGGATACGCTCCGCAAGCAACATCACCGTTTGCAGACTCGCGCCCGGCACGATGACGGCAAACTCGTCGCCACCCAGCCGCGCCAGCAGATCGTCGCGCCGCAGGCATTTGCGCAGGCGCGCCGCCACTTCGACGAGCAATGCATCGCCGAACAGATGGCCGAGACTGTCGTTGATGACCTTGAAGCGGTCGAGGTCGATAAAGAGCACCGACAGCGGCTCGCCGCGCCGGCTGTAGCCATGCCACGCCGCTTCGAGCCGCTCGTACAGATGCGTGCGGTTCGGCAGGCCCGTCAACGCGTCGTGATAGTTCTCGTGCAGCAGCCGCGCGTTGGCCTCGTCGAGTTCCTGCGTGCGCGCGAGCACGCGCGCTTCGAGTTCGAGATTCGCCGCGTGCTGCGCTTCCGCGACGCGCCGCCGCGACAGCGCGGTATCGATGTGGCGCGAGACAAACGTCAGCAGCTCCTGGTCGCGCCCGTCGTAGCGCACGCTCGACGAATAGCTCTGCACGACGAGCACGCCGCGTACGACATCGCCGTCGAACATCGGCACGCCGAGCCACGAGCGCAAGCGGATGTTCTCGCTGTCCAGGCTGATCTCGCCCGCGTTGACGAGATGCACGGCATCGTCGGTATCGAACAGGCACGCCACGCGCCGACGGATCACGTATTCGGTGAGGCCGCGCTCGCCACGGCGCGGCGCAGGCACGTCGCGCAGCGTTTCGTCGATGTAATACGGAAACGACACTTCGGCCGTGATGGGATCGAACAGCGCGATATAGAAGTTCTTCGCATACAGCAAGCCGCCGACGATCTCGTGCAGGCTGCGAAAGAACTTGCCGATCTCGACGGATTGACTCGACAGTTCCGCGATTTCGAAGAGCGCCGCCTGCAAATGCTGCGCGCGCTCACGCTCGGCGATTTCGGCGCGCAGCGTATCGTTCAGACGCGACAGCTCGGCCGTGCGGCGCGCCACTTCGGCTTCGAGTCCGACGCGATGCAGAATGCGATCGAGCGCCATCGCCACGTGCCGCGCGACGACGAGAAAGAGCGCACGGTCCTCCGCGCTGTAGATGCGCGACGCGTCGTAGACCTGCATCGTCAACATGCCGAACACTTCGTCCGATGCGTTCTTCAGCGGCGCGCCCATCCAGAACTTCGGCCGATGCCCGACACAGTGAAAGCGCCCCACCGCGGCCGCCTCGATAATGCCGTTCTCGTCGATCAGGAGCGGCTGGCCCGTGGTCAGCACATAGCCCGTCAGCGACAGCCGCTCGGGGTCGACCATGTCCATATGGTTCGTATCGACGGTCTCGGTGTCGATCAGGTCGACGTAGTACGGGTACGTGACGGCGCCCGTCTCGCGGTCGTATAGCGCGAGATAGAAGTTCTCTGCGTCGATCAGCGTGCCGAGCCGCTCGTGAATCGCCTGCAGGAATTCGGTGCGCTCGCTGATCGAACTCGCGAGATACGCGATGTCGTACAGCACGCGCTGCACGTTCTGCGCGCGCAGCAGCGCATCTGTCTGCATCTGTTCGCCGATCGCGCGAGCGAGCGCGGCAAGCCGCGCATCGGATGCGAATGCGGCAGGCGCGAGCAGCCAGCCGAGCGCAAGCTCGCTGCGCCCCGTGGGCCACGCGACCCATTCATACTCGGCGCACGCATCGTGCAGCATCGCGGGCACGATCGTGCGCGGCCAGTCAAAACGCGTCGCGCCCTCGCGCACCAGTTCGAGCTGCTGGCCCGCGCGATACCACGCCCACGATGCGCCGAGCGCGTCGACGGCGCGCGCCGCATCGTCGATCGATTGCGCCTCCGTTCCGCTTACCGACAGACCGGCATTCCACATAAATCAGCCCTCGCGCCGTCCAGAATTGTTATTCGTCGTTGGTGTCGACGGGAATTTGCTCTTTCGCGCTTGCTCCCATCCCATGCAAGCCTGTTATATCGACGAAAGCGAAAGCAAACTTGATATATCTGACCCGCAAATACCATCGGCGACACAGCCCGGAAACGTTTGCACAAAGGTCTTCGCGATTCGGTTTTGCCCTGATTGCTGCGGAACGGCACTTGCTGTTTAGCTAACGTCCGTGCCGCTCAGGCGACTGATCGTTTCCGTTCGCTTGCGCGGCGCACCGTTTCGAGGAGCAGACATGCAAGCACATTCGAGGGGCGCGGTGCATGCCGACGCATTCAGGCTCGGCCCGCGCGACTGGGTGCCGAACAACGGGCATCTGCCCGTCATCCTGTATCGCGACGTGCGGGACGATCCGGGCGACGGCGACAAGCTCGCCTCCACGTTCGAAGCGATGTTCACGCGCAACGGCTGGCCGCCGAAATGGCGCAACGGCATCTTCGACTATCACCACTTTCATTCTTCGGCCCATGAGGTGCTCGGTATCGCAGGTGGCACCGCCGATGTGATCGTCGGCGGACCGGGCGGGCGCGTCGTGCATCTGGAAACAGGCGACGTGATCCTGCTGCCCGCAGGCACGGGCCATTGCCTCGAATCGTCGAGCGGGCCGCTGCTGGTCGTCGGCGCGTATCCGCCGGGGCAGCAATGGGACATCCGGCGCGAAGCGCTGACTGAAAAGGAACGCATCGCGATGGAGGCGCTGCCGTTTCCGCACAGCGATCCCGTGCTCGGCACGCAAGGGCCGCTGATGGAGAACTGGCTGAAGGCCGCGTGAATCCCGCGGCTGTCGTTGCCGGCGAAAACCCTCGCAGGCGATTCGATACGCCGCCATCGCGCTGAACGTCCGTTGCAGGCCGGTTCGTCGCAGCCTGGCGACGCTAACATCCACATCGACCGAGCCGGCTCATCTCGCGCACTGCATTGCGCGCACGCTGCTGGCCCAAAGCGCAGGCACGGCCCGGCGCACGCCTCGCGCGCGGCCGATGTGCGTCCGACGCATCGTTGATTAGCACATGTGCAACGCCGCGCAACGATCGCTACCGTACAGACGTCAGCTGATGTTCGCTGACGTTCGCCATGGGTTCGGGCTAACATCCCGTAACGGCGTCCGCCGGTGCAGGGTCTCGCGCCAGTACCATGACAAAGGACTTCATCCATTCGCTTGCCGTACTGACCGCAGTGGCAACGGGGCTCTGCGCACTACCCGCGCGCGCACTCGAACTCGATGCGCAACTCGTCTGCAAGACCGACGCGCACACTTTCATCCAGGCCCTGCTCGACGATCAATACATCGATCCGAAACCGATGCGCGTCGAAGCGAATTCCGTCAATGCATTTCGTCCGATGCACGGCCGCGATCTCACGGCCTTCGGCTTTCACGTCTACGCAATACTCGGCTATCAGCGCGACGACGCGATCTTCCGCAAAGGCAACGGAAAAGCGGAAGCGGATTCGATTTATGGCGCCGTCGTGTCGGGGCCTTCGGAGTCCGTGCGCGTGCGCGTGCAGCAGGCGGGCAGCGGCGCGACCGTCAAGCAGGTGCTGCCTTTCGTCCTCACGGCGATCGTGTGCAGCGACGGCTGAGAGCCGAAAGTCAAGACCGTTGTAATTCCCCACATGGTGCACGCTGCCATCAAACGGCCATCCCCCCGCCGCTAATCTTCCTCGCGCAATTCCATGCGCTGCGGGTCAATCGCGTGCGGCTCTTCATCGCGATTGTTTCGGCTTGATGACGCATTACCGCGTCGCCGTGCAAGAGTCTCCTCCCGTCACACGGCGTTAAATCGAGCCCCGCATTTTCCTATACTCGCCAGGCTGTTTTTTCACTCACTGTCTGGACTAGCTGGAGCTCAACCATGAAAAGAATTCCCGCCGCGGTCGCGGTGCTCGGCCTGTTTGCCGCATCGGCTGCGCACGCGCAAAGCTCGGTCACGCTGTATGGCCTCATTGACGCGGGCCTCATGTACACCAACAACGTGCAGAAGAGCGGCACGAGCGGTGCACTGTGGCAGGCGACGAGCGGCACCATCAACGGCAGCCGCTTCGGCGTGCGCGGCGCAGAAGACCTGGGCGGCGGCTACAAGGCGCTCTTCGTGCTCGAAAACGGCTTCAACGTGCAGAACGGCACGCTCGGCCAGCATAGCCGCCTATTCGGCCGCCAGGCGTATGTCGGTCTCGGCAGCAGCACGTACGGCACGCTCACGCTGGGCCGCCAGTACGACTCGCTCGTCGACTACGTCGCGCCGCTGTCGGGCACGGCCGGCACGTTCGGCGACACGGGCTTCGCGCACCCGTTCGACAACGACAACCTGAACCACTCGGTGCGCATGAGCAACTCGGTCAAGTACGCGAGCAACAACTACGCGGGCTTCAAGTTCGGCGCGCTGTACGCGTTCTCGAACAGCACCGACTTCGCCATGAACCGCGCGTATAGTGCGGGCGCGAGCTATCAGTGGGGTCCGTTGAACATCGCGGCCGGCTATCTGCAGATCAACGGCTCGAACAGCACGACGAACACGGGCGGCGCGATCGATACGGCCGAATCGGCTGCGAACGGCACGGGCGGCTTCCAGGTCGGCGCGGGCGTCGAGCGCGTGTTCGGCGCGGGCATCAACTACGCGTTCGGTCCCGCCGTGGTCGGCTTCGTGTACACGAACAGCCACTATCAGCAGTCGTCCGCATTCGGCATGGCGAACGGCTCGATGCACTTCGACAACTACGAACTGAACGCCAGGTACGCGTTCACGCCGGCCATCTCGTTCGGTATTACGGACACGTACACCGACGGCCATACCAGCGGCTCGCGTACTTTCGGCTCCGATCCGAAGTTCAACCAGGTCAACGCGCAGGCTGTCTATTCGTTCTCGAAGCGTACGGACGTGTACGCGGAAGCGATGTATCAGCACGCGATCGGCCACGGCTATGTCGCGTTCATCAATACGTCGGGCGGCGCTTCGTCGACGGCCAATCAGGTGGTCGCCACGATCGGCATGCGCCATCGCTTCTGATCGCTCTGCTTTCGTCTGCTGCAAATCATCCGGACTTTGCTTTTCAAAGCCTGCCGCATTTTTGTGCGGCGGGCTTTTTTTCGCGCGTCGTCGCGCATTGTTCGAACGATCCGCTGCATCGCCGCATTTCACGCGTGGCAGCGCGCTTTCTTTAACCGTTGTCTAACGTTTGACGCCGCGACGTGACATGCGATTGACGCCAAAACAACGATTAAACCGCCAGTTCGACGTGCGTTTGTGCAACGCACCATGATTTTGACTATAGTGAGGGGTGTACATGTCTTTCGCATTCGCGGAAGCGCTAACTATTGACGGAGAATCCGCCGCGACGCGGATGCCAGCCCGCCGCAAGTCATCGTGCTTGCGGTGCTCAGGCGAGGAGAGATCACGATGTTCGATGCCGAAATCGCCGCGAAACTGTTGAACCGATGGACGGTGAAACCGCCCGCCGCGCAGCACGATACATCGCAGCACGACGCCTATCTGGATCTGCTGCGCGAAGGGAAGCTCGACTTCACTCATCAAAAGGGTCGCGTGACACTAGGAGACGTCAGCGCGGATGGTCTGTTCGATCTCGAATCGCTCGTATTCGTCGACGGGTCGCGTGCGCTGCGCCTGAGAACGCCGGGCGCCGTGCCCGACTGGACGCAGTGGGCCGCATTCGAGCCGCCCGTCGCGCGCGGCGCGGAGAACTCGACGTTCCGCACGCAGTCCGACGCGCCCAGCGACGACGAATCGTCGTGCACGCTGGAGGCGCCCGAGCGCTGAGTCACCCGCCCGCGTTGATCCGCTCGATCAGCGCCATCGCGGCCGCGGGATTGTGCGCCTTGTGGCCGCTGATCACGTACAGATACACGTCGCGCGCTTTCTTTGCCGCGGGACGGCCGTAGCTGTCCAGATCGTCGGGCGCGCCGCCCGAGGCCCAGGCCTGCGCACGCTCGACCCATCGATCGAGCGCATGGTCCGCATAGCCGAGCGGGTTCGCCTCTTCCGTGCCCATGACGCGCGCATAGACGAACGAGGCCGTCGGATCGGCGATCTGCGGATACTTCGAATCGCCCGCGACGATGATCGCGACATCGCGCTTGCGCGCGAGCGCGACGAAGGCCTCGTCGCAAAAGCTCGCGTGCCGCACTTCGACGGCGTGGCGCAATGCGTGTCCGTTCACTTCCGCGGGCAGCAGTTCGAGAAAGTTGCCGAAGTCGTCGGCATCGAACTGCTTGGTCGGCGCGAATTGCCAGTTAATCGGGCCGAGCTTGTTCTTCAACTCCAGCACGCCGCTCGCGAGAAAGCGTTCGACGGAATCGCGCGCTTCCGCGAGCACGCGCCGATGCGTCGCGAAGCGTGGCGCCTTCAGCGAAAAGACGAAGTCGTCGGGCGTTTCGTCGTGCCACTTCGCAAACGTCTCGGGCTTTTGCGAGCCGTAAAACGTGCCGTTGATTTCGATCGTCGTCAGTTGCTGGCTCGCGTATTCCAGTTCGCGTTTCTGCGCGAGCCCTTCCGGATAGAACACACCGCCGCGCCACGGCTCGAACGTCCAGCCGCCAATCCCGACGCGAATGCGCGTTGCCGTCTTTTTTCGAGTGGCCATCGGTGACGCCTCTATGAATCAGAAAGCCGAGCGCACGACGCCGCCGTCCACGCGCAACGCCGCCCCATTGGTCGCCGACGAGAGATCCGAGCATACGTACACGACCATGTTCGCCACTTCCTCAGGCGTCGTGAAGCGCTTGAGGATCGAGCTGGGCCGCGCTTCTTCGAAGAACTGCTTCTCGAAGGCCTCGAAGCTTTGTCCGCCCGAGAGCTTCGCGACGAATTCCTCGACGCCGTCCGAACTCGTCGGCCCCGGCAACACCGCGTTGACCGTCACGGCCGTGCCCGCGCATGTCTCTGCCAGGCCACGCGACAACGCGAGCTGCGCGGTCTTGGTCAAGCCATAGTGAATCATCTCGGTCGGAATCTGAATGCCGCTTTCGCTGCTGATGAACACCACGCGCCCCCAGTTCTTTTTCTTCATGCCCGGCAGATATGCGCGCGACAACTGCACGCCCGACAGCACGTTGACGTTGAAAAAGCGCTGCCACTCTTCATTCGAGATTTCTTCGAACGGCTTCGGGTCGAAGATGCCCATGTTGTTGACGAGAATGTCGACGTGCGGAAAGCGCTCGACGAGACGGGCGACTTGCGCGGGATCGGACACGTCGCCTGCAAAACCTTGCACATTCGCACCCGGCACGTTCGCGCGCAGCGCTTCGATCGCCTGATCGACCGACTGCTGCGAGCGCCCGTTGACGATGACCTGCGCGCCTTCGCGCGCGAGTCCGGCTGCGATCGCGTGGCCAATGCCCTTCGTCGAGCCGGACACGAAAGCGAGCTTGTCCTTGATCTTGAGATCCATTTGACGATGTCCTTTGAAGTCGAACGGGAGATGCATCGCGTGCAAGCGGCGTGGCATCGCGCATGCGCTCGCATCGCGTAGCTGCATTCGCGAGTGTAGAACCGCGGCAAAAATCGTGCAGAAGGACAGACATGAATTGGCCGGAGCGATGATGCAATGACATCGGAGCCGCTGCAATATCGGCGAACGACGCTACGTCGACGATCACGCGTCAGCATGAAAAAGCCAACGGCGCTAGCATTCGACAGACGTTCGCCCAGCCTCGTCGACATGCGGGTTCATTGCATCCGAATCTCGTATGCAAACCGGGTAGTGCATGAACCCGATGTCGAATAACAAGCTATCCATCCGATCATGGATACGCGGAGACGCCAATGAATCGACGCACCCAGCTTGCCACGCTGCTCGCGCTCGCCTGCCCCGCCGCGTTTGCGCAGAACAGCGTGACGCTCTATGGTCGCCTCGACGGCGGCCTCCAGTACCTCAATCACATCGCCACGCCTTCGGGCGGCAGCACCTCCAGCTGGACCGCGGAAGGCGGCGACTGGGGCACGAGCATGCTGGGCTTCAAGGGATCGGAGGATCTGGGCGGCGGCCTGTCGTCGGTATTCGATCTGGAAACGGCGCTGCAGGTGATGAACGGCACGACGGGCGGCGGCCGGCTCTTTTCGCGCCGCGCTTACGTCGGGCTCGCCGACAAGCGCTTCGGGCAGATTCAGGCGGGCCGCAATCTGTTCATCGATAGCGACGGCGTGTGGGAATTCGATCCGTTCGTGCAGCAGGCGTTCTCATCGGCATCGCTGGTGCGCGGACGGAACTGGCAGCAGACGAGCAACAACGTCGAATATCACAGCCCGGTCTTTTACGGCTTCGACGTGCAGGCGCAGTACGCATTCGGCAATCGGACGAACGGGTTCAACCAGGGCGCGCCCGGCGAGTTCGGCCGCTCGGACGGCATCATGCTCACGTACCACTCGCAACTGTTCGACGTGCGCGGCATCTACGACGAACTGCGCAATGCGGATGGACGCATGACGAATATCTTCACGAGCTCGCGTGAGTATTTCGTCGGCGCGAATGTGCGCGTGTCGAAAGTGAAGATCCAGGGCGCCTATACGCACTTCTCCGCACCCGACACGCCCGCCGGTCTGTCCGACAGCGCCGACTACTACTGGCTCGGCGCAACGTGGGATGCGACTCATCAGTTCGCGGTCACGGCCGCAGCCTTCTATGTGCACGTGAACGAAGGCTCAGGCGACGCGACGCACGACCCCGCCGGACACGCGACGATGTTCACGCTCGGGTCGACCTATCACCTGAGCCAGCGCACGTTTCTATACGGCACCGTCGCGTATGTGCGCAACAGCAGCCAGTCAAACTTCTCGCTGCTCGCGACCTCGCGCGATGCGACAGGCAATGCGAACACGAACCCGTTGCCGGGCGAATCGCAGACGGGCGCCTACGTCGGCTTGATGCATATCTTTTGAGCGCGCGCGGGCCGTCTCATCCGCTTGCGCGAATGAGACGGCCCGCGCGCGTGAGTGCTGCGCTTTGTTACGCGGCTTTCGCCTGTTCCGGCTTCGCAGCGTGGGTCGCGCCCGTGTCCTTCTGCTGTGCAATCTGCTCGCGCAACTTGATGAGCGCGAGCACCGTGTCGATGGTCGGCGTGTCGTGATTGACGAGACGCCCCATCTCTTGCACGACGGTCAGCAGCGGGTCAATCTCCATCGGACGTCCGGCTTCGAGATCCTGCAGCATCGAAGTCTTGTGCGCGCCGACGGCACCCGCGCCGTCGATACGCCTTTCGACATCCACACGGAAATGCACGCCGAAGCGGTCAGCCACTGACTTCGCTTCGAGCATCATCGTCTTCGCGACGGCGCGCGTGCCGACGTGGCCCGTGATGACGTCGAGTGTCGCGTGCGTCAGCGCGCTGATCGGGTTGAAGCACAGATTGCCCCACAATTTCAGCCAGATTTCGTCGCGGATGTTGTCGCGGATAGGCGCTTCCAGGCCTGCGGCTACCATGATTTCGGAGAGCGCCTCGACACGCGGCGACCGCGTGCCGTCGGGTTCGCCGATCGGAAACTTCTTGCCGTACACGTGCTTGATCACGCCCGGCTCGACGATCTCCGCTGCGGGATAGACGACGCAGCCGATCGCGCGCTCCGGTCCGAACTTCTTCCATTGCGTGCCGCCCGGGTCGATGCTTTCGAGCGTCGTGCCCGCGAACTCGCCGCCATGCTTGTAGAAGTACCAGTAAGGGATGCCGTTGACGGCCGTGACGATCGCCGTGTCCGGTCCGAGCAGCGGCTGGATCGCATCGACGACACCCGGCACCGAATGCGCCTTCAGCGCGATGATCACGTAGTCCTGCGGACCCAGCTCGCCCGGGTCCGACGAACAGCGCACATTGACCAGACGCTCGGTATCGTCGATCAGCAGACGCACGCCGTTGCGTTGCATCGCGGCCAGATGCGGGCCGCGCGCGACGAAACTGACATCCGCGCCCGCAAGCGCCAACTGTGCGCCGACATATGCGCCAATCGCGCCGGCTCCATAAACACAGATCTTCATCTATCTGCTCCCATTCCAAGAAGTGATCAGTGAGATCGAGCCGGGGCGTCCAAAGACGCGGCGCGCGCTCGTCATCGTCGGTTCATCGTTGCCGACTCATGCACCCGCTCGTTGACGGGCATATTGACGAAACGCGCGGCCGACTCGTCCGCATACCCAATGCGCGTTTATTGCGCGGCCGCCTCCGCTGGGCGAGCAGCCGCAAGCTGGTTCGGCAAGGCGCCGATGCCTTCGATCGACACCACGACAGTCGAGCCGTCCTTGATCGAACCGACGCCGATCGACGTGCCGCACGCGATCACGTCGCCGGGCATCAGCGTCATGTCGTGCGAGATCATGCTGACCTGTTCTGCGGGCGTGAAGATCATGTCCGAGAGCGGATAGTTCTGGCGTTCGACATCGTCGAGACGCGTGATGACACTCGCGTTGCGCCAGTCGAATTCGCGTTCGATGACGGGACCGATGCAGCTGAACGTATCGAAGCCTTTCGAGCGGCACCATTGCGCGAAATTCGGGTCTTCGTTCAGCAGGTCGACGGCCGTGACGTCGTTGATGCACGTGTAGCCGAAGATGTAGTCGTCGGCGACTTCGGGTGACACGTTCGTGCAGCGCTTGCCGATCACGATGCCGAGCTCGCCTTCGTAGGCGATCTTGCCGCTGTAGCCTTTTGGCCGGCGAATCGGCGCGCCGGGGCCGATCACCGACATCGGCGGCTTGATCAGAAAAAGGGGATGCGACGGCGCCGCCTTGCCGAGCTTCTGCGACAGCGCATGAAAGTTGTTCCAGAGCGCGACGACTTTGGTCGGCATGCACGGACTCAGCAACTCGACTTCATTCAGCGGCCAATGCTTGCCGCTGGGTGTCGCGTCGCCGAACATGTCGCCGTCGTATTCGGCAATGCTTGCGTTATCGAGCACGCCGAAACCTATATGGCCTTGCGGCTGCCGAAAGCGTATCCACGATGTCATCGAACCGTCTCCACAATGTTTTTTTATTGACCGACACGGTGAATACGCCCGCGTCACGAGTTCAAGCGTGTTTGTGTCTTCGTTCGAGCCTGGCTCAAATGGCGCCAGCCGTTCTGAGTGCGTCGATCTGCTCGCGTGAATAACCGAGCTCGGCCATCACTTCGTCCGTGTGCTCGCCGAGCAGCGGCGAGCGCGTCACTTCCGTCGGGCTGTCCGACAGCTTGATCGGATTACCCACGGTCAGATACTTGCCGCGCACGGGGTGATCGACCTCGACGATCGTGCCTGTTTTGCGCAGCGATTCGTCTTCGGCGATCTCCTTCATCGACAGGATCGGGCCGCACGGAATGTCGTATTTGTTGAGGATTTCCATCGCCTCGAACTTGGTCTTCGTCATCGTCCAGCGTTCGACTTCCGCGAAGATGTCCTTCAGGTGCGGCAGGCGCGCGTCGGGCGTCGCGTAGTCCGGATGCGTGGCCCACTCCTCCCGGCCGATCACGTTGCAGATCTTGACCCACACGGGGGCCTGCGTGATGAAGTAGATGTACGCGTTCGGATCGTGCTCCCAGCCCTTGCACTTGAGAATCCAGCCCGGCTGGCCGCCGCCCGACGCATTGCCCGCGCGCGGCACCGCCTCGCCGAACGTGCCGTTCGGATACTGCGGATATTCCTTCATCACGCCCGTGCGTTCGAGGCGCTGCTGGTCGCGCAGCTTCACGCGGCACAGGTTCAGCACGCCGTCCTGCATCGCCGCGAGCACCTTCTGGCCGCGGCCCGTCATCGT
>NZ_FNYE01000043.1 GCF_900108945.1 Paraburkholderia diazotrophica | reverse complement strand
CAGAAGCTGGCGTATCGGGGCGAAGGCTATGAGCTGCGCACCTCCGGCTATGGCGTGCAGCGTGCGGGCAAGGGGCTGCACCTCACGGCGTACGATCGCCCCGGCGCGACCGGCCAGCAGCTCGACATGCAGGAAACCGTCGCGCAGCTTGAGCGCGCGCTTGAACTGGCGAAGGCGCTGGCCGGGTCGGCGCGCAGTGCGAAGGCCGCACCTGCGGATATCGACGCACAGCAACGCGTGAAGGATGACCTCGACGGCCTGAAGCAGCCGGGGCTGCTCGCGAGCGCGCCCGCCTCGATTGCCATTGCATCCGGCCGTGGCGTGCAGGTCGCGGCACAGGACAGTATCTCGGCCGTGGCGGGCAAGAACGCCGATATCAGCGTCGCAAAGCGCTTCACGGTGGCCGCGGGCGAACTGGTGTCGATGTTCGCGCAGACGCTTGGTGTGAAGCTGTTCGCCGCGAAAGGGCCAGTTGAGGTGCAGGCCCAGAGCGACGCGATGTCGTTGCTCGCCGACAAGGATGTGACGGTGGCGAGCGTCAACGGCACAGTGCGCGTCAGCGCGAAGAAGGAACTTGTTCTTGAGTGCGGCGGAGCGTTTGTGCAACTCAAAGACGGCAACGTCACGCTGGGCGGTCCGCTCGACCTTCTCATCAAGACCATCACGATCCAGAAGAAGAAAACGCAGCGCATTGCGGAAGCAATTGAGCCGTTGCCAGAATCAACGGGGGCGTTTGATGAAGCATTTGTTGTGCATTGGGCCGGGACTGAGGTGCCGGTTGCCAATACGCAATACCGGATGTTCTCGGATAACAAGGTGATTGCCGAGGGCACAACCAATGAGCAGGGTGAAACATCGTTGGCACACAGTCATGTTCCGCAGGGCGTGCAAATTCAGTTGAAGGGTAAATAGATATGGCAGATGACGACAGAATAGTGGGTTACGCGGAATCGTATATGACGCCCAGGTCGTACACGAAGCGTGCAAGAGTGGAACGGACCGCCTGCGATGTTCAGGTTCCACCGGCAGCGGACTCGATTATCGGTCGCTGCGAGTATTACTACAGGCCGCTGCATTGCGAATACCTTGATACCGTCACTAAGGTCACGGCAGGAAGCGCGTGGGCGACTGTCAAAGCCTTTGCAACTTCCTGGGACCCGTGGACGGACAAGGAAGTCACTGCGCGTCTGCTGCATGAGCGCCAGACGCTGATCCAGCCGGAATGCACCGCTTCCGACTGGTCGAGGCACAGCAACTTCATGATGCGGCATATCGGCTGCGGGCATAAGCCGCCCTCGTACTACCTGAGTTACGGCTATTTCTATTGTTCGAACTACGGCGCGAAGCTATACCCGACACTGAGCCCCGCGGGGCAGGCATGGCTTCGCAGCGCAAAGTGGTATCTGCAAAAAAACATGGAAGATGGACTTAATCAAAATATGCAGGGAAAAGTCATCAAGATCAGTAGTGCCAAGCCCGGTAATGGAAGTTTCAGTATGGTGGTCACACGGTATCAGCTCGAACTGGATAGCGAAACGTTCAAGACCTTCGCGTTCGAGACGCACCCGCTTGCGTACCTGGACGGCGGACTGTCGGACCTGCAGATTGGCGACATGCTCAAGATCATGGGAGGCCCGGCTCTGGAGGAATGGGCGGATCCGCGAACCTACCAGCAGGTATGGGATAGCGGAAAAGTTGTTGCCAGCAAGACCCTCGGCGACGCTTGGGATAGCACAAAGATAGATGTTGACGATCCGGTGAGCAAGATACTCGGCCGTCTGATGGACGCGAAGTGAAATGCGAATGCTTAAGCGCAGGACTTTAATCGTGGGCGGCCTGTTGGTAGTAGCCGTCGCAACTTGCGGATATCGCAACATGACAACACCAGGCTGGAAGACCATTTCAACGACATTCATGAGGAATGACAAACCGTATGGGGGCGGCGACTGCCGGATAAGCGGGAATGAAGTCATCAGTCTCAAAATCGCGGACCCGGTAATCACGTTCAAGCCGGTCGAACAACTGAAGGACCCGCAGGTCGCGGAGCCTACAGAAGCATGGATGAATAATTCGAGTGAGCGGCTCAATCGATCTACAGTCGGCTTCTTTCGAGGCACGATTGACGGTGGCCTGACTCGCTATTTCCAGCAGCCCGGGCAGGATGCGTCGTGGTGGTACTCAAAGGACTGGAGCACGCAATACATCAGTACGGACTGGATGGATTACAAACGTGCTGATCATGAAAAAGGACCTGCGCCGCATGTCACGAAGCTTTGGCGCTCGCGCGACGGCGGAAAGAACTGGACCCAGCTCAAATGGCCCGAGAATCAGAACATCGGGCAACTGATGTTCCTCGATCCGGAGCGCGGCTATGCAGTAGGCTGGGGGCCACGCGTATGGCGCACAGCGGACGGTGGCCATTCATGGAAAGAAATCAAGGTCCCCTATTTCGCCACCGACGACCGCGAGCCACGAAAGACTTTCGACGGTGTGAATCTGGGTTCGGACGGTACGTTGCGCGTTGCCAGCTACGTGACGCAATTGGGCGAAATCCGGCAATCGAGCGTCATCGAAAAGCTGAAGTGGGATAGCGAGACTTTTGAGCGGGACATTGTGCTACCCGGTCAGGTTGTGGTGTCCCTTGAATCTGAGCAGACACAACCGGATTACACCTATTCGATCTATGCCCTTTCACGCCTAGGATTGCCGCGCAACTGGAACGACCGGAACGATAACGGACATCGAACAGGTGCAATTTCGACATGGACCAATCGCGGAAATCCAGCCGCAGTCGAACAACGAAATACGTTCGACGCACGTTTGACACTGGATGGTCTCAGCGTAGGGAAGCGGGGAGTATTGCTCGTTTATGCGACGGACGCGACAGGAGAAGGCGCACCACACGATATGACGCTGGCAAGCAAGGACTACGGTAAGTCGTGGGCCGAAACTGATGACGGTATCACGCAGGGTGTCTATTTCGACGCCGCGACAAATACGCAGTACGGGCTTTATGCCTATACGTTAAAGAAAAGAACCTGGTAGGCTTAAACGCACCCTGGTGAACAGATCCGCTTAGGCGGTGCTTCTTTAAAAAAAGCCCGCGCACCGAAAATGCGCGGGCTTCGTTCACAGCGCTACGCTGCGACGCCTCAGGCCGTCACGGCGGCGAGCGCGCCGTTTAGCGTCTTGCTCGGACGCATCACGCCTTCCAGCTTCGCGAAGTCGGGCTTGTAGTAGCCGCCGATGTCGGCTTCCTTGCCCTGCACATCCGACAGTTCGCCGACGATCGTCTTCTCGTTGTCCGTCAGCACCTTCGCGAGCGGCGCAAACTTCGCAGCGAGTTCCGCGTCCTGCGTCTGCGCGGCCAGCTCCTGCGCCCAGTACATCGCGAGGTAGAACTGGCTGCCGCGATTGTCGAGCTCGCCCGTCTTCGGCGAAGGGCTCTTGTTGTTGTCGAGCAGCTTGCCCGTTGCAGCGTCGAGCGTCTTCGCGAGGATCTTCGCTTTCTCGTTGCCCGTCTTGATGCCGAGCTCTTCCAGCGACACAGCCAGTGCAAGGAACTCGCCCAGCGAATCCCAGCGCAGGTGATTCTCTTCGACAAGCTGCTTCACGTGCTTCGGCGCCGAGCCGCCCGCGCCCGTTTCGTACATGCCGCCGCCCGCCATCAGCGGGACGATCGACAGCATCTTCGCGGACGTGCCCAGTTCCATGATCGGGAACAGGTCGGTCAGGTAGTCGCGCAGGATGTTGCCCGTCACCGAGATCGTGTCCAGACCGCGAATCACGCGCTCCAGCGAGTAACGCATCGCGCGGACCTGCGACATGATCTGGAGGTCGAGACCCGACGTGTCGTGATCCTTGAGGTACACCTCGACCTTCTTGATCAGCTCGGCTTCGTGCGGACGGTACGGGTCGAGCCAGAACACGGCCGGCATGCCCGAGTTGCGCGCGCGCGTGACGGCGAGCTTGACCCAGTCGCGGATCGGCGCGTCCTTCACCTGGCACATGCGCCAGATGTCGCCCTTCTCGACCTGCTGCGTGAGCGCGCTCAGCACTTCGCCCGTCGCGATGTCGACGATGCGCGCTTCGCCGTCTGCGGGAATCTCGAAGGTCTTGTCATGCGAGCCGTACTCTTCGGCCTTCTGCGCCATCAGGCCGACGTTCGGCACCGTGCCCATCGTCTTCGGATCGAACGCGCCGTTGGTCTTGCAGAAGTTGATGATTTCCTGGTAGATACGCGCGAACGTGCTTTCCGGGATCACGCACTTTGTGTCGGCGGGACGGCCGTCGGCGCCCCACATCTTGCCGCCTGCGCGGATCATCGCGGGCATCGATGCGTCGACGATCACGTCGTTCGGCGCGTGCAGGTTCGAGATGCCCTTCGCCGAATCGACCATCGCCAGCGCCGGGCGGTGCTCGTGGCACGCGTGCATGTCGCGGATCACTTCTTCGCGCTTCGATTCCGGCAGCGCTTCGATCTTCGTGTACAGATCGACGAGGCCGTTGTTCACGTTCACGCCCAGTTCGTCGAAGAGCTTCTGGTGCTTCGCGAACGCATCCTTGTAGAACACCTTCACCGCGTGGCCGAAGACGATGGGGTGCGAGATCTTCATCATCGTCGCCTTCACGTGCAGCGACAGCATCACGCCCGTCTTGCGCGCATCTTCCATCTGGTCTTCGTAGAACGCGACCAGTGCCTTCTTGCTCATGAACATGCTGTCGATGATCTCGCCGTTCTGCAGCACGACCTTCGGCTTCAGCACGATCGTCTCGCCGCTCTTCGTGACGAGTTCCATGCGGACGTCACGCGCGCGGTCGAGCGTGATCGACTTTTCGCCGTGGTAGAAATCGCCATGCTTCATGTGCGCGACGTGCGTGCGCGAGGCCATGCTCCACTCGCCCATGCTGTGCGGGTGCTTGCGTGCGTAGTTCTTGACGGCGGCGGGCGCGCGGCGGTCCGAGTTGCCTTCGCGCAGAACCGGGTTCACGGCACTGCCGAGGCACTTCGAGTAGCGCTTCTGGATCGCCTTTTCTTCGTCGGTCTTCGGATCTTCCGGATAGTCCGGCACCTTGAAGCCCTTCGTTTGCAGTTCCTTGATCGCGTTGACGAGCTGCGGCACCGACGCGCTGATGTTCGGCAGCTTGATGATGTTCGTGTCCGGCAACTGCGTGAGGCGGCCCAACTCGGCCAGGTTGTCCGGCACGCGCTGCTCTTCCGTCAGGAATTCCGGGAATTCGCCGAGGATGCGGCCTGCCACGGAGATGTCGCTGGTCTCGACATTGACGCCAGCGGGCGCGGTAAACGTACGGATGATCGGCAGAAAGGCACTCGTCGCGAGCAGCGGGGCTTCGTCGGTCAGGGTGTAGATGATCGTAGGTTGCTTGTTACTCATCGCTTTGCTCTCGGTCGAGAAAGGTTGGGAAATGCCGCCGGCAGTGCCAGGGCCGACGCGAATGCCCCGAATTTTGCCTTATTTTCAATTTTGACGGTTTGAATCGGGCCAGTCGGGACGGGCTTTCGGAAGAAAATTGCACGATTTGAGCCGTTTCGCGCCCTTTTTCGATCACGAGCGGCATTTCACTTCATATCTGCATTCCGCTGCCGGCACAATTTTTCCGGTGCATGCGCCGTTCGATGCACCCGACGAGTGCCGGCGCTTCGGCCCGGAATTCAACCTTGCTCGCCGGATATGGCGAGCCGATGAAGCGGATTGCAGCCGTCCACGCCAAAGACGTTGCCGTCGCTTCGGCGAAGAAAACAGTGTCCGTCTACACTGACGCACCGTCCACTGCCCGGCTTGCGCCGTTCGACCGTTTGGCGCCCATTTAGCCATTGACGATGCCACGCCCGTTTCGCCTGCCGTTGCTGTGCGCCGCCCTCGCCGTGCATCTGGCGACGGCGTCTTGCGTCGCCGGCGCGCAGGAGCCCGAGCCTTCGCCGGAGCGCCTCGCCTCAGCGGACATCCATCACGCGCCGCGCACGGAGCACGGCTTCGAGAACAACGACGGGCCGCTCGTGCGCGGCTCGTTCTGGAAGTGGCGCTGGAACCGTCTGATCCATGGCTTGCCTCCGCCGCCCGCGAACGGCTACGCGTTTCCCGTCGATCATCCCGACGTCGAATGGATCAAGGCGAACCGCAGCGAAAACACGATGACGTGGATCGGCCACGCGAGCACGCTGCTACAGATCGGCGGCGCCAACATCCTGACCGACCCCATGTTCTCAGAGCGCGCGTCGCCGTTCACTTTCCTCGGACCGAAGCGGCGCGTGCCGCCCGGCTTGACGCTCGACCAGTTGCCGCACATCGACGCCGTGCTGATCTCGCACAGCCACTACGACCATCTGGATACGGCGAGCGTCGAAGCACTGAACGGACAGCCCGGCGGCCCGCCTCTCTTTCTCGTGCCGCTCGGCATCAAGGACTGGCTCGCGAAAAAGGGCATCACGAACGCGCGCGAGCTCGACTGGGGCGATGAAACAGACGCGGCGGGCCTCCACTTCTGGTTCGTGCCCGCGACGCACTGGTCCGCGCGCACGCTCACCGATCGCAACGAGACACTATGGGGCGGCTGGGTCGTGAAGACGCCCGACGGCGCCGCGCATCCGTACTCGCTGTATTTCGCGGGAGACACCGGCTATTCCGATGACGCGAAGCGGATCGGCGCGGCGTTCGGCTGTTTCGACCTCGCGCTGCTTCCGATCGGCTCGTATGCGCCGCGCTGGTTCATGGGTCCGCCGCACCTCGATCCGCAGCAGGCCGTGCAGGTTTTCGGGGACGTGCATGCAAAAAAGGCCATCGGCATTCACTGGGGCACGTTCGAGCTGACCGACGAGCCGCTGGACGAGCCGCCGAAAAAACTCGTCGAAGCGACCCACGAAGCCGGCCTGCCCGACGACGCGTTCACGGTCCTGCATCACGGCCAGATGATCACGCTCGACGATCCGGGCGAGCCAGGCGATTCCGCCCATCCGCCCGACGCCTGTTCGCGCTGACGGCCGCATCGTGCTTCGCGCTGCATTGCGTCCGCGCATTTGCCATGGAGGGCATCGCAAAGCGCCCGCGATCGTCGGCCAGCACACGTTCGGACGCACGCGAGAAGGCACACATCCGGTTAAACCCTGTCGTGCACGGCACAACCTCGTGATATTGTCGTACACACACGGGTTCGAGCTTTGCTACGCGGAACTCACGTCATATCCGTTACCTTCGCGAGCGTCGCCATGAGTGATGTACGCCATCTTCTGAGCCAACGCGACCGCATCGAGCTGCTTTGCTGGCTCACATGCGGGAGCCTCGGTGCCTGGTATCTGAACGAAGCCTGGCCCTCGCCGGCTTTTCACGTGGAGGCCGCGCACAAGTGGCTCGACAGGCATAACCGAACAGCGGACTGGCTGTGCATCGCGAAGCTGTCGGCCATCGCTCTCGACATCGCGCAGCGGCACGCGTCGTTCGTGGAAGCCGACTGGGCGCGCGACGCCGTCGAAGAAATCCTCGATACCGATGAGCTCGATTCGCAGGCGCGCCTCGTGATCGCCGTGCTCGGCGACTGCGAACGCGCGCTCGCCGACCGCCGTATCGCGGACTGACGTTCCACGCGAGACTGCAGACCAACGCAGGCCCGCGCCCAGCCGGCGCGACCGCGCTCGCGCTCGATCGACCACAACCGCCGCATCGCCCGCCATTCACCTCGCGTAATCGAGCTTCGGATACCAGTTCGGATCGCGCCCTTCCGGCGTCATGTCGAATATCGTCCACATCGGCATCAGATCCGGCGCGCCGCGCGGGTCCTGGCCCGGGTCCGCCGTCGGGAAGCCCATCTCGGCCGCGTAGAAATGCCGGATCGTGCCGTCCCGGCGCGTGAACACCTGGAACGCCGGCTCGTCGCCGCCATCGCTGCCGATCGCGCCGAAGTCGCGGCTGTACTCGCCGTTGACGTCCGAATACAGCTTCAGATCGCGCCAGCCGCGCTCCTTCTTGAACGCGACGAGCCGCTCGATCGGCGAACGCGCGACGACGGCCAGCGCGATGCGCTGCGCGATGTCGCGCGCCTCGCCGTCCCATGCGCCCAGCAGCGACGTGCACATTGGACACGGCCGCTCGCGCTGCGGACCGAACATGTAGCTGTAGATGACGAGCGTTTCCTTGTCGCCGAAGAGTCCCGCGAAATCGACAGGCCCTGCTTCGCCGACGAAACGGTAATCGCCCGTCACTTCGCCGCCCGGCGGCAATGTGCGACGCTGCCCGGCGACGCGTTCGATATGGCGGCGCAGTTCGATTTCCTCGGCGAGCAGCGCGTCGCGCGCGTGCCGATACTCGACGCTTTCGTTCGGATAGTGCCTGCCGTTGCGCTTCACCAGCTCGGCGGCGGGCACGAGAGAAGATGCAGAAGACATGGTCGGCCTCCATTGAAGCAACATGGAAACAGGCTGCCCGATGCGCAGGGCAGCCGCTGAAGATGCATCGAAGTCAGTCGCGATCTGGCGCGCCGAGCGGAAAGAAGTGCCGATAAGGCCGCGCTTCGTCGACGGCACGCGCAAACGACGGGCGTTTCAGCAGGCGCTGGCGGTACGCGATCACGTGCTCGAACTTCGGGTCGATACGGTGCGTCCAGTCGGCGTAGAACAGGAACGGCGCGGCGGCGCAATCGGCGAGACTGAAATGCTCGCCCGCGGCCCACTCGCGATTTCGCATCGCTTTGTCGAGCCACGCATACGCGGTTTCGAGCTGCGCGCGCGCATCGGCGACGCCGCGCGCGTCGCGCTCGCCTTCGCTGCGCAAGCTGTCGAAGACGATCTTTTGCTGTGGTGTCGAGACGTAATTGTCGAAGAAGCGGTCCATGAAGCGCACTTCGAGCGCGGCGCGCGGATCGTCCGGTATCAGTTGCACGGGGCCGGGATGAAACAGCCCGAGATGCTCGATGATCACGGTCGCCTCGACAATCGTGCGGTCATCGTCGACGAGCAGCGGAAAGCGCCTGATCGGCCAGCGCGCGGCGAGTTCGTCCATCGCGCCGGGTTCGTCGAGGCGGCGGTACTCGAACGGCGTGCCGTTCTCGTACAGCGCGGTGAGCGCCTTCTGGCAGTATGAAGAAAACGGATGTGCGTAGAGCTTGAGGGTCATCGTCGTCGTCCTTGCTGTGTGAGCGGCATAGAGGCGTAGCGGCAAAAACTGTCCGCTTGATCTGACGACGAATGGCGGCAACGCGAATCGACACGCCCGCGCGAAAAAGTCTTGCTGCACTGCGGCGCTCATATGCGCATCGGCGCGCATCGGCGTTCATCGACGGCTGCGCTGGTTCGCGTCCTCGCTGCCGCCAGTTCGAGCAGCAGCGCCTTACTCGTGCAACGACTGCGCCAGCGCGCGAACCAGCGATGCGCAGTCGCCCTCCCAAGCGCTGCCGTGCATGCACGCGAGCATGCGTGGCTCTAGCGCGGCGAGCCGTTCGAGCATCGCGTCGGCGTGTTTCGTGTGCGAGTAGTAGTCCATGCTGCGCCGGAACGCTTCGCACGGACCGAGGATGTCGGAACCCGTGATGGGGGGATGATCGCTGCCCGGTTGCGTGAAGAGATCGCTGCACAGCAGCGCGCGCGTCGTCTCTTCGATCAACATCCCGCATTCCCATGCGTGCGGCAGATGCGGCGTCGCGAGCCAGCGCACCTTGTGCTTGCCGAGCTCGACAGCCTCGCCGTCTTCGAGGCCGCGCGCCGGACGGTCGGCGAGATCGTCGATGGACACCAGCTTGGCGATCGATCCGCACAGCGGCTGCGCGTCGGGCGCGACCGCGAGCCATTCGTTGAGCGATCCGCACTCGTCCGCTTCGACGTGCGAAAAAGCGATGTGACGCAGCCGTTCGGGCGGAATCACGGACGCCACCGCCTCGCGCACCAGCGCGAACATCTTGCGCGGGCCCGTATGAAAGAGCAGCGGCTCGTCGTCGACGATCAGATACTGGTTGAACGAGAAGCCGCCCGGACCGTCTTCGAACACGACGGGCGTGTTGATCCGGTAGATGCCATCCGATACTTCATCGACGCTGGTGCCCGACAGTGCGTTCGTGATCGTCATGACAAGACCTCCGCGCGCGAGCGTGCATAAACGATGCGCAACGACGCGCAATCGTGCGCCGGGCGCAGCGCGCTATCCGCCCAGCGCGGCGAGATTCAACCGATGAGAGCGCCCGATCCACGCGGCCGCGTCGCGATGATCGCGCAGCGCGTTGCCTGTGTTCGGATGAATGAAGACATCGAGCGCGCCATGATTGAGCGTGAGCCACTCGAACAGTTCCGCGAAAAGCTCGCGGCCGAACTTGAGCTGATACGACCACATCGGATGCGGACCGACGAGGCGCTCGTGAAAACGCCCCATTTCGAGCCTGCCGCCGAAGCGGGCCTCGATGGCTTCGCGCAGAGCCCACGCGACATCGCGCGTCGCCTGATCGAAATACACATGAGCATGCCAGTCGACGATATCGGTCATGATCGATTGCGGCCGATGCCGCCCTTCGCTGCAAGTCGTGTGACGTTCATCATAGGCTTTCGATTGCCGTACAGCCAGGCGAAGCGGCAATGAGCGTGGCTCAGCGAACGTCGATGCGCGCTTCGATCGCGCCAATCAAACCTTCGATCCACCGGCGCAGCAGCGCATCCGACAGCGAAACGGGCAGCGAACGCGCGATGATCCCGTACACCTGGTTGCGCCGGATCTTCGATACCTTCGCCGGATCGAGCCAGTGCGCATTGTCGACGAGCAGCAGCAGCGTTTCGAGTCCAATCACGATCGGCCACACGCATGCGAGCCGCAGGCGCAGCGAGAAACGCGGAATCGCAAGCGTGTAATCGAGCGCCGCGCGGAAATGACCGAGCGACTTGCGCACGAGCTCATGCATCAACGGCTGCGCGCGCGCCGATGCCTGCGCTTCCAGCAGTTGCTGCGGACTCAGCCCGAACCGCTTGAGCATCGAGGACGGCAGATAGCAGCGCCCGATACGCAGATCCTTGCCGCAATCGCGCAGCACGTTCGTCATCTGCAACGCCTTGCCGAAGCGCACGCCGCGATCGAGCATCGTCGCGGGGTCCGTCTTCAGCGTGCCGGGCAGATGCGCGTACGTCATCTTCGTCCAGAATTCGCCGACACATCCCGCGACGAGGTACGTATAGCGATCCAGCTCGTCCCACTCGCGCAGCGCGGCGATCTGGCCCGAACGCTCGTCGGGGAACGTGCGCAGATCGAATTCCATACCCGTTGTCAGCGTCGTGACGATCTCGCGCACGGCGGCGCGGTCGGCCTCGTCGAGCTGCGACAGCACAGCGAGCGCGGGCCCGATCGATTCGAGCAGCACCTTTTCGTCCGACTGCGTCTGCTGGTTCGCCACTTCGCTTGCGAGGCGGCGCGCGAGTTCGCCGTCATCGGTCGCGCCGTTGACCTGCTCGCACAATGCAAGGAGCAGTTCGAGCCGTTGCGCGGGCGGGATCAGCGCGGTATCGGCGATCGTGTCGGCGGCGCGCGCGAGCAGATACGCAAGCCCGATCGGGTCGCGCATGCCCGCGGGCAAAATGCGCAACGTCAGATAGAACGAACGGGACACCCCTTTGAGCAACGGACCGAGCAGAAAGGCCCGAGTGGAACTGGACATGTATTGAGGTCGAATCAGGTTGGGTCGCGGTTTGGGCAAAGTCTGGACGCTTCGGCGCTGCGGCATTGTATCCGGCACGCCGGCTTCGGGCCCTGAAAACCGGTCGTGTGTCCGTCGATAAACGCTCGATGAAGCACGCATAAAGCCATCACTGAGCGTCGGGTCAAGGCAATCCGCGATCACTTTGCACAAGCTTTCCTGCTACAATCGAGCACCTCAGACGCAGTACTTCAATCTACTCATTCACCCAAGGGAGGCGTTCAATGCACGCAATGCACATCGCAGTCTCTCGCGGGTTTCCACGACGCTTCATTGGCTCATAGAGCCAGGTCGCCGTCAGCGTAGGCACGCAGAGGCCCGCGCTTTTACCAGACAACCGGTCTTATTCGTCCCTGCCGCAACTGGCGGGCATCGGCCGTCTGCTCTCGAATCTCCTGACTGGATAGCGATGCGCGCGTCGCGCCGCACGCTGTGACACATGGCTAGCAAAAAACTCGACTTTGGCGCGCAAGCGTTCAGAAGCGTTCTCGGCTTCACTTTCAATCACTGGCGCAGGCAGCCGGTGCGCATCGTCGGCATTGCGCTGTTCGCGCTGATGGCCGCGTTCGCCGACGTGCTGACGCCGATGTTCGCGGGGCGTCTTGTCGATGCGCTCACGTCGGGCAGCGCGAGCGGCGCAAGCGGCAAGGCGGCGGCTTCGCATGCGGCGCTGATCGCGTTCGTCACGCTGATCGGCCTCGGCATCGGCGGCACGGTGCTGCGTCAACTGGTTTATCGCAGCATCATCGTGATGACGCTCAAGATGATGAGCGCGATCTGCGGGAACGCGTTTCATCGCGTGCAGCGCTTTTCGACCGACTGGCACGCGAACAGCTTCGCGGGTTCGACCGTGCGCAAGATCACGCGCGGCATCTGGGCGCTCGATCTGCTGAACGACACACTGCTGATCGCGCTGCTGCCGTCGCTGGTGATGCTCGCGGGATCGACCGTGCTGCTCGGCATTCACTGGCCCGTGATGGGCGTCGTGGTCGGGCTGGGTTCGCTGCTCTATGTGACGATGACGGTCGCGCTGTCGCTCGGCTATGTCGCGCCTGCTGCGCGCCTGGGCAACCTGTGGGACACGCGCCTGGGCGGTGCGCTCGCCGATGCCGTCAGCTGCAATGCCGTCGTCAAGGCATTCGGCGCGGAAGAACGCGAAGAGTCGCGGCTCGATCGTGTGATCGGCAAATGGCGTCAGCGCACGCGCCGCACGTGGCAGCGCGGCACGACCAATGGCGGCGTGCAGGGCGCGATGCTCGCGCTGATGCAGGCGGCGATACTCGGCGCAGCGCTGCTGCTGTGGCTGCGCGACGAAGCGAGCGTCGGCGACATCACGTATGCGCTGACCACCTTCTTCGTGCTGCAAGGCTATCTGCGCGATGTCGGCATGCACGTGCGCAACCTGCAGCGCTCGGTCAATGACATGGAAGAACTCGTCGCGCTCGAGCGCGAGCCGCTCGGCATCGAGGACAAGCCGGGTGCGCGCGCCATCGATATCCGCCAGGGCGAGATACGTTTCGAGAACGTGACGTTCCGCTACGGCGCGCATCGCACGCCACTGTATCGCGACTTCTCGCTGCGCATCGCGCCGGGCGAGCGGATCGGGCTCGTCGGTCATTCGGGCTCGGGCAAGACGACGTTCATCAAGCTGATCCAGCGTCTGTACGACATCGACGAAGGCCGCATCACGATCGACGGACAGAACATCGCCGATGTGCAGCAGGCGTCGTTGCGCCGTCGCATTGCGATCGTCCAGCAGGAGCCGATCCTGTTTCACCGGTCGCTCGCGGAGAACATCGCGTACGCGCGCCCCGGCGCGACGCTCGACGAGATCGTGCAAGCCGCGAAGCTCGCGAGCGCGCACGAGTTCATCAGTGCGCTGCCGCTCGGTTACGACACGCTCGTCGGCGAGCGCGGCGTGAAGCTGTCGGGCGGCGAGCGTCAGCGGGTCGCGATCGCGCGCGCGTTCCTCGCGGATGCGCCCGTTCTCATCTTCGACGAAGCGACGTCGAGCCTCGACAGCGAAAGCGAAGTGCTGATCCAGCAGGCGATGGAGCGGCTGATGGTCGGACGCACGACACTGGTGGTTGCGCACCGGTTGTCGACGGTGCGCGCGCTGGACCGGCTGCTCGTGCTCGACAAGGGGCGCGTCGTCGAGGAAGGCAGCCATGAACAGCTGATCCGGCTCGACAAGGGCGTGTATCGCCGTCTCTTCGAACGCCAGGCGCTGGAGCTGACGAAAGGGCTGCTCGACGATGGGCCCGTGCGCGACATCGAGCGGTTTTCCGGCGATCCGAGTTTGATTGCGGGGAAGTAATGGTTCTGCCCGACTTGATGTCCGCGGTGATGTCCGCGGCGGCTTCGCGCCGTCGCGGACATGAAGCCCGATCCACCACCAGTTGCTATCATTGAAGACTCCGCGACACACCCTTCATCGCGACGCCGCAGGCACCTTCACCATGACACTGCACATCGATACTCCCCTACTCGAATCGCAACCGCTCAGCCGCGCGCTTGGCCGCCGCGTGCTGCTCAAAATGGACGCGCTGCAACCGCCCGGCTCGTTCAAGATTCGCGGCATCGGCTACGCGTGCGAAGAGCATGCTAAGGCCGGCAAGCGGCGATTCGTGTCGTCGTCGGGCGGCAATGCGGGTATTGCGGTCGCGTATGCGGGACGTGCGCTGTCGATCCCCGTCACGGTCGTCGTGCCGCAAAGCACAGGCGAGCGCGCGAAGGAATTGATCCGCATACAGGGCGCGGACGTGATCGTGCACGGCGCGACGTGGCAGGAAGCCAACGCGTTCGCACTCGAAGAGGCGGGCCCCGATGACGCGTTCATCCACCCGTTCGACGATCCGCTGCTGTGGCAAGGCCATGCGTCGATGATCGACGAAGTCGCGCGCACTGGCGCGAGATTCGATGCCGTCGTGCTGTCCGTGGGCGGCGGCGGCCTGATGGCGGGCGTGATCGAGGGCTTGCGGCGCAACGGCCTCGGCAACGTGCCCGTCATTGCCGTCGAAACGGAAGGCGCATCGTCGCTCGCGCAATCGGTGCGCGCGGGCAAGCGGATCGAACTGCCGGGCATCACGAGCGTCGCGACGTCGCTGGGCGCGAAGCAGGTCTGCGAGCAGGCCTTTACGCTGACACAGACGCATCCTGTCGAATGTGTCGTCGTGTCGGATGCGGAAGCCGTCACCGCGTCGCGCCGCTTCGTCGACGATCACCGCGTGCTGGTCGAGCCCGCATGTGGCGCGAGCCTCGCGCTCGCCTATCGGCCGACGCCGGCGCTGCAGCGCTTCGATAGTGTGCTCGTCATCGTATGCGGCGGCGCAGGAACGACGATCGAGCAACTGGAACGCTGGCATCGCGAGATGGTGTGAATCTGCCGCACGCCTCGCACGTCCCGATCAAAGCGCGGCCATCAACGATTCGACACCGCGCAGATTGTTCCGCCTGTGCCATGCGAGCGCATCGAGATTCGTGACGCGCATCTGCGGCAAGCGCGTCATCAGCTTGTGCAGCGCGATTTCGAGTTCCATCATCGCGAGGCGCGCGCCGAGGCAATAGTGAATGCCCGCGCCGAATGTCAGCAGATGGCCTGACGGCTCGCGTTCGATATCGAGCGTATCGGGCCGCTCGAAGCGCTCGGGGTCGCGATTCGCCGAGCCGAGCAGCATGAACACGATCGAGCCGCGCGCAAGCGTCGCGCCCTCCACTGCGATGTCGTCGAACGCAGTGCGCACCACCATCTGCACGGCCGTGTCGTAGCGCGCGCATTCGGCGACGGCCTTCGATATCAGCGATGGCTCGGAAAGCAGACGCGACAGTTGCGCCGGATGCCGGTGCAGCGCGATCAGCGCATTGCCGAGCATGTTCGACGTGGTCTCGTGTCCCGCGACGAAGAGCAGAATCGCGTTCGACACGATCTCTTCCTCCGACAGCCGCTCGCCGCCCTCTTCCGCCTGGATCAACGACGAAACGATATCGCCGCCGGGCGCGGCGCGCCGTTTCGCGACCACGGCGCCGAAGTATTGTTCGAGGTCGAGCGCTGCCTGATTCGCGCGCGCGAGCGCATCGGCGGAAAGCGGCGCGAGGTCGAACGTGGAGACGAGCAGGCCCGCCGCGTCGCCGAGCCGTTGCCCTTCGTCGACGGGCACATCGAGCAGCCGGCAGACGATCTGCAACGGCAGCGGCAACGCGAACTCGCGCATCAGATCGACTTCACGCTTGCCTTGCATCGCGTCGATCAGACTGTCCGTCGTCTCTTCGACGATCCGGCGCAGCGTTTCGATCTGCCGCGCGTTGAACGCCTTCATCAGCAGCGTGCGCAAACGCGTATGCACGGGCGGATTCATCATCAGCAACGTGCGGTCCAGCGCCTGAAACACCGGCTGTCCGCGCGCGGCCTCGCCGTAACGCGCGACCACGCTCGGCATATACGTCTTGCCCATGCGGCGATCGGGCAACAGCGCGTCGATGACGGCGTGCCGGCCCGTCAGCATCACGTTGGGCGCGAGCTGCACGAAAGCGCCCGCGCGCCGGATGTCCTCGTAGAACGGATAGGGATTGTCGAAGTAAGCCGGTGACGAAAGATCGGTGAATTTCATGCTCGATGCTGCGAAGTTGAAAAACGTGTGCTCACACTTGCGGATACAGTCCACGCGCGCGGGCATGCAGACGCGCGAGCCCGAACAGCGCGTTCGCATACGGCGTTTCGACGCCCGTCAGCGCGCCGAGTTCGCAGACCGCGCCCACGAGCGCATCGAGTTCGACGGCCTTGCCCGCTTCGACGTCCTGCAGCATCGACGTGCGCATCGCGCCGAGCTTCAGCGTGACGGCATGACGATCTTCGGGCGCCTGGTCGATGGGTATGCCGAAGCGTGCACCGATCTCCTTCGCTTCCAGCATCACGCGCGTGACGAAATCGCGCGCGAGCGGGTCGCCGAGAATCTTGTCGGTGGTCGCGCCCGTGATCGCGCTCACGGGGTTCATCGTCATGTTGCCCCACAGCTTGTACCAGACGTCGCGCTGGATTTGCCCGGATGCGGTGGCATCGAAGCCCGCCTTGCGCAACAGCTCGACGAGCGACGTCACGCGCTCGCTTGCGTGTCCCATCGCTTCGCCGACGATCAATCCGCGCCCCTGGTGATGCGCGACGACGCCAGGTGCATCGACGCGGCAACTCGCGTGCACGACGCAACCCAACGTGCGCGCGGCGGGAATCGCGGCCGCAATCGAGCCGTCGCGATCGACGGATGCGAGACGCGCGCCCGCGAATTCGCCTTGCAGCCCGTCGCAGAACCACCACGGCACGCCGTTCATCGCCGTTAGCACCATCGTGTTCGTGCCGAGAAGCGGACCGATATGGCGCGCGACGTCGGCCATGCCCGGCGCCTTCACCGCGACGATTACCAGGTCCTGCGCGCCGAGCGCTTCGGGCCGCTCGCTTGCATGTACTTTCACCGCATGCGTGTCGCCGTTTTCGACGAGGCGCAAGCCGTATTCACGCAACGCGTCGAGCGTCGCGCCGCGCGCAACCACGCTCACGTCGCAGCCCGCTTGCGCGAGCTTCACGCCCATCCATCCGCCGATCGCACCCGCGCCGTAAATGCATACCTTCATCGTTCTTCTTCCTCAGTGCTTGTAGCTGGCGTCGATCCTGTCGACCTTGCGCACCAGCGCGTCGAACACATCCTGTCCCGCGCCGTAACGCACGTCGAATTGCAGCGCATCGCGCGAGCACCGCGCGGCGATTGGTTCAGGCACCGCGCACGCCGGACCCATCGCTAACGTCGCAATCTGGATCTCGCACGCGCGGTTCAGCGTCCACAGATACGCGAACGCTTGCGGCAGCGTCTTGCCCCACGACAGCAGCCCGTGATTGCGCAGGATCACCGCCTGCCGGTCGCCGATATGCTCGACGAGCCGCGGCCCTTCTTCGGCATGAATCGTGATGCCTTCGAAGTCGTGATACGCAATGCGCTCGTGCAACTGCGCGCTGTAGAAGTTCGTCTGCTGCAAGCCGCCCTCCGAGCACGCGACGGCAACGCCCGCCGTCGTATGCGTATGCATCACGCAATGCGCATCGGGGATGCCTTCGTGCAGCGCCGCATGCACGGTGAAGCCCGCCGGGTTCACCGGGTATGCTGAGTCATCGAGGATGCGCCCTTGCGCGTCGATCTTCACCAGGTTGCGCGCGGTCACTTCGCTGTAATGCAGGCCGAACGGGTTGATCAGGAATTGCTTCGCGCCGCCCGCCACGCTTTCGGGCAGGCGCACCGTGATGTGGTTGTAGATCAGCTCGGTCCAGCCCAGCATATCGAAGACGCGATAGCAGGCGGCCAATTGAACGCGCGCCTGCCATTCGTCGGAATGCATCGCCGGTGCAGCCTCTTTGTCTCGCTCCAGAATCTCCATGTATGTCTCCTCGCCGGGCTCGTTACTGGCCCGCGACGGCCGCGATCGCCGACGCCACATAGCCGACGTTGCTGCGATTCAGCCCCGCGACGCACATCCGGCCCGAGCGCAGCAGATAGATGCCGTGCTCGTTGCGCAACGTTTCGACCTGCGCGGCGCTCAGGCCCGTGTAAGTGAACATGCCGACCTGCGCGACATAACGCGCGCGCATCACTTCATCGACGCGTCCAGCGAGGCCGTCGTGAATCGCATGACGCATTTCATGAATGCGGTCTCGCATCACGCGCAGTTCGTCGTCCCATGACGCGCGCAGCTTCGGATCGCCGAGCACGCCCGCGACGAGCCGCGCGCCGTGCATCGGCGGATTGCTGTAGTTCGCGCGGATCGTGAAGGTCAGCTGGCCGAGCACGCGCTGCGCTTCGGCGGCATCCTTGCAGACGACGCTCAGCGCGCCGCAGCGCTCGCCATACAGCGAGAAGTTCTTCGAGAACGAGTTTGCGACGATCAACGGCACTTCCGCCGATGCCAGCATCCGCACGCATGCCGCATCTTCTTCGAGGCCGTCGCCGAAGCCCTGATAGGCCATGTCGACGAACGCGATCAGCTTGCGACGCTGCAGCACGGGCACGAGCTCACGCCATTGCTCCGCCGTCAGGTCGACACCCGTCGGGTTGTGGCAGCACGCGTGCAGCAACACGATGCTGCGCTCGGGCAGCGCGTCGATCGTGTCGCGCATCGCATCGAAGCGCAGACCGCCCGTCGCGTCATCGTAGTACGGGTATGTGTTCACGGTATGCCCCGCCGCTTCGAACACGACGCGGTGATTCTCCCAGCTCGGATCGGACAGCCACACCTGCGAGGCCGCGAAGTGACGCTTCAGGAAATCCGCGCCCACTTTGAGCGCGCCCGATCCGCCGACCGTCTGGACCGTCGCGATGCAGCCCGCCGCGCGCGCTTCGCTACCGGCGCCGAACACGAGCGCCTGCGCTGCGTCGCGATAGGCGGGCAGACCCGCCATCGGCAGATACGAGCGCGGCGTGCCCTGCGCGACGATGGTCGCCTCGGCCTCGCGCACAGCCGACATCACGGGCAGTTTGCCGCTTTCGTCGAAGTAGATGCCGATGCTCAGATTGACCTTGTTCGTGCGCGGATCGCGCTGGAAGTCTTCGTTGAGGCTCAGGATGGGATCGCCGGGGTAGGCAGGGATGTGTTCGAACATGGCATTGTCTCTATCTGTGTTGATGTTGGCTCGATGGTGCGAGAAGTTGCATAACCGAGGTTGCATAACCGAAGTTGCATGAGCCGAGGTCGCACGAACCGGCGCGTCGCAACAGTGTCGCTAAAAGCGCGCTTCATCACAATCAATCGATTTTGGATGATTCGTAAGTTTCGCTTTAGAATCGCCCGATGGCCCTCACACGCGTCACCATACGCCAATTCGAGGCGTTTCTCGCGATTGTCGATCAGAACGGCATTGCCGCGGCGGCGGAACGGCTGGGGCTCACATCGTCCGCCGTCAGCCAGTTGCTGGCCGAACTGGAGCGCGAGCTCGGCTTTCGTCTGTTCGACCGCACGACGCGGCGCGTGAGCCTGTCGACGGCGGGCCGCGACTTTCTGTCTTCGGCGGAATCGGTGCTGCGTCATCTGCGCGCAGCCGAGCAGACGGCGAGCGATATCCGCAACCGCGCGGCGGGCATCGTGCGCGTCGGCGCGCCGCTCGTGCTCGCGAGTACGGCGCTGCCCTATGCGATCGCGGGCTACGCGGCGCAAAAGCCGAAGGTCGTCGTGCGCGTGGTCGATACGGATGTCGAGCAACTGGTGGAGCGCGTCGCGAGCGGCGACGTCGATCTGGCCGTCGGCCCCGATCGCGCGACGGGCGACCGCGTGCAGCGCGAAGCGATTTTCCGCAGTCCGTGGGTGTTGTGGTGCTCGGGCGATCATCCGCTTGCGCATCGGCGCCGCTTGCGCTGGCACGATCTGCGCGGGACGCCCATCGTCGCGACGGGCCGCGATCACGAAGCGAGCGTCGCGCAGATGCTGGCCGACCAGCCATCGGATGCGCGGATCGCGCCCGTCGAAGTCGTCGACAACGTCACGACGGCCTTCGGTCTCGCCGCGCAGGGACTTGCCGTCACGCTCGCGCCGGCTTACGTGAAGCCGCTCGCGCAGACGTTCGGCCTCGCGATGCGGCGCGTCGTCGAACCGGAGACGATCCGCGAAGTGTGCATCTATCGCCCCATCGACCGTTCGCTGTCGCCGTCCGCCGATGGCTTTGCGGAATTTCTCGGCGTGTGTCTGAAGACGTGGGACCGCAAGACCCAGGGCGGGGGCGCGTCAAGGTGATCCTTGCGGCCGTACCGTTGCACGAAGTAGGCAAGCTTCCCGGCGACGCGCACATTCTTTGCCGTCGATCGCATCGCTCTTCAGTCGAAGGACTCGGGCGCGATCTTACCGCCCACTATCACGAGGTGCGCGGCATCGACACCGGGCGCGAAGAATCGCCAGTCTTCATCGTCCTGCACAACATCCGGGGTCACGGTGAGGCGAAAGCCACGCGACATAGAAAGCACGACGCCGGCCGCGTCGCTCACTGAGACCGCCTCGACAGTCACGGTGCCATGCTCAACCAGTATCTCCCGCAGACGATGAGCGCTCGCGTGCGCCTTTTCATCCGGCCCGCGAAGATCATCCTCCATTGCTACAACTCGACCGGCTTCTTCGAGCCGCCACGTGCATTGCACATGCAGCGCCCATTCACCGACGTGTTTGAGCTTTCCTCTAAAGTTGGTGACTGGCCGCAGAGCGCCAAAGCTGAGTGTAAGCATGTCGGCGGCATGATTCACGCCACTTAGAACCAGCCCGCGTAGCACTGACAGCCGCTGCTCTATTTCTCTTCGAGTATCGATCATCGAATCATTCCGTTCGTTTGCTGGTGCGTTACCACAGATCGAACATATCCTTTGCGCGTTCCATGATTTCATGGAAGCCAAGACCTTCGCCAGAAATCTCGTCGTGAAGCCGCCGGGATTGACTGGGAGTGAGGCCCAAAATCCGCGCGACATCATTGGTCTGCTTGTTCTGCGCCTGGTTATTTCGGGGCGTGCCTTCGCTGCCCGCCAGTTCTTCGACGTCGCCATCGGACGGTGTGTTCGGCTCATAGTCGAACGGCTGCGCATCGCTGAACGGTGTTGATGTATCGTCACCAGGATCAGAGCCATCCGTCAAACGTTCAGCCATGTCGGCTGTACCGTTGCCGTCGTCGTCCTGGTCTGAACCGCCTCCGGGCACGGCCTCGGCCACGCCGAGCAAACTGCCGCCGTCATCGCCCCCGTTGTCGCTCCTGCTCGCAGCGCTCAACAAGGCGCGCGCGGCCTTCAGCTGCGCCTCTACGGTAGACGGATCGTATGGCCCTCTCAGGACCGGCTCGCCATCCCATACCAACGGACCCGGCCCGGCATTCCTGAAGGCGGCCCACACCGTGCCGCCACCGCTGCCGAATCCGCCACCGCCTGACGTTGGTGGCCAGCGCAGCGGCGCGGGCGTAGGCCGGAACGTCATCGGAAGCGAGCGCCAGTCACGGTTAATGACCGGTACAAGCAGTCCGTCGCGCACTGCCTGCCTAAGCGCGTGCTCGATCCCCGCGTTATCGATTGGCAGGTCCCAATGAACGACGTTCAGATAATCGCTCAGGAATGATCGGATCGCGTCGATATCCGGAGCAATCGTTCGCCGGAAATCGTATTTGGGATGGAAATACCGGTCGAAGGTGCGCCTGTCATCTTCGATTTCGCGCTCCCGCTCACGGCGCGCGTCCCAGTCGGTGAAGCGGTCCACGTATCCGCCAGAAAGGCTATAGAACTCCCTGGCGAGCACGAGCACGCATTGCCAGGTTCCGATATTCAGCGGGACATGAAGGCTGTTGTAGCTCATCGGCACAGTCCCTGGTCCCACGTTCATCGAAGCGCGCCAGACAGAAGCGCTCTTGCAGCATTGGCGGCGCGCTGCGTGTCGACGTCTCCCAAGAACGGGAGGCGCAACATCAGGGAGCGACCGGCCAGCCTGATTTCTTTACCCACGCTTTTTCCCATACAACTGGACAAAGCGGAATACTTAGCACAGCGCCACAGCCTGCTTGCAAAACATGGTCAAGATAGCTTCCGCCACGGCTCACGCCGGCTCACGCGCGGCCGCCATCTCGATCAGCTCCTTCGCCTTCGCAAGCGGCGCGACGAGCGACGCGTCGAGCCCGTAACCGTCGACGAGCGCATCCGTCACGTCGTCGATGGCAAGCCAGGTGGCGCGCGCATCGTCTTCCCACACGAGCACCTTCAACGGCAACAGCAGCGCCGCGCACGGATTCGCCTCCATCACGGGTGTGCCGCCCTTCGGGTTGCCGAACACGATCAGGCGCGTCGGGCGCAACGTCATACCGACCTGTGCGGCGGCATCCGCCTGGTCGATATCGACGAAGATCGTCATGCCCTTGTCGGCGAGCAGGCCGCGCAATCGCGCGACCGTCACCGAAAATCCATGCGCGCTCCTGAACGTCGCAACCGACGCGGGAGCTTTCCCTGCGTAGCTATTCGTAGCTTCAGTCATCGCACACCCCGGTGATGGCGTTCACCGCAGTGTAGCCACTGCACCGCGGCATCAGAAGCACGCAAGCAAAAAAATCAAGCCTGTGCCTGGGCTTGTGCGGCGAGCGCGCGGAAGTTCTCGGGCGTCGCGAAGCTGCGATACTGCGCCTGCATCTCGGGCGTCAGCAGTTCGATCAGCGTGCCGTTCTCGATCCACAGCTCGATCACGTCGAAGAAATTGTTGCCGCGCGTGCAGCGCACCGCGCGCCAGCCTTCGCGCTCGCCGATCGCAATCACTTCCTGCTCGGAGAGCGGCGTCGCGACGGCCATATGGAAGCCGCTGTATTGCGCACGCGCGGCCGTTTTCGAAGCGAGCGGCTCCTGCGTGTCGCCGGGCGTGAGTGTGAGATCGCTCGGATAAGTCTCGATGATGGTGCCGCGATCGTCGCCCGCGACCGCCATCCAGGCGCCTTCGAAAGGCGAAAACGGCGCGGCGAAACCGCCCCACAATTCGGCGAGCGTGCGCGCGACGCGCTCAGGGTTGTGCGTGGGAATGGACGCGTGAAAGATCATCGAAGCTCTCCAGTGACTCGTGCAGTGACTCGTGCAGTGATTCGCGTTGAACGGCACTCAGGCGCAAAGACGGACTCGAGATTCGCGCGACAATTGCGCACGCGCGAGCGCCCGATGTCGGCTGCGTCGTGCGTTTTCGTTTTTGTTGTCACGCGCGCGGTGCAGGCGATGCGGGCGATGTCGAGGGCTGCTGCATGCGCCTCGCCTGCAGCGAACCATTCAGCAATCAGTGAGCAATACGACGAGAACGGGGCCGGCTTGCCGCGTTTGAAAAGACGGCAACCGTATGAGCAATTCGATTCGAACGAACCGCCAACCCTTCGATGCCGCGTGTCCGGACATCGCTCAGCACACGTCGCGGGCACGCTGCATCGATCGCCATGCTAGAAGCGCAGCGCGACGCGACCAATCGGGAGTTTTACCAACGGCTTTCGATTCATCCGACGAACCGCTGTCGCGCGTTCGCGGATAGCCGATGGGAATTCGATGACTGACGATAAACCGCCCGCCGTTGCAGCGGGCGGCACAGGACGTTTGTATAGACGCTAGACGGCCATCACCGTCACGGCCTTCGTCACAAGATAGGCTTCCATTGCCTCCGGTCCGCCTTCCGAACCGTAGCCCGAATCCTTCACGCCGCCGAACGGCATTTCCGGCGTCGGCGTGGCGGGCTGGTTGATCCACAGCATGCCGACTTCGAGGTTCTGCGACAGCAGATGCACATTGCGGAACGACTTCGTGTACGCATAGCCTGCGAGGCCATACGGCAGACGGTTCGCTTCGGCGATCGCCTCTTCGAGCTTGTCGAAGCCGCGAATGGCAGCGATGGGACCGAACGGCTCGTTGTTGAACACATCGGCTTCGAGCGACACGTTGGTCAGCACCGTCGGCGCGAAGAAGTTGCCTTCCGAGCCGACGCGCTCGCCGCCCGTCGCGATCGTCGCGCCCGTTGCGCGCGCGTTCTCGACGATGCTCGCCATCGCCGTCAGACGGCGTGCGTTCGCGAGCGGCCCGAGTTGCGTGCCTTCGGCGAGACCGTCGCCGATCTTCAGGCCCTCGGCGTGCTTGATGAGCGCGGCCGCGAATTCTTCACGGATGCTGTTGTGCACGAGAAAGCGCGTCGGCGAAATGCAGACCTGACCCGCGTTGCGAAACTTCGCGGCGCCCGCTGCCTTGACGGCGAGCGCGACGTCGGCATCTTCCGCGACGATCACGGGTGCGTGGCCGCCGAGCTCCATCGTCGCGCGCTTCATATGCTGGCCGGCCATCGCGGCCAGTTGCTTGCCGACAGGCGTCGAGCCCGTGAACGTGACCTTGCGGATCACGGGATGCGGAATCAGATAGCTCGAAATTTCGGCCGGGTCGCCGAACACGAGGCCGACGGTGCCGGGAGGCACGCCCGCATCGACGAATGCCTGCAGCAGGCCCGCGGGCGATGCGGGCGTTTCTTCAGGCGCTTTCACGAGGAATGAGCAGCCGCTTGCGAGCGCGGCGCTCAGCTTGCGCACGATCTGGTTGACGGGAAAATTCCACGGCGTGAACGCGGCGACAGGACCGATCGGCTCCTTGATCACGAGCGACTGCGCGTTCAGGTTGCGCGAAGGCACGATGCGGCCATAAACGCGGCGGCCTTCGTCGGCGAACCACTCGATGATGTCGGCGGCCGACAGCACTTCGATGCGCGCTTCGGCGAACGGCTTGCCCTGCTCCTGCGTCATCAGGCGCGCGATGCTTTCGGCGCGCTCGCGCACGAACGCGGCCGCCTTGCGCATCGTCGCGGCGCGCTCGTTGGCGGGCACCTTGCGCCACGCTTCGAAACCCTTTTGCGCCGCTTCCAGCGCGCGGTCCAGATCGGCCTTGCCCGCGTGCGCGACCTTGCCGATCGGCTTGCCCGTCGCGGGATTGGTGACGTCGAGGGTCTTGCCGCTGGCGGCGTCGCACCACTCGTTGTTGATCAACAGACGGGTATCGGTGTAGCTGCTGGATGTGACCATGCTGTATTCCTGAAAGTGGAAAGACGCCGGGCCGCGAGCGCTGCACGCGGCCCGGATCGGGCTGCTGGGAACGTCGATCTTAGCCGATTGCGCGAATCCTTACCTGCGGGCCACACGGCCGCCTGCCGCGCGAAGCCCGAAAAAGTTACCGGTCACAACGCATCGAGCGGCAAGGTTGCATGGTCATCGAAGGAGCGGCGCGACGTCATGCGTACTTGAACACGCCTTGCGCGCTCGCGATCAGCACCTTGTGATCGACCCACGCTTCGGCGCGCGCAAAGAACACCGAGCGGCCGCGGCGTTCGAGAAAGCCCTTGCCGATCACGTTTTCGCCGAGGCCCTTGTCGAGGTAGCTGATGGTCAGCGACAGCGTGAACGCATGGATCGGATCGCCTTCGCTATAGAGGCCCGAGTAGCCCGCCGCCGCATCGAGCAGCGTGGCGATCGCCCCGCCCTGCAGCACGCGCTGGCGATTGAGCGTCGCAGGCCGGATCGGCATCGTCAGTTCGGCGTAGCCGTTTTTCCATTCGGTCAGTTCGACCGACAGCGATTCGAGAAACGGATTGTCGAGAGTGGGTGGCTGCATCGCGGGCTCCTGGTGAGCCCTCCATGCTAATGCAGCCTCGCGCGCACCAGGAAACGACGGGGCCTTCTCACATGCACGGCCGTCGCCGAAAGCCGCATGAGATTACGCTATCGCCGCTTTCGGCCGCCCCACCGACGCGCGCATCGTCACCGTGACGGGGAACTCGCGGAAGATATCGGACGTCGTGCCATAGCACTGGTTGATCAGCCAGCGTACCGCGTTCTGCGTGAGCTGCGCGGTCGGAATGTGCACCGACGTCAACGCGGGCGCGGCGTAGACGGCCGAGTAGTCGTCGTCGTAGCCGATCACGGAGACATCGCCGGGCACCGAGATGCCCACCTGATGAAAACGCGCGAGCGCGCTGACGGCCATCATGTCGTTCGCGCAGAAAAGCCCCGTGAACGGCACTTTCGAATCGAGCAGCTGGCACGTCGCCGCATAGCCGCCTTCTGGCGAGAAGTCGGATTCGATCAACGGCACCGTATCGCGCGCGATGCCGTGACGTGCGAGTTCATCGAAGAAGCCGTCAAGCCGCTCGACATTGTCCGATGCCGTAAAAGGCCCTGAAATCACGGCGATTTGCCGGTGCCCGTGTTCGAGCAGCGTCGCCGCGGCCAGTTCGCCGCCGCGCCGATGGTCCGCGCAGAACGACGCGTCGGGCAGCTGCTGGAACGAACGGTTGAGAAAGACCATCTTCGGATGCATCCGGTGCAGCTCGTCGAGGTCTTCGTCATGCAGGTCGTGGCTGATCACGACGACGCCGTCGCAATCGCGCCCGATCAGAAAGCGCACGGCTTCGAGCGCCTGCTCGCGCGGCGACGATTGCCCGCAGCCCGTCGCCACGACCACATGACGATGCACCGCGCGCAGTTCGAGATCGGTCTGCTTGAGGATCGTGCCGTAGTACGAGCCGAAGAACGTCGGCACGAACAGGCCGATGATGCCGAGCTGCTGCGTGGCCATCGCGCGGCCGATCGACGAAGGCCGGAAGTTGAGCTCGGCGATCGCGGCCTTCACGCGCGCAGCCGCTTCGGCCGATACAGGTCCTTTGCCGGAAATGGCGCGCGAGGCCGTCGACAGCCCCACGCCTGCCAGCTCCGCGACATCCTTGAGAGTCGCCACGGTGTCTCCGTCCGCTTGTGTTGTTGCGCGTGCTGCTCAGAGGCGCGCGCCGCCAGCCTCGTCGAACAGCGATATATGCGCGTCGTCGATCGCAAACGCGATGGAATCGCCCACGGCAACGGGCGTTTTCTCCTGATCAATCGACGCGATCTGCATGCCATGATAATCGAGCCAGATAACGCGGTGGTTGCCCATTGGTTCGATAAGCGACACTTGTCCGCGTTGATCCGAATCCGCACCGATCCGCACGCGCACGTCCTCGGGCCGCACGCCGAGTACACATGACTGGCCATGCGAGGGCTGCGCGGCGAACACGTAGCGCGACGCGTCGACGTCGAGCTTCGCGCCCGCGAAGCGCGCGCCACCGTCTCGCACGGCGAGCGTGCCGTTGAGCAGGTTCATCGACGGCGAGCCGAGGAAGGTCGCGACGAAGAGATTCGCGGGCCGCGCGTACACTTCGGCTGGCGTGCCGAACTGCTGGATCACGCCGCTCTTCATCACGGCCATGCGCGTGGCGAGCGTCATCGCTTCGACCTGATCGTGCGTCACGTAGATCATCGTCGCGCCCAGGCGCTGATGCAGCTGCTTCAACTCGCGGCGCAGTTCCGTGCGCAGCTTCGCGTCGAGATTCGACAGCGGCTCATCGAACAGGAACACATCGGCTTCGCGCACGATCGCGCGTCCGATCGCGACGCGCTGCCGCTGCCCGCCCGACAGTTGCGAGGGCTTGCGCTTGAGCAGCGGACCCAGTTGCAGCATGTCGGACGCGCGCGCCACGCGCCGCTCGATTTCCGCCTTCGGCGTGCCGTTGACGCGCAGCGCGAACGACAGATTGCGCTCGACGCTCATCGTCGGATAGAGCGCATACGACTGAAACACGAGCGCGACGCGCCGGTCTTTCGGATCGGCCCACGTCATGTCCTCGCCGCCGATCTCGATGCTGCCTTCCGTCACGTCGATCAGGCCCGCGATGCTGTGCAGCAACGTCGACTTGCCGCAGCCCGACGGTCCGAGCAGCACGACGAATTCGCCCGCGCGCACGTCGAGATCGAGCGCGTCGATCACCGTGTTCGAGCCAAGCTGGATCTTCAGGTCGCGGACCGCGACGTTGGCCATGTTCGCCGCGGTTGCCATTTCAGTTGCCAAATCGGTTGCCATCCCGGTTGCCATATCAGCCTCGATCTCCGCTCTAGCCCTTCACTGCGCCCGTCGCGATGCCGCGCACGAACCAGCGGCCCGACACGAAATACACGGCAAGCGGCACGATCGACGTCAGAATGGTCGCCGCCATGTTGACGTTGTAGATCTTCTCGCCCGTCGTCGTGTTGATGATGTTGTTGAGTTGCACCGTCATCGGCAAGTTCTTCGTGCCCGCGAACACGAGGCCGAGCAGGTAGTCGTTCCAGATGTTCGTCACCTGCAGGATCATCGCGACGACGACGATGGGCAGCGACATCGGCAGCATCAGCTGAAAGAAGATGCACCAGAAGCCGCCGCCGTCGATGCGCGCGGCCTTGAACAGTTCCAGCGGAATGCCCGCGTAGTAGTTGCGGAACAGCAGCGTCATCACGGGCATGCCGAAGATCGTATGGATGATCACGATGCCGGGCAACGAGCTGAACAGATGCACGCTTGCGAGCACGCGCACCATCGGATAGATCATCACCTGATACGGAATGAAGGCGCCGAGCAGCAGCACGCCGAAGAAGAGCCCCGCGCCGCGCGGCCGCCAGAACGACAACGCGTAACCGTTGATCGCGCCGATCACGATCGAGAACACCGTGCTCGGCACGACAATGCGCACCGAGTTCCAGAAGCCCACGCGGATGCCGTCGCAATCGAGGCCCGTGCACGCCGACTGCCACGCGTCGCCCCACGGCTGCAGCGTGAAGTGCATCGGCAGCGCGAGCAGATTGCCCAGACGTATCTCGCTCATCGGCTTTACCGACGTCACGAGCATCACGTAAAGCGGCAACAGGAAGAAGAGCGCGGCGACGATCAGAAAGCCATACACACCCAGACGTGCTGGAGAAAAACGCTTTCTGCGCGCATGACGGCGTCGCTGTGAATCGAAAGAAGATGGAAGCGTCGCGCTCATCACAGCTCCTTGCGCAATGCAGCGCGGCTGCGCGCGTACAGGAACGGCGCAAGAATCGCGAGCACCGTCGCAAGCAGCACGATCGAAGCCGCCGACGCCAGGCCGATGTTCGCGCGCCCGAACAGATAGTCCATGATGAACTTCGCGGGCACTTCGCTCGCGGTGCCGGGACCGCCTTGCGTCATCGCGACGACGGCGTCGAACAGCTTCACCACGGCGACGAACAGCAGCACGAAGGCCGTCGATATCGACGGGCCGAGCATCGGTATCACGATGCTCACGTAGACGCGCCAGCGCGGAATGCCGTCGACGCGCGCGGCTTTCCACAACTCGTCGTCGATGCCGCGCAGGCCCGCCAGCATCACGGCCATCACGAGCCCCGACGCCTGCCACACGGTCGCGATCACGATCGTGTAGATCACCCAGTCCTGATCGACGATCCAGTCGAAGCGCGCATACGAGAAGCCCAACTTGTGCAGCAGCGACTGCGCGCCGAGTTCGGGATTGAGTATCCATTGCCACACGAGGCCCGTCGCGACGAACGACATCGCGTACGGATACAGGAACACCGTACGCAGCACGCCTTCCGCCATCACGCGCTGATCGATGAAGATCGCGAGCAGCGTGCCGATCACGAGGCAGGCGACGATGAAGCACACGCCATAGATCGCGATGTGCTGCAGCGACACCAGCCAGCGGTCGTTATGAAATAGCCGCGCGTATTGCGTGAAGCCGGCGAAGTCACTTGACGGAAACGTGCGCGAGTTGCTGAGCGACACGCGCGCCGTCCACAGCATCGTGCCGAGATACGCGAAGACGACCGTCAGCATCATCGGGATCAGCGCAATCCATGCGGCAAGCTGCCAGCGCCTGCGCAATGGCCGCACGCGCGTTCTCGCGACGGGCGAGGCCTTGGTGGCCTTCGAGCCTTCCGAGCCCTTGGTGGCCATCTCGGGCAACGCGTGCGACTTGAGCGTCCCCATCGCGCGTCAGCCTTTTAGTGCGCTCGCAAAGGCCTTTTGCGCATCGTCGACCGACTGGTTCCTGTTCCAGAAGTTCGTGATGACGTCCGTCAACGCGCCCTGCAAGTCGGGCGACACGAGCATCTCCGGATTCGGCAGCTGACGCGACTTGTCCTTCATGATCGCGATGCCCTCCTTCGCGCACATGTCGAGCTGGTTCACGTCGACGTCCGGCCGGATCGGAATCGAGCCCTTCTTCGCGCTGAAGGCGACCTGCGCCTGTGGCGACGTCATTACGGTCGCGAGCAGGTTCTGCGCCTTGATCGAATTCGCGTTGTCCGTCTTCGGGAACACGAACACGTCGCCCGCGACCAGATACGGCGAGTGCGGACCGAAGCCCGGAAAGCAGCCGAAGTCCTTGCCCGGCGACTGCTTCGCCGCCGAGAACTCGCCCTTCGCCCAGTCGCCCATGATCTGCACGCCTGCCTTGCCCGAGATCACGAGCGCCGTCGCGTCGTTCCAGTTGCGGCCCGGCGAGCCGGGGTCGACATAGTCGTGCAGCTTCTTGAACGACGCGAGCACCTTCTTGAATGCATCGGAGTTGACGGCGTTCGCATCGCGGTCGCGATACACCTTCAGATAGAGATCGGGCCCGCCGACATCGGCGAACACGGCGTCGAACGTGATCTTCTCCTGCCACGGCTGGCCGCCGAGCGCGAGCGGTATCACGCCCGCCTTCTTCAGCCTGTCCAGATCGGAGAGAAATTCGTCGAAGCTCTTCGGGTCGCCGGCAATGCCCGCCTTCGCGAACACCGGCTTCGAATAGAAGAACCACGCGGGCATGTGGATGTCGACGGGGGCCGCGTAGTAATGGCCGTTGACCTTGATGCTGTCGAGTATCGATTGTGGAAAGATGGCCGCCCAGTTCTCTTTCGCGGCGACGGCGTCGACGTTGTTGAGCAGGCCCTGATCGATCAGGTCATGAAACTGCTTCGACGTGTTGAACTGCGCAGCCGTGGGCGGATCGCCGCCGACAATGCGGTTGATCGCCGTCGCGCGTGCCTGGTCCGCGCCCGCCACCGCGTTGTCGACCCATTGGCCGCCCGCCTGGTTGTACGCGTCGGCGAACTGCCGGATGGCCGCCGACTCGCCGCCCGACGTCCACCAGTGGATCACATTGGCCTTCAGCGGCTCGGCGTGTGCGACGACGCCCGCGATGGCCAGTGCGAGCGCGACAGCGCTTTTCAACCCCCACTGCTTCGTGCTCTTCATTCCGTCTCCTTCGGGTTCGAGGCCCGATTTATCAGGTCGACTGCGAATCAGGCAGCTTGACGCGGCCATGTGTCATTCTTTTCGCTCAATTCTTTGGGTCTCTTTGAATCGATTCTTCGGGTCGATTCTATTGCGTCAGTTCTTCTCGCTGCGCTCCTCGATGAACTTCGCGATCAGCTCGCCGCTGCGCTTGACCGTGCGCTGCTGCGTCGCGTAATCGACATGCACGACGCCGAAGCGCCGCTCGTAACCGAACGCCCACTCGAAGTTGTCCAGCAGCGACCACACGAAGTAGCCGCGAATATCGACGCCCTGCTTGACGGCCTGATCGACGGCGGCCAGATGCCGCCTGAGGAACGCGATGCGCTGCGTGTCCTCGACGCGGCCGTCGCGCACCTTGTCGTCCGAAGCCATACCGTTCTCGGTGATGTACATGGGCGGCAGGTTCGGATACGCGCGATCGAAGCCCGTCAGCAGATCGCGCAGCCCGTCGGGGCACACCTCCCAGCCCATCTGCGTGCGTTCGACATCGGGCAGCGGCACGTCGACGAAACCGCGCGCGCCATCGCTCTTCACGTTGGTGCGGAAATAATAGTTGATGCCGAGGAAATCGAGCGGCGTCGCGATGGTTTGCAGATCGCCTTCGAGCACGAGCGGCTCGGCGCCGGGCCACAGCGCCCACAGATCCGCCGGATACTCGCCCTTGAGCAGCGGGTCGAGAATCCACGCGTTGTGCTGCACTTCGTACAGATACGCGGCGCGCCGGTCCGCTTCGTTCGGCGACGCCGGCGTGCCGCGCCCGACGTTCGCGACGATGCCTTTCATCGACGCGGGATCGTTCGCGCGCAGCGCCTGCATGCCATGGCCATGCGCGAGAAGCAGATGATGCATCGCCTGCGTCGCGTAGCGCACGTTCGCGCGGCCCGGCGCGTGATGACCGTTGCCATAGCCGAGAAACGCCGAACACCACGGCTCGTTGAGCGTCATCCATGCATCGACGCGGCCCGCCAGTTCGCGGCTCATCAGGTCCGCGTAATCGGCGAAGCGATAGACGGTCTCGCGGTTGAGCCAGCCGCCGCGATCCTCCAGATGCTGCGGCAAATCCCAGTGATAAAGCGTGACGAAGGTCTGCAAGCCCTTGTCCTTGAGCCTGTCGAGCAGACGCTTGTAAAAGCCGATGCCCTTCGCGTTGGGGCGGCCCGCTTCGTCCATCACGCGCGGCCATGCGATCGACAACCGGTACGCTTCGAAATTGAGCCGCGTGAGCAGATCGAAATCGCTCTCCCACCGATGATAGTGATCGCAAGCCACGGCGCCCGTGTCGCCCGCGAGCACCTTGCCGGGCGTCGCCGAAAAGGTGTCCCAGATCGACGGCAGACGGCCGTCCTCGTCGACGGCGCCTTCGATCTGATACGAAGCCGTCGCCGCGCCGAGCAGGAAGTCCTTGCGCCACAGCACGGAATCGGGCGGTGGCGTGAAGGGATCGTTGAGAGAGTCGCTGCGGGAGCGTGTGTTCGTGTCCCGATGAGTATCGCGCTGGTCACGGTTGCCGGATTTCACTGCTTCGTATGCCACGGAAACTCCTCTCGCTGGACGGGTTGGATTCGTCGTTTGGACCGATTGCCTGGGCCGTGCGGAAGCATTGAGTGGAAGCGTTTCCACACATGACCAGCGCACGATAGCAGCGGCGCTTTCGGCGCAGCAATCAGGGTTTCTCTGGAGCGAGCCGAGGCTCTCGCGAAGCGCCATGCAGAGGACATTGAAGTTGCATCGCGGATGTCTGCGAAGCTTCGTCAGAAGAGACAGGCACAAGTGGACAAACGCAAAACGACGAACGGCGCATGTCGCGCCGTTCGTCGTTCGAAGCAACCGTTCAGAAGCAGATCTTCGTTATGCCCAGTGCGCGGGCACCCACACGCGGCCGACCCAGTGCCCAGGAATCAACACGAGGGGACGCGGCTTCGGCGCGACGTAGACGACATGCGGCGCAGGCGGCGGCACAGCCACGACGACGTGCGGCGCAGGCGGCGGAACCACGACGGGCGCCGGCGCGACAACGACAGCCGGCGGAGGCGGCGCGACCACGACAGGCGCGGGAGCCGGAACGGGAGCCGCGACGACCACGGTCGACGTCGGCGCCGGCACTACAACGGGCGCCGGCACGACCACGGGCGGCGGCACGACGACAGCCGCGCCGACTGTTGTCGTGGTGCCCGTCACCACTGTCGTACCGCCCGTCGTGACGGTGCCGCCATGTACGACCGTGCCGCTCGTCGTCACCGTGTTGCCATGCGTGCCCGTCGCGCTGCCCGACGTGACGACGACGCCGGGTGCGACGCTCGTCGCGCTGCCCGAATGCGTGACCGTTCCGCCGTTGCTGCCTGTCACGGCGCCCGAGCGCGAGCAGGTCCAGCCGGCGCAGTTCGTCGACGCCGAGTGGTTGTACGTGTTGCCGTTGCCGCCCGTCACCGTGCCCGATGACGTGTACTGGCCGGCAGCCGTGCGCGTGACCTCGCCGGACGTCGAGGCCGTTCTGCCGTCCGAGCCCGTCATCGAGCCCGTGTGCGAGCAGCTGCCGCTCGCGCAACTGGTGTCGCCGGAGTGCTGGACCGAGCGTCCGTTGGGACCGTAGGCCGTGCCCGTGTTCGAGAACTGGCCGGGCGCCGTGCGCGTGACGCTGCCCGAGTTGCTCGCGATGCCGCCGTACGGGCCCATCGCGCCCCCTGCATGGTTGCAGGTGCCGCCGCCGCACGACGCCGCATGCGCGCCGCTATACGTGCCGTGCGACGTGTAGGCCGTGCCGTGGCCGTACCATCCTGCCCACGCCGGCACGCTGACGAGCGATGCGCTTGCGCCGACCACGGCGGCCGCCGCTGCGAACGCGATGCGCCGCGACACGCCGCGCGCCGGCGTCGCGGACGACGAGTGCTTCAGCAGACCAGAAAACGAGGAGAAGAGTTGCGAGCGGATTTTCACGGCGGTGTCCTTCACGGTTCGGGCCACTTCGCAGATGCAGCGTGGCGACGGATCAAACTGTAGAAGAACCTGCCCGCCAAGTCAGTTCAAAAACTATGTCGGGAAATGTCATGGCGGCGTGCAAAAACTGCCCGCGCGGTGGCCGTCGTGACCGCCATGACATGAAAGGAGCCGCGCGCGTCGGCTCATGGAAAAGCCTGCAAAAAGCCTTTAAAAACGCTGTGGAAATCTTTGAGATCAGGGAGAGCGGTCGCGTCCGCGCGCGCGAGTTGCGCCCGTGACGACACCGATGCCCAGCAGGATAACGGCGACGATTGCAACGTAATGCTGTGCGACGTGCATGGTGATGAGAGCCCACGAGACGCCGCCGATAAAAATCAGCCAGCCGATCAGATAAATGACCAAGGTCATCCGGGTTCTCCTTTTCGCTTCGACACGCAAGCGTTCCGCAAGAAGCGTGCCGCCAGGCGGCGCGGAGACCCGTGATTTGCGTCGTGCCGTCGTGCGAAAGGCTCAAGCGATCACGTCGGCGCCGTCTGCGGCGCGCTCGGCCCTGGCGGATTCGCTGTGGCCCGGATGCATGTCGTGCCCAGCTCTCGCGCGTTGCAGCGAGAGCACTTCCTGATACGAGATCCATGCGCCCGAGCCGCCCGATTTCGCCGCATACATCGCGGCATCCGCGTTGAGCAGGAGCACTTCGGCCGAATCGCCGTCCGCCGGGAACTGGCTGATGCCGATGCTCGCACCCACAGCCATCTGCCCGTCGCCGACCATCACTTCGTCGTCGAGCGTGCGCACGATGCGCGCGGCGATCGCGGGCGCCGCATCGGCCGAGCGCTCGCCCTTCACGAGCACGATGAACTCGTCGCCGCCCAGCCGCGCGACCATATCGCCGCTATACAGCACATGCTGCAAACGCCGCGCGACGATCGCGAGCACGTCGTCGCCGACCGAGTGGCCATACTGATCGTTGATCTGCTTGAAGCGGTTGAGATCGATGAACAGCACGGCGAGCCGCTCGCCATTCGCCCTCGCCTCGTCGATCGCAGCCTCCAGCTTCTGCATGAACAGCATCCGGTTCGGCAGACCCGTGAGTCCATCGTGACTCGCGAGATGCGTGAGCTCGTGCTGCTTGCTGTGCAGTTCGTCCATCTGCAAGTGGATTTCACGCCGCATGCGGTCGAAGCAGCGCGCGAGCACGCCGATTTCGTCGGTGCGCCTGAGCGGCAGCGCTACCATCGCGTGCTCGGAAAAGAAGTGGGTCGCCGCATCGGCGAGCAGATGCAGCGGACGCGTCAGCGCGCGCGCAAAGAGAATCGCGAGCAGGATCGCGAACGCGCTGAAGATCAGCACCATGCGCACGATGCTGTCGCCGAGCATGTTCGCGCCCGTCAGCACGTCGTGCAGCGGCTTCGCAAGTCCGAGCACGATGAAGCGGTTGCCCTGCGATTCGCCGAACGGCCGGCGCACGAATGCGTAGACATGCCCATGCGCATCTTTCGGCTGCGACAGCCCGTTCATCAGCACGGGCTGGGTCGACTGGTCGAAAAGCGGTTTCGTCGCCGCAAAGCTGTCCTGCATGAAGACGCGGCGGCCCCTGTCGAAGCCGAAGGTCTGCGACGGGTCGGGATGCACGAGAAAGTCGCCCCATTCGTTCGCGAGATAGACCTGATAGTCGGCGGGCAGATCGGCCTGCGAGAGCCGCAGCAGGCTCGCGAGATCGACGTCGATGACGACCGCGCCGACCACGTCGCCGTGCGGATCGGCGACGGGCGTGCCGACCCGCAGCGTCGGCTTGCCCTCCGCCGCATGCGCGCCGTGCTCGTGATTGACGTCGATCGGCGAAATGTAGATGCGCCCCGGCGTCAGCGCGAGCGTATCGAACACATACGCGAACTGGCCTTTTTCCTGTAGCGCGCTTTCCTGCACGCGCACGGTGCCGCCCGCTTCGCGGTCGATGCGGATCAGCTCCAGCCCGTAGTGATTGCGCGCGATGAGCCGCACTTGCAGATACTCGGAATGCTGCGCGATGAAGCTCGTGAACACCTGCGCGAGCCGGTCGCGCATCGGGTTATCCGGCGACGTGCCGTCGTCGCTGATCGCGACAGCCGCCGCGGACGGCATCGTCGACAGCACGAGCGCATCGGCGGCGATATCGCTGATAGCCACCGTGAAGCGCTGGCCGAGCAGTTCCGTCGACGTGAGCAGGCTGCGCTCGGCTTCGCGCACGAGCATCGTGCGGTTCGCCTGATACGCGTAGAAGCCCGTCGTGCCCGACGCGAGCACGCCGATCAGCGCAAGCAGCAGCGAGAGCTTGAACGTGAGGCCCTGGCGCATGATCAGAAACGCTCCGGGCGATCGCCCGATACGATGCGGCTCCACAGCGCCTCGCGCTTCTGGATGTCCTCGACGGGCTCGATCCAGATGATGTGGCTCTTGCCCGTGCTTTCGGGCGGCTCGGCGAGCGTGTTCGCGAGTCCCTGGCGCTGCGTCAGGAGCTGGCTCACGCCGGGTTCGAGCATGTAGTTGATCCACGCGAGCGCGAGCGGCCGGTTCGCGGCCGCGTTCGTCATCGACCAGCAGTCGAGCCATGCGAGCACGCCTTCGTCGGGAATCACATAGCCGACGTCGGCGCCCGCGCGGCGCAGCAGTTCGACCTGCTGCGTGCCGTAGTTGCCGAACATCAGCGCGGCCTTGTGCTGGACGAAGTAGGCGGCGGCTTCCTCGGGCAGGTTGTAGTAGGTGAGCAGGTTGCGCCGAAGATCGACCAGCTTGCGCGTGATCGTCTGAATCTGCGCGCCGTTCAGCTGGAACGGATTCGGATAGCCGAGCGCGAGCGCCGTGAACGAGAAATTGTGCTGCGCGCTGTTGTAGTCGAGCACCTTGCCGCGATAGCGCGGATTCCACAATTCGTTCATCGAATGCGGCGCGACGCTCACCTGCTTGCGATCGTAGATGAGGCCCATCGTCGAATAGGTGAACGGAATCGCGTAGACGTTGCCTTGATTCGTGAGCCCTTCGATCGAAGAGAGCGCACGAAAGCGCGGCAACTGACGGCTCGTGTTCGGCAAGCGCGCAAGGTCCAGCGGCGCGAGCAGATTCTCGTGCGTATAGCGCTGGATTTCGGCCGTATTCGCGGCGAGCACGTCGAATTGCGGGTGCGAGCCCTGATGCATCTTGTCCCAGAGCGCTTCGTCGGAATCGACGAGCGTGACTTCGACTTTCGCGTGATAGCGGTCCTCGAATGTCTTGACGACGTCGGCATCCGCATAGCCCGGCCATGCCAGCACGCGCAGCACGTTTTCGCCGGCGCTCGCGTGCGCGATCAGCAGAAAGCCGCAAACAAAAAGGATGACGGAGTCAAGGAAATGCCTTCGATGCGCGTCGGTGCATGCGATGCCGGAACGCATGCTTCGCCGGGAGACACATGAGTAGCACCACCGCATTTCGTTTTCCTTTTTTGCGATCCGTGTTCGATGCACTCCAAACCACGCTTCAACCCGGCTTCCGTCGACGCGGTCCCACGCGATGCGTCCGTTGCCGGCATTGCACCGGCGAGCGCGTGCGAGGAGACACGGTGTCGCGTCGCTTGCGAATGACGCGTGACGAAATCTTCAGGTGAAGGAACAGCAGTCTAGCTGGAATCGCACGCGCCAAAAATAGACCTGTCGGCATGTACACGCTGATAACGGCGCAGGCGAGCGCATCTTTAACCCGTCGTTAACGATTAGAACGCTCCATCTTTTCAAGCACTATTCCGGAGAATTTTAACGGCGCGATGTTTCGCGAGTGTTTTAAACCCGCGTTTGTTTTTGCCGCGCGTTTCGTGCTTTCCCTGGCCCTGCGCGGAATGCGCGTAGCGCGCGCCATGCATGCGTTGCGCTCGCACGGCGCTTACTGCGCGGGAACGGCCACGCGTGCGCCCTTCTGCGCAGCGCCCACAGGATGCAGCTCGAAGCAGAACGCCGTCCCTGTCCCCTCGCGGTCGACGAGCCGTATCTGGCTGTCGTTCAGTTGCAGCATGCGCTGGACGATCAGCAGGCCGAGCCCGCCGCGATGCGCGCCGCCCGACGTGAACGGTCGCTGGAACAGACCCGCGCGCACGTCGGCGGGAATGCCTGGCCCCGTGTCGCTCACCGTCACCGACACCTTGCCGTCGCGCACCGCGAGATCGACATCGACGGCGCCGTCGTCGGGCGTGTGGCGGATCGCGTTGTCGAGCAGATTGGTCAGCACGCGCTCGATCATGCCGAGGTCCGCTGTCACGTTCGGCAGGCGCGGCGCGATGCCCGCGCGCAAACGGATGCGCCGCGCCTCCGCCGACAGTTCGAATTTCTGGAACACGTCCTGCACCAGATCGACGAGCGAGAAGTCCTCCAGCGCAAGCTGCACGTTGCCGTGCTCCAGGCGCGCAAGCTCGAACAACGACTGCGCGAGCTTGCCGACCTTCACGCTCTGCGCGAGCGCGATCGCGAGATAACGTTTGCGCTCCGTGTCGCTCAGCGAATCCGCTTTCATCGACAGCGTTTCGAGGTAGCCGTGCAGCGAAGTGAGCGGCGTGCGCAGATCGTGAGATATGTTCGCAACGAGTTCGCGCCGCTCCTGGTCCTGCTTCGTCAGCGCGCGCCATTGCTGGCCGATGCGCTCGGCCATCTGCGCGAACGTCGATTCGAGCGTGGCGATCTCGTCGCGCGAGCGGGACGGCGCGACGCGCGCAGCCGCACCACCCGACGCGGGAACGGTTGGCTGTGCATCCGGCTCGCCGTTCGCGTCGAACTTACGCATCGCGTCCGTCAGACGTCGCAGCGGCCGCGTGATCAGCCCGAACGCCACCACGCCCGCGACGAGGCCGAGCAGCGCGACGACGCCCATCGACCACAACGTCGTGCGCAACACCGAGCTCGCCCTGAAGCGCGCCGCGAGCTCGTCGTGCGCTTCGCCTTGCAGCACGACGTAGATGTAGCCGGGCGGCCGGCTGTCCGCATGCGGCAGCAGCGCCGCGCTGAACACCTTGCGGCCGTCGACGCTGCGCGGATCGTCGCCGAGTATCGGCAGCGGGTCGCCCGCGACGAACTTGCGCACGGGCGCGACATCGACCTGCATCCGCTTCAGATGACCGGCGGGCGCGTCGTCGCCTTCGATATGGCCGTCCTGATCCAGCAGATACACTTCGACGCTCGGATTGACTACCATCAGCTGCCCGAAAATCTGCCGCAGCGCGTCCTTGCGCGCCGCGCCGCCGCTGTCGCCGGAGAGCGCCGGATTGCGCGCGATGTTCGACGCGAGATCGCGCGACAGGCTCTGTATCACTTCCTTTTCGTGCAGATCGCTGGAGCGGATCTGGAGCCACGCCGACGCGCCGCAGCACGCGAGCAGCAAGACGGAAAACACGAGCGACAGCCGCTGTGTCAACGACAGGTTCACGGCGCTTCTCCTTCGCGCGCGGCGGGATCGGCGACGAACTTGTAGCCGCGCCCCCATACGGTGAGGATGCGGGCCGGCTCGGCGGGATCGGACTCGATCTTCGCGCGCAGCCGGTTGATGTGCGTGTTCACCGTGTGCTCGTAGCCTTCGTGCTGATAGCCCCACACGGCATTGAGCAGGTCCATCCGCGAAAACACCTTGCCGGGACGGCTCGCGAAAAAATACAGCAGATCGAACTCGCGCGGCGTCAGCTCGATCCGCTTGCCGTCGACGCTCGCCTCACGCGTAAGCGGATCGACGAACAGGCCCGCGAGGTTGAGGCTGCCCGAGTCTATCCGCGCGTCCTTCGCCATCGCATCGGCGCGCCGCAGCAGCGCCTTCACGCGCGCGACCAGTTCGAGCACGGAGAACGGCTTCGCGAGGTAATCGTCCGCGCCCAGTTCGAGGCCGAGTATCCGGTGCACCTCGCTCGAACGCGCGCTCGTGATGATGATGGGCGTATAGCGCGCCATCGCGCGGGCGCGCCGGCAAATCTCCAGACCGTCGACGCCCGGCAGCATCAGGTCGAGGATCAGCGCGTCCCAGTTGCCCTGCTCCAGCAGCCGCAGTCCTTCGTTGCCGTCGGCGCTATGGACGACTTCATAGCGCTCGTCCCGCAGATGCAGGCTCAGCACATTCGCTATATCGACATCGTCTTCGACGATCAGTACGCGCTTCGGATGGTCCATCGGCTTGCTTGAATGGGGGGGAAAGGCCGGATTAAACGCGGAATTGCGACGTTTACAGCTGTAGGTATTGTGCAGAATTTTCGCGCGCCGAGTTATCACAATTAATTTAAGTTTCCGTGAGGACCCCGATATCACGGCGGACTTACGCTACGGCCACGTTGAATCGAGTTGCACGAAGGAACACACGATGAAAAGCCGCAGGCAGTTCATGTTATCGGGCGGCAGCGCGCTCGCCGCGCTGGCCGCGCTCACGCAGTGGCGCGCGTTCGCCGCCGACACGGCACACGCCGGCGACGCGGCGAGCGGCACGAGCGGGCGCTTCGAAGTCGCGCATAGCGACGCACAGTGGCGGCAGATGCTCACGCCCGCGCAGTATCACGTGCTCCGCGAGGAAGGCACCGAGCGCCCGTACAGCAGCCCGTTGAACAACGAGCATCGCAGCGGCGTGTTCGCGTGCGCTGGTTGCAAGCTCGATCTGTTTTCGTCGCGCACGAAGTTCGACAGCCATACCGGCTGGCCGAGCTTCTGGGCGCCGCTCGATCACGCCGTCGCGACGCGCGAAGACGGTTCGTTCGGCATGGTGCGCACGGAAGTGCACTGCCGCCGCTGCGGCGGACATCTGGGGCATGTATTCGACGACGGCCCCAAGCCCACAGGGCTGCGCTACTGCATGAACGGCCTCGCGATGACCTTTACACCGCAAGCCGCCTGACGCCCCTTTTTCCAAGCCGTTTTTCAACGCCCTATTCGACGCACTTTTCGACGCCCTCATCTCGCACGATCCATCGGCAAATAATCATGCTACTCATCGTTCTTGCTTACCTCGGCGGCGCACTCACGATCCTGAGTCCGTGCATCTTGCCCGTGCTGCCCTTCGTGTTTGCGCGCGCCGACCAGCCGTTCGCGCGCAGCGGCTTACCGCTGCTCGGCGGCATGGCGCTTACGTTCGCGCTCGTCGCGACGCTCGCGGCCGTCGGCGGCGGCTGGGTCACGCAAGCGAACCAGTACGGACGCTGGGCCGCGATCGTGCTGCTCGGCGTGTTCGGCCTGGCGCTGCTGATGCCGCGTCTCGCCGACCGTCTGATGCACCCGCTCGTCAGCGCGGGCAACCGGCTCTCCGTGCTCGCTCAGGCCGACGGCGACAAGCCGCGCATCGGCTCGTCGTTTCTGCTCGGCATCGCGACGGGCCTGCTGTGGGCGCCGTGCGCCGGTCCCATCCTCGGTCTCGTGCTGACGGGCGCAGCGTTGCGCGGTGCGAGCGTCGGCACCACGCTGCTGCTGCTCGCCTATGCTGCGGGCGCGGCGACGTCGCTCGCCATCGCACTGCTGATCGGCGGACGCGTCTTCACGGCGATGAAGCGCTCGCTCGGCGCGGGCGAATGGGTGCGGCGCGGCATCGGCGCGACGATGCTGGCGGGCGTCGCCGCGATCGCGCTCGGCTTCGATACGGGCGTGCTCGCCCGCGTGTCGACGGTAGCGACGGGCGGCCTCGAACAGCATCTCATCGACAGGCTCTCGCCGTCCAAAGGCACGGGCGACGCGATGAAAGCCGCAAATGCCGTGAGCGGCGCGAACACAACGAGTGAGACGACCGCGACGAATGCGACGATCGCAATGCAACCCGCCGCCGACGCCTCGAGCGCGAAGCCGGCCGAATCCAACGAAGCCGCTACAGGCGCGATGATGCGCGCGTCCATGCCGGCGGCACCGCTTCCCGTCGAAGGCACGCTGCCGGCGCTGACGGGCGCCGTGCAATGGCTGAACTCGCCGCCGCTCACCAATGAGCAGCTGCGCGGCAAGGTCGTGCTGGTCGACTTCTGGACGTATTCGTGCATCAACTGCCTGCGCACGCTGCCGTATGTGAAGGCGTGGTCGCAGAAGTACCGCGACATGGGGCTCGTCGTGATCGGCGTGCACGCGCCGGAGTTCGCGTTCGAGCGCAATATCGACAACGTGAAGAAGGCGTCGCACGATCTCGGCGTCGATTACCCGATCGCGATCGACAACAACTACGCGATCTGGCGCGCGTTCGGCAACCAGTACTGGCCGGCACACTATTTCGTCGATGCGCAGGGACGCATTCGCCATCATCATTTCGGCGAGGGCGAATACGAGCAGTCGGAGAAGGTGATCCAGCAACTGCTCGCGGAAGCCGGCCATCCCGATGCGATGAAAGTGACGACGGGTCTCCCGCAGCGTGCCAATGGTGTCGAGGCGGCCGCCGACGGCCACGACATGCAGTCGCCGGAAACGTACATCGGCTACGAGCGTGCCGAAAACTTCGTGTCGCCGGGCGGCGCGACGGCAGACCGCGCGCATGCGTACGCCGCGCCGTCGAAGCTCGGCGTCAATGACTGGGGACTCGCGGGCACCTGGAAAGTGGGCGCCGAGCACGCGACGCTCGCCGCGCCGGACGGCCGCATCGTCTACCGCTTCCATGCGCGCGACCTGCATCTGGTGCTCGGCCCCGGCGCGGATGGCAAGCCGGTGCGCTTTCGCGTGACGATCGACGGCGCCGCTCCCGGCGACGCGCGCGGCACCGACATAAAAGCCGACGGCACGGGCGTCGTCACGGAACAGCGGCTGTATCAGCTCGTGCGCCAATCGGGCGACGTGGCCGACCACACGTTCGCGATCGAGTTTCTCGATCCGGGTGTCGAAGCCTATGCGTTCACGTTCGGCTGATCACGCGGCGTATCTATGGACAAATCGCGAGCAACGCGTATTCGAGGACCATTTATCATGACCATGAAATTCATCACTCGCGCATTGGGCTGGACCCGTACATCGACGGGCCGAATGATCGCGCTGATCGCACTCGGCGCGAGCGCGGTCGCCTGGCAGCATGTCGCATCGGCGGAACAGGCGGTCAGGATTCCGCCGCCCGCGCAGGACGAAAAAGCGGCCGGCGCGCACACAGAGACAGCCGTGTTCGCGGGCGGCTGCTTCTGGGGCGTTCAGGGCGTGTACGAGCACGTGAAGGGCGTGAATCAGGTTGCGTCGGGCTATTCGGGTGGCGCGGCGGGCACCGCGCAGTACGAGACTGTCAGCGGCGGCGACACGGGGCATGCGGAATCCGTGAGCATCACGTATGACCCGACGCAGATCACCTATGGGCGACTGCTGCAGATCTTCTTTTCGGTCGTCCACAATCCGACCGAGCTGAACTACCAGGGCCCCGATCACGGCACGCAGTACCGGTCGGCCGTGTTTCCGCAAAATGCGCAGCAGCGCGCGATCGCGCAGGCCTATATCGCGCAGCTGAACAGCGCAAAAGTGTTCTCCGCGCCGATCGTCACGCGAGTCGAGGAATTCAAGGGCTTCTATCCCGCCGAGGCGTATCACCAGAATTTCCTGGTACGGCATCCGGACTATCCGTACATCGCGATCAACGATATGCCGAAGATCGACCAGCTGAAGCAGATGTTCCCCGATGTCTATCGCAGCGACCCGGTGTTGCTGAAGGCATCCGCGTCTTCGTCTGCGTCGTGACCGTCTCGCGAGGTATCACGCGCCGACGGCTTCGACGATCTGCTTGCACATCGCCTTGTCCGGATACGGTCCGACGCCCGCGTGAACGTTGTCGGTCATGTATTCGGGCCGGCCCGTGCCCGGAATCACGACGGTCACGGCCGGCTGCGCGAGCACGAACTTCAGCAGGATCTGCGCCCATGTCGTGCAGCCGATATCGGCGGCCCACGCGGGCACCCGTTGCTTCATCACGCGCGACAGCAGCCCACCCCCGCCGAACGGCTGATTGATCACGACGGCGATGCCCAGATCATGCGCGAGCGGCAGGATGCGCGCTTCGGCATCGCGGTCGTCGGCGGCGTAGTTGATCTGCACGAAGTCGGGCTTCTCGCTGCGCATCACGCTCGCGACTTCGTCGAAAGCACTCGACGTGTAGTGCGTGATGCCGATATAACGAATGCGTCCGCGCGCTTTCCAGTCACGCAGCGTCGCCATCTGCGTGCGCCAGTCGACGAGGTTGTGCACCTGCATCAGGTCGATGCGCGGCTGCTGCAAGCGGCGCATCGACTCCTCCATTTGCGCGATGCCCGCCTCGCGGCCCTGCGTCCACACCTTCGTCGCGACGAACGCCTTGCGATGCGCGTCGAGCCGCGTGAGCAGCGTGCCCGCGACGGCTTCCGACGAGCCGTACATCGGCGACGAATCGATGACCGAGCCGCCCGCTGCGAACAGCACGTTCAGCACTTGCGCGAGCCGCGCCTGGCCGTTCGCGTCGTCGCCGACATCGAAGGTGCGCCACGTGCCGCAGCCGACGACGGGCAACGCTTCGCCCGTCGACGCAATCGCGCGGCGTTCGATGCGCGGCAGCGGCGCTTGCTGCGCGTGGGCAGATGACGGCATGGACATCGCGAGCGGCAGCGTTAGCGCGCGCAGCAGGAAATCGCGCCGCGCGGACTGTTCGACGTAGTGGGACATCGGCTGTCTTGGCTGTAGCGAAGCGCTGCGCGCGTTAGCCCGGCGTCAACCTGGACGGCGCGCGATGAAATCGATTTCGACGAGCGCATCGCGCGCGAGTCCCGTCACGCCGACGCAGGTCCGCGCAGGCAGACGTCCCGACGCAAAATGGGCGGCGTAGACGGCGTTCATCGTTGCGTAGTCGCGCTTGAACTCGGTCAGGAAGATACGCGCCGATACCACGTTCTCCAGCCCCAGCCCGATGCCCTTGAGCACGAGCACGAGGTTGTCCATCACGCGTTGGGTCTGCGCGGCGACGCCTTCGGGCAGGGGCGACGCATCGTCGTCGGGTGACGTGGGCATCTGGCCCGTGACGAACACCCAGCCGCCCGATTCCGTCGCGTGTGAAAACGGGCCGACGGGTGTCGGCGCGCCTTCTACCATCCAGAACTGCGTGGTTTCGCTCATCTGATGACGCTCCGTAGATATGGAAGGCTTGCGCGACCATCGCAATGGCGCGCTCGAAGAGACTGACGCATACCTTAGCGCGCTTCGTCGGATGCTGCATGAGCCTGCGTGCAAACGGAAGGGATACTCGCCGGACAAAAGGCCGGACAAAAAAAGAAGAGGCGCCTCTCTTTGCAGAAAAGGCGCCTCACTCTACGGCCGTTGTGCGTTGCGGCCGTTATGCGTCGCGGCCAAACGTCATGTATTGCTCTGCCCCGCGGGCCTGCACGCTACGCGGCGGCGCGCTGGCTCGCGCGCACCGGCCACGTCAACGACTTCCACGACTTCGCGCCACCAGCGCTCGCCACGATGCGGCGACGCCAGATGGAGCCGCTCGCCCATACGCGGCGTCGCGAGCGCAATGCCGCGCGCAGCGGCGAGTCCGACGACACGCTCGAACGGCTCCTGCCAGCGATGCATCGCCAGATCGAACGTGCCGTTGTGAATCGGGACGAGCCAGCGGCCGCGCAGATCGATATGCGCCTGCACGGTATCGTCGGGCTGCATGTGCACGTACGGCCATTGCGCGTCGTACGCGCCCGTTTCGAGCAAGGTCACGTCGAACGGGCCGAGCCGCTCACCGATCGTCTTGAAACCGTCGAAGTAGCCGATGTCGCCGCTGAAGAATACGCGCAGGTCGCCGTCGACGATCACCCACGACGCCCACAGCGTGCTGTTGCCGTCGAACAGGCTGCGCCCGGAGAAATGTTGTGCGGGTGTCGCCGTGAACTGCACGCCGTCGATCTCGACGCCTTGCCACCAGTCGAACTGACGCACCTTCGACGCATCGATGCCCCACTCGATCAGCCGGTCGCCGACGCCGAGCGGCGTCAGGAACACGCCCGTCGTTTCGGCGAGCGCGAGCACCGTCTCGCGATCGAGATGGTCATAGTGATCGTGCGAAAGAATCACGCCGCGCAACGGCGGCAGCGCGTCGCGCGCGATGGGCGGCGCATGAAAGCGTTTCGGTCCCATCCGCCTGAACGGCGACGCGCGCTCCGCGAAGACGGGGTCGGTCAGCCAGAACTGGCCGCGCAGCTTGAGCAGCAGCGTCGAATGGCCGAGCCGGAACAGGCTCCTGTCGGGCGCGGCGTCGAGGTCCGCGCGCGTCAGCGGATCGACGGGCAGCGGGCCCGAAGGCATCGTGCCATCGGGCTTGTTGAGCAGCACGTTCCACATGATGCGCAGCCTCTTGCGCAGCCCTTGCGCGGGCTTCGGCTTCACGTTGCGAAAGCGTTGCCCGTCGTGCTGCGGCGACGTGCTGGACAGCGCGCGTCCGCGCTCTGCCGCCGCGAAACCCAGAATCTGACTGAGGTTGCCGATGATCGAGTTCATTCGAAGCGTCATGGAGTCAAAGTTAGACTGCACAGTGTAGTTTATTATCTCAAAAAGTAAACCCATCGGTGTAAAATCGAACGATGGACGACAGCGCCACCCCACAACGTCTGACCGATCGCAAGCGCGCGGCCGTGATCGAAGCGGCCATCGACGAATTTCGCGCATCGGGTTTCGAGGCCACCAGCATGGACCGCATTGCGGCACGCGCGAGCGTGTCGAAGCGCACGGTCTACAACCATTTCCCGAGCAAGGAAGCGCTCTTCGCGGCGATTCTTCAACAGCTATGGGACGCGAGCGCGGCGGGCGAATCGCCCGGCTATCGCGCGGACGCGCCGCTGCGTCCGCAGCTGCTCGAATTGCTTGCGCAGAAGATGCGGCTGCTGAGCGACGAGGCATTCATGTCGCTTGCGCGCGTCGCGATCGCGGCGGGCATTCATTCGCCGGAGCGCGCGCGGGACATGGTCGCGCGCATCGGCGAGCGCGAAGAAGGACTGACCGTCTGGATACGCGCAGCGGCCGCCGATGGCCGCCTCGCGGTGCACGATCCCGCGTTCGCCGCGCAGCAGCTTCAAAGCCTCGTGAAGGGCTTCGCGTTCTGGCCTCAGGTGACGATGGGACAGCCGCCGCTGACGGCCGCCGAGCAGAAGGCGATTGCGGAAACGTCGGCGGATATGTTTCTCGCGCGCTATACGGCGGCTGCGCCGGTCGGCTCCCGTCGATAACGCCGGAGCCAGGCAACGCAACGCGCACGCTCACGGCGCGGCAAGCGCAGTCAGCGTATCGCCGAACCCGCCTTTCACTCTCGACGCAATCCGCGCGCTGGTTACCACGCGCGGCGCCGCGCTCCACGCGATGCGCGCGCCCGTCGCGACAAGCAGTCCGACGAGTGCCACATCCTCGCTGCACGCAAGCGGCGGAAATCCGCCCACGCGGCAATAGGCGAGCGCCGACACGCCCAGATTCGCGCCATGAACATGCCGATGACCATCGGCGTTCACGTACGCGCGATAGAACGCCGCGCGCGTCATTGCATCGTGCGCGCGCCAGTCGTCGATCGTGACGGGACCGCACACCGCTTCCGCGCCGAGCGCCAGCTGAGCGACGAGCCAGTCGGGCTCGACACGGCTGTCCGCATCGGTGAACGCGAGCCAGCGCACGCCGAGTACGAGCAGCGCCGTCGCGCCTGCCGCCCTCGCTTTGCCGACGTTGCGCACATCGAGCGTCAACGCATGCGTGTCGAAGCAGCGCGCAATCGCCGCCGAGCCGTCCGTGCAGCTATCGAGCGCGACGACGATCCGAACCGTCTCGCCGCGCAACGCCGGATGCGCGGCCGCCACGCGCGCGGCTTGCAGGCAATCGGCGAGCAGTTCTTCCTCGTTGTGCGCGGGGATCACGATGCCGATCATGCAAGCCCCTCGCATTGCGCGACCGAGCGACAGTCCTTCGACCATACGTCGATCAGCAGATCGTGCTCCGCATGCTCGACGAGATGCGTCAACGCGAGCAGCGCGCCGAAAGCCGCGTGAACGTCGTCGGCCGATTGCTGCCTGTCTTCGAACGGATGACGCCAATGGCACGCGACGAGCGTGCCGTCATCCGTCAACGACGCGTACGCGCGTTGCGCGAGCTTCACGGTGTCCGCGCGCGACAGGTAGTAGCCGAGTTCACTGATCACGATCAGATCGAAGCGCTCGTCGGGCCAGTCTTGCGGCATCGCGCGCAATTCGATCGTCACGTTGCGCGTATCGGCGAGACGTTCGCGCGCAAGACTCACTGCGTGTGCGCTGATGTCGCAAACACACAGACGCTCGCAGCGCTGCGCGAGCAACCGCGACATCTCCGCATTCGAACACGCGGGCTCGAAGCCGCGCCGGTAACGCTCGCGCGGCAGCGCGGCGGCTGTCAGCAGACGCTTGCGGCGTTCGTACCAGCTGCTGCGATAGCGCCAGGGATCGTCGTCCTGTCGATACAGCTCGTCGAAATAGGCGGCGGGCAATGACATGCGGAGTCCTGTGTCGTCCTTGTGCCGTTCTTCGTATCGTCTGTGTCGTGGGAAATGTGCGCCTTCATTCGTGAGTGAGCTTCCAGTGCTCGCCCGCGTCATGCTCATCGAGCAGCGTCTTCCCCAATGCGCATTCATCGCGTTCCGCGTGGCTTTGCCGCAGGAAAACGGGCAGATCGGCGATCGCGTGCGCGAACCATCCGTTCGTGCAGAACGGCACCGCGCCGAGTGCGCGCGACACGTGCTCCATCACCTGTCCGGCCGCCTGTTCGACGGCGACACGCACGCGCAACGCACAGTGCTGCGCGTCATCGCGCGGATGTTCGTCGATCCACGCCGCCGACTCGCGCAACAGCGCGGCGACGGCGGACAGTTCGGCATCGGCGGCGCCCAGGTGCGCGCACGCATGCGGATCGGCATGGCGCCTGACGCTGTCGCGCAGCACCGATGCAAGCGCCGCTGCACAGCCATACCAGCACGCGGCGATGCCCGCGCCGCCGTGCCAGAAACCGGGACGCGCGAGATACGCGCCCGCCTCGCCGACCTTGATGGCGCGCGCGCCGTCGAAGCGCACCGCGCCCGTACCCGTTGCGCGCATGCCGACGGCTTGCCAGTCGCTGACATTGACGGAGATCGCGGGTTGCGACAGTTCGACGGCGGCCAACACCGGCTCGCCACTGCGCCACGCCGTCACCAGCGCATGTGTGACGTGCTGCGCGCCCGAGCACCACGGCTTGATGCCTTCGAGCGTCAACGCGTCGCCGCCTGCATCGCGCGCGATCAGCTTGCGGTTGGGCGGCTCGGCGGCCCATACGGCCCAGTTGCCGTCATCGGCGAGGTCGGCGCGTTGCAGCTCCGCGAGAATCGCGAGCGCATCGGTGTGGCCTTCATAGAGCTTCACGAGCGACAGGTCGCACGCGGCGACGGCCGCGAGGCCGCGCCAGCGCGTCGCCGTTTCGCCGCCTCCCGGAAGGGGCAGCCAGTCCATGCCGCGAGCGCGCAGCGCATCGAGCGTCGCGGCGCGGCTCGCGGAATCCTCATCGGCGTAGCGCACGGTCGCGAGATAGCGCTCCAGCGCGGGCACGAGCGCATATCGCATCGGCGGCCCGGACTCGGCATCCGCTTCGTCGTCGTTCAGGCGCAGTTCGCTGTTGATGTACCACGCAGCGGGCGCGGCGCGCCGCAACGGATCATGGCCGATGTCCTTCATCTGTTCCTCCGTGGCAAAACCTGGCGACGGCATCGCGGTGGTGTTGGCGCTCACCCGACAGAAGCCGGCGCGTGCGAACCTGCATGCAAGCGATATGCCCATATTGCGCGTACGTGAGGCTCGCGATCACATCCGCGCAATCGCATCCGCGCGATCGCATCGCGTCGTGCTGCGCTCGCACACGCATGCGTGCTGCGCATTCGAACCTTGTACGGCATGGCGCTTGCGTGAAGCAAGTGGATCGACGCACCGCATCGCTGCGCCGCGGATTCGAATGAGGAAAACGATGACCCACACCAGCGACATGCAGAAGGTGGCCCGGCTCTCGGATCTCGCTGACGGCATGAAGCGCGTCGATGCAAATGGCACGCCCATTCTGCTGATCCGCTCAGGCAAAGCCGTCCATGCTTACGGCGCGAAATGTCCGCATGCAGGCGCGCCGCTCGAAGAGGGCGCACTGTGCGATGGCCGGCTGGTGTGTCCGTGGCACAAGGCGACGTTCGACATCGCAAGCGGCGCGATCATCGAGCCGCCTGCGCTGCTGCCGCTGACGCGCTATCCCGTGCAGCTCACACGCGACGATGTGCTCGTGAGCAGCACGCCTGAGACTCGGTCCAACGAACGCGCGGCCACTGGCTCCGCATCCGTCTCTGCCGACACACGCACCTTCGCGATTATCGGCGCGGGCGCGGCGGGCGCTGCTGCATGCGCTGCGCTGCGCGAATTCGGCTTCGCGGGACGCATCGTGCTGATCGATCGCGAGCCGCGCACGCCCTACGATCGCACGGTGCTGAGCAAATTCGTGCCGTCCGGCGAGATGCTGCCCGACGACATTCCGTCCCTCCTGCCCGACGATTTCTTCGCGACGCATTCGATCGACGTCGTTCAGGCCAACGTCACGGCACTCGATGCGCGCGCGCGGCGCATCGATATCGGCAGCGCGCCGTCGATTCGCTACGACGCGGCACTCGTCGCAACAGGCGGCGTGCCGAAGCGTCCCTCGTTGCAAGGCATCGGAGACGAAGGCGTAGCGGAGCGTATCCGTCTGCTGCGCAATCGCGACGATGCACGCAGACTCGTCGAAACGGCTGCACAAAGCGAGCATGCCGTCATATTGGGCGCGAGCTTCATCGGACTCGAAGTGGCGTCGGCGCTGCGCGAGCGCAAGCTGCGCGTGACGATCGTTTCACCCGGCAACGTGCCCTTCGAGAAGCAGTTCGGTCCCGATCTCGGCAGGCTTTTCATGCGGCTGCACGACGCACATGGCGTGCGCTTGCGCATGGGACGCCGCGCGCAAACCGTCGAGCGCAGCGACGCCGACGATGGCGTCTTGCGCGTGACGCTCGATAACCGCGATACGCTGTCGTGCGATTTCATCGTCGTCGGCATGGGCGTCACGCCCGCGACGGGTTTCATCGAAGGCGTGACGCGCAATGACGACGGAAGCCTCGATGCCGATGCGTCGATGCGCGTGGCGGACGGTCTCTACGCAGCAGGCGACGTCGCGCGCTTCGAATTGCGGGCGCCTGTCGGCGAACGCGTGCGCATCGAACACTGGCGCGTCGCGCAACAACATGCGCGCCGCGCCGCGCGCGCGATGCTCGGTCTGCCCTTGGGCGAGCCGCTCGTGCCGTTCTTCTGGACTTATCACTTCGGCAAGAACTTCAACTATCTCGGCCACGCGCGGCACTGGGACGACACGATCTTCACGGGAACGCCCGATACGTTCGAATTCATCGCGTTGCTCGTCGAAAAAGGAAAGCTCGTTGCCGCGGTGGGCTGCAATCGCGATCGGCAGATCGGAGCGTTGGGCGAAGCGATGCGCAAGCCGTTGGACATCGCGGACGCGATCAGGCTTGCGGAGTCGGAATAGGCACGCGTGCGCATTGCGCTCCGCATCATGATGCGAAGCGTAATGCAATAGATGAAGGTGGAGCGATGTAGTGAAGTTACTCGTCGCGCCTGTTCGTCGACGCTGCGCGATGCGAGGGACGTCCGCCGCCGCCCGGCGGCTCCGGATGATCTTCCGTGCCGAGCGGCACCTCGGCCGTTTGCTTCGGATGAGGATTGGAACGCTGCGGCGTCGTGGATTTCATCGTTTCCGTCGGCTCGCCGGGCTCAGTCGTCGTGCCTGTCTTCGATTGATCGTCCCGTTTCGCATTTTGGGTTTTTTGAGTGGGGTCCATGTTGGTACTCCTTCTGCTGCTTGCGCTGCTACTGGAAGATCTACATGCTCGGCTGAAAGCTTTGCATGCGGCGCCAGGTTGCTCGTCGGCTTGCTCATCGCTTGCTTGCGGCTTGCTCGTGGCGCCGCTGTTCGCACGCTATTGCGTCACGGTTGACGCTGCCCGCCCTGATGGGGAGGCGGCTTCTGATTTTGCTGCTGCTGACCGCCATCGCGATTCGGTTGACGGGGATTCGCTGGCTGGTTCTGTGTCGACTTCTGATTCACTTGCGACCTCCTTTCGTTGGTTGCTGCGAAGTGCCTCGTTGATTGCGGCAAGCGGTGTTCCTGTCATGTGCGCCTCACGCACGTCGTCGCAGTGCAACGTGACGGAGGAATGAGATTTGCTCGATCCGATGACGTTTCATGACCCGCATACAAAGCGAGGGTTTTAACAGAACGCACAGCGCACCGATGAATCAGGCCCTCAACGTCACATCGCGATTGCCCTCTCGACACGGCGCAAGCGCGCTGCTCCGTCCCACGCGCAACTGCCAGCAGCGTGAAAAAGCCGACCACTTCCGCATCCTGATCGACGCCGCCGAATACTTCTCAACGCTGCGGGCCGCGATGATGCGCGCGACCCAATCGATCTACATCGTCGGTTGGGATATCGACAGCCGCCTGAAGCTCGTCCCTGGCGAACCGCAGGATGATCTGCCCGCAGGGTTCGCGGACTTCCTCTGTGCGCTCGCGGAAAAGAACCGCCATTTGCGCATCCATATTCTCGCGTGGGACTTCGCGATGCTCTACGCGTTCGAACGCGAATGGCTCCCTGTGTACAAGATGGGCTGGCGCACGCATCGGCGCATCCGCTTTCGCCAGGACGGACGGCATCCGCTGGGCGCGTCACATCACCAGAAGATCGTCGTCATCGACGACGCGCTCGCGTTCGCAGGCGGCATCGACCTCACGCGTTCGCGCTGGGACACGCCTGCGCACGACCCCGACGCGCCGCTGCGCCGCAACGCCGACGATGCGCCCTATCAGCCGATGCACGACGTGCAGGCGATGTTCGACGGCGATGCCGCGCGCGCGATCGGCGTGCTCGTGCGCGAACGGTGGCAGCGCGCGACGGGCAAGCCGCTCGACTTCTCGCACACGCCGACGCACGAAGTGCATGAAGTACAGGCAGCGCATGAAGCGCATGAAGCACATGACCCGCGAGATCGCGCGGGCATCTGGCCCGCCGATGTGGTCCCCGATATCGAAGACGTCGAGCTCGGCATCTCGTTGACGGAGCCCGCGTACGAAGGACGTCCCGTCGTCGCGCAGATCCAGCAGCTGTATCTCGATGCGATCGCAGCCGCGAAGCACAGCATCTACATCGAGAACCAGTACTTCACTGCGAGCCGTGTCGGCGCGAGCCTCGCTGAGCGTCTTGCCGACAGCGGCGGCCCCGATGTCGCCGTGGTCGGGCCCGAGCGGCAAAGCGGCTGGCTTCAGGAAGCGACGATGGGCGTGCTGCGTGCGAAGCTGCACGAATCGCTGAAGCGTTCCGACGGCCACGGACGTTACGCGATGTACGCGCCGACCATCGGCGGCATTGGCGGACAGATCATCAACGTGCACAGCAAACTGATGATCGTCGACGACGAGCTGCTGATCATCGGCAGCGCGAACCTCAACAATCGCTCGATGGTGCTCGATACCGAATGCAACATCGCGCTCGATGCGCGTGGCGAGCCGCGCGTGCAGGCAGCCATCGCATCGGTGCGCGACCGCCTGCTTGCCGAGCATCTCGACGTTTCGCCCGACGACGTGCAACGCGCGCTCGACACGCAACGGCTCAACGAGGCCATCGCCACACTGCGCCACGGCAAGCGCACGCTGATGCCGCTCGATCCCGTCGTGTCCGGCGATCTCGAAGATCTGGCAGCCCGCGTGTCCGTGCTCGATGCGGAAGCGCCCGTCGCGCCGCATGAGCTCGTGCAGCACTTTCTGCCCGAAGAGCGCAGCCGTCCGCTGACGGGCAAGCTGCTCGCGTTGGGCGCGCTTGCGTTGATCGTCGTCGTGCTCGCCGCGCTGTGGCGCTTCACGCCGCTTCGCGACGCGATCAGCTTTTCCGCGCTCGTGCACGGCGCGCAGCAATTGCATGCGTCGCGTCTCGGCCCGCTCGCGATCGTCGCGGTGTACGCGATCGCCGCGAGCGTGTCGGTGCCCGTCACGCTGCTGATCGCCGTCAGCGGCTTCGTGTTCGGCGCGCTCGCGGGCAGCGCCTACGCGTTCACGGGCACCATGATCTCGGCGTTCATCACGTATTACGCGGGCGCGTCGCTCGGTCACGATGCCGTGCGAAGGCTCGCGGGCAGCCGCCTCAACCGCATCAGCGAAAAGCTCGGCAAAAGAGGGCTCATCGCTATGATCGTGCTGCGCGTCGTTCCCATCGCACCGTTCACCGTGATCAATCTCGCGGCGGGCGCGTCGCATATCGGCCTGCGCGATTTTCTCGCGGGCACGGCGCTCGGCATGGCACCCGGCATCGTGCTCGCGACGACCTTCGCGCATCAACTGGTCGCCGCCGTCCGGCATCCGACCGCGGCCGGGCTCGGGCTCGTCGCGTTGATCGGCGCGGCGCTGATCGGGCTGTCGATTGCTCTGCAACGTCTCTTTGCGCGCCGCACATGAACGACACGCAACTGACCCAGCGCGCCTTGGCGCCCTCCGCAAAAACCCATGTCGACGCGCAGGCGCTGCGTCTTGCCACGTACAACATCCACGGCGCAATCGGCACGGACGGCGTGCGTTCGGCCGAACGGATCGCCGCCGTGATCGGCGAACTCGACGCGGACGTCGTTGCATTGCAGGAAGTCCCGCTGGGCGGCAGCTTCGCGCCAAATGCGCTGCCGATCTTGCGCGAAACGACGGGTATGGAGGCCATCGCAGGTCCGACGCTCGATACGCCCGAGCGCCGCTATGGCAACGCGATCCTGAGCCGCCTCCCCATCCGCGCGACACGCGCGCTCGATCTGTCGTTCGGCCGGCGCGAAGCGCGCGGTGCGCTCGATGTCGATGTCGATACCGAACACGCGAGCGGCGTGGCGGGCGCGCTGCGGGTCGTCGCGACGCACCTTGGGCTGTCGGCGCGCGAACGCCGTGCACAGATCCGCGCGCTGATCGCCGCGTTCGACACGCCGCGCATGCCCGTGATCCTGATGGGCGACATCAACGAATGGTTCGTCTGGGGTCACGCGCTGCGCATGCTCGTCACGCATTTTCGCGCCGCACCCGCGCCGCGCACGTTTCCGTCGCGCTTCCCCGTATTTGCGCTCGATCGTATCTGGATGCATCCCGCAAGCCGCCTGCTCGACGTCCATGTGCATCGCAGCATGCTCGCGCGTGTTGCATCGGATCACTTACCACTGGTCGCGCGGATCGCACGAGAGCATCATGTATAGCCAGCCGGGAGATGCGGGCGCGCTGCCCGATCCTCTGCCGGTCCGTTCAACTTTCTTCATGGAGCTGCCAATGGTCAGAAAGAATTACGCCCCGGACGAAAACGCCCCGCGCCAACCTTACGCAGACAAGGATGTGGGCGTCGGCATGGGCCGGATCCTGCTCGAAGACGAAGACGAAATCGAGGACGACCTGGATGATGAAGAAGACGAGGACGAAGGCCGCTGATCGCGCGAGCCGACGAGGAGAATAGCCCGGCATTGCATCGCTAAACGCGTCAACAATCCGGCTCATTGACTCCTCATTGACCTGTAACGCATCGCGCTTGCCCTGAACACCTAACAGGGGCAACGAACGCGGCGAAAGCCCAATGAAAGAACGCAGCGCACGGCATCGATGCCGCGCGCTGCGTTCGTTTTGTCTATATCGCCGTATTTGACGTTTCGATTGTCTGCCTGTCACGCATGCCGTTCGCGCGGCCTGTCCCCGGCAGATCGGTCGGCTTGCACGGGCTGCGGCGGCCGCGTCGGATCGAAATCCGCCCAGCGTCCCTGCTGCCAGCGTCCCGTCGCGCGCTCGATCGACGCGCCCCCCGCGTCGCGCAACACTTGGGCCGCCTGCTGCTGCGTGTCCGGCGTCACGTGGACGGCAAGCAGCACGCCTGAGTCGCGCTGCTCGTAGTGGACACGCTCGGGCCGCATATTCGTGTCGTTGTCGCGCGTCCTGTACATCGCGCCGATCAGCGAGCCGATATATGCGCCGACCCCGGCCGCGATCGCGGACACCAGCACGGGCGCCGAAAACGCCGTAAAAATGCCGACACCGACGATCGCGCCGATGACCGCGCCCACCGTCACGCCCATGCCCGCGCCTTTCGGCACATCGACGGAAGCGGCGTCCTTGTTCTGGTCTCCGCCGATCGGATAGCGCGCGTGCTGCCCGCGCGGATTGACGAAAAACAGCGACACGTCTTCTTCGACGAAACCGGCCGCAAAGAGCCGTTCTGCTGCATCTTCGGCTGCCGGAAAAGTGGTGAATCGTGCGGCAACGATAAGCGACATGATGCCTCCCTTCTTCCAGACTTCATTCGATCAAGGACGGCAGCTTATTTGCCGTCCCGCTACGCATTGAATGAGCAAGGCATGCGCCCGCGCGCACTGCCCTGCGCACCGTCACGCATCACGTCTTTCGCTCGTCCCGTTCATCCTGCTCGTCATCGGTCTGCGCGTCTTCGACGGAGCCTTCGGCCAGTTCATCCTTGACGCCTTCTTCTGGCTCTTCTTCTCCCGTCGCGCTGATCACCCGATCGACATCGATGTCTTCGTTCTGTTCGAGCGTCGAATCGCCATCCGCGGATGCGCGTTCGCCCGTGCCTGAGCGGTCCGAATCGCTCGAAAGTTCGGTTTCGCCTGTTTCGAGCGCGTGATTGTCGAGTTCGTTTTCCTTGTCGAAGTCGTGACGCTTCGCGCCCGTCACGTCGCTGCCGCTATCGGAAGAATCGCTCGGACCAAGCGATGCGTTGTCGTGCCCCGTCTGCCGCACCACGGGACGTCCTTCATCGTCGGGATTCAGTGTGCTCATATCGGCCTCCAGAGTGGTCATGATCCGGGTACTGCCTCGCCCTGTCGTGCCGCAAAAAGCATTCCGCCGCTTTGATCGGCTCAGTGTCGCAATGAGGATCGAAACGCGACCCGGCATTCGGCCCGGCATTTGACCCGCTGAGGTACGTCAATTGCTCTCCTCGACCATACATGCAGCACGCACACCTTCGAACGACGTCATGAGCACTCGCAAAACCACTCCGCCTTCCGACGAAACGGCTCCATCGAAACGCGCGGCGCGCAACGATGCGGACGTCGAACCCGATCAGCAGCCGGGGCGCCTCGACGATTGCCGGCGTTGCGCGTTGTGGTCGAAGGCGACGCAAGCCGTCGGCGGCATGGGTCCGAAGCGCGCGCCGATCATGCTCGTCGGCGAGCAGCCGGGCGACAAGGAGGACCAGCAGGGCAAGCCGTTCGTCGGCCCCGCCGGCCAGTTGCTCGACAATGCGCTCGAAGAAGCGGGCGTGGCCCGCCACGATGTCTACGTGACGAATGCCGTCAAGCATTTCAAGTGGGAGCCGCGCGGCAAGCGCAGGATGCACAAGACGCCCGCGCAGCGCGAGATCGATGCATGTCACTACTGGCTGGAGCGCGAGCTGAGTTCAGTCGGGCCGCGTGTGATCGTCGCGCTCGGCGCAACCGCGTTGAAGGCAATCCTCGATGATCGCGACGCGCGGCTTCAGGCAGTCGTCGGCAAGGTGCTCGAGCACGGCGGCCGGCATGTCGTGCCGACCTATCACCCGTCGTTTGCGTTGCGCGCGCCGGATGAAGCGACGCGTGATCGCGCGTACGCGGCGATCGTCGCGGCGTTGCACGAAGCGGGAACCGTCGCACATCGGGAAGCAGCGCGAGAGAGCGGCAAGAAAGAAGCAGACGACGGCAAGACGCCGAAGCCGTCGAATGGCAAGCGATAAACGCCGCGCACTACTCGCGCGAATCGAGCGCGTCCTTCAGTTGATCGAACGAATAGGGCTTGCGCAACGACACCCATTCGAACGTCAGCGACGCGTCGTGCAATGGCGCTTCGGCGCCCGAAGCGAATACCACTCTCTCCGCCGACTTCATGCCGATCGCCTCGCGCGCGAGATCGACACCCGACATGCCGGGCAACGTGAGATCGGTGAACAGCACATCGAACGGCTGACGTTGCAGCCACGCCAGCGCCTCTTTCGCGTCGCTCACTGCCTCGTATCGGTGACCCAGCATGCCGAGCAACTCACATAGCGCCTCACGCGCATCCGGCTCGTCTTCCACCACGAGTATGCTCAACACGCGAGTCGTGGCCGGCTCGTCGGCACGCGTCGCGAGCGCCGTGCCGTCGAGCATGTCGCGCAGCTTGCGCGCCAGTTGCAAACGGCTGTACGGCTTTCGCAGCAGATCGGCGCCGTGACGGATCTGCGTGTCGAGCCCCGTCGTGTCGCGCGTATGGCCCGACGTGAAGAGCACCTTCAACGCGGGCCGCATCAGCAGTGCCTGGCGTGCCATCTCCGGGCTCAACAGCGGCCCCGGCATCACGATGTCGCTGAACAGCACGTCGACTTTCGCGCCGCTGCGCAATACGGTCAGCGCTTCCGATGCGTCGTTGGCCGTCAGCACGCTATAGCCGAGCTGCGACAGCATGTCGACCACGGTCAGCTGCACGCGCCGGTCGTCCTCGACGACGAGCACCGTTTCGTGTCCGCGCAAGTCCTCCTCCGTCTGCGCCCCTGCTGACTCGACGGGCCGCGTGACAACCGCTTCGAGCGAGCGCGGCAGATAGATCGTCACCGTCGTGCCCACGTCCGGCGTGCTCGACAGTTCGATATGCCCGCCGCTTTGGAGCACGAAGCCGTATGCCATGCTCAGGCCAAGGCCCGTGCCCTGTCCCGCGGGCTTCGTCGTATAGAACGGATCGAACGCACGCTCGACGACTTCGGCGCTCATGCCCGTGCCCGTATCGGCGACGCTCAGCTTCACGTACTCGCCGGGCTCGATATGCGATGCGGCCGTGGCGTACCTGTCGAGCACGGCATTCGAGAGTTCGAGCGTAAGCACGCCGCCTGCGGGCATTGCATCGCGCGAGTTGATCGCCAGATTGAGCACGACGTTTTCGAGCTGATGCGTATCGACGAGCACGTTCCACAGCTCGCCGTCCGAAGGCGTGTTGTGGATCTTCACGTGCACGCGTTCGCCGAGCGCGCGGCGCAACAGGTCTTCCATGCCGCGCAGCATGTCGCGCAGATTCGCGACGACGGGCAGCAGCGTCTGGCGGCGCCCGAATGCAAGCAGTTGCGACGCGAGCTTCGATCCGCGCTCGACGGCCTCGATCGCGCGGCCGATGCGCGCCCTGCTCCACGCATCGTCCTGTCGCGCGCCGAGCAGTTCGAGGTTGCCGCGCAGCACTTGCAGCACGTTGTTGAAGTCGTGCGCGACGCCGCCCGTCAACTGGCCGAGCGCTTCCATCTTCTGCGACTGGAACAGCGCGCGGCGTGTCTGGTCGAGGAGTTCCTCTGCCTGGCGGCGCTCGGTGACGTCGCGCGTGATCTTCGCGAAGCCGACCAGTGCGCCGTGATCGTCGCGGATTGCATCGATCACGACGTGCGCCCAAAAGCGGCTGCCGTCGCGCCGCACGCGCCAGCCTTCCGCCTCGAAGCGTCCTTCGCGCGCGGCCGTCGCGAGCCCGCGTTGCGGCAGGCCCGCAGCGGCATCTTCCGGCGTGTAGAAGCACGAGAAATGCGAGCCGATGATCTGCTCGTCGGTGTAGCCCTTGATGCGCCGCGCGCCCGGATTCCAGTTGGTCACGTAGCCTTCCGGCGATAGCATGAAGATCGCGTAGTCGTTCACGCCCTGCACGAGCAGGCGAAAGCGCCGGTCGCTTTCCATCGCGGCATCCTGTGCGTTCTTCTTGTCGCTGATATCGCGCACGACGCGGCCGTAGCCGAGCAGTTCGCCGTCGGGCGAATACAGCGCCGTCATGATGACGTTCGCCCAGAAAAGGCTGCCGTCCTTGCGCACGCGCCAGCCGTCGAATTCATGGCGGCCCTCGTCCCGCGCTCGCCGCAGGTCCGTCTCCGGCACGCCGGCGCGACGGTCTTCTTCGATGTACAGCGCGCGTACATGCTGGCCGAGAATTTCGTCCGCCTTGTAGCCGTGAATGCTCTCGCCGCCGCGGTTCCAGCTGATGATCGTGCCATCCGGCGAGAGTGCAAAGATCGCGTAGTCGGTGGTGGACTCAGCCCACAGGTGCAGCCATTCGGTGCTGAGATTCGTGGCGCGCGCATCCATGCCGCTCGCCTCGGCGCACTGCGTCGCGTGCGGCGTGTGTTGTTCCGCGCCCGTTCCGGCAGCATTGCCGGCGAGGTTGCTGTCGTCGCTCATCGCCCGATGTCCGATGTCCGATCGTCGCTTCTGGCCAGACATGGCCTGGCCTTGCCTTATCTGGCCTGGTCCGCGCGGCTATTGTATAAGCACGCGCGCGCCGTGGGCATGCCGTTCAAACCCTGACGCCACGGCACTTTCTGCGGATCAAAGCGGAAACCTAGTCGTGGAGAGGATTTCCTTGAGCACCATGAAGCTGCGAATTTGCCGCACGCCGGGCAGGTACAGCAATTGCTCCGCGTGCAGCCGGTTGAAGCTCTCGCTATCGCGCGTTCGCACGAGCATGAAATAGTCGAACTCGCCCGTGACGACGTGGCATTCCATGCAGCCCGACACCTTTTGCGCGGCCTTTTCGAACGCGGCGAACGTCTCGGGCGTCGAGCGGTCGAGCACGACGCCGATCACCACCAGCATGCCCGCGCCGACCGCTTTCGGATCGAGCAGCGCGACCGTCGCGCGGATCAGCCCCATCTCCTTGAGCCGTTCGACGCGCCGCAAGCAGGCAGGCGCGCTCAGCTTCACCTTCGCCGCGAGCGCGACGTTCGAAATCGATGCGTCCTGCTGGAGCTGCTTGAGGATCGCGCGGTCGATACGATCGTGCTGCGAAAGCGGCGCCGGTTCGGTTCGACTCGCACCTGTACTCGGTCTGCGTAATTTCGTTGCGCACATAGGGCGTTATGGAAAATAAAAAAATGTCGATATTCATCGCTGCATTGCAAAATTATCGCTGACCGCTTTATTTAGCAAGCTCATTTCGCCGGGTCTTTTCTATCATGTCTGTCAACGCGCGGCATCGTTTGCCGCTTCGTTTGCGTGCAAGCATCGGACGCCGATGCGCGCCCTTCCCAGACCAACGGACCTTCGACCATGAACCTGCAACGCTTCCCCCGCTACCCTCTGACCTTCGGGCCGACGCCGATCCAGCCGCTCAAGCGGCTCTCGGAGCATCTCGGCGGCAAGGTCGAGCTTTACGCGAAACGCGAGGACTGCAACAGCGGCCTTGCGTTCGGCGGCAACAAGACGCGCAAGCTCGAATACCTGATCCCCGACGCGCTTGCGCAAGGCTGCGATACGCTCGTGTCGATCGGCGGCATCCAGTCGAACCAGACGCGCCAGGTCGCTGCCGTCGCCGCGCATCTCGGCATGAAGTGCGTGCTCGTGCAGGAGAACTGGGTCAACTACTACGACGCCGTGTATGACCGCGTCGGCAATATCCAGATGTCGCGCATCATGGGCGCCGACGTGCGGCTCGTGCCCGACGGCTTCGACATCGGCATTCGCAGGAGCTGGGAAGAGGCGCTCGACAGCGTGCGCGCCGCGGGCGGCAAGCCGTATCCGATTCCCGCCGGCTG
>NZ_FNYE01000050.1 GCF_900108945.1 Paraburkholderia diazotrophica | reverse complement strand
CTCCCTGAGTGCATCACGTTGTTCGGCCTCCTCGACGCCTTCTGCGACCACCGTGAGATGAAGCTTGCCTGCGAGGTAGGCAATCCCCTCGACCAGTTGGCGGCCCTGACTGGCCGCGCCGAGCGTGAACTGCCGGTCGATCTTGATGTAGTCGAACGGAAACCGTTGCAGGAGGGCGAGATTGCTGTTGTCGGTGCCGAAATCGTCTACCGCGTATTTCACGCCGTGCGTCTTGAGGCTCATCAGATTCCCGTAGCTGGCAGCGAGACCTTCAAGCAATCCGCGCTCCGTGATCTCGAGTACGACCTGAAAGCGGGTCTGTTTCTGTTTCAGCGTTGCGCTGATGTCATGTGGAAAACAGTGCATCCCGATATGCTTTGGGGCGAGATTCACGTTCACGCGAAAGCCATCCGGAAATGCACAGGACTCAAGTTCAGCCAGCGCCGTGGCGAGTACGAAGTCGGTCAGGGGAGCAATGACAGAAGTTGTCTCTATCTCACTGATGAATGTGCCCGGCATGATTACGCCCAGACGCGGATGCCGCCAGCGCAGGAGCGCCTCGGCACCCACCCACTGACCCGTCTGCAGATCGACGATCGCCTGATACTCGACATGGAACTCGCCCCGGCGCAGACCGGCGCGAACCTGTCTTTCCAGGCGCTGGCGCGGCGTGAATCCGGCGTTATATCCCCCGATCAGAACCGCACACACAATGAGGCCAACAAACAGCGCGAAGATCTCGGTCAGGATCAGGTCGGACCGTTGCTTCACAGTGTCCGGTTCGACGCGGACCTGAATGTCATTCAGGCTTGAAGTGCGCACATCCGCCTTCACGAAGCGGTTATCGCTGGTCATGGTACCGCCGGATCCGTCCGAGACTGATGCCCCTGTTGCTCCCGAGGCCCGGGCACGGGCCAGAACATCCGCGATATACGCACCTTCGACGATGTACAGGACGCCGCGACTTGTGTCGATCGGGGCATAGATCGCCATGACGGGCACGCCAGGCATCATCGGCGTGCCGGCGAGGAACGCGATCTGTTGCGCACCGTCGCCACGGGGGAGGTAGGCCGTGAGGGGAATGGACAGGGTTCCAAGTAGCGTCGCACAGTACACGTGCCCGTCCTGCACCATCATGGCGGACCGGCGATACGGAACGAACACATCCCGCAGGGTAAGCTCCGCCCCGATCTCGGAACAGGGTTTGCCCGCAAGGTTGGCAAGTCGTCGCTCATCCACGCGGCTGGCTGTGACGATGCGCCTGATGGAGTCGTTGATGTCCTGCGCGATGGCTGTTTGCCTCGCCTGCGTGCGTGCCGATTCGAACTGATAGCCGGCGACCAGCGTCAGCATGATCACCGCGATGAGGATCGCCACTTCCACCAGGTTGCGCCGGCGCGACGCAACATTTTCCCGCCACACGACAGTCACAGGCATGGGCTTGCCCCTCTTCGAGGTCGCTGAACCGGTTTGCAGCCGTAGGCTGCAGTCGATCGCCATCGCAAACGCTGTCTTACGTGCAACGCACAAAAATTACAGCATTTCGATGCGGACGAGAAGCATGGTTCACGAAAAACCTGTCGCGCATAAAACCGCGTTCATGCCACATTGACGAACTGATGTGAATGAGCGTTTCTGTGGGCCTGGCGGTCCGTTGGGTAGAAGATCATGCCGGTATTGCCCAGGTCCAGCCACGTCGGTCACCTAACCCGACGCACTTCCATAAGCGGAACGTCGCAACCCGTATCGCTGCCCTCCGGACAGGGTTCTGTTGCAATAAGGCGGTCGGCTATGATGTGCGGATCGCTATCGCGCCCGAATGCACTTGCAAGGCGGCGTCTGCGTGGTCAGCAGCGCTTACAGTAGCAGGCGCGTGATACAACCCAGCAAGTCACCGCAAAGGCGGCCTGTCTTGCGTATTGGCAGCCATCAGGAAATCCTTAACAAAAGTTCAGCCCATTCGTACGTCGGTTTCCGGCGATGCCGAGCAAGCCGCCGCCTCATATCACGTAAGCTGCCGGTCGTGAACGGTAGAACACAACAGGCCTCGCAACCACGATTCCCGGGCGCCTCACGCGCATGCCCGGTGCCCAATCTCTCGAGCCTCGCGTCAACGGGCGCCTGCCGGCCGCAACTCCCGCTTAATCGACGAGGCACTGATATGTTATACGCGTGGCGCGAATGGCAAAGCATGATGTGGGCACCTGCGCTTCCCTGGTTGCAGGCGACGGCAGAACTGCTGGCAAAAGTCGACCACATAACTCATGCTGCTCCGTGCCGGCAAGTTGCAGCGGGTTGTGATCTGCTGGTTCGGCTGTTCAGGCATTACGACAAACCGCAGTTCGGTCTCACATATACGGACATGGCGGGTCAGCGGGTCGCGGTGCGAGAAAGCGTCGTGCTGGAGAAGGCATTCTGCCGTCTTGTCCGTTTCGAGCGGGCGACCGATTGCAGACATCCTGTCGTACTCCTCGTCGCGCCGCTGTCCGGCCATCATGCGACCCTGTTGCGCGATACGGTACGCGCCATGTTGCCGGACTTCGACGTCTACATCACCGACTGGCTCGATGCACGTCACGTGCCCGTCGCGCGCGGCACTTTCCATTTGCACGACTATGTCGCCTACGTACAGGAGTTCATCGATTACCTCGGCCCGGAAGTTCACGTCGTGGCCGTTTGCCAGTCGACGGTTCCAGTCCTCGGCGCGATCGCATTGTCCGCAGCTGGACATGGATGCACTCCCGCGAGTGTCACGTTGATGGGCGGCCCCGTCGATGCACGCCGGAGCCCCACCGTCGTGAACCGGCTCGCCGTGAGCAAGCCGCTCGACTGGTTTGCGCGCACGCTGATCAACACTGTCCCGCGCCTGCACGCTGGCGCGGGACGCGAAGTGTATCCCGGCTTTCGCCAGCACATGGCCTTCATGTCGATGAATCCCGATCGTCATCTGAAGGCGCATGCCGACTACTATCGCGCGGTGTCGACGGGCAATACGGAGGCCGCACGCAAACACCGGACCTTTTACGACGAATATAACGCGGTCCTGGACATGGCGGCCGAGTACTATCTCGAGACAGTACGTGTCGTCTTTCAGGACTTCGCGCTCGCGCGCGGAACGTGGACGGTCAACGGCGAGCGGGTGTGTCCAGAAGCGATCCGCGACACCGTGCTGATTACCGTTGAAGGCGAAAACGACGATATCTGCGGGCAAGGTCAGACGCACGCCGCTCATGACCTTTGCACTGCGATTGATCCGTCAAACCGGTACTGCCTGACAGTCGCGGAATGCGGCCACTACGGGATCTTCTCCGGAAGCCGTTGGAGAACGCATATCTACCCGCGGATCCGTGACATCATCCGGCGATTCGACAACGCGCATCCTGAGGCAACAGCTAGCGAGACGGTGGCGTTGAATCTTTAGATCGCCTTTTTCCAAATGCGATTTGGCAGGTCCGTGCCGCAATCTCGTCCCCATAAATCACTCAGCAATGCCTGTAACGGTTTGATGGCATATGGATTTGCTGCGCGACGGAAGACACGGGGGCATGGTCCGGCGGTCTTCTGATAAAAAAGATGATCATCCTGGCGTCGTCCTGCGCGCGAGACGCACGTGACGTGCGCGGGTGTGCCGAAAGGTGCTCTTTCCGCCAGTTGGCGATGGTACTACCATCGCCGACCGCATTGACGGGCTACGGATTCTCAATTGCAAGCCCGATTACCTCTCGATCCTGTTCCCATAACCGGCTCGGACATCATCGCCTCAGGCGCTTCGAGGATCGTTCCTTTGGCGCTTTTTCGCGTCCGCAATCGTCATCGAGCTTCGTCCGCGAAAGCGAGAAGGTGGCGATGCAACAATCGTCGCAGTAATGCAGCAGTACGGCCAGTGTGCCGGACGCCAGGGGTGACGCGCTCAACTGCGTGCGCAAAAGTACGAGACAGGCCTCATCGGCGGGGGGCGTTGATAATTCGAAAGCGTTCTGGGCGGGCAGGAGCATCAACGAAATCGCCGACGCGTGCGCGCTCAGCGCGAAAACGATCAGTACACACAAGATGCGACTGATGCAGAAGCTCGGGCTTTCCAACAATGCCGAGGTGATCCGGTACGCGGTCCGGCATAGATTGATCGTCGAGTAGAAGGATGCTCGCCTCCACTGGATGTGAATAATTCGGTTCTGTCAGATAGGCCAATTTTTTGCAACGCGGCCGGTTGTGCAAACGGTTGTTCATTTGATTGCACGCCAGGCCGGGGCAACCACTGCTTCAAAGGCTGCTCCAGCCAAAAGGCGGCGATGAATGAACCAGCGAGCCAGAGTCCGCCAGCAGGAAGGTAGTCGCGAGAAAAAGCAGGGATGCGGTGACGAGTTAGCCAATTGCGAAGAACCTGGCCGTAACGAAAACCGCAGCGAAACGCGACTATCCCCGAGAAAGTTGGCGTCGAATTTGGCAACGGCGTCGGCTAGATGGGCGACGACGCTGTCGTACTTCAGCGATGCTCGCGTCAATCAGCAATGAACTTGTGTCTATCGCAAATATTGAAGGCAACGGCGGACGAAGCGGGTTCGGGTCCCGCGGCCCAAATCATTCGATTTGCCTCTTTTGAAGATACTGCTCGACGAAGCCGAGGACTGCCTTGGACCGGTAAGCCTTCGCCAGCCGGCAGAGATGGTCTGCGAAAGGACGATAGCGCTCATCAAGCTCGGTCACGTGTGCGGCGTGTTGCACGATGGCACGCATGTCGCCGAGGCGCGCCAGGTGGTGCAGCGTTTCGATCTCCTGCGGCGGCGGTGCGATCAGGGTCCCGGTAGAAGGATTGGCAACAGATACAGCCGCTTGACCCGGTCCACTGACTTGTGCCTCTGTAGCTTCGTCGCTCCACTCCACATTCAGTAGGGCGGCGACCTGTGACAATAGCCCGTTGAGATCAATCGGTTTGGCGAGAAACGCATTCGCCCCGGCCGCCAGACTTTGCGCCGCATCGGTCCTCGAGGCACCCGCGGAGACTGCGACGATGGGCAGCTCCCGGAACTCCGGCATCTGGCGCAGCCGATGCGTGGCTTCAAGCCCGTCCATCCCCGGCATGACGACATCCATCAGGACGAGCGCAGGATGCACGGCTTTGGCTTTCTCCAGAGCTTCCAATCCATTACCGGCCTCCGCGATGTCGAATCCGAGGGGAGCAAGCATATCGACCAACACGGCACGGTTCTCCGCAACGTCATCCACGACCAGGACAGTCTTGCGCGGTCCCTTGTAACCGCTTGCGAGCCGTTCGGGCGTAGCGACGGCCGCTGGAGGCGCCACCACCAGGACGTTCAGTTCAAACGAGAAGGTGCTGCCAGTGCCGCAGCGGCTCTCGACATGAATATCGCCTCCCATCAGGCGCACGAGTTGCCGGCTGATGGCGAGGCCGAGCCCGGTGCCGCCAAACCGTTGGCGGGCCTCGCTCACTTGCTCGAAAGGCCTGAAAATTGCCTCCAGGCGCGTTTCATCTATGCCGATGCCGGTGTCCCGCACCTCGAAACGTAGTCGCGCGGGTGGCGTGAAGCCCAGGCTCAGACGCACGCTTCCCTGCTCGGTAAATCTGATTGCATTAGACAGCAGGTTGAGCAGCACCTGGCGCAGCCGTATTTCGTCCATCCGCACACCGGCGGGCAGATTTGGCGCCATCTCGCTAGCGAAGGCCAGGCCCTTTTCCGTTGCCTTCACCCGAATCGTCTCGGCGATGAAGTAGATGAACCGTTCGAGCGGAACGTCGGAGAGGTTGAGCTCCATTTTTCCGGCCTCGATTTTGGCCATATCCAGGATGTCGTCGATGAGCGAAAGCAGGTGTTCGCCGCTGCGCTGAATCACTGTGAGCCCGTCGATCTGGCGTTGATCCAGGGTCTTTTCGTGTTTGAGGATTTGCGCGTAACCGAGAATCCCGTTCAGCGGCGTGCGCAGTTCGTGGCTCATGTGCGCGAGGAAGTCACTCTTTGCCTGGTTGGCCGCATCGGCATGTTCCTTGGCAACGGCCAGTTCCGCCGTTCGCTCGCGGATCATATCTTCGAGGTGCTCGCGATAGCGCCGCAATTCCTCTTCGGCATGCCGCTGCTCCGTGATGTCACGCGAGATGCCGAGCAGGAACTGCGGCTCGCCGCGCACATCGAGGATCGGGATTTTCATCGTGTGCACGAGGCGCAGCCCATGGCGCGTATGGACCGGCTCCTCCGGCACGTCGATCATCTGTCGCGACTCCAGCACGGCACGATCCTTCAGCGCAAAGAATTCGGCCTCCTCTGCGGGAAACAGGTCGTGAACGGATCGACCGAGGAGTTCCTCGCGCCGGTAGCCGAGCAGTTGTTCTGCCGCCTTGTTGAAGCGCACGAAGCGCAGGGTCGATGCCTCCTTGACGAAGACCGTGTCCGGGATGTTTTCGACGATGCTGTTGAGAAAGTTCTCGCTCTCCCGGACGGCCTCTTCGGCATGCTGGCGTTCGGCGATTTCGGCCGCCTGGCCCGCAAGCGCCGTAGTGAGTTCGGCCGTGCGCTGTGCGACGCGCGCCTCGAGTCCGGCGTTGAGCTCCCTCAGCGCATTCTCGGCCTGGCGGCGCTGACGCCGGTCTTCGAGAAACTGCTCGACCGCGCGCGCCATGTCGGCAATTTCGTCGCCGCCGCGCACGGGGACCCCGGCTTGCGTAGTCCCGGCCTCGCCGTGCCGCAGAAAATGGCTGACCCGGCGCAGCCGCGCCACGACATGGCGACCCAGGAATTCGCGGGCAATCAACCAGGCGAGCAGCAGGCTCACTACGACTTCGCCGCCAACCCATTTGCGGATGCGGTCTGTGCGATCGGCGAGATTCTGGACTGCTTCGCGGTAATCGCGCGTCAAATAGTCCGACTGCTGGTGCGCGGCGGCAGCGAGGCCGTCGGCCGCGCGGCGCAGATCCTCGTCGAGGCTGGCCAACGACACGCCTGGCCGTTGCGCGGACGCCGGCGCAGTTCCGGCGCCGAGCGCGGTCTCGCGCACCTGCGCCTCAATATTGACGATGTTGCGAAAGCGCTGGCTCGATCGATATAGCGCCAGCGCGTCGACACCCTGGTCGTCACTTTCCGTCGCAGAGGCCAGGCGGTCCACGAGGCCGTCAAAGGATGCCAGTTGTTCAAGCACCACCCGATGCGTCTCGCGCACGGCCTGGACCGTATCGTCATGAGACAACTGGAACGCGAGGCGTTCGATCGTCAGCGTGTGCTGCGCCAGATCCTGCGCATCCGCGAGGCGCGCGAGCCGCTCTTCGGCCAACTGGCGGATCGAGTGGGCCGAACTGGTCAACGAGTAAATGGTTGTGCCACCGACCATGGCCACCAGTGCGGCGAGGCACGAAACAACGAGTGCAAACTGCGCGGTGAGCGATTGTGGGAGCGGGAGTTTCACGGGCGTTGCCAGATGCGACGATAGATGTCGCGATAGCCGTTGTCAGGGTCGTAGAGCAGACGATCGCCACTGTCCACGGCGATGTTGTCCGCCGTCACGAGATGCACCGGGCTCACGTAACCCGTGACGCCGTCGCCGGCGAAGAGCCTGTTCATTTCGTCGACCAGCTGCCAGCCGTGCAGATTCAGCGGTTCGGCCACGGTGCCCGTCTGGAACGTGCCTGTACGGATGCGCAGGAAGGCGGGCTCGCTGCCGTCGCCGGCCGACAGCATGATCATTGCAGCGTTTGGGATTCCCGCCTGAGTCAGCACCGGGGCGGCGTAGTCGAAGTAGATGTCGTTGATCGCCAGCGCACAGGTCCAGCGCGGGCCGTAGTGTGCGAGCAGGGCGCGAGTCGTGCGCGGCATCAGTTCCTGGCTGTGCGAAATTGCCACGTCGCGCACTTCGAGCAAGGTGCAGCCGCTGCACGCGCGCACGATGGCAGCCATTGCGTCGGACTTCTCCTGTGCAATACGAAAACTGGTATCGGTGAAGATGACGACGCCCGCATGCCCGCCGGACTGCGCGATGGCGGCCAGCGCGGTCACGCGCGCGACCTCGAGCGGATCCGTCGACACGTTCATCGCGACGGGCGTGCCCGGCACCGGTCCGGCGCGGCTCGCGACATGCCAGCCGACCATCGGAATGCTTTGCTCGGCAAACGGCCGCAGCCCCGGCAGCAGGGTGCGTACGTCGCCGCCAGCAATGATGAGACCGTCGGGACGGCTTGCGAGCGCATTCGCGAGCATCTTCTGCCGCAGGTCGGCCGCGCCGGCAGAGTCGAAGATCTTCACGCTCCAACCTATGACCCTGGCCGCCTCCAGTACGCCATCGACCACACCGAGGATGCCGCCGTTGCGCAAATCCTCGGCGACGACGGCGATGTGTTTCCCGGATTGCGCGCGTGGCCCATTACGCGGCCCGTTCCAGGGCGCAGCGGGTCGCGCAGCAGCGTCGACCACTCGCTTTGCCCGGGCCAGGAAGTCCTTCGCCGCAACCGGCGCTCCGGATGCGGGGACAGGCAACAAGCCCTGCGCCGTGGCGACCGACAGCGTCCACGTGCACGCCAATGCGAGAAGGAAGCCCCTCATGCTGTTCCCCATGGACTCCATCGAGTTCGACGGGTGGCCATTGAAGGGACGCACCCAGCGCCGCTCGCGGAGAACTTTGGAACAGGATATTACATCCCGATGACCGTGCGTCATCGGTCGTGCGCCGACGCAGAGCACTGAGGCACGGCCGGGAAGGGAGCCGGGTCCTGAATTGGGCTTCGTCCGACAATTCGTGCTCGATCAATGATGCGGGTCTCATATGTTATTTGCAGGTCGGCGTCAGGGTAGCGCCGGGCAAATGCATTCGACGGCGTGCCACGCAGATACAGCAGACGCTTGCCGTCCGGCCACCTCTGCACGAGCCGCGTGACATGCATGCGGCTGAAGCCAATAAGCAGCGCAGATAGCTTCGCTCAACAGGCGGTGCTGGGAAGGGGAGGCGGGGTACACGCGGGTGCATCAGCTTGACATAACACCCGGCACCGTCAGGCAATCGGCTCCGTCGTCATCGCGCGCGTGAGTCCATGCATCGGCCGCCGCATCGCGACGTCGAACGGATTCACCTGTGGGCCGATGAGGTCCGCTTGTCGCCTGAGCAGTTCGACGACCATCGGCAAACGGTCCTCGCCCAGGCGCGCCGACAACGTGCCGACGCTGAGCGCCGCCACCGCGCAACCTGTGCGATCGATGATTGGCACAGCGACCCCTGCCATACCTTCGAGCACGCCGCTATTGCGCCCGGCGTAGCCTAGCTGCCGCACGCGTTCGATCTCCGTGCGCAAATAGACCTCGTCGAGCACGCCATAGCTTCGGAGCCTTGGGACGTTGAAGCGGATGATCTCCTCGCGCTCCGCTTCAGGGAGAAACGCGAGTATCGCGAGACTGCCCTGACCGACGCCCAATGCGATGCGCCCGCCGATATCACCTGTAAACGAGCGGATCGGAAACGGTCCTTCGCACATGTCGAGACACACAGCATCGAAGCTGCTTTTGACGAGCAGAAAGATCGTATCGCCGAGGCTTGCGCACAACCGCAGCAGCGCTGGCCGGCAGAGCGCGCGCATGCCGCTCGGATTGCCCGCCTGCGCAGCGAGCGCAAAGAAGTCGACGCTGAGCCGATAGAGCTTCGTGTTCTGATCCTGTTCGACGACGCCTTCCGCGATCAGCGCATGCAGAATGCGATGCACGGTCGCCTGCGTGAGCCCGACGGCCTTCGCGATGCGCGTCACGCGGCCGCCTTCGGGTTGACTCTCGCCGAGCGCGCGGATAACGGCAAACGCGCGTTGCAGCATGCCTGCACCGGGCAAGTCGGGCTGCGCGGCGTCCCGGTCGTTCGAAGCTTTCATCGGCGATCTCGATTGGTATTCCATTGAACGGAATATTAGCCGATACGCCGCGTGAAAAACAATCGGGCCTCCATGCTTGTACGCTCAGCCCGCGATGAGTAATTTCACTGACGACACATAGCGAAATAGTAATCGCTGGAGACGCATCAGTTATTTCGATAGATGGAATAAGAGCTGGATTTATCTCGTTCCACGGAATTCAGCGTTGACGCACCGAAAATTGGCTGGCTAGAGTCGGTACCACAGACACCCGTCGATTCAGCCGGTGCGCTCGCACCGAAAGGGCAAGACCATGTCGTTTCTGACGTTGACTGATGTTTCGAAGTCGTTCGGCGACCTGCATGCCGTCGCGGGCATCAACCTGTCGGTGGAAAAGGGCGAGTTCGTCTCGCTGCTCGGTCCGTCGGGCTGCGGCAAGACGACGACGCTACAGATGATCGCGGGCTTCATCGAAACGACGCGCGGCCGCATCACGCTCGACGGCCGCGACATCACGCACACGAAGCCAAACAGGCGCGGCCTGGGCATCGTCTTTCAAAGCTACGCGCTCTTTCCGCACATGAGCGTCGCGCAGAACGTGAGCTTCGGACTGGAAATGCGCGGCGTCGATAAAGCGGAGCGCAATCACCGCGTGCGCGAAGCGCTTGCGCTCGTGCGGCTCGATTCGCTCGCGCATCGCTTTCCGCGTGAGTTGTCAGGCGGACAAAGGCAACGTGTCGCGATTGCGCGCGCGATCGTGATTGCGCCGCCCGTACTGCTGCTCGACGAACCGATGTCGAATCTCGACGCGAAGCTCCGGGAAGACATGCAGTTCGAGCTGCGCGCGATCCAGCGCAAGATCGGCACGACGACGATCATGGTCACGCACGATCAATCCGAAGCGCTGTCGATCAGCGATCGCGTGGTCGTGATGGAAGCGGGGCGCATCACGCAGATCGATACGCCGTATCGTGCGTACGAGCGGCCCGAAAACCGTTTCGTCTCACAGTTCATCGGCAAGGCGAACATGCTTGCGGGCACCGTCGTCGCGCGCGACGGCGACGCGATCCGCATCGACCTCGGTCAGGATCTCGCGCAGACAGGCAGCATCGCGCAACTGTCTTCGCGAGGACAAGGGCAAGGACATGCGCATGGGATCGATGTCGGCGATGCCGTCACGCTGTGCATCCGCCCCGAAAAGCTGCGCCTGTGCGCGCCTGGCGAAGGGCGTCTATCAGGCAACGTGACGAGCCGCTTCTTTCTCGGCAGCCAGTGGCTTTACCGGCTCGACAGCCGCGTCGGCGAAATGCTCGTGTGCTGCCAGAACGAGGGCAACGAGCCCTTTTCGGAAGGCGCGCAAGTGGGTATCGACTGGCATGCCGATTCGCTGCGCCTGATCGCGGAGGAGCGTGCTCATGGATAGCACGCTGCCCGCAACGCAAGGCACGAGCGCCCATGCGCCGCGCGCGCCGTGGCACGCATTCGTGCCGCTCTGGCTGATGAGCGCGCCCGCGCTGCTGCTGTTCTCCACGCTCGTGCTCGTGCCGCTCGCGATGACATTCGCGCTGACCTTCTATCGCTTCGATCCCGCAATTGGCCCGATTGCCGCATTCGACTTTCACAACTACGTCGAAGTGCTCGGCTCGTCGTACTTCCATACGATCTTCCTGCGCACCTTCGGCATCGCGCTGCTGACGACGGTGCTGTGCGTCGCCATCGGCACGCCCGAAGCGTATGTGCTGTCGCGCATGAGCGACCCGTGGCGCTCGATCTTCCTGCTGGTCATTCTGGCTCCGCTGCTGGTGTCGGTCGTCGTGCGCGCGTTCGGCTGGAGCATGCTGCTGAACATGAACGGCCTCGTGAACCAGGCGTTTGCGCTGTTGGGGCTCGGACCTTACAAGCTCGAATACACGACGTTCGCGATCGTCATCGCGCTGGTGCACGTGATGTTGCCGTTCATGGTGATCCCCGTGTGGACCGCGCTGCAACGGCTCGATCCGCAGACGGAGAACGCGGCGCTTTCGCTGATGGCATCGCCCGCGACGACGCTGCGCCGCATCGTGCTGCCGCAACTGATGCCCGGCATCCTGTCGGGCAGCCTGATGGTGTTCGGGCTTTCGGCGAGCGCATTCGCGATCCCGGGCCTGCTCGGCGGACGCCGCCTGAAAGTCGCGGCCACGGCCGTCTATGACCAGTTCCTGAGTTCCATGAACTGGCCGCTCGGCGCGACGATTGCGGTGCTGCTGCTGATCGCGAATCTCGTCGTAATGCTCACCTACTACCGCGTGCTTGAACGGCGCTACGCCCGCAGCATGGGCTGAGGCGAACACGCAAGCAAACCTACCGGCGAACCATCATGCGCAAGAACGGCCCTGTCGCACTCGCGTTCCACACACTCGTGATTCTCTTCGTGCTCGCGCCGCTGGCGATTGTCGTGCTCGTCGCATTCACGCCCGACCAAACGCTGACGCTGCCGACGCACGGTTTCTCGCTGCGCTGGTTTCGCGCGATTCTCGATTATCCCGACTTTGTCACGGCATTCTTCACCAGCCTGAAGCTGGCTTTCGCGTCGGCGACGCTGTCGCTCGTGATCGCGCTGCCCGCTGGGCTTGCGATTGGCCGCGCGCGTTTTCCGGGGCGCAACTTTCTCAATGCACTGCTGCTGTCGCCGCTCGTGATTCCGGGGCTCGTCCTCGGCATCGCGATGCTGCGATTTTTTGCATTGATCGGCGCAACAGGTTCCTTCGTGTGGCTGATTCTCGCGCACATGGTCGTGATCACGCCGTTCGCGATGCGCCTCGTGCTGGCGTCGGTGAGCGGGCTCGATCGCAGCATCGAGCACGCTGCTTCATCGCTCGGCGCCGATGCGTGGACCACGTTTCGCCGCATCACGCTGCCGATGATCATCCCCGGCATCACGGGCGGCTGGCTGCTCGCGTTCATTAACAGCTTCGACGAACTCACGATGTCGGTCTTTATCACGTCGCCGCAGACGATCACGTTACCGGTGCGGATGTACATGTATGCAACCGAATCGATCGACCCGATGATGGCGTCCGTTTCCGCGCTCGTCATCTTCATCACGGCGGGCGCGATGCTGCTGCTCGACCGCGTCTACGGTCTCAACCGGATCCTGATCGGCCAGCACTGATGGCTTCTTCCGCTCTCGCTCACATGTCCGGTCCCAACAGCCAGTTGCTACGCGTCACCGAAACGGGACGCGCGCCGTTGTCGTTCTTCCTCGATGGCGTCGAAGTCGGCGCGCTGACGGGCGATACCGTGCTGACGGCCATTCTCACGCAGCAGCGTCACGTGCATCACAGCGAATTCAGCGGCGAGCCGCGCGCGGGCTTTTGCCTGATCGGCGCGTGCCAGGATTGCTGGGTGCGCTGCGAGGATGGCGCTCGGATACGCGCGTGCTCGACGCTCGTAGAGCAGGGCATGCGCGTCGTGACAAATGCCGTGTCATCCATCAAAGGGGGCGCACGATGAACGGCGAGCAACGTGTCGTGATCGTCGGTGCGGGGCCCGCTGGCATTCGCGCGGCGCAGACGCTGGTTGCAGCGGGCATCTGCCCCATCGTGATCGACGAGAACGCGCTCTGGGGCGGACAGATCTACCGGCAGCCGCCCGCCGGTGCAGGATTTCAACGGACGAAGGCGGCGCTTTACGGCTTCGAATCGAAGAAAGCCGATGCCGTGCATCGGACGATGCGCGATCTGCTGCCTCACATCGACTATCGTCCCGAAACGCTGGTATGGGGCTGCGAAGCGCATTGCCTCGATACGGTGTGCAATGGACGCGAGGCGCGCGTGCCGTTCACGCATCTGATCATCGCGAGCGGTGCAACGGATCGCGTGCTGCCCGTTCCCGGCTGGACATTACCGGGCGTCTATACGCTGGGCGGCGCGCAGGTCGCGCTGAAGACGCAAGGATGTGCGATCGGGCGGCGCGTCGTGCTGGCGGGCACAGGTCCGTTACTGTATCTCGTTGCGTATCAGTACGCGAAGGCGGGCGCGCAGGTCGAAGCCGTGCTCGACACGAGCGCACTGTTGCGCCAGGCCGCTGCCGCGCCGAAGCTCATCAGCCAACCATCGACGTTCGCGAAAGGCGTCTATTACGTCGCGTGGCTGAAGGCGCATGGCGTGCGGGTCGAGCGCGATGTGACGCTGGTCGGCATCGACGGCGCGACGGCCGTGACGGCGATTAGTTTCAAGGCATCGTCTCAGGACGACAGTGCGGCGGCACACATCGATACGATCACATGCGATGCAGTGGGCCTGGGCTTTGGCTTGCGGCCGGAAACGCAGCTGGCCGATGTTGCCGGCTGCCGTTTCCATTTCGATCGATTGAACCGCTGCTGGCTGCCCGAACGTGACGACGACGGGCGCAGTTCGGTGCCGGGCGTCTACCTCGCCGGCGACGGCGCGGGCATTGCAGGGGCGGACGCTGCGGAACTCGCGGGACGCCGCGCGGCGCTCGCGTTGCTCGACGATCTCGGCATCGCGCATCCGCGGCATCCAGACGGTATCGATGCAACGACGCTTGAACGGCGCCTGAAGCACATCGCCGTGTTTCGCGCGGGCATCGAAGCGGCCTTCGCACCCCCGCAGCGACCGGCGAAGCAATGGCCCGACGACATGACGGTATGCCGTTGCGAAGAAATCGATGCGGGCACGTTGCGCCGCTGTATTCGCGACGGAGAGGCAAGCGAGATCAACCGGCTGAAGGCATTGACGCGCATCGGCATGGGACGCTGTCAGGGCCGGATGTGCGGCGAAGCGGCCATCGCGCTGTTGAGCGAAGAAACGGGACGTCCGCTGGAAAGCGTTGGACGTCTGCGCGCCCAGGCGCCCATCAAGCCCATTCCCATTTCGCCGATGCTGTTCGACGACGGCGTTGCCGCCATTCCCGAGGAGGCGCGCGATGAGTGATGCCATCCACTATCAGGTCGTCATCGCGGGCGGCGGGCTGGTCGGATCGTCCGCCGCGCTCGCACTCACGCGGCGCGGCGTGCGTGTCGGCCTGTTCGAGCGGCACTATTGCGGCGCCCAGGCGAGCGGCGTCAACTACGGCGGCGTACGTTGCCAGGGCAGACCCGCCGAGCAACTGCCGCTCGCGATGCGCGCGCGGCGCATCTGGGACAGACTGCCCGACCTGATCGGCATCGACGGAGAACTCGTCGCGTCGGGACATCTGCGGCTGGCGCGGCGCGAAAGCGATCTCGCCGTGCTCGAAACGTGGGCCGCGATGGCGCGCGAGCATGGACTCGCGACCGAACTGTTGGGCGGCACGGCGTTTCGCAAGCGCTATCCGTGGCTCGGCGACGCAGCGATCGGCGGGTCCCTGTGCATGAGCGACGGTCACGCGAATCCGCGCCTCGTGTCGCCGGCATTCGCGCGCGCGGCGCAACGGGCGGGCGCTGTCGTGCGCGAGCAGACCGCGCTGACCCACATCACGCACGATGGCACGCGCTTTCAGATTCGCGCGGGCGACGAGCACATCACCGCCGACTGGCTGATCAACTGCGCAGGCGCATGGGCGAATACGGTGGCGGGCTTTTTCGGCGAATCCGTACCGATGAAGCCGATCTACCCGAACATGTGGGTGACGGAGCCGTTGCCGCACTTCATCATGCATAACCTCGGCGTGGTCGGCGGCGGTGTCTATGCGCGCCAGGTCGAGCGCGGCAACTGCGTGATCGGCGGCGGACGCGGACGTGGCGACGGCGAATATGCGCAACCATCGACGCAAACGACGCGCGCCGTGATGCGCGACGCCTGCGCGCTGCTGCCCGCGTTGCGCGATGCATTGCTGATCCGCACGTGGAGCGGCGTCGAAGGCGAAACGCCCGACAGCAATCCCGTGATTGGCGCGAGCCAGAAAGTGCCGCGTGTGCTGCACGCATTCGGTTTTTCGGGCGGCGGCTTTCTGCTTGCGCCCGGTGTCGGCGAGGTGTTGGCCGACCTCGTCATCGACGGCGAGACGTCGACGCCACTCGATGCGTTTGCGATCGGCCGCTTCGATCGAAGCGCGATCCCCGCTGTTCTTTAGTCATGTCAAGGAGACCCACGATGAAGCTGTCAAGCACGGTCGCGGCACTGACCACCGCGTTCGCAATTGGCGCTGCCGCGCCCGCCTGGTCGCAAACCAAAACGATTTACATCGGCATGAATGGCGGACCGATGGAAAAGGCCTATACAAGTCAGGTGCTGCCCGACTTCGAGAAGGCGAATAACGTGAAGGTGGTGGTGGTGCCGGGCACGTCGTCGGATGTGCTGGCGAAGCTGCTCGCGAATCGCAACAGTCCGCAGATTCACGTCGCGTTTCTCGATGATGGCGTGATGGCGCGTGCCGTCAGCATGGGCGTGTGCCAGAAGCTTGACGATGCACCCGTGCTGAAAGAGCTGTATCCGTTCGCGCGGATGAAAGACGACATCGGCGCGGGCGTGCAGCTCGGCATGACGGGCATCGGCTACAACACGAAGCTCTTCGCGGAGAAGAGCTGGGCGCCGCCCACGTCATGGCTGGACTTCGCCAATCCGAAGTACAAGGGGAAGGTGGTGTTTCAGTCGGCGTCGAGCAGCACGTTCGGCCTGCACGGCTTTCTCGCGATCAATCGTTTGATGGGCGGCAGTGACCAGAACGTCGAACCGGGCTTCAGCAAATGGTCGAGCACCGTGGGTCCAAATGTGGTCGAATATATTCCGAATTCGGCGAAGCTCTCTGAGATGGTGCAGACGGGTGAAGCCGGCCTCTTTCCGCTGACGCCGACGGCCGTCGGCGATCTGCAGGACAAGGGCATTCCCGTTGCCTATGCGAATCCGAAGGAAGGCGCGGTGTTGCTGCTCGTCGATCTTTGCGTGGTGAAGAACAACGCCGATCCGCAGCTCGCGCAAAAGCTCGCGCAGTTCCTGTTGTCCGCGCCGGCTCAATCGAAAGCGGCGGAAGCGGGCAAGCAGATTCCGACCAACGAGCATGCGACGATGCCGCCCGCGATGCAAAAGAGCCTCGGCAATCTAACCGATCTGGTGAAGAAGGTGACGGTCGTCGACTGGGATTCGATCAATGCGCATCGCGCGCAATGGGATCAGCGCTGGAACCGGCAGATCGAGCAGTGATGCGGCGATGCGTGCGCAACCGGTCGTCCCGTGCGGCCGGCAACCGTTGATGACCGTACATCTCGTCCGAAAAGTTGGCGGTTTCAACCCGCAGGTCGAAGCTGCGGACGGCAGGCCAGCGATCGGCATGTTGCGCAGGTGTTATGCCGGGTCCCGACCGACTTCAAGCAGGGCAATCGGACATGTACTCCTTATAACAGGGCTATTCATTCGAGGTACCCGGGTAATGACTACAGCCTCATCCACCCGTTCTGTGCATAACTTACACGGAAGCATCATTTGACAGAGGTCGCATACAGCGACGCAACTGATGCTGGCTACCGTGACTTCCCAGCATTCCTGTGAAGAGGGCCGCTCGTTTCTTCGATCACGTTGTGTGATTTGTGCGACGGCAGGCGCGTCGACTGGACCGATTTTGTGGCGATGTTAATGGCCTTCGAAGGGGCAGTTCCTGATCGAACTGATGGATCCGAGCGAAGAGGCATGAGGCGTACATGTCGCTAGCCGGATTAAACGCCAACATCGCCTCATTGCGAACGATCAGCATCGGGCGCATCCATGGCCGTGTGCGATTCGGTCATAAAGAAACCTCGGCGGTCACCGCGTCCCACGGCGCGGTCAGACGGCTTCGAAATCCTCGCCTGCCTGCGCACGGTTGAATGCCGGCGCGAATCGACGACCCATATCCCGCGCGCCACCAACATGCACGTTCATTTTGCTCATGATTCACCTCGCTCACGCGTTCGCCGCCGCTCTCCCGTAATCGCCAGATGCGCATTTCGAGAATGGCTCCATCCGGGTAGATGATTCGGTCCTCGAACAGGAGTGTGTGGGTAACTGCAGGGACTGACACGCCTGACGAGTTGCGCTCATGCTTCGAACGATCATCTCCGGCGCTCGCGGGCAACGATCACGCTCACCATCTCGCAGCATAGAGCCCCCGCTTTGGCGGGGTCTCCTTGTACAGGGCAAGTGCGTCGAGCAAAGATTGCGTGGACTGAGCGATATGAAATCGGGAAGTGAAGCACTGTCTGGCGCGCGTGCGCATGTCGGCCCACTCAGGTCGCGAAGCGCCCAGCCAGCGGTGCAATAAGCGCACTGCCCCTGCCAGGTCGTCCTTATCCACGAAGCCCGCGCGAGACTGTTCGATCTCACGCCAGATGTTGACCTTGTCTGTAATCAGCGTCGGCAGCCCCGCAGATAACGCTTCCGCCACGGAAACCCCAAAGTTCTCCTGATGCGAGTTAAGCACAAAGGCGTCGGATACAAGGAATGCGCCCCACTTGAGCTCGTTGTCGAGCATTCCCGTCCACGTCACCCTTTCTGTCAACTGCAACTCGGAGCACAGTGCCTTCACCACCCTCGCGTACTCGCCTTCATCGGGGCCGGCGATGATCAGTTGCACATCGTTAATCCTGTCTTGCGGAGTGTCTTTCACACATTGAGCCAGCGCTTTCAGAGTAAGGTCGATTCCCTTTTTTTCGTGGATTCGCCCAAGAAAGAGCAGATTTTTTTTACCTCGCAGATGCGGAAAACTCGACAGGAAAAGTTCGCGCTGCGTGTCTGGATTGCCAACGGCACCCGCAGTGCCGTAATTGACGACGTGTTCGTTGCAGCGGTACGGGCGGAACGATTGGCGAGCCAATAGACGCTCTTCCTCGCACGTAAAGAACACGGCATTTGCATCGCGAAGTACCCGATAGTCCGCCCATGGCCAATAGAGCATCTTTTTGAAGTGCTTTAACGGGTAGCGTTGCTTGAAGTACGGATCCAGCATCCCGTGCGTGAATACGTAATAAGGTACCCCCGAATCGCGTAGCGCACGCCAAACACCAAACGATGTGTAGTTCCAGATGCCGTTGACAATAACAAGGTCGTATTTCGGCGCGTTGGCATGCAGCCATGGGACCAGCCTGGGGGAATACCTGTACTTGCCGAACCCCGGGCCGACGGGGTGGCAGATAATCTCGCACTGATCGAGTGAGCGCTCGTCCGGTCCGTCGAGCGTGAGGATCTCGATTGAATTTCCTCTGCGCCGATGCTCGCGAGCCGCCTGAACGATTCCCTCAATCGGCCCGCCATATGCAGGATTGACCGTGATGATGGCGTGAAGAATTCGCAAACCCATGAAATTGAATCCTTTAAATCGCGGTCGGCCCTGCCAATGCGTCTTCTAACAGCATTGCGGGGATGGGGAGCAATTCCCATTCAGCAATTTCCATTCCCTTTCGACCCTTTCAGCTTGCGTGCGCGTCACTGCGTTTTAGGCACACGTTTGCGAGAGCGAGCGCGTTTTCGGCGAAGAGTTCAGGTGTCCAGCCATGGATTGTTGTTTCTGCGTCGCGGGCGAGCTTTTCGCGAAGCGCATGGTCTTCGGCGAGCTGCCTCATTTTCTTCGCGAGCTGCTCGACGTCGCCGGGTCGAACGATGAAACCGTTGATTCCGTCGTACACGACTTCGTTCGCGCATCCGCAAGTCTGCGACACGATCGCTGGCCGCCCCGCAGCCATCGCCTCGTTGACGCACAGCCCCCACTGGTCGAATGCGCTGGCGAGCACAATGAAGTCGGCGAGGGCATAAAAGGCCGGCATGTCGCTGTTCAGAACCGCCCTGAAAATCAGGACTTGCTCGTTTAGCCCGAGCGCGGCAACCTTTTCGCGTATCGTCTGCTCGAGCGGACCCTGCCCGACCAGGACGAGGGACAACCCTCTTTGCGCAAGCCCTGAGCGGGCGAACGCTTCCAAAACGAGCGGTACATTCTTGCGCTTCACAAAGCGGCTCACGCAAAGCACGTATCGCGTCGGCAAGGCGAAGCGGCATCGTTCGCTGTCGGCGTGCGCGCGTGCGTGCCTTGCGGCGTCGCGGAAGTACGCAACGTCGATGACATCAAAGCCGACACGTGACCGCTGCAAGGGAATGCCGAGCGACTCAGCGTATCGACGATGCTTCTCACCGGCCACAAGTGCACCATCGAAGCGTGAGACGAGGATTCTTTTTAAGGCTTCCTTGAGTCGGTGCCGTTTGCCGTCGTCAGCCTTCGAGTCCGACATATAGATCAGCTTGAATCGATGCGTCAGCGTCCTCAGCAGACACAAGTAAATGGAATAGCTGGTGTTGTAGCCGAGCGTGATGACAACGTCGGGGCGCGTGGCACGGACGATCACGCCGAGCCGGGCCGCCACCGTCAGCCAATGCTTGCGGCCTGCAACGGTACCTTTGAAGACTGTAATCATCTCGGACGGCACATCTTGCAGGAACGCCCCGCGATCGCTTTGCGGATAGTCATAGAAGCTGGTGTATTCGAACAGCTCTACGAGGGATACCTGACATCCGTGTCTCAACGCGAGCTGCACGAGCGCGCGATAGCGTGGTATGTGATAGTCGCTCAGGTTGCCGATAACGAATTGAATGCGCATAGAAGCGGTCTCACCAAGCGCGATACGTCGAATTTCGCTGCTGCTGCGTGAAGGCGCGGGAAGTCTGTCCGCACGAACGAATTGACTCAATGCGGTCGGCCTACCGCCCAGAGGCAAAAAAACCGTCTCCAACTGCAATCATTGGACTGGCCTCGTCAGCCACGCCTCGCCTCAAAGGCGTCGGCATAGTTCCTGGCTACCAGAAAGAGCGACGGACGCCGCCCCTTTTTTACATTTTGACCAGTGCCTCCTTACGCCAGAATCTGGGTCATTTGCGCCATCGATAACCCGCATGAACGTTGGGTCAATAACCGATTTCATGCGAAACGGGTGCTTTCCAACATAGCCACTAATCCCACCAGGCGCGGTGAGCTGCAAATGGCGGCTGGCGTGATTTATGCACAGGTTCCTGCGCCGACTGACGTGGAGGCGAAGTGCTGATTGCGGACATCCAGGCTTTCAGTTGCCGAGCAGGCAGTTAGCGCATGTGGAGGACACAAAACCATGAACAATCTCTTCTTCAGGAGCGCGCGTCGCGTGATCAAAGGTGCAGCGTCGCTTATGCCCGACGATTTGTATTTGGCTCTTTCCCATCGTCGAAGAATCGGGCGGTTCCCGAACATGAAGCATCCGACGGCTTTCAACGAAATGATTCTGATGCGATGCCTGCACCCGGATCCGCGCTGGAGCAGTCTGACCGACAAGCTGAGGGTTCGCGAATACGTGAGGGAACGCATCGGGGAGAAGCACCTTATTCCGTTGCTTGCGGCCCCCGACGTTTTTACGGAAGAGGTTTTCGACTCACTTCCCTCATCGTTCGTCATGAAAGCGAATCACGGTTCCAACTTCGTCGAAGTCGTCTGGGACAAGTCGAAAAGATCGTTCGGAGAATTGCGTCGCCTTGCCGACAGATGGTTGAGCATTGACTATTACCGGGTCGCGCGTGAGCAGCACTATAAGGGCATTCAGCCACGGATCTTCTTTGAGACCCTGCTTCTCGACCGCTCGGGCACCGTTCCGGCTGATTACAAAATGCACATGTTCGGCCACGGTCCAGACGGTCCGATAATTTATACGGGTATCATTTCCGATCGTTTTGGCAAACCTTGCGCCGATGTCTATGACCCCCGGTGGAACAGGCTTGAGCTGGCGTGGGGCGACTACGCGCGCAGCGAGCGCGCCGTGGCGCGACCGTCGAATTGGGACGAACTGAGCAATGTTGCCATGCTGCTGGCCGATGGGCTCGGCTACGTGCGCGTGGATCTCTACGCGCATGACGGGCAGATATTTTTCGGAGAGCTGACGTTTACGCCCGGCGGCGGGACGATGCCCTATACTCCCGATCACTGCGATTATGAGTGGGGAAGTATCCTGAAAAACGCCAACTACTCCGTCGCTTAAGTGGAGCGGTCCTTCATGTCAATCTGAGTGGATCTTCCAGGTCAGCAGGTATCTCAAGCATTGGCACGCTCTGCACTACTACGATCGCAACCTGTTGTTGTTTGTCGTCGGTTGCCTGGAAGGCAGATATCGCTGCGATCGCGATGGCACACTCCGCGTTCATGGCGCTAACGGTCGCGCATACCATGTTGCTCGAACTCGTGAAGCTCATGCATGAGCTCCTGGATCCGGTGAAGTTGATAGTCGGAGAGATGTAGTGACTGGAAAAGCGTGTGAAGCCGGTTGCGCCAGTACGCCGTCGTGGTGGCGTCGGCAGTGCGTCGGAAAACGAACGCGCGCAAAACCCGATCGAGATGCACGATGTCCTGCTCAATAAGCGCATCTGTTTGCACCGCTGAACCGACTCCGCGTGAATGGCAACAATCCTGGAATGAGCGGGGCGAACGATACACCGCTCGCAGAACCGCGGCAATCACCTGTACGTTGTCATTTCCCCTCGATCCGTCGCTGGGCATGCGGAAAGCTACGCATACGACGTTCAGAAGCCTTCGCTGCTGCGGGCAGGTTAGCGCTTCCGTCGGATTTTTTTTGGTTCATCGCGGATTACCGGGGAACGCGGCGCGGATCTTGAGGAAGACGTACTCTTCGTCGCGGTACCCGTAAGCACGACGTTTGATGACCTTGATGGTGTTGTTGATCCCTTCAGCGATGCTGGTATTGAGTGGATGGCGACAGCGCGCCAGGATTCCATGCCAGTAGCCTTGCCGGCGCTGGGCAAACAGCTGCAGGGCCGCTATCCCGCTTTGCCGGGCCTGCTCGATCCATTGTTCCCAGGCCTTTTGCGCCCATGCCGGTTTGCGATAGAACCCAAGCCGCTTCAGGTCGTCGCGCAGCAGGTAGACGCATAACAACGGCTGGTTGGCGGCCAGCAGTTCCTTCAGATGCACCGACTGTTCGGGCCCGAGGTTGTGGCGGTTGCGCAGCAGCAGCCAGCGGCTGGACTTCAGAACCTTGCGCGCGGGCCGGTCGTGTCGCAGCTGGTTGGCCTGATCGGAAGGCGTCGGGTGCGCTCGCCTTTTCGCCATCTTTGGCTCACTGTCTCGCAGTTACTCGCACGCGCGCGCCCGATCCACTGCGCGCCGACGCGATCGACATGCCCAGTCCAAGCAGCGTCAGGCAGACGACGGGCACCAGCATAGGGGCGCTCGCGTTGCCCGCGGCCTTGCCGACGTAGGGCATCAGGTTCTGCGCGAAGAAGCCGCCGAGGTTGCCGATCGAATTGATCGCCGCGATACTCGCCGCAGCACGGGCACCCGCAAAGTAACGCGGAGGCAGCGACCAGAAGCACGGATACAGCAGCGGAATGCATGCGCCGCCCAACACAAGCGCGGCGAACCGCAGCGGCAGGCCCGGCAGCACGAGACTTAGCGCGAAGCCGATCACGCCGATGCCTGCCACCATCGCCATTGCCTTGAGGACCACGCCCTCGCGTTTCAGTTTCGCGGGCAGCCACAGCAGAAGCAGCGCGGCGAGCATCCACGGAATCATGTTGAGCAGGCCGTTGAGCGACGAATGCGAAACGCCGCCGCTTTTGAGCAGTGTCGGCAGCCAGTACGTCACGCCATAGAGCGACGTGGACATCAGCATATAGCCGCACGCAAACATCAGCACGCGCCTGTCGACCAGCGCCCGCCACGGATGCTCAGCGACGGCTTGCGTCGGCGCCTCGCGACGCAGCGCCGTGACTATCACATCTTTCTCCTCGTCGGACAGGAACGGAGCGCGTTCGACTGACTCAGGCAGGAAACGCAACGCCACCAGTGCAACGACGATCGCGGGCGCGCCCGTCGCCACGAATACCCACTGCCACCCAGCGAGGCCAAGGTTGCCGTCGAGCGACAGCAGCAAGCCTCCGGCGAGCGAGCCGAGCATGTTGGCGAGCGCACTGCCGAGTGTAAAGAAGCCGAGCATGCGGGTGCGATGACTTTGCGGAAACCACAGCGTCAGATAAAAGATCACGCCCGGATAGAAGCCGGCTTCCGCGACACCCAGCGCGAACCGGAACACATAGAAGAGCTCCATCGAACGTGTGAATGCCATCGCTATCGTAATGGCACCCCACGTCACCATGATGCGCGCGAGCCACAGGCGCGCACCGAAGCGATGCAGCGCGAGCGTGCTGGGCACTTCGAACAGCAGATAGCCGATGAAGAAAAGCGACGCGCCCAGGCCATACGACGCTTCCGACATTCCCAGTGCGTGCACCATCTGCAGCTTGGCGAATCCGACATTCTGCCTGTCGATGAAGGCGATAAGGAACATCACGACCAACAGCGGCATGAGCCGCCAGGCGATTTTCTTCACGACTGCCTGCTCAGCGGTCTGGATTTGGCTCACAACACATCTCCGTTATCAAAATTCATATATATGTTTAGTTGTGTGCGGTCTGGCAACAATCGGTAGAAACCCGTCGTTATAGGAAATACAGGGTTTCGAGGGTTATCCCCGATCCGACTGGAACGCGATTCGTGAAATCATATATATGAATCCGATGGAGGAATACGATGCACGCCGATGACCGGTTGCCGCGCTACCAGCGTTTGCGCGATGAAATGGTTGCCCTGATCGCGGCACGCCACTGGAAGCCCGGCGAAGCGATTCCCACCGAGCAGGCACTCGCGAAGAGCTATGACGTGGCCGTCGGCACGGTCCGAAAGGCCGTCGATCTGCTCGTCGCGGAAGGCCTGCTCGAGCGTTTCCAGGGCAGAGGGACATTCGTGCGTCGGGCGAGCTTCGACAGTTCGCTGTTTCGCTTCTTCCGCTTCCAGACGCGGCAGGGCGAACGGCGCATTCCGGAGAGCCGCATCTTGCGCCGCGAGGTTGTCGATGCGCCCTCCGCGGTCGCCGCAACATTGCAGATATCGAGTAGCGCGCGCGTGATCCAGATGTCGCGCCTGCGTCTGATCGACGATGTGCCGATGCTGGCCGAAGAAATCTGGCTGCCCTACGTCCGTTTTGCCGCGTTTGCGCAGATGGATCTCAACGAAGTCGGTGATCTGCTGTATCCCGTGTATGAGGCACAGTGCAATCAGGTCGTGGCCTCCGCCACGGAAACCCTGACCGTCGAAGCGATCGACCCGCTGCATGCACGGCTGTTGCGCATCGAACCGGGTACGCCTGCCGTCGTGATCGAGCGACTCGCGTATGGCTACGACAGGCAGCCGCTGGAATGGCGCCGCTCGCGCGGGCCCGCCAGTGAATTCATCTACCAGGCCGAGATCCGATAACAATCGGCGGCCATCAGGAACACGTCGTTTCCCATGCAGGAGCGACGACGCATGGAGACGGCAATGTTCAAGTGGTTCAGCGAGATTTCAGGCAACGAACGCCGGACGTTTTGGGCGTGTTTCGGCGGATGGGCGCTTGATTCGCTCGACGTGCAGATGTTCAGCCTCGTGATTCCGGCGATCGTCGCGGAATGGTCGATCAGTCGCACTCAAGCGGGGCTCGTCAGTGGCGTCACGCTGGTCGCGTCCGCGCTGGGCGGCTGGATCGCGGGCATGCTGTCGGACCGGCTGGGTCGCGTAAAGACGCTTCAATGGACGGTCGCGTTCTTTTCCGTGTTCACATTCCTGTGCGCGTTCGCGCAGAACTATCCGCAGTTCCTCGTGCTCAAGACGCTGCAGGGGTTCGGCTTCGGAGGGGAATGGGCGGCCGGCGCAGTGCTGATGGCGGAGACGATCCGCAACGAGCATCGCGGCAAGGCAATGGGCAGCGTACAGAGCGCATGGGCCGTCGGCTGGGGCGCAGCGGTGCTGCTCTATGCGGTGATGTTTTCGCTGCTGCCCGGGGAAACCGCGTGGCGCGCGATGTTCGGGATCGGCATCATTCCCGCGCTGCTGATCCTTTACGTTCGACGCGGCGTGCAGGAACCCGCCGTGCCTGCCCGCACGGCGCGCGATCCGCGAGTGCGCCAGGACGAACCGGCGCCCGGTGCGATCGTCGGCATTTTTTCTCCACAAGTGTTGCGTATGACGCTGATCGGCGCGTTGCTCGGCGTCGGCGCGCATGGCGGCTACTATGCGCTGATGACCTGGCTGCCCACGTTTCTGAAGAGCGAGCGCCACCTTTCGGTGCTGGGCACGGGAGGCTACCTCGCTGTCGTGATCGTCGCATTCTTTTGCGGGTGCATCGCGAGCGCGCAACTGCTGGACCGCATCGGACGCCGCAAGACCATTCTCACGTTTGCGATCTGCTGCGTGATAACCGTGATCGCCTATCTGTTTCTTCCGCTCGGCAATACCGCGATGCTGTTCTTCGGCTTTCCGCTGGGCTTTTTTGCAGCGGGCATTCCCGCGAGCATGGGCGCGTTGTTCAACGAACTGTATCCGCGTGGGATGCGCGGCACGGGTGTCGGGTTCTGCTACAACTTCGGCCGTGTTGCATCGGCGGGTTTTCCGGTGCTCGTCGGACAGATGTCCGCAAATATGTCACTCGGAACGGCGATCGGGATCGATGCAGGACTCGCCTACGCGATCGTCGTGCTGTCCGTGCTGATGCTGCCGGAGACGCGCGGCCGAGCACTAGGCGATGCCGCTTTGGATACGCAACATCCGGGCGCGCTCTCTCACGCGCAAAGGCATTGACGCGCGCATTCGCGCGTAGCCGCGCAAGACCGGTGATGAAGGAATGTTCATGATGGAGAAGTCGGGGACAGACGCGAGCCATCGGCAGGATGCGCGTCGTCCCGCCCGCATTGGATCTGTCGATACGCATGCGCATGTATTCGAGCGCGGCCTGCCGCTCACCCAGCGGCGGCGCTATGCGCCCGACTACGACGCGCCGCTCGACGCCTATCTGGCACAACTGGACGCGCACGGCATAACACACGGCGTGCTTGTACAGCCCAGCTTTCTTGGCGCGGATTGCAGCTATCTGCTCGATGCGTTGCGCCGCGCGCCCGAAAGACTACGTGGCGTCGCGGTGATCGGGCGCGACTGCGCAAAAGACACACTGACGGAGATGGCGGACGCGGGCGTCGCTGGAATCCGCCTGAATCTGATCGGCCATGCCGACCTGCCACTCGATAACTGGGTGAGCGGACAAACGCTCGCATATGTCCGAGAACTGGGATGGCATGTCGAGGTGCATGCGGAAGCGGCGCGGCTGCAGCGTATCGTCGAGCCGCTTCTGGAAGCCGGCGTGAACGTGGTCGTCGATCATTTCGGCAGGCCCGATCCTGATCTCGGTGTCCGTGACCCGGGCTTTCGCCGTCTTCTCGAACTGGCTCATACGCAGCGCGTGTGGGTGAAGATATCAGCGGCGTACCGGAACTGGCGCGACCTTCGCACGGGTGACGATGACATGCATGAAGCGGTTCGTCTTTTGAAGGAGGCGTTCGGTCCTGGTCGCCTGATGTGGGGCAGCGACTGGCCGCATACACAGTACGAAGCCCGTGAGCATTTTGCCCACGCGCTCAAGCTGTTTCGCGCGCTGCTTGCGGATGATGAAGAGCGCAGTGCAGTCCTCGCGGACACGCCTGCAAGGCTTTATATGTTCAACGGTTTGAGACCTTGTTCCTGCGGCACGTGATCGCGCGGAAGCTTTAGAATGACTCGCCGACATGGGCAAACGATACTATCCAGAACTGGAGTGAGCTTTTCGGGCAGGGCGCGGCGGACTTTGTTGTGCGCGAAACCTTCCAAAGAGACGCTCGCGTGGCCCAACTTACATTGGAACTGGCCAGAGCGGAAATCTGGTTGTTCTCGCGCAAAGAGCATCCGTGCGTGCCAGGGTCTATGACCACGTCGAGTCGTCAGGACGCTCGCGCTTGCACGCTCCCCGATGTTGGCTTGCGCATTCTAAACCGCGTCGGCCCCGGATTTACGCCGCTATCGCGGCCAAACGGTTTACCCGGACGCTTCGCTTCCAACGCTTCGCAGATCACGTCGCGGCGGTTTGCGGGCTCAGAACTTGTGTCGAATCCCTAACTGAACGAACGTCTGCCGGTTCGTCGATGATGCCGTCAGCGCATTGAGCGTCGCTCGCGCCGCGTGGCCCGTTGAATCTGTACCACTCGCAAATTGCGTGCTGCTGATGACGTACACGTCCGTGCGCTTCGAAAGGTAATAGTCGAGTGACAACGAAATGGTGTTGTACTCAGAGTTGCCGATCGTCCCCGCTCCCGAGCCATGCGTGTAGCTATAGACGAGTTCGCTCGCCAGAGCCGGCGTCCAGAAATAGGTTAGATTGAATTCGCCCGTATTGAACTTCGCGGTGCCCGTCAGTTTGAGGGGATCGGAGCCGGACGATGTATCGCCGAGATCCTTGAATTGCACGTTGCTATAGACAAGACCAAATGTAGCGGGACCGAAGGTATAGTTGCCAGCGACGGCGACGGCCTGATAAGTGTGAGCTGAAGCGTATCCGCTGTAGACCGGGCTTGCCGTCATATTGTTGACGTTCGTACCTGTGATGTTCGTGGGCGTTGCCGTAAAGAACGATTGGTTCGGGTTTCTCACTTCCATGAGGGCCGCGCCCGCTGAGAAGTTGCCATATTCGTAGCCTGCACCGACCGACCAGATCTGATTGCGCGTGAAATCGCCTGCCTGTCCGCCAAAGCCATACACGCCGCCAACGGTGAGCCCGCCAAAGCTGGGGCTCATATACTTCACCGAGTTGTTTACGCGCTTGCTGTTGTTGAGGTTGTCGAGATCGCCCGGATGCGCAGTGGTACCGCCGCCATAGTTCGCCGAATTCATGCGGGATTCGACGAACGTCACGAGCGAATCGTACTGACGTCCCAGTGTCAACGTGCCATACGTCTTGCTCGACAGCCCCATGTACGCCTGGCGTCCGAACAACAAACCGCCCTGCAGCGCAGTGCCTTTACCGAGATCGAAGCCGTTTTCGAGCTGAAAGATCGCCGACAGACCGCCGCCCAGGTCCTCGACACCCTTGAAGCCCCAGCGTGAGCCCTGCATGATGCCACTCGCGCCGCCGAACACGCGTCCGCCTCCGGCGTTGCTCTGGTAGTTCACGCCGTAGTCGATGAGTCCGTACAGCGTGACGGAACTGGTATTCGCTTGCGCAACGCCGCAGGCAGCGAGAAGCGCGAAAGCCGATATTGTCTTTTTCTTCATTTGCATGACGAAGTAATGGATTTGTGGAGAACCTATCGCGGATGGAGTGCGTGTATCGTCGGCTCCGCGTGCCACATTACCCACACGAAAAAATTCTTGTATTCGCAATCTATCAAGCTGGGTTTGCGAGAATCGCAAGGCTTCTTTCCAGCGTGGGAATGAAAAAAGCGCGACGCCGAAACCGGCCATCGCGCTTCCATAAAACGATCACGAGCGGTTGTTCATGAGAGTGAGAAATCGGCCGGCAAGGTCACTTCGAGCAGTTCCAGATCCGCGCTGCAATGCTTGAACGCGTAAGGAAGCATGCCCGGGATCGCGATGCTGTCGTCCGCGCAGAGACGCCATTGCTCGTCACCTTGCACGACGTCGAAACTGCCCGCGAGCACGAAGAAGAAACAGAACTCCGTATCGTGCATGCGCAAGGCTTCTTGTCCCTCGCCTTGCGGTCGTATCACGCGCACGCCCGCGAGTCCCTTCGTTGCCGCGCCGATGCCTGTGTCCGTCACGACGAAGCCCGGCGATTTCCACGCTTTCCACACCGCCTGCTTTGCGACATGCCGGACGAAGCGCTGACCGTTGAATTCATGGTCCGGATCATAGACAGGCGAGGGCAGCGCCATGTTGTGATCGGCCATCGTGATGTGTTCGGCGGGGCTGCCGAGTTCGATCACCTCGGCACCCGCCGAACTTTCCAGCACGCGATGACGGATCTCGGGCGGCTGAAGCACACAATCACCCGCTTCGAGGACGAATGGATCGCCTTGCCCTTCGTAGACGAGACGCACCCAGCCCTTTCGGCAGAAGATGGTCTGAAAGCGGATCTTGTGGAAATGCACGTAATCGGGCACGGGTCCGCCATCGAGAATGCGAATGTGCGACGCGATGAACGCACCGCCATGTCGTTCGGGCAGCAGATCGCGATAACGCATGCCCGCGCGTCCGACGCTCCAGTGTGCATCGTCGTTTGCGCGGGCGAGCACGAGTTGCTGGCGCGTCGGCGGCAGCACCATCGGCGGATTGGCGTGAACGAGCCGAACGGTGACGCCATTCGGCGCGATCAGCTCGCGCGTTTCGCCGGGCATTTGCGAAGGATCGTCGCAGAGGACGTCTAGCGTATTGATGCCGTCGCGTATATCGAGGCCGAGTCGTAGTTTGAAACCGTCGCGAGAAAGGATCGCGGTGCGCGGACCGTCTGCGGGGAAGATCGCATCGAGCCGGAAGCCCAGGCGCGTGATGAAGAACTGCATCGTGGCGGGAAGGTCGGTGCAAGGCATGGATACGAGAATGCCTCGCACGCCTTCGATCGCTGCATCAGCCGGTGAGGAAGTAATGGAAGAAGTGTTCATGGGAATTCGCATCGGTGAGGAAAGGGAAGCGGTGGCGCATCATGTTCGTGCGCACCGGCGGCCCTGTCAGCACGCAGGCGATGCCCATGCGCCGCGGCGCGCGAGAGAAGACGCCGCCCGCAATCATCGCGGCAGACATTGCGCGAGCCTGTCGAGTCCCGCGCGGGTCGTGCAGATACCCGGCGAGAAGCGCAGCGTGCGGCTGCGCGAATCGACGAAGAGGCCCGCGTCCTTCAGTTGCACGACAATCTTCGCAGCATCGAGATGAGCAGGGACTTCGGCCATGATGCTCGCGCCGCGTTCGTCGTCGGTGCGCGGGGAGAGCAGGCGATAACCCTTGTCGTCGACGAGTGCGATCAGTTCGTGGCACAGCGCAAGATTGTGTGCGCGCACGCTGCCTTCAGGCTGCGCGCGCATCCATGACATGCCCGGCTGCGAGGCGACGAAAGGCAGCACCGAAGGTGTGCCCGTATCGAAGCGGCGCGCGTCGGATGCATAGCTGAAGGCATCGATGTTCCAGTTGAACGGATTTTCCTGACTGAACCAGCCGCGCACGGCAGGCGTCGCGCCCGCTTTGAGCGCATGCGGCGCGATATAGCCCAGGCCTGTGCCCGGCGCGCCGCACAGCCATTTGAGCGTCGACCCGCAGACGAAGTCGAAGGGCGTGTCGTTCAGATCGAACGGCAGGATGCCGATGCCCTGCGTGACATCGAGCGCCGCGAGGCTGCCGCGTCGGCGTGCCTGCTCGCACATCGCGGCAAGATTCACGCGCTTCGATGTCAGCGACGATACCCACGTCACGAGCACTAGCGCGACATCGTCGGTCCATGCCTCGATGAAGTCTTCGTCGCGCACATAGCTTTCCCCCTGGCGTACGGGCACGGTACGCAGCGTGAAGCCGCGTCGCTGTGCGAGGCCCGTCAGCAGGAAGTGCAGGCTCGGGAAGCAATCCGCCGCGACGAGCACGATGCGATTGCGCAGCACGTCGTCAGCGAGGCCGTCGAGATAGCGGGCAAAGGCATCGGTCACGTTTTGCGCGCCAAACACGTTCGCGTCTTGCGCACCGATCAGCGCGGCCCAGTCGGAAAGCAGCTGCGCGCGTGCGGCAAGCGCGGCGTCCCAGCGCGTGTCGTCTGGCGCGCACCACGTTGCGGCAAAATTCGCGAGCGCTTCCGTCATTGCTTCGCGATGGCCCGGATACACGCCGACCGAGTGATACATCAGCCAGCCGCTGAAATCGTTGGTGAGATGGTTCATGGCTCAGATGTGCTTGACGAGCTTGTAGTGATAGAGCGCGACGCATGCAAGGCTCAACACCGCGCACGCCATCAGGTAGAACGCGGGCGACAGCGGATTGTGCGTCGCGCCGATCATCGCGGTCACGAGCCACGGCGTGAATCCGCCGAACACCATGACGCCGATGTTGTAGCTGAATCCGAGACCCGTGCTGCGCACGCTGGTCGGGAAGAGCGACGAGAGCACGGCAGCGAGCGGACCGAAGTAGATGGCCTTCAACGCGCCGGCCAACACCATGATCGCCATCAGCACGGAGAACGATGGGCTCGACAGCAGCCACGCGAAGCACGGATAGATCGTAGCGATGGTGATCACGGCCGAGATCACCATCATGCGGCTGCGTCCGTAGCGATCTGCGAGATGGCCCATGAGCGGCGTGAAGATCATCAGGATTGCGCCCGTCACAACCGTCGCGGCGAAGCCCGTCGATGCCGGCAAGTGCAATTGCTTCACAGCGTAGGTCGGCATGTAGAGGATCATCAGATAGCTCGCGGCCGTCGATACGGCCATGATGCCGGCAGCGAGCAGGATGCGGCCCTTGCTCTGCGCGAGCAGTTCGCGCACAGGGGCGTTGCGCTTCGCGCTGTGAGCGGCGTCGGGCAACGTATCGTCGATATGCTTGCGGATATAAAGCCCTACAGGCGCGACCAGCAAGCCGAAGATGAAAGGCGCACGCCATCCCCACGATTCGATCTGTTCCGGCGACAACTGCGTGCTGAGCGCGAGCCCCGCGCACGACGCGAGCACGGTGCTCATGCCCTGGCTGGAGAACTGCCAGCTCGCGAGGAATGCCTTGCGCTTGCTCTTCTGCTCAATCATGAGCGCCGTGCCGCTGCCAAACTCGCCGCCTGTCGAGAAAGAGATGAGAATGCGCGCGGTCATCAGGCCGACAGGCGCGGCAAGGCCAATCTGTGCATACGTCGGAATGACCGCGCAGATGAGCGTGCCGATTGTCGTCAATGCAAGCGACAGGAGCAGCGCCGCCTTGCGTCCGCGACGGTCCGCATAACGTCCGAGCAACAGCGCACCGAGCGGGCGGAACACATAGGAGAGACCGAAGGTGCCGAACGTCATCAGCAGGGAGACGGTCTCGTCGTGCGCCGGGAAAAACAGCTTCGACAGCGTGACGGCGAAGAAGCCGTAGGCCGCGAAGTCGAACCATTCGAGTGCGTTGCCGATACTCGTCGCGACGATCAGACGCCGCATGGGCCCCGCGTCGGGGCGGTGTACGCCATCGTCGATGACAGTCGAATCCATGGTGTGTGTTCCGTGCAAGAGGTCGGGAGGAGAGCTAAAACGGCGCCACTGTTGTACGGCTTCAACTGCTGTGCGGCGCATCGGGCTCGCCCAGATCCCAGAAGACGCCCGTCATCAACTCCAGTGCTTCGCGCATGACGGGCGCGAGCACGTGCTCGTCGGGCGCATGCTGACGACAGCCGGGATACGAGTGTGGAATCCAGATGGTCGGCAGAGCGAGCGTGTCCGCGAAGCATTCGTTCGGAATCGTGCCGCCGAGATTGGGCAGCAGCGTCACGGGCTTGCCCGTCGTCGATTCGATCGAGCGTTCCGTGAACGCGACCCAGGGGTTGTTCGGATCGAGCCTCGTTGCGGCGCCCGATGCTTCGATCGTCACTTCGATACCGTCGAAGCCCTCGCGGGCGAGATGCGCTTCGATCAGTTCTTTCGCGCGATGCCAGTCGGTGCCGACGACGAAGCGCAACTGGCAGACCGCTTCCGCCGCGCGTGGAATCGCGCTCACAGGATTGGCGACGTTGCCCGACTGCATCGCGAGGACTTCGAGCGTGTTCCAGGCGAATACACGTTCGGCGGGCGTCAGCCCCGGTTCGCCCCAATTCGGCGACAAAGGCGGATCGCCTTCGTCCTTGCCGATCTCGAGATGCGCGACGCGTTCACGCACTTGCGGCGGAATGGCGGGCGGCAGGAGGCCGTTGATACGGATGCGACCGTGACCGTCGACGAGGCTCGCAAGCGCATTCGCGAGCACGGTCGCCGGATTGGCGAGCACGCCGCCCCAGTTGCCCGAATGACGCGCGCCGAACGCATTGACCAGTGACAGACGGAAATGCAGCGCGCCGCGCGAACCGAGGAATACCGTGGGCGAGGGCGCGCGTTGTCGCGGGCCGTCAGAGGCGATCAGCAAGTCGGCGCGCAGGCGTTCGCGCAGCGTCGAACACATGACGTCGAGCCCCGGCGAGCCGACCTCCTCGCCCATCTCGAAGATGATCTTCACATTGAAGCCTAGCTCGCCGCGTTCCGCGAAGACCGTCGCGAGCGCCGCGAGATTGATCGAATGCTGGGCTTTGTTATCCGCGATACCGCGGCCGTACCAGCGCTCGCCTTCGACTTTCACTTGCCACGGCGAGCGTGCGTTCGTCCAGTTGGACGCGTCGCCACCGATCACATCTCCATGGCCGTATAGCAGCACGGTCGGCAGACTCGGCGACTCGATGCGCTCGCCGACCAGAAACGGCGGCATGCCCGGGATGGGGTTTTCCAGTATCTCGCAGACGAAGCCGAGCGAGACAAGCTGGCTTTCGATCTCCTCTGAAAGATATCGGCGCAGCAGTGGCGCGGCATCGGCTTGCTGGCTTTCGGTTGCGAGCGCGACACGGCGGCTCAGTGTGTCGAAGAAAGCGCCGCTGTCGAAATGCGAGCGGACTCGGGCGATTGCGTTTTGTCGGGACATATCGGTTGCGTTTGTTCGATCGATTGTGTCCAGCGTACCGGGCTTGAAGGGTTTTGGTATTCGCAATCAAACAAGGTACATTTGCATAAAGATCAAACGTCGCTCGTCTCCTGGTTCAAGATGCGCAAACTGCTCGAGCCCTCTCTCTACTATTTTTCGGTCGTCGCACAGGCCGGCTCGCTGTCGTCTGCAACGGAAAAACTCGGCCTCACCGTCTCGGCGTTAAGCCGCCATATCGCAAAGCTGGAAGGCGATATCGGCGTGCCGCTCTTCGAGCGTCACGCGCGCGGGATGGTGCTGTCGCACGCGGGCCGGTTGCTGCTGCGTCACGCGCAACGCACGTTATCCGACGCGCAGGCGGTCTTTGATGAGATCCAGGGGGAGGAGCGTAGGCGCGCGCGGACTATCACGATTGCGTGCACCGAAGGATTTGCGTTCGACTTTCTGCCCGTATCGCTCAGTACCTTTTGCGGCGAGCATCCGGATATCGCCATTGAACTGGAGGTGGTGTCGTCCGAACGGGCGAGCCAACTATTGCTGTCGGGGCAAGCGTCGATCTCACTTGCATTCAGCTTCAAGCCCGAGCCGGGTGTCGTCGTGCAGTTCACGCAGAAAGCGCCAGTCATGGCGTTGATGCATGTCGATCATCCGCTCGCGACCAGGCCACAGGTGTCGCTCAGGGATATCACTGCGTATCCCGTCGTGCTGCAGGACAAGGGCACGACCAACCGGCAGTTGTTTGATATCGCGTGCAATGTCGAGGGCATCGAGATCGTGCCCATGATGACCAGCCGCTATGTCGCTGCACTCTATCGTTTCGCTCAGGCGGTTCCCCAGGCGATCATGCCGTCGGGGTACGTGTCGGTCGCTAAGCGACTGGGCATCGACGGCCTCACTGCGATCCCTTTTGACAATCCTTTGTTGACGCAGCGCCGGCTTCAAGTGATGACACTAGCCGGGCGACAGCTGGACGAACTTGCGCAGAGCTGTCTGAACTGGATCGTTGCGGATCTGGAGGAAACATCCCAAGGTTCGTTGGTCGATGATCACTCGCAAGAAGGCTGAATCCGCTATGCCTGCATGCGTTTCATAGCCAGATAGCACATGCCGCTATCGCATTCCGTGCTACGTGTTCTGCGCACAGGCTAGCAAACGGGCACAGTCAACATAGGGTCGCCGCCGGCCGTCGCGTGGGTTTCGCAACGGCCGTCATCGATAAGCGTTGATTCGAAAACGCACATCGGCATCCGTTCCATTACCCGTAGATTCGTATCACCCAATGCGGGCACATCACCTTGCGGTTACGCGGCCAGGCTTCGGCGGCGATTAACGCGGCCGCTTATCACTTGATACGAGCGTCGGTCTTGACTCCATACGTTGACGATTCAGTCCTTGCCCGAGGGGGTAGGGCAATCGCCTGGTTGACAGTCCAAATATTGGCTTCCTACTATGCATACAACGCTGCACACAACTAGATGCACAGTTATGTGTGGTGTAGATGTGTGTCTGCGGAATTATTCTTATTTGCGAGGTCACTTATGGTTCGGCTGTCTCGTTTCACTCATCAAGCTCTTGTGTGTCTGGTCGCAGCCAGCTGCGTTATCGCGAGCGCGCCATCCCGCGCCGACGACACCGGCTGGGAAAGCGTGAAGAAAGCGGGTGTTTTGCGATGTGGAGCGGCAGTGGCGCCCCCGTATGTCATGCGCGACCCCAAGACCGGGGAATACAGCGGCTTCTTTTCGGAGCTGTGCCGAAACTTCGGGCAGAACGTACTGAAGGTAAAGGTCGAGTTCGTCGATACGACGTGGGACAACATCGTCGCCGGTCTACAGTCGGACAAATGGGATCTGTCGATGGCGCTGAACGATACGCCTGAGCGCGAGAAAGCAATCTCTTTTTCAGCGCCCGCGACGGATTACAACGTATCTTTCGTCTACAACAAGAACAACCCAAAGATTCCCAAGGGGGCCCACACGATTGCGGAAATCGACAAGCCGGGCGTGAATGTCGCGGTCATGTCGGGGACCGCGCAGGACAAGGCGATCTCGGCCGTCTTCAAGCAAGCTCAAATCATGCGACTGCCGGGCAACGACGAAACGCGTCTTGCGCTGATGTCGAAACGCGCGGACCTTCTGGCCGACGCGAATATCACCAATATGCTTTTGACTGAAGCGCATCCGGACTGGGCCGCCGCCATTCAACCGACGCCGCCGCTGGCACAACAGGAAGTCGCGTTTGGCGTCCGCAAGGACACTCCGCCCGCCGATATTGCCGTTCTCAACAGGTATTTGAGCCAGCAAGTCAGTTCGGGTGCCGTCAATCGGCTCATCAAGGTCTCCGTCCAGTCGATGCTGGCGTCGAACAAGTAGTTTCGCTGCGCATTGCCGCGAGCCCGCAATGGGCTTGCAGAGAGCATGCCGACCATGGTGCTTGCCCGGTTCGGCGATTTGCCACAAGTTCGGAGCCTCGATGCTTGCACGGCAGAGAGCTATCCAGCTCCCTGCCGTCTTTCATTTCAGCCATCACGGAATGGGTTCGCCTCTTTTCCAACTGGCGACTCAAGCGCTCAGTGATTTCCCTGGATTCAGCCAACGGTCGTTGACAGTCCCAAACTCGTCCTCCTAGTATTGCATACATCGCTGCACACAACAAAGGGCACAATAATGTGTGCCGCATAGGAGGTAAGGCTGAAGCCGATGCAGATGGCTTCTGCGCATCGTGTCAGCACATCAGGAAAACGTCGGATTCGATTCACAATCACGCGCCCATCGGCGCGTTCCGCTGGAGAGACTTCATGTTGTCACCTCAAACCATGGTTTCCCAAAACCACATTCCGTCGGCCGTTGCGGACCTCTCGCCGTCCACGACCGGCGAATTTGTGCAATTCAAGGACGTATTCAAGTCCTATGGCGAAAACCTGGTGGTCATGGACCGCATGAACCTGGATATGCGCGCCGACGACCGGCTCGTCATCATCGGCCCGAGCGGCAGCGGCAAGAGTTCTCTGCTGCGCGTGATGATGGGGCTTGAAGGCATTCAGGGCGGCGAGATTGGTTTTCAGGGCAAGCCGTACATCTACGGCGCAGATGCCGGGCGCTCAAAGCGTATCGACACCAAACTGCAAAAGCAGATCGGGATGGTGTTTCAGCACTACACGCTGTTTCCGCATCTCTCGGTCTTGAGCAACCTCATCCTCGCTCCCGTGAAAGTCAGTGGTCTTTCCAGGGCGCAGGCAACAGAACGCGCCCGCATGTATCTGGCGCGGCTCGGTCTCGAAAGCAAACTCCACGCATATCCCAGTCAGCTCTCCGGCGGGCAGAAACAACGCGTTGCAATTGCTCGCGCTCTGATGCTCGAACCCAAGCTGATGTTGTTCGACGAAGTGACCTCGGCGCTCGACCCTGAGATGGTCGTCGAAGTACAGAACGTAATGATTCAACTCGCCGAGCAGAAGATGGCGATGATTATCGTGACGCACGACATGCACTTTGCGCGCGACATCGCTACTCGCGTCGTATTTTGTGCGGGCGGAAAAATCGTCGAACAGGGTGCCCCGGCCGACATGTTCAAGTGCCCGAAAGAAGCCCGCACTCGCGAATTCCTCGAAAAAGTTCTGCATCTCGATTGAGGTCTGCCATGTATCACTTCGACTTCGATTTCCTTCAAGGCAGCGTCGGTACTCTGCTCGCCGGTCTCAAAGTGACTATCGAGCTTGCGATTGCATCGAACATCATGGGCCTCGTGCTCGGATTTCTTCTGTGTCTTCTGGCGATGAGCCGTTGGGTCATTCTCCGTTGGCCGTCGCAACTGTTCATTGAGTTCTTCCGCTGCACGCCCGCGTTGCTTCAAATCGTCTGGTTCTTCTATTGCATTCCGATGATGGTCGATGTGTTTATCGACCCCATCATGATGGGCGTGCTGGCACTCGGACTTAACCTGACGGCATTCAACGCCGAAGCCTATCGGGCTGGTGTACAGGCAGTGCCCAAGGAGCACCTTGACGCGTCAGTCGCGCTTGGGCTGAAGCCGTGGCAACGCACGGTCTACGTGGTACTGCCGCAAGCGCTTCGTAGTGCGATGCCGGTCCTCATGACCAATGGCATCGGGAGTCTCCAGCAAAGCGCGCTCGTCGCTATCGTCGCGGTCGCGGACCTCATGTATGTCGGCAAGAGCCTTGCGACGGAAGCGTATCGGCCGCTCGAGACCTACACGGTAGTCGCACTCATCTACTTCGCGCTGTCTCTGCCGATCGCAAGACTCGTCCACGTCATCGAGCGTCGTCAGGACCTCGCTGTGCAGCGTTGAGGGGAACACCATGCATCTCGACTTTTCCACCGTCCTGCCGTACTGGCTGGTCTTGCTGAAGGGACTGGGGCTGACCGTCGCGTTCACGAGCAGCTGCGCGGTTATTGGCAGCCTCGCAGGGTTTGTTCTCAGCCTGCTGCGTATGTCTCCCTCGCGCTGGATGAAGGCGGCGACAACTCTTTACGTGGAGTTTTTCCGTGGAACGCCTTTGCTTATCCAGCTGTTCTGGGTGTACTTCTGCTTCCCCGTGGTCTTCAGGGTTCCGATTCCGCCGTACGTTTCTGTGGTGATTTCGCTGACGCTGTACATGGCGGCCATTACCAGCGAGACCTTTCGCGGTGCGTTGAAGTCCATTTCGGCAGAGCAGCACGACGCATGTATCGCGCTGAGCCTTTCGCCTCAGGTAAAGATTCTGTACGTGATTTTCCCGCAGGCATTGCTGCGAGCCATTCCGCCGCTGCTGTCGAACATCGTCAGTCTGTTCAAGGAAAGCGCGCTCATTTCGTCTGTCGGTGTTGCTGACCTGATGTTTGTCGGGCAGAACATTTCGAACAGTACCGCGCGCCCCGTCGAGTTTCTGACGACCGTTGCAATGATTTATTTCCTTGTCGCTTTCCCGCTGACGCGTCTGGTCGGCGTGGTTGAAACGCGATTGCTCAGGCGTTTTGCCTACTAACCCACCCAGTCCATCGTTAAGTGGAGAAACACATGCAGATGAAAGGAATCCTGCCCGCGCTCGTTACGCCGTTCAACCAGTCCGGTGCCGTCGACCACGACACGCTTGCCAACATCCTCGAGTTCCAGCTCGAGGCAGGGGTCAGTGGGTTCGTGCCCCTGGGCTCGACGGGCGAATACTATGCGCTGACGCACGACGAGCGACGCGCCATCCTGAAGACGGTTCTCGAAGTCGTGGGTGACCGTGGCACGCTCATCGGCGGCGCGAACGGTTCGTGCACCCGCGAAGTCATCGAACAGGTTCAACTCGTTCGCGACGCGGGTTACAGGAACGTGCTCATCGCTCCGCCGTATTACGCCTTGCCGTCGCAACAGGAACTCATCGGCCACTATGAAGCCATTCTGAAGGCAGTGCCGGACGTCGACATCGTCCTTTATAACTATCCGGTCAGGACCAATGTGGAAGTTGGCTTCAGCGTGCTCGACGCCTTTAAGGACAACGCGCGCGTCGTCGGTATCAAGGAAAGCAGTGGCAATCTGCTGCGCGCCATTGAAATCGGCGAGAAATACAAGGACAACTATCAGCTGTCGTGCGGCTCCGACGACCAGGCACTCGACTTCTTCCTCTGGGGCGCAAGCAGCTGGATTTGCGGCCCTGCAAACTGCTTCGTGAAGCAGGTGGTGGACTTCTACAACAAGTTCACGGCAGGCGACATTCGCGGCGCTCAGGATGTGATGCGTTCGCTCTTCCCGGTCATGGCGACGATGGAAGCAGGCAAGTTCGTGCAGAAGGTCAAGTACGGCTGCGAGCTCGCCGGCTTCAAGGTCGGCGCAGCCCGCATGCCGTTGCAACCGCTGACCGACGAAGAAAAGGCCGAATTCCGGGCCGTGTTCGAAGCCGCGCAGGCTTGATGAACAGGCCGGCGGAGCAGTCCGCCGGCATTCCTTTCTTTCGAGACATTCTGGAATGAGCAGACACAGTTTCGCGAGCATCGAAGGGCATACGGAAGGCATGCCAGTTCGTATGGTGGTTGACGGGGCGCCGCCTCTTGCGGGTGCGACCATGGAAGCGCGCCGCAAGGCGTTCATCGAAAGTCACGACTGGATTCGGCGGGCGTTGATGCTCGAACCGCGCGGCCATTCCCATATGTCCGGCACACTGTTTTATCCGCCGCTTTCCGAAGACGCGGACATGAGCCTGCTATTCATTGAAACCTCAGGCTGCCTGCCAATGTGCGGGCATGCTTCGATTGGTTCCATCTCGTTTGCACTCGAAGCCGGGCTCATTCAGCCGAAATTGCCCGGCACGGTCGTCGTTGACGTGCCTGCGGGGAAACTGGCCGCCACGTATGAAATGGAAGGCGGTCGGGTCAGGACGGTCCGCTTTACCAACGTGCCGAGCTTCCTTCTTTATCGGGACGTTGAAATCGACCATCCGCATTTCGGCAGACTCAACATTGATATTGCTTACGGCGGCAATTTCTACCCGATTGTCGAAGTGCAACTGAACTTTCCCGGATGCGAGTACTTCTCTCCAGATGAACTTTTGAAGTGGGGACGCCAACTGCAGGCCGCGGTGAATGAAGCCATCGAGGTAGTCCATCCGGACAACCCGAGCATTCGAATGGTCAAACACACCATGTGGACGGGTGCACCTCTATCGGATGACGCTGACGCACGCGCGGTAGTTATCGCCGGCGACAGCCTCATCGACCGCTCGCCCTGTGGCACTGGCACATCCGCGCGCGTTGCACAGCGACATGCGCGTGGACTTCTGCGGGAGGGACAGTCATTCCGACATCAGAGCCTGATTGGCAGCTGTTTCACAGGTCGGGTCGAATCAACAACAAAGCTGAAGAACGGCCTCGACGCAGTTTTGCCAAGCGTCGAAGGTCGCGCATGGCTGACGGGTCGGGCTGAACACTACGTCGACGACGCGCAGCCATACGCTCATGGCTTCAGTCTGCAGGAGTATGTCAATTGAACGCCGTTCCTCGCGAAGCGTCTTCGCTTGATGGGCTCCCGTCCGCACAGGAAGTGGCCGTAGTGATAGGCGGTGGAATCGTAGGCGTATGCTGCGCGCTCTATCTTCAGCGGGCCGGATACGCCGTCACACTCATCGACCCGGAGGCGCCGGGCAACAGCACTGCGAAATGGAGTTGTGGCCAGATGGCCGTGAGCGAAATCATTCCGCTCTCCAAGCCAGGCATTCTCATGAAAGTGCCAGGCTGGCTGATGGACCAGAAGGGGCCGCTCGCGCTTCGTCCCAGTGCGCTGCCCGGAATCATCCCATGGTTCCTCCGGTTTCTCATGTGCGCGAGACACTCGAAAATCGTGGACATTGCCCGGTCCATGGCGACGCTCACGCATGACGTCTATTCGGACTTCGCTCCGCTGCTTGACGCCTGCGATGACAAGACGCTCATGGGCGAGCGTCCCATTCTGGAAGTATTCGACGACCCTCGTGCACTGGACCATGAGCAGCCGCATCTGGAACTGCGGCAATCGCTTGGTTTCAAGTCGCAACGACTCAACGCGAAGGAAATCAGTGACCTTGAGCCGGCATTCGCCGGCAAGTTCGCTCACGGGCTGATTTTCCCTGACTGGCGCGCAGTGAGCGATACGATGGGTTTCATCGCAGCACTCACGGAAAGTTTCATCGCCCAGGGCGGCCGCCGCATCCAGACTGAAGCCGCGAAAATCGACGAATCGAATCGTCGCGCGACCGGGGTTACGCTCGCGAATGGCGAACGTGTTGCAGCTAACCACGTTGTCGTTGCGGCAGGTACTGGCACACGCCGGTTCTTCGGCTCGCTTGGCATCGATGTGCCGCTCGCAGGAATTGCAGGCTACCAGGCCGTCGTGTCGGACCTGGGTGTGGAAATCCGCCACTCGACTATCTATGCAGACGGGGGCTTTTGCTTCACCCCGATGACCCGGGGTCTGCAGATTGGCGGGACCATCGAGTTCGCTGCCAATGGTGCAGAACCAAATTTCAAACGTGCGGACATCATCCTGGAGAAAGCGAAACGCATGCTGCCGGAAATGCGGACGTCGCGGGTCGAGTACGGCGTGGGGTATCGCCCGTTCCTTCCCGACACTAAACCTATCATCGACCGCTCTCGCAGGCTGGGCAATGTTTGTATGGCGTTCGGTCATGGGCAGCTTGGCCTCACACTCGGCGCCACAACGGGAAGGCTGATTGCCGACCTGGTTGCCGGCCGTCCCACCAGGCAAGACCTTGCGCCATTCAGTGCGTATCGGTTCTAAGAAGCGGTTCCAAGAAACGGTTCTAAGAAGCGGTTCTAAGAAGCGGTTCCAGGAAACGGTTCTAGGAAACGGACTCATCTGAAGCATTTGTCGCGGAGAAACCAATGCGTTGGAACAGGACTTTCACGATGGTGAGTTGCCATGCGGAGGGTGAAGTCGGCAATGTGGTGACGGGCGGACTGATTGACGTGCCCGGCGCAACGATGTTCGACAAAATGATGTATCTCGAAGAACACGGCGACGAGCTGCGAAAAATCTGTCTCTTCGAACCTCGCGGCGCTGTCAATCACAACGTCAACTTCATTTTGCCGGCGACGGACCCTCGCGCGCAGATGGGGTACGTGATTGGTGAGTCAACCGAATACGTGGCGATGTCCGGCTCGAACACGATGTGCGTCGCGACAGTACTGCTCGAAACAGGCATCCTGAAGATGGAAGAGCCCGTAACCGAACTGGTGCTGGAGGCGCCCGCCGGCCTCATTCACGCGCGTTGCGAATGTTCGAATGGCAAAGTGACGCGAGTTGAATTCACAAACCAGCCGGCCTTCGTTGCTCACCTTGATGCCAATGTCGAGGTCACTGGTGTCGGCACCATCAAAATAGACGTCGCCTACGGCGGCATGACTTACGCACTTGTCGATGCGCAATCTCTTGGCTTTGAGATTACACCGGACGAGGCGCGAGACCTTTGTGAACTTGGACAGAAAATCAAGGCCGCTGCAGTCGACCAGCTTCCCTTCTCACATCCACAGAACCCACTCATCAAAGGTGTGACGAACACGCAGTTCATGGGGCCGTTGAAACGGGAAAATGGATGGCTCTTCTCGCGCAATACCGTGATTGTTTCGCCCGGACGCTGTGACCGTTCTCCATGTGGTACGGGAACCTCGTCGCGTCTCGCAGTGCTGCATGCGCGCGGCCTCATCGATGTGGGCGAGACGTTCATTCACGAATCAATTACCGGTTCGAGATTCGAAAGCCGGGTTGCGTCGACGACGACGGTCGGCGATTACGCAGCCGTCGTGCCCGTCGTAGCTGGCCAGGCATGGATAACCGCCATTTCCCAGATTGGCGTCGACCCGACGGACAGATTCCAGACCGGCTTCACCGTCGCGGACACCTGGCTCGAAACCGTTGACGACAAACTCATCAAATCGCGAAAGCAGGGATGCATCTGACCATGAAATCGTATGACAAGCTCTTCATCAATGGCCGCTGGGTCGCGCCCGTGCAAAACGGAACCTTCGAAACCATCGATCCGAGCACGGAAAAGGTGCTTGCGAAAGTCGCCGCTGCAACTTCGGAAGACGTCGATGCAGCAGTCAAGGCTGCCCGCGAAGCCTTCGACAATGGTCCGTGGCCGCGTATGAGCGGCGCCGAGCGTGGCGCTATTCTCCGCAGAATCGGGGAAGGTATTCGTGACCGTATTCAGGAACTCGCAGAAATCGAGGTGCGCGACAACGGGAAGCCGCTCCCGGAGGCTCTCTGGGACCTAGGCGATGCAGCGGGCTGCTTCGAGTTCTATGCCGGGCTTGCCGAAACGCTGGACTCTCTTGCGGAGAAGCTTGTCGCGCTGCCCGATGACCGCTTCAGCTCTGTTGCGCGCAAGGAGCCCGTCGGGGTCGCTGGCGCCATCATTCCGTGGAATTTCCCAATGCTGATGGCCGCATGGAAAGTCGCGCCAGCGCTCGCAGCGGGTTGTACGATGGTCCTGAAGCCGTCAGAGCTGACACCGTTGACAGCGCTCGAGCTCGGTGACATCGCAACTGCCGCCGATCTGCCACCCGGTGTGCTCAATATCATTACCGGCCTGGGTAAGGATGCGGGCGCGCCGCTAAGCGCGCATCCCGGAATCGACAAGCTGGCGTTCACGGGTAGCGTGCCGACGGGTAGCCGCATCATGCAGGCGGCCGCCCGCGACATCAAAAACATCAGCCTTGAGCTGGGTGGGAAGTCGCCATTTATCGTCTTCGACGATAGCGATATCGATGCCGCGGTCGAGTGGATTATGTTTGGCATCTTCTGGAATCAAGGGGAGGTTTGCTCGGCTACGTCGCGAGTGCTCGTGCAGCGTGGCATTTACGAGCGCCTGCTCCAACGGCTCGAAGAGGAAACGCGCAAAATCACTATCGGAAACGGCCTCGAGGATGGCGTGCTGCTCGGTCCTATTGTCAGCCAGGGACAGTACGAAAGGGTGCTTGAGGCGGTACAGCGTGGCAGGGATGAAGGCGCGCGACTGGTAACGGGCGGGGGGCGTCCGGCGCATCTCGACAAGGGTTACTTTATGGAGCCAGTCGTATTTGCGGATGTGCGGGAAGACAGCTGGGTATGGAACGAAGAGATTTTCGGCCCGGTGGTCTGCATCCGGCCTTTTGATGAAGAGGCCGAAGCGGTACGGTCCGCGAACGACTCCAGGTTTGGCCTGGCTGCCGCAGTGATGTCTCGTGATGACGCGCGTTGCGAGCGTGTAGCTCGCGCGTTGCGCGCGGGCATCGTCTGGATTAACTGCAGCCAGCCGACGTTTACGGAAGCGCCGTGGGGCGGCTACAAGCAGAGCGGCATTGGTCGCGAACTCGGCGAGTGGGGCTTGAACAACTATCTCGAGACCAAGCAAATCACGCGTTTCAACAGTGACAAGCCTTGGGGCTGGTACATCAAGTAAGCGGGACTATCATGCGCTGGAAAAAGACGCTTCAGCTGGTCGACGTTCATTGCGAAGGCGAAATCGGTAAGGTCATCACGGGAGGGGTTGTCGGTATTCCCGGTGAGACGATGCTCGACAAAATGAACTACATCAACGAAGTCGACGACAGTCTTCGAAGGCTCGTCGTGCTGGAGCCTCGTGGATGCCTTCAGATGTCGGTTAATCTGCTGCTGCCGCCGACACGGCCTGAAGCGCACGCCGGATTCATTGTGCTGCAGGCAGACAAGGCACATCCGATGTCAGGTAGTAACGCGATCTGCGTCGTGACCGCGTTGCTGGAACTGGGTATGGTCGAGATGCAGGAGCCAGAAACGACTGTTGTGCTCGATACGCCGGCAGGATTGGTCACTGCGCGCGCGACCTGCAAGGACGGGCGTTGTATGGGTGTTTCGCTCGACATGGTGCCCGCATTTGTCGAACAGCTGGACTTCAGCTTCGAGACGTCACAGTTCGGGAAAATCATGGCGGACATCGCTTTCGGTGGGGTCTATTACGCGCTCATTGATGTCGAACAGGTGGGGCTGAGAATTGCCCCTGAAAATGCGCGCGAGCTTGCGGAGCTTGGGGTTTCGCTGAAGGATGTCATCAACCGGCAAATTCGGATACAGCATCCCCTCTACCCGCAGATTAACGAAGTCGCCTACGTGATGTTCCGCAACCGCGTCAGTGACGAGCTGTATCAAACGTGCACGACACTGCCTCCCGGACGGGTTGACAGGTCACCGTGCGGGACGGGAAGTTCAGCCAACCTCGCAACGCTGGCCGCCCGGGGACTGGCGGACGTTGGCAGTCGGCTCAAATCGCGCTCGACGATCGGAGGCGAATTCAACGTCGAATTGCTGGGGAAAACCGATGTGGGTGGCAGGCCAGCAGTTCTTCCGCGTATTCAGGGGCGGGCGTGGCTCTACGGTATCCAGCAGATTGGGGTCGACCCCGACGACCCGCTGGCCGATGGCTTCATGCTCAGCGATACGTGGGGCTCGGGTTTCCCGAAGGCCTGAGGCGGAGTGCGCGCGATGATAAACTTGAATGCGCGCCCGTCTTTCCGGGCCCACGATTACGGTGGTGAAACGATGAGCAAAGGTACGGCGGAGACTGAGCCCCGTCGGCATGGCGGACGATACATCTACGAAGAACTGCGAAAGCAGATACTGACGCTCCAACTGAAACCAGGTGCGCCGCTGGACGAGGTTTCACTTGCGGAGCAGTTCGGGCTTTCGCGTTCGCCGGTGCGCGATGCGCTTGCGCGGCTGATTAGCGAAGGGCTGGTGACGATACTTCCGAACCGGACGACGCTTGTGACGCCGTTCGAGATTGAGGAATTTCCGAAATACATTTCGGCGCTGGATCTTATCCAGCGTGCCGTCACGCGCCTCGCGGCTCAGCATCGGACCGATGCCGACCTTGCCCGGATTCGCAAGGCGGATGACGTCTACATGCAGGCAGTTGAGAGTGGCGACTTTCAGGCGATGTCGGAGACCAACAAGGCGCTGCACATGACCATCGCACATGCGGCCAACAACCCGTATTTCGTGGGGTATTACGAGCGCCTGTTGGGCGAGGGCCAGCGTCTGCTGCATCTGCATTTTGACTTCACAGTCACGTCGCCTACGGCAGCAAAGCTCGGGCGTGACCATGACGAACTGATAGACGCAATAGCGAGAAAAGATGCCGATGCCGCCGAAAAAGCGGCGCACGAACACACGATGCTATTCCAGAAGCGGTTCCTGGATTACATGCGGCAGAACATGACGGAGTCGATGGCGATTCTGTAACGGACGCAGGCAGCTTTGGTCTTTCCAGGGCTGCCTTATTCTCGCGGTTCGCTATCTGGTTCGTCCCGACAATCCCTTCATACGCGCCCACAGTTCAGGAACGTAAGACGTCGCTGCGTTGACCCTGAACCATTCCGATGCAGGCTCACCGGGCCGGAAATAGGAGCCGGGTGCTAGCCCTATCCATTTTGCCAACGCTTCGTGGGCCACTTCGATACTGTCCTGAGGTCTGACAGGCGGCTTCGCCCAGAAGAACAGCCCGGCGTTTGGCGTAAGGAAGACTTCAAGTCCTGCATCGGCCATCGCCTCGGTAACGCGCACGTGAGCATTGAATAGACGTCACGTGTACGGAGTCGCGGTTGCGCAAGGCGAACGCTGCAATTGCGCAATTTCTCCAGGAGCGGGCCTGCCACTACGAATTGCATGTCGGCGGAACGCCGCGAGAACTGTGGTTGATCGCGATATGGCGCTCCTGCGAACCGACAGAGCGTTCAATCACTTTTGTGAAAGCTGTCGTCTAGTCTTGCTGCGGTCGTTCATGGTCGGATAGCGTTCGCACGTAAGCAGAAATTCGAACGCGCGTTGAGGAGCAGTTCCGCCTCATATCCTGAAACCGTACATACCGTTTTGCGGCTTACCAAGCGGGCGCGCGAAATCGTCGTCAATCGACATCTTGATTGTCACGAGCGGAACCCGGCCTTGCTCTTTTTTCATTCGAAACACCCTCCGTGAGAAAGCATCCGCAACTCTGGCGAGCAGACATCGATTGCAGCAGACGGGTCAAGGCATAGAGCTTGCGCTTTCCGATGGAGGTAAGCGTGGTCTTTCGCAGATCGCACGGCAGCGATTCCGTCTGGTCACGAATCAGAATGTTTTCGTCCCGTTGAATGACGAAAGGAGAAGACCGTGCAACCCCATTCCGACACCAGAGATATCGTCGCAGTCGGCGCCTCCGCAGGCGGGGTGCCGGCGCTGACTGCCCTGTTCAGCCGTTTGCCTGCTTCGCTGCCCGCAGCTGTGCTTGTAGTGCTTCACATTCCTGCACATTCTCCAAGCTTCCTTCATAGCATCATCTCGAGAGCCACGCGACTCCGTGTTGTCGCCGCCGAAAACGGGATGCGACTGGAGAAAGGGACCGTCTATGTCGCCATCCCTGACAGGCACCTGACGGTGGATGCGGATCGCGTCAAGCTGACCCGCGGTCCCAAAGAATGCCGCGCGCGGCCATCTATCGACGCCCTGTTCAGGTCAGCGGCTGTCCACTGTGGGCCTCGCGCCATTGGCGTGTTGCTTACGGGCGCATTGGATGACGGCACGGCGGGCCTATGGGCGATCAAGGATCAGGGTGGCATGGCATTGGTGCAGGATCCCTCCGAAGCCGAACACGCGTCGATGCCAGAGACTGCGATCGAGCACGTCGAAACAGATTTCGTTGGCAATCTCGCATCGCTGGCGCAACAGATCGCCGAACGCTGCGGGGAACCGGTTGCAACAGGCCGTCGCGGCGTTGCGCCGGAGCGCATGGCCGTGGAAAACCGTATAGCCGGTGGTGCGAGCGGCATGGAGTCGGGAATCATGGAGCTTGGGAACGTATCGCGATACACATGTCCTGAATGCCACGGCGTTCTGGTCGAGATTCACGAAGGTTCAATCGTCCGGTTCCGTTGCCACACAGGTCACGCTTTTTCCATGAAGACGCTGATGGCGGAACTCAATGTCGAGATCGACCGGACCTTGTGGGATACGGTCAGATCCATTGAGGAAAAAATCATGCTTTTGAGGCAGGCGGCCGAACTGGCCCGGAATTCGGGAAACCTTGCCAACGTAGACCGATACCTCCGGGTTACGGAAGCTGCCAACAAAAGCCTGAAGCCACTGCGTGAGCTCGTGGAGGACCCAGCCCTCTTTCATGACTGAGAAAGCGATAGTTAAAGGCTTGCGATAGCGCGCACGTTCACCGGCTGTCCCACCGCGTTGTGTGCTCGGTCAAGACCACGCGGTCACAAAAGACATTGATGTGGCAGCCCGGCGGTTAATCCCGACGGATGCTGCTCTTGATGCCCGTCAAGCCGCGCCCGATCATAACGAGCCCCGACCAGACAGACCTTCATTTCAGGCTTGAACGCCAACCGGTCAACGGGTCACGCTTGAAACGCCAAAGGGCTAAGACCAATAAATGGCCTTCAGCGAAAGCAGAAAATGAGCGCTCTGGTAGATGTCGTTGAGACTGCGTGTGTTCGATCGGCAGCGAAGGTATTGGCACGACGGCCGTAGAGTCGGGTCAACTGCCAGTTGGTCGTTATCCGATATTAGAAGCAGCTTATTCGCCCTGTTACCTGCAAGCCATCCCCGGCCTTGCCTTATTTCCGCGTCAATCACGATCACACAGTTCGATTGGTTCGGGCTACAGGCACAGCGAATGCTTCACCATCGTGTCGTCGCCAGACTGCGAAGTCATCGCGGAAGAGCACGCGGACGGCGACTCCGGCCATCCGTCCGGATCGGCCACGAAGATGGCGGGCATTTTCATAGCTCAAAGGCTTACGATAGAAAACCTGGTACACCGCTCCATTGCTGTGGCGGAACCAGGGGTCGAATACGCAGAACGGTCCCGCGGCTCATTTCGATGAGCACTCCGCAGGGGGACGGCACATGAACGTAGTGAATGGAAGGATCAGACGACACAATCCGAAGCCTGTTGTAACGTTCAGGCAGGTCAAGCTTGCGCATTCGGGTGCAGGTAGCCCGGATGCAGACATCGAGGCCGCACCACTTGCGCGGGGCAGGCGCCTTGCGCTTTGGGTTGCGTCGGCGAGCGCATTGGCTGTCGGGGTCATGGGTATCGTCGCCTATGGCGATCGCGTCGACTATGATCAGGCGCTCGGGATCGGCGGACCGACGTCGCCAGCGCCACACGCGTCCTGGTCCGGTCATGTCGCGCTACCATCGTCGCCTCCCGCTCGCGGAACCGCAGTTGCCAGTGCTGCGCCTGCCCCGCCTGTGTCTTCCGCTCCGTCCGATCTCCTCGCTGGACCTGCTCCGGATTCTGCTGTGCCGCCGTCGGTTACACGAGAGCCTGGTCAAGCAGGCGATGCCGCCGCACAGAATAGCCACCATTCGGCGCCGCACCCGAGAGCAATCGCGCGGCATGCGCCCAGGATCACCCGACCCACGTCACCAATGCAACAAGCGTTTTCATCCGGTCAAGTCGGGAGATCATCGACACCTCCTGCCCGGGGAACTGCAATTGGCAATGCTGAGCTCGCCCCGCCCGTGTCTTCCGCTTCGTCCGATCAGCGCAGTGCACCTTCTCCGGATGCTGCTTCGCTGCAGGTTGCGGAAGGGCAGCCTGCAGGCGGTCGCGGTGGAGGAGGTTCGGGCGTAGGAGGCTCGGGTGCAGGCGGTCCGGGCGCGGGCAGTGCGGGTGCAGGCGGTGCAGGTGCCGGCGGTCCGGGTGCAGGCGGTGCGGGCGCAGGCGGTCACGGCGCAGGCGGTGCAGGCGCGGGCGGTTCGGGCGCAGGTGGTGCGGGCGCAGGTGGTGCGGGCGCAGG
>NZ_FNYE01000070.1 GCF_900108945.1 Paraburkholderia diazotrophica | reverse complement strand
CATTCGCTGAGGGCGTCGGCCATCACCACGCCGCCGCCGGAGATGATCACGGGGAACTTCGCCTGCGCGAGCAGTTCGGCCGCTTCGTTCAGGCTCTGCTCGCCGCCCGCGCCGCGATCGAGGTGCTGCGGCTGCGGAATCTCGGCCCTGATCTGGCCGTAGAAGTAGTCGCGCGGAATGTTGAGCTGGGTGGGCCCCATCTCGGCCATCGCGCGGTCGAAGCAGCGTCCCGTGAATTCGGCCATGCGTGCCGGATGCGTGACGTGGCCCTGGTATTTGGTGAACTCCTGGAACATCGGCAGCTGCTTCGCTTCCTGGAAGCCGCCGAGTCCGATGCCCATGGTGCCCGCCTCGGGCGTGACGATGACCACGGGGCTGTGCGCCCAGTAGGCGGCGGCAATCGCGGTGACGGCGTTGCTGATGCCGGGGCCGTTCTGGCCGATGACCACGCCGTGGCGGCCCGAGACGCGCGCATAGCCGTCGGCCATGTGACCGGCGCCCTGTTCGTGGACGACGGGAATCAGGCGGATGCCGGCGGGCGCGAAGATGTCCATCGCGTCCATGAAGGCCGAGCCCATGATGCCGAACATCTCCGTCACGCCGTTGGCGGCCAGCGTTTCGACAAAGGCTTCGGACGGGGTCATGGCCTGCGGACCGATGGCCGTCTGGGTTGGGGTCTTTTCGTTCATCAACTGTCTCCGGTTATCGTTTGACGGAATGCCGTATCTCGAATGCTATTCGGCGCCCCATGCGGGTCAAGGGATTCTGTCTTCGTTGCACGAATTTGAAATGAAATGGAACGTTTTGTTTCAAAATGACCGACGATGGCAAGCGCCGATGCACTGGGTCATGCGGGCTGCTGAAAAGCCGGTGCCGTCCGTCGCGCGAGGAAGTCGCACGCGGCGAGATTTATCGACACGTTAGGGTTTGCCCGTCGAAGGCGGTAGCACCAGTGCGAAGCTTTCGCCTGGGCCAGCGCGCGGATTGTTCTGCAATGACTCAGCAGGGTTGCTGCTGGCGCACGACCCTGCGCGCACGCAAGGAACAGGCAACTGGCAGCGGGCGAGAGAGTATCGTGCGGATCGACCCTTCGCCGTCGATCGGCAGATCGGGAAGAGAGCGATTGCTCGAACGGGCCGTAGACGAAGGAATATGCGTAGTTCTGCAAACTGGCCGAACGTTGACCGGCCCGACAGCCAGTCTCGCGAGACACAACATCCGGTATTCAATACCAGCCGCCCGAGTCGCCCAGGTAATTCAGAGTGAGCGTTGGCGATGAGACAGTCTGTACAGCGGCTTCGCGAACAAGCTCGACAAGAGCGCAGGCGTCGAGCCCTTGCTGCGGGCTACGCGACCGTCGAAATAATCGGAAGAAACCGAGTTGATTTTCCGATACCCCGAAAAAACGAAGAACAATGCTCACCATGCACTGGACCCATCGGATCTTCTAGCCTGGTACTACCACACGCTTTATTGATTGAGAATGCTTGACTTAACGTGCGAGATCGCAAGTGCGAAATGCGAGAAGCTGAAATCTGTCCTGGTAGCCGCTGACTATACTTGAGACGGAACTCCAAAACGGGACGCGGAACTTCTAGTTGCCGAGCGGCAGTTCAACGCCGCAATCGTACGCCGCGCGTGCGAATCGGGTAACAAAAGGTGTTCCTTGGCGTGCTCATTGTTTTTCAACCTGAGGAGACGGCGGTGAGAGCCTTACCCAGACTATCAAGGACGATGAAGCATCCCGCCGACTCGACAATCGAGCCGGTGATCAAGATCCGCCGCGCCCGCGGGAAATGGAATTCGTACTGGTTAACGACTGCCGTACTCGTGGTATCCGTCGTGCTTTGGCAGGCGATATCGATGGCGGGAATCTTCCCTGCGTTCGCGCTGCCCTCGCCGGTGGCGGTGTGGCAGGCCTTCGTCGAAATCGTCCACAATGGATATGGCGGGCAGACGCTCATTAGCGACGTTCTGATTAGTTGCTTTCGCATCATCATCGGCTTCGTTGGCGCGATTGCGATCGGTGTTCCAATCGGACTCCTGATGTCGCGGAACAAGATCGTGTTCGACATCATCGATCCCTTGCTGCAGTTCGTCCGGCCCGTTCCGCCGCTCGCGTATATCCCGCTGTTGGTAGTGTGGTTCGGCATCGGCGAATTGCCTAAAGCGATCCTGATTCTCGTTGGCACGATTCCCGTCATCATCATCGGCACCATGTCGGGCGTGAAAAGCACGCCGCCATTACGCATCTCGGTGGCTCGCACGCTAGGTGCGAGCAACGCGCAAATCTTCCGCAAGGTCGTTCTGCCTTCCGCGTTGCCGGAGATCTTCACCGCGATGCGCGTGGGGATTGGCGTGGCGTGGACGTGTCTTGTTGCAGCGGAACTGATCGCGGCGAGCAGCGGACTGGGTTGGCTCGTGCAGTTCGCCGGACAGGCGCTGCAGGTCGGCATCGTGATCGTCGGCATCGTGATCATCGGGTTGATCGGGTATGCAATGGAACTGGTAATTCGAAAGATCGAAAATCTGGTCGTTCCGTGGCGCGGACATAACTGAGCGGCTTATCGGAGGAGACGAAAATGAAAAACATGCATTGGGTCTACGGTGTCACCGCGGCTTTGCTTGCCGGCAGTTGTCTTGTTCCGGGCGCGGCTTACTCGCAGAACAAGCCCGAGGTCATCATCGGCTACGAGGATAACGGCGCCGATCCGTACATGGTGTCAATGGCCGAGCATATGTTCGAACACCAGATGAACGCTGACGTCCAGTACAAGCTCTTCAGTTCTGGCCCGGCGGCGATGAGCGCGTTGGCGTCGAACAGTCTCACGTTCATGTGCGGCCTCGGTGTTCCGCCGCTCGTGACCGCCATCGCGCAGGGCTTGCCAATGACGATCGTGTACAACCAGGAGCGCTACACGGATGCGGCCGGCATCGTGGTCAAGCCCGACAGCGGCATCCATGACGTCGCTTCGCTGCAAGGCAAGAAGATCGCAATCGTGGCGGGCTCTCAAGCCTCCTTCGAACTGGCAACCTTCCTCGCGGCTGCGCATGTGCCATATTCGTCGGTCACGCAGATCAACATGGCGCCGCCTCAGATGCGTACATCCTGGGTGACGGGCGCGATTGACGCGGCGATCGTCTGGGACCCGGTATTCAGCGCGCTGCGCGCGGCCGGCGGCAAGGCAATCAAGACCGATGGCGATCTGCCGCGAGAAGCTTCGAGCTATAACGTCTGTATTGCCAACGCGGAGTGGGCGAAGGCGCATCCCGATCTGGTCCGCGGTTTCGTCGCGGCTCTTGATCAGGGCTACCAGGTGACGATGAAGAACCGGGACCAGGCGCTCGCTGAAATGGCGCGCGCGACGGGCGTGACCGTACCCGTTGCGAAGAGTGAACTTGCCGGTTACGAGCTGTTCTCCGGCGCCGACCAGACCACGCCGAAAGTCATGGGCCTCGACGCAGGCGTCAAGACCTCCGCAACTTATCTGACGCTTGTGAATACAGCCAAGGTGCTCAACATGATAGGCCGCATTCCGTCGGTGCCGGCGAACTTCGACTCGAATGTCGCGCCACAGTACTCCAAATCTTTTGCCCATTGACCCGTTGACTATCTGGCCATCAAGCAGGAGACGAACTTGAACATCGTCATCGATTCCCTTTACAAGACATTCGGCGCCACATCGGCACTGGAAAACATCAATCTGCAGTTTCGCGGCGGCGAATTCGTCACCGTGCTCGGTGCCTCTGGCTGCGGAAAGACCACCTTGCTGCACCTGCTTGCCGGTCTGACATCACCCACGCGGGGAAACATCTACATCGATGGGGAGATCAAGGACCAGCCTGGTGCCGATCGTGTCGTCGTGTTTCAGCAGGCCGGTTTGTTTCCGTGGCTCAGCGTGGAAGAAAACATCGAGTTTGGGCCGTCACTGCATTCGGTGCCCAAGGCGCAACGCCGAAAGGACTCGGCCGACATCCTGCGGATCATCGGCCTCGAGTCTTTCGCCCGGCACAAAACCTATGAACTGTCGGGCGGCATGCAGCAGCGCGTGGCGATCGCGCGGGCTCTCGTCATGAAGCCGAAGGTGCTGCTGATGGACGAGCCATTCGGCGCATTGGATGCGCAGACTCGCAGCTCCATGCAAACCTTTTTGACGGAGCTGTGGGAGCAACTCCACTGCACGGTCGTGTTCATCACGCATGACATCGACGAAGCGATTTTTCTTGGTACGCGTCTTGTCGTGCTTTCGGCGCGACCGGGGCGGGTCGCGCTCGACGTGCCGATCGAGCTGGAACGGCCACGCACGCCGAAGGTCGCGTTCGAACCTCACTTTCTGGAACTGAAAAAACGCGCGATGGGCATTCTCGCGCATTGATATTAGCAACCCCCAAAGCAGTGCACCAAGAAAATGATTTCGATGTCCTGAACAAAGCGAGGCCGCAAACATCGCCAACCTGACCGACCGTTGCGGAGACAGCCCATCTCCAACAGCAGCTGACGATGATCCTCGGAGACCCATGAAGCCGGCACGGTGGTGCTGTTCAAGATGAAGCGCGAGCGATTCGCGTGCGTTACTCTCATGCCGACCGTGTGGCTTTTGATCTGCACGATGGCGGCCGGATGGCAGAAGATTTTCGATGCAAATCCGAAGGTTGGTTTCCTCGCGCATGCCGCGAAACTCGGCGAAGCCGCCGATGCAGGCAAGATCGTCGCGCCCGCGAAGTCGCTTGCGCAGATGCATCGGATCATGTTCAACGACTATGTCGATGCGGCGCTGGCTGGGGTGTTTATTTTCGTCGTTGTGAGTGTCGTCGTGTATGGGGCGCTTGCTGTGCTGCGCGCACGCCGTGATGATCGGCCTACGGTGTCTGAAACACCGTTTGAAATTTTGCCTGCGGGGCAGCGTGCGAGTGGCACTCGTTGAGCGGGGTGTGCGATGTTTTCTGGTTTAAGCGATGATGTGCGCAACGACGGGCGATATCTCGGGCAAGCCATGCGGTTGATGGTCGGCTTGCCCGACTATGACACGTACGTCTCACATATGAAGCGGTCGCATCCCGACTGCGCTGTGATGAGCTACGAAGAGTTCTTTCGCGAGCGGCAGGCGGCTAGATATGGGGGTGGGGTTGGGAAGTGCTGTTGACGTTTTCCGCCCGCGGGCGCTGAGTTTTTGTATGCCTGGCTTACCGCGGGCATCCGCTGAGCCTCGCGGCGCGGGCGTTGCCCCTGCGCGGGGCGACACTCAATTTCTTTGCCGCCGCTAAACGGATCGGCGACGGCGATGCCTTGTCCAGCAAGGTTTTCGCCGAAAATTGGCTCGTTATATCCCGTCCGTACCCCACAGATAATTTGCGGCAAATCCACGCGAACCGAATTTTTTAAAATTCAGGAGACGCCTGAGCGTCGAGCCCGTGCGGCAGATATAGGTAGAAGATCGCCAGCGTCACCACGGCCCGATTTGCGCGCCCGCTGTCGGCTTTCTTCAGGCGTAGAAGTACCCGCATCAACTTGGCGCGTTTTGGTTCGTCATCAGCAGCCCAACCCGTCGATCTGCTGCCGGCCCACTTCCGGTCATTCGGGTGCATGCACGAATGGACAGCCAGCTGTCCTCTCCACGCACAAGACCAGCCATTCGAGTTTCCACCGCCAGATACAGAAATAGCCCTATACCGGCTCCCGTATGCAGTTTTACACCTGGACGATTTCCGAGGCCACTGCCCGCAGCGCGAGAAGATAACCCTGAACGCCGAAGCCGCAAATCTGCCCTTTGACGATGTCGGCGAACACCGAGTGATGCCGGAACGGCTCCCGCGCATGAATGTTCGACATGTGCAGTTCGACGACAGGACATGTGAGGATGGCCAGCGCATCGCGGATCCCGTAGCTGTAGTGCGTCCACGCGCCGGCGTTAATCAGCACCGCGTCCTGATGCTCCTCGAATGCGCGATGGATGCGCTCGCACATCGCCGCTTCGCTATTCGTCTGGAACGATTCCACCTGCACGCCGAGTTCTTTGCCGAGTGACTGCAATTGCCCATCGATCTCGTCCAGCGTGATCGTCCCGTATTGCACAGGGTCGCGCTTGCCGAACATGTTGTGATTGATGCCGTGAAGCATCAGGACCTTCTTCATATGCGTCTCCGTCGTAAGTTCAATCTAGCGGCACGGTGAGCCTGTCGATCACGGCGCGCGTCTGGGGACGCACGCCGCGCCACCATGCGAACGCTTCCGCTGCCTGCTCGACCAGCATCCCCACGCCGTCTGCGATACCGCGCACGCCAACATTGCGCGCGAGCCGCAGAAATGGCGTGAGGCGCTTGCCGTAGGCGAGTTCATAGGCCGTGCCTTCGGGACTGAAGACAGTCGGCGGCACGGGAGGTAGGTCGCCGGTGAGACTCGCGGAGGTCGCGTTGACCACCAGATCGTAGCGTCCCATCGTCTCGAGATCGCCGTAGGCGCAGGCGCGCACTGAGCCACGCGCGCCCGCGTCTGCGATCAGCGCGTTGGCTTTGGCGATGTCCCGGTTCGCGATGACGAATTCGGCGGGGCGCGCCGCGAGAAACGGCAGTAGCGCGCCGCGGGCCGCACCGCCCGCGCCGAGCATCAGCACGCGTTGGGCTTCGAGCGGCACGCCGAGGTTCACCTCGATATCGCGTACGAGTCCGATCCCGTCGAAGTTCTCAGCGACGATCCGGCCGTTTTCGAATTTCAATGCGTTGGCAGCGCCCGCCAGCGAAGCCCTTTCGCTGCGCTCATCGGCCATCGCGAAGGCTTTGAGCTTGAAGGGCGCGGTGACATTCATCCCTTTGCCGCCCGACGCGCCGAACGCGCGCACGACGTCGGCAAACGCGCCTTCCGGTTCGAGCGGACCTTCGATGGCCGCATAGGTCATGTCCTGTTTCGTCTCGTCGGCGAAAAGACCATGAATCAGCGGTGATTTCGTGTGTCCGATCGGGTTGCCGATCACTGCATACTGGTCAGTCATGAGGGTCTCGCTTCAGCTCACTTGGAACTCATCTGGAATAAAGAACGCCTTCCGTCTGCATCGCGTCGATCTCGGCAACAGAGAAGCCGAGCGATTGCGCGACGTCCGCGTTGTGCTGGCCAAGATCGGGCGCGACTTCGCGGATCGTCGTGTCGCATTCGGAGAAGCGGAACGGCAGGTTGGGCAGGCGCAGCGTCCCATATCGCGGATGCTGCTGCTCGACTACCATGCCGCGTGCGTGAATCTGCGGATCGGCGAGAACTTCGTCGATGCGCTGCACCTTCGCACACGGCACGTCGATGCCATCCAGCAGGCTCAGAATCTGCGCGACCGGGCGCGCGGCAACCCACGGCTGAACGACGGAAAGGATTTCCGTGCGATGCGTGTTGCGGCCTACGCTATCGTGGAATCGCGTGTCGGTGCCGAAGCCGGCCGGGCCGCCGTGCGACTCGACGAGCGCAGCAAAGCGCTTCCATGCCTCGTCGACCTGGGCCGCGATCACCAGGTCGCCATCGGCGGCGCGGAAGACGCCGTAGAGCGTCGACGTCGGCATGTCGTGTCCCGTCTGCTCTGGCAGAACGCCGCGCAGCGTGTAGCACTGCACCGCGTATTCGTGCATCGAGACGAGCGTGTCATAAAGAGCCATGTCGATGTGCTGGCCGCGGCCGCTCTTCATGCGGCCGAGCAGCGCCGCGTTGATCGCTGCCACCGCGTGAATGCCCGTGTACATGTCGCCCAGCGAGATGCGCAAGAGCGGCGGCGGCTCGCCGGGCGTGCCGACCATCTGCATGATGCCGCTCTTCGCTTCCGCAATCAGGCCGAAGCCCGCACGATGCGCGTCCGGTCCCGAGTGACCGTAGGCCGATATCGAGCAGTAGACGAGACCCGGATTGCGCTTCGACAACTCCGCATAACCAAGCCCCAGCTTTTCCAGTGCGCCCGGCCGGTAGTTCTCGACGAACACATCGGCCGAATCGCACAGACGCCGCATGAACTCCATTCCGCGCGGGTCTTTCATGTCGACGCTGACGCCGCGCTTGCCCATGTTGAGTTGCAGGAAGTAGCCGCTTTGCTGATCGTCGAGCACGGTGGCATGCTGGCGTCCGGCGTCGCCGCTGCCGGGACGTTCGACCTTGATGACTTCGGCGCCCAGCGCCGCGAGGCATCGGCCGACATAAGGACCGGCAAGAAAATGGCTGTAATCGACAACGCGAATGCCTTCGAGAGGACGGGCCTGCATCAGAACGCTCCCGGCCGACGCGGCACCATCAGGCGATGCTCCCCGCGTTGAACCACCTGCCCATCCTGATTGACCAGTTCCGAAGGCAACACGACGATGCCCCAGCCAGGACGGCTCTTGCTCGGCCGCACCGCGCCGACGCGGAACTTCACGTGCAGCACGTCGTTGAGCCTGATCGGCAGGAGAAAGTCCCACGTCCAGCCGAGCGAAATGCCCGGTAGAAAGCGATAGTCGCTTTGCGTCTTCAAGCCATCGGCGATCGACAGCCCGAACAGTCCGTGCGCGACGATGCTGCCGAAGTGGCTCGCGTTCGCATACGCTACATCGACGTGCACGGGCGTATGGTCGCCAGTGAGATCGGCGTACGAGAGGATGCGTTCTCTAGTCACCGTGTAATTCGGGCTGATGCATTCGTCGCCTTCGCTCGCATCGTCCCAGTATTTTTCGACGATCGTCATGCTCATGCCTCCGCGCGCGGATTGATCTTCAGCGCCTGTGCGACACACGACGCGGGCTTTGCCTGAATCAATTCGACGGCGAGGCCATCGGGCAGGCGCAGCCAGTTGCGTCCCTGCGGCATTTCGCTGACGCCGTACGCTTTGGCCGCGATAAGTGCGGCTTCCAGGTCTTCGCACATCACGCCCAGATGGGCGAGCCGGCCCTCGGGGCCGTCATGCAGCGGGGCATGGATGAACTGCAGGCCGCCGAGCGTCCAGTACTGCCGCGGCGCTTCGGGCGTGCCGTCGACCTCGCGCATCGTCATGCAGAGGACTTCTTCGAAAAAGCGGATATGCCACTGAATGTCCTTCACCCAGATGGCGACATGCTCCAGATAGGCTTTGGTCCCGTTCATGCCTCGGCCTCCATACGTTGACGGTCGCTCATCGCGCGTTCGATGCCCTTGACGCAAGCGACGAGCGTTGCGTTGACCGGCGTCGGCACGCCGAGCCGCTGTCCCCAGCGCACGACGGACCCGTTGATGAAGTCGATTTCCGTGACCGAGCCTTTTTCGAGGCTTTGCAGCATCGAGGTCTTGAACGCGGCGGGCAATCCTTCGGCGGCGAGCGTCCAGGCCTGCTCGGGGTCCTGCATCGATAGCTTCACATCGGAGGCGTGTGCAACCGCGATCGCCTCGCCGGCAGCCGCGAGCGCGGTCGCTTTCAACAGCGGCTCGTCATAGAGCTGTCCGTAGGTGAGGCTGGTGATGCCCGTTAGCGCGCCCGTCGCGACGTTGATGAGCAGCTTGTCCCACATCGTGCCGACGATGTTGTCGCTGACCGTGGTGAGCAAACCTGTGCTGTTGAACGCATCGGCGATGGTCTGCACGCGGGACGTGATACGGCCGTCGAGTTCGCCGATGTAGGTGGGTTTGCCCTTTACGCCGGACTCGACATGCCCCGGACCGCGCAGCACGCCGCCGACGTAGGTCTTGCCGGCCAGCACGCGCTCGCGGCCGACGATGTCGGCGAGCACGTCTTCGTGTCCAAGGCCGTTCTGCAACGACAGCACCAGCGTTTCGGGACCGACCAGATCGAGCGCGCCGCGCATGGCCGCGTCGGTATGAAACGACTTGACCAGCACGACGACGAGCTCAACAGCGCCGATTTCGGCGGCCTGGGTTGCGGCGCGCACCTTGACGCGCCGGGAACCGGCGGCGTCGTCGACTTGCAGGCCATTGCGGCGCATCGCTTCGACGTGCGTGGGCGAGCGGTCCAGCAGCCAGGTTTCGTGGCCGCCTTCGGTGAGCGCGGCGCCAATCGCGCAGCCCAGCGCGCCGGCCCCCAGAATTGCAATCTTCATCTGCATCTCCTTGACGTGTAGAGGCACGATAGGTATTGCCGCTCATACTGACAATGCAATGGCTACAATGACGTCATTGCGATGGACAATAAAGCACGTCACGCCATGCTGCCGACCGATCTGCCCGACCTGAAGCTGCTTCAGCTTTTTGACCTTCTCTACGATGCCCGCAGCGTGACCCGCGTCGCGGAACAGCTCGGCCAGAGTCAGCCGACGATCAGCATCTGGCTTGGACGATTGCGCGACTGTCTGCAGGACCCGCTGTTCATCCGCACGCCGGGAGGCATGGCGCCGACGCCGCAGGCCGACGCACTGATCGGGCCGTGCCGGGAGATTCTCGAATCGCTACGTCGTTTCGTCGCGTGGGAAATTGCGTTCGATCCCGCGACCGCGCAGCGGCGGTTCCGCATCTGCATGACGGACGCAAGCCACATCACGCTGCTGCCGAGACTGCTCGCGCACGTGCGCGCGCAGGCGCCGGGTATCAGGCTGGAGGCGGCGAGCATCGACGGCAATACCGAGCGCGCGCTGGAGTCCGGCGAGGCGGATCTTGCGATCGGCTATGTGCCCTGGCTAGGCGGCGGCATCTACCAGCAGCAGCTTTATCAGCAGGATTGGGTATGTCTGACCAATCGACATCATCCGAGGCTGCGCGCCCGGCTTGGGGCGAAGCAATATCGCACGGAAGGGCATGTCGTCATCGAGTCAGGTACGGGCGCGCAGCTTCTCGAACAGGCGCTGGCGCGCGAGCGGATCGAACGTGATGTCGTGCTGGAGTTGCCCGGTTTCCTGGGGTTGGGGACGATCATCCAGACGACTGACCTGATCGCCACGTTGCCGCGTCACATCGGCGAAACGCTGGCGCAAGCGAATGATCTCGCCATCCACGCGTGTCCGATCCCGGTTGAAGGCTTCGCCGTGCGGCAACACTGGCATGCGCGGTACCACCACGAGGCGGGAAACCGCTGGCTGCGTGGCGTGGTGATGCAGTTGTTCGGCAGTTCGCGCTGAGCGGGGTGCTTTCAGTCGACCCCATAAAAATGGCACGGCGGTTCCGAGTCTGGGGGAGCAGGGCGTCCTACTCCACATTAATGACAGTGGGGAAAAGCGTTGATGCTCCGGGTCGAGCGGTGCCGATACCGGTCCTTGCCGGGCAAGCGCAAGTGAAGCACATGCGTTACACCGCTGGCGCCTGAAGACCGGTGCGCGGGTGCGTGTCACACGTCTGCGCACGGTCGGAAAATCGCCCGAGACACTGACGCGGACATTGCAGCCAACAAGTAACGCCCGGGCGCCCGTGGGTAAGCATCTCATGACAGCCGTAGGTGACTTTCGCACGCGTGTTGACTCGCATCGCAGGCATTCCGCCGCCGCGGTGAATTCGAACTGGCGGCAAATCGTTTGAGCGATTAAAAGCGTTAAGAACGCGGCGCGCATAAACGGCCACAACCTGCGCCGGTGGCTTGCGCACGGGCCGCTTCGTCCATAAATCGTCTCTGACCACGAGCCGCCCAGGACGCCCCCATCGCTCAACGTCGCCGACGCATGCCGGCACCCGGAGAAACCCTTGGAACGTTCGGCAATCGCGCGCGCATGCGCGATGATCGAACGCGCGCGCGCGTGTCGCCATTGTGTCACGTCGTTGCATGGGACTACTCTGCGATCCATCAGGCGACATCGGTCAGTCGCCCTACCACATAATCCGGAGACATCCATGAAGGCAGACACGGACCACGAGCCTCAAGGCAGGCATCAGTCGAAGAAAGCCGCAGCGAGCGGCTGGATCGGCTCGGCGCTCGAATACTACGACTTCTTCATCTATGCCACTGCGTCTGCGCTGATCTTTCCGCAGATCTTTTTTCCAAAGGGCAATGCGACGACCGCGATCGTCGCTTCGCTCGCGACCTACGGTGTGGGTTATGTCGCGCGGCCGATCGGCGCCTTCGTACTCGGGCACCTCGGCGATACGCACGGCCGCAAGAACGTATTGCTGTGGTGCATGTTCCTCATGGGCTTTTCGACGATCGGAGTCGGCCTGCTGCCGACCTACGATCGGGTCGGACTGCTCGCGCCCGTGCTGCTTGTGGTTCTGCGCCTGCTTCAGGGCTTTGCCGTGGCCGGCGAAATTTCCGGCGCGAGTTCGATGATCCTCGAGCATGCGCCGTTCGGCCGGCGCGGCTTCTTCTCCAGCTTCACGCTGCAAGGCGTGCAGGCGGGGCAGATCCTGGCGGCGGCCGTCTTCCTGCCGCTCGCGCACTACATGCCCGCCGAGCAGTTCAACGTGTGGGGCTGGCGCATTCCCTTCCTGCTGAGCTTCGTGGTCATCATCGCGGGCTGGATCATTCGCCGTAAGGTCGACGAGACGCCTGCCTTCACTGAAGAAGGGCAACGTCAGGCGCGTCCTCGCTCGCCCGTGATCGATGCGTTCCAGTACAGCACGCCGAACATGCTGCGCGTCGTGTGCATGGCGCTGATGAACGTGATTCCCGTGGTGGCGACCATCTTCGGCGCGGCCTACGCGGTGCAGCCGGCCTACGGTATCGGGTTCGCCAAGGACGTCTATCTGTGGATTCCTGTCGTGGGCAACATCGTCGCCGTGGTGGTGATTCCGTATGTCGGCAACCTCTCCGACAAGATCGGCCGCAAGCCGCCGATCATCATCGGTTCGCTGCTGTCGGGCCTGCTCGCCTTCGCTTACCTGTGCGCGATCAGCATCCACAACGTGCCGCTCGCTTTCGTGATGTCGTTGCTGATGTGGGGCGTGGTCTATCAGGGCTACAACGCGGTGTTCCCTAGCTTCTATCCCGAACTGTTCCCGACCCGCACGCGTGTTTCGGCGATGGCGATCGCGCAGAACATCGGCACGGCCATCACGGCGATGCTGCCGGCGCTCTTCACGGCCGTCGCGCCGCCGGGAGCCACCAACATCTGGTTCACCGTCGGCGCGCTCGCGTTCGGCATCACGGTGATCGCCGCGCTGGCCGCGTTCAGTGCCCGTGAAACGTATCGAGTGCATATGAGCGAACTGGGCCAGCCAGACGCGCATGCGGTGGACAAGGCCGAGTACGACCGCCTGCGGGCACTGGCCTTCACCGCGCGTGCCTGAACGTCCTCTGAGAGAGCAAACCCCCGCCATGATTTCCGGAAAGACCACCCTCATTGCACACATCGGCTATCCGACCGAGAGCTTCAAGTCGCCGATGATCTACAACCCCTGGTTCGAGCAGAAAGGCATCGACGCGGTGGTCGTGCCGATGGGCGTCAAGATCGAGGACTATGAGCAGAGCTTCGCGTCGATCTTCCGGTTCACGAACCTGCACGGCGCGCTCATCACCATGCCGCATAAGGTGACGACGGTTCGACTCGTCGATGAAGTCACACCCGCCGTGCACATCGCCGGCGCGTGCAACGCGGTGCTCAAACGTCCCGATGGCACGCTGCTGGGCGACCAGTTCGACGGCGCGGGTTTCGTGCGCGGTGTGTTGCGCAAAGGCCGCCGGCTGGCAGGCGCGCGCGTGCTGGTGTCGGGCGCAGGCGGTGTCGGTTCGGCGATTGCCGCGTCGCTGGCGGCGGCGGGCGTTGGCGAACTGGCGCTGTACGACACGCGCTCCGAATCGGCCGAAGGACTCGCGCGGCGACTGCGCGAGCACTATCCGGCACTGAAGGTCAGCACCGGCTCGCACGATCCCGATGGCTTCGAGGTCGTGGTGAATGCGACACCGCTCGGCATGAGGGCCGATGATCCGTTGCCCTTCGATGTCACGCGCATTGCGCCAGGCTGCTTTGTCGGCGAGGTCGTGATGAAGTCGGAGTACACGCCATTCCTGCGTGCGGCACGCGAGAAGGGCTGCGAAGTGCAGGTGGGCACCGACATGCTGTTCGAAATGATTCCGGCGTATCTGGAGTTCTTCGGCTTTGGCAGCGCCACTGCCGAAGAACTGCGGCGCACCGCGACCATCGCGTACTGAGTCACCTTGATACCGGGTTTGTCGATGAATGCTTCGTATGGCGGCTGCAGCTTTGGCGAAATCGTCGCGATGGTTGGCCGCGTGAGGGATCTGCTTCAGGACATGCCTGCATGAGCCGCCGCGGCCCGTTGAGTTTTGCATTGCTTCTCCCGTTCCTGCTGGCTGCGCAGCCAGTCGCGACCGACAGTTATCTGCCGGCGCTGCCTGCGATCGCGACGGCGCTCGGTTCAGCCAGCACCAGCCTCACGGTGTTCGCGCTCGCGTTCGGCATGGGGCAGTTGCCGATGGGCAGCCTGGCCGACCGCTATGGACGTCGGCCGACGCTGCTCGCGGGCCTCGCGGGATACGCCGTCGCTGCGCTGGCCGGTGCGCTCGCGCCGAGTGCGTCGATGCTGACGGCGGCCCGCGCGTTCCAGGGGCTGGCGATGGCGGCCATTCTCGTGTGTGCGCGCGCGGCCGTGCGCGACCTGTATCCCGCCAGCGAAGGGCCACATGTGATGGCTCGCGGACTCACGGGGCTGGGCGCGACAGCACTGACTGCGCCGATCGCCGGCGCCTATATTGCGCAGCATGTCGGCTGGCGCTGGGTGCTCGCGGTCATGAGCCTGTACGCGCTTGTGCTGTGCGTGGCGTGCTGGCGCGGCTTCGGGGAAACCGTTCACCGCACGGAAGCGGCGCGGACGCCGGCCGGCGGCGTCCGCGAGATCTTCGATAGTCCCGAATTCCGCGCGTGGGCGCTGCTGGCTGCCGTCACCTACTGCGGCATGTTCTGCTTTCTGTTGCTTTCGCCGATGGTCTATATCGGGTACCTTGGCCTGTCGCCGGAGCTATATGGCTGGATACCCGCTGGCGGCTCGCTCGTCTACATGCTGAGCACCATGGGATGCAGGCGTCTGCTGTATCGCCACGGCGTTTTGCGGACAGTGCGCCAAGGCGCGATGCTAAGCCTTTCAGGGGCGGTCATTCAGGGGCTCGGCTGCTGGCTGCTGCCCGGCAGCGCGTGGCCGCTGCTGCTGGGCCACGGGGTTTATTGCCTGGGACACGGCATCCACCAGCCTTGCGGACAGGCCGGTGCGGTGGGTGGCCTGCCGCACCTCGCGGGACGTGCGGTGTCGTGGTCCGGCTTCATCATGATGTGCGCCGCTTTCTGCGCGGGACAGACCGCGTCGGCCTTCGTCGATCCGCATTACCGGCTTGGTGCGTGGCCTATGGTCGTCCCGATGCTCGTCGCCGGATCGGCGCTGATGGCCATCGCGTTCGCCTGGTTGCCCAGGCTCGAGGATCCTGGCCGGTTGAGTTCGCGGTCTGCGGCTGTTCCAGTCAGGTCAGAGTAGGCACAGGCCGACATGTACCTTTGGCTTGCGAGCAACGAAAAATTAGGATGTCGCCCGCAAACCTGAAGTCGAACGTCCCCGATCATCTCCGCCTCGCTGGTGGGTCGCTTCCTGCCGAGCGCATTGCTCTTCACATCCGCCTGATTTGCTAATCTTCGGTTCGGACCCGGGCGCCCTTGAACGATTGTCTCTTTTGAGGGCGAAAGCTGCCGTACAAGTGACGACGGGATCTATGTCCGTAGCGGGTCGGTTTCGGGCGACCAGGTCGGGCAGTGACCGGCCAATGCGCGTCGTTCGACGCTCCGCCAGTCTGGTTACGCCCGCATCCCTAAGCGGTCATTCGGTCATTCACGGATCGACGGCGGCCAAATCAGCGGATCACCGCAGGCGGATCTGAGAAATTCACTCACTCGGCACTGGGAAAACGTCGCTGACGCGACAGGCGTCGCTTATCGTGGCTATGCGACAGACCATCTGCGGATGGCGAAGGGTTTGAGCGGGCGAGTGCAGCACGGCGGATTCGCCGGCTCGCCGTCCCGACTGTGCTACAAGCATTCCTGCATTCCTGTGCTTGCTCAGGTAACGGGCACGAACTCTCCTTCGGCGAAGAACCACGCCGACATCGTTCGTGCCAGTTCGAGCACGACCTCCGCGTCGGTCCGGCCGGAGGATGCGCGCACGTGGAACGAATGATCTGCGTCGTCCACCACATGCAGCGTGGCGCGTGGCCCCAGCGTCCCGACGACCGACCTCAGCAGGTGAAGCTCGGCCAGCTTGTCGCGCGTGCCCTGCAGGAAGAGAATCGGCACCGTGACGTCCGCCAGGTGCCGTGCCCGCTCCACGCCGGGCGCGCCCGCCGGGTGCAGCGGGAACGCGACGAAAGCGAGGCCACGCACACCGTCGAGCGGGGAGATGGCTTGGGCCTGGGACGTCATGCGGCCGCCGTACGACCTGCCGCCGGCGAAGAGCGGCAGGGCTGGCAGCCGCCGGCGGGCCTCTGCGACGGCTGCCTGCACGGCAGCATGCGCCACGGCCGGCGAGTCCACCCGCTTGGAGCCCCGCTCCATGTACGGAAACTGGTAGCGCAATGTGGCGACATTCGCCGCCGCAAG
>NZ_FNYE01000049.1 GCF_900108945.1 Paraburkholderia diazotrophica | reverse complement strand
TGCCCATCTCCTCGATCCCGTTGTTACGACGATCGAGGTTAACAGGTTGCGTTACGGGTTAACAGCCCCTGCGAACTCTTTTTGAAACCGTTTCTTAGTGGCGTCAACAACCACCATTCCAGCAGTTGGCACGGGCAGCTCCTCGAGCTTCAGCATCAGCTCGCGGATCAGGTCCATGTCGCGTTTCATGGCCGTCCCGTGATTACGGCTCCGTGTGCAATCACGGTTCGGGACGACGGCGAAGTATCAGCAACCGCACCAACCATGCTGTAGATCTCGACGTGGCCACCTCGATTGATTACCGTCCCGTTGACCTTGCCGTGGACCGTGGCGTGCGCGCCCGGTTCCACCAGCAGATCCATCACCATTCCGCGCAGGGTCAGCGCACAGCCCGGACGCACCGTCGCACATCCGGCAACCATGCCGTGAACCGTCAGGTCGCGATCAACCGTCAGGGAGCCTTCGATCTTGCCCCCGCCCTCGGCGAATTGGCGTATAACCTCTATCGACTACAAATGAACGCCGGGTCCCGTTTGGCATTCCCCCCCGTCTATGTCGCGCAGCCGTCCGTCGTGTAAGAGGTGCTGCCACCCGGCGTCTATGCGCCCGCGCCCCGTCTGCCACGGATACGGCTATCGCGATTAGCGCTGGTGGGATGATCCCGGCCGGCATCACGGCGGGCATCATCATCACGATGATGACGACAACCAGGATCGGTCACGCTGGATCCAGCGCGGGAGCATCGGCGCGGGCAGCGACGATCGGCATCGCATTTACTTTTCCCTCAAGCGAGGGCAGCACCGATTGACCAGGTATGCTCACCATCTTTCCATGAGATAGCCAGTGCCGCGAATGGTACGGATACATTCCGGTCCGAGCTTTCTGCGCAGGCTCGAAATGTGGACTTCCATCCCATTGCTTTCGAACCCGGTGCAGACGCCATATATGGATCGCGCGATGTGGGCACGAGTCAGCGCGATTCCGGGCCGCTCCAGCAGACAGGCCAAAATCTGCCATTCTCGCGCTCTCAGTGCGACCCGTTCATCGCGCCGGGTCACGGTCTTACTCACCTGGTCCACGGTGATGTCGCGCCACGATATGTCCTTCGCCAGAACCGGATGGCAGCGACGTATCACGTTCGACAACGGGCCACCAGTTCGTCCGCATCACACGGCAGCACGAAGTAGTCGTCGGCTCCAGCGTTAAACATACTGACTTTCTCGTCGGATTCCGACCTGCTTGACGCGATGATCACCGGAACATCGTTTCGGTCTTCACGCAGTCGCTTCAGCAGTCGGAATCCCGGCCCGTCGTGACACGTCGAGCCCAGTATCAGCAGCGAATACGCATCCTGCCCGAAGGAGGTGGACGCACCGTCCGCCAGTTTCGCGAGATCCACTTCGAAGCCCGCTGCACGTAACCATTGTTGCCCTCGCTGCAGCATGCCGTTCAGGTAGCTATGCGCCTGAACAATCAGGATGCGTTGCGTCACATTATCGCGCTCCATGGTCATGTTTCGGCGAGGCTCGAAGGGAATCTACGCAACATGAAAGAGTTGTGGATATTCATATATTCGGCATCCCGGAAAAAAGCAGCGTGTTCCTCTGACTTCCCGGATTGCCACTTGCAATGCTCGCTGGTGCGCGCTCCCTCCATCAAATCCGCCAATAGTACAGTGTCCTGCATTGTCCTGCGTTAATGTGTGGGTTGCGCGCGCAATCATGGACCGTCTCAAACGCAGAAGCCAGGTGCGTGAAACCCGGCACTTACGGTCAATCGAGCGCCGTCGCTGACTTACCAATCAGCACGCGCCACAGGTTGAGGGAACCCTTTTCGCCCTGCCACCAGAACCCGTCCGCCAATTCGGCAGCAAACTCCTCAAGCAACGGTTCAGGATTGTGGTCCGACACGAGCTCGAGGGCCTGGCCGGGAGCCAGTCTTGCAAACGTGTCGAAAACCATTGAATGGCGCTCGCGCGGATCGACCGTGCCAAGATCAACAACAATCACGGCGGAAGGTGTTGCGACGGTAGACATTTTCGTACTCCAGAATGAAACAACAAACACAGTGAGATGAACGAAAAGCTTCCATGCACAGGTCTAGCGGAGCGCATGTCGCGAGCCGTATCGCTCGTCATGACGGTGGACCACGGCGGCTCCCAGACTGGGTCGGCCCGCGTTGCGCTTACCTAGCGTATAAATGGATTATTGATGCATGTTTTAGCACAAGGGCGGACACGCGAATCTGATCGCGGTCAATTGGTCGCACGATGAAAAACCGCTAGCTGTCTGCGGTCTGAGACGTTGCGCAAGGGCGCTTAAGATCTTTCAGATGCTCAAGCCCACTCTCTAAATGGTTAATCGAGCCAATCGTTTGCGGTCGCTCGCACGATTCCAAGCCCCGGTTGACGCGACTTTCTTTCCGAAAGCACGATGGATGGGCCAAGTCCTGATTGGAAGACGATGTTTCAACGGGAGCGAAGCCGTTGATCTGAATCAATCGGATACGGTCGATTCGACCCTATCGTGGGTTACGAATGAGCCGAAATGACAGGTGCCGGTCCGCCTACCGCGCCGCCGCGACTCGTACCAGGAACGTACCACTGGGCGCGTATACCCGACCTGGAGGCATCATGATCTATCGATCCCTTGTGGCACTCGCCGCATTGTTTGTCGGCCATGCCGCGTTGACGGCCGCTCACGCGCAGACGTTGGACAAGATTGCGCGAACCAATCAGATCGTCGTTTCGTATCGGGAATCTGCGGTGCCCTTCAGTTATCTGCTGACGCCGCATAAGGCGGTTGGCTTTTCGGTGGACGTGACCGAAGCAATTGTCGATGACGTCCGAAAGGCGCTTCGAAAGCCGGACCTACGTACGGTCTACATGCCTGTTACCGGGCAAAACCGCATTCCGTTGCTCGTCAACGGCACCGTTGACCTGGAGTGCGGATCGACGACGAATACGGCGGCGCGCGGCAAGGATGTCACATTTTCGACCAACTACTTCTACGCCGGCACGCGACTAATGGCCAAACGTGGATCACACATCGGTGACTATTCCGATCTCGCACATAAGGTCGTCGCGACCGTCGGCGGCAGCACCAATGAAAAGGCCTTACGCCGCCAACTCGACGCGCAGCATGTCGAAGCCGACGTGGTGCTCACAAAGGATTATGCCGAAGCACTGAAGGAGGTTGCGGACAACAGAGCGGCGGCGCTCGCACTCGACGATGTTCTGCTTTACGGGCTACGTGCGAACGCTGGCGACCCGGATACGTGGGAAGTCGTCGGCGAAGCGCTGCAGATTGAGCCTTACGCGTGTATGGTGCGAAAGGACGATCCGGCGTTCAAGCGGCTCATCGACGGTACGCTAACCCGGCTGATGAAGAGCGGCGAGTTCGCGCGCCTGTATGCAAAGTGGTTCGAATCGCCGATTCCGCCGCGCGGCGCAAATCTCAACATGCCGATGAGTGCCGCGCTGAAGGGAAACCTGATCGCACGCAGCGATCGCCCCGCGCAATGAGAGGTTACGCGCGTCTTCAATTCGCGCTGAACGCGCCCAAAAATGATCGCACATGTTCGTCGTCCTACGTTAACCGTTACCATACGAGAGATGCTTTTCGCTACACGTTGCTAACCTGACAGGCACGCGCGTGAAGCACAGCGGCGGGAAAATGATTTGCGTACTGTTCTCGTTAAGCATTGGCCTGGACAACCGCCCTTTTTCGCCTGAAATCGACCGAGTGTTGTTCGACGTTCCGCCACTCGTGGAACGTCAAACGACGCTCCCGGATGGCCTTTTTCTGGAGGCCATATCTTCTCGATGACAACCATTGCAACGGGTGAATTGTTCGTTCTTCCGGAGGCCCGGAAAGCGATCGATGAATGGCGTGGTCCGATCAGCAAGTCGCTGATGATGGGATTTGTCCGGACGGCTGAAGCCGTGATGCCCGTCATTGCTTCGCTTGGCGTTGGCATAGACGGCGAGCATCTGCTCTGTCTTGCCTTTGGATCGACAGACGTTCACTACGTCGGCGAACTTCGGGTTTGCGCATGCGGAGGTTTCCGAACCGGAATACATCGGCTGGCTGTCGTTGTTGCCCATGTTCAGGGACGAACCGCCTTCCGACGAAGCGGCGATCGCCGCTGGCGAATTGAGATTGAGAGCCCAGCGTACCCGCAACGCCGACGGGTCGATGCGCATCATGTTGTCGGTCGGCCCTACATGTGAAGATCAGGACCCGTTGCGCGGTTGGGTTCGCGTGTAACCTGGGAAGGCTGGATAGCCGTAGCGAGGGGAAGACTTCAGTCTTCCCCTCGCTGTTACTGCGCACGAGAGCCGTGACCACTTTTCCGGATTACTGTGACCCATATCAATCAACATGGCTGGTAGGCCCGGAAAATTCCACAGCCGTTTCAAGAACGGCCATCGCCCTTATCCGATTGTCTACAGCGGAACAGCAACATAATGATGCAGCATCGAGACGACCATCCGCCCGCTTCCTGTGGCGCCGGGACCGGCGCTGGCGCAACGACGCAGTTTTCATTCTGTTATTGCCATCCGGAGAAACCTCGTCATCCCTACAACATATTGATCCGGTTCGACGGAGCAACCGCCCGGGACCGCTATCGACTCGAGATCCGTGACGCGGACTCTGCGCATGAGGCGCCCCTCTCCTCGGGGCCGCTGCTGATGCGCTATCTGAAGGCCGCGGTCGATGCACTGCCGCTGGTCGCTCATATCACCGCGGCCGATCGCGGCAGACACATCGCCGGGCGTCGCGTGTACTGCGGCTGGTGCCGTCCCGTCGCCCACTGCCCGCGCGAAGCAGGCGAACACGCGCTGGGCGGGCGATCCGTTGGTGTCGGTGTAGTGTTCTGTGACGCGTAGAGCGACTGATCGACTCGTGACGCAGCAGGCCATCGGGCGCATAGGTTAAATCGCACGCCGACGACGGACCCTCGCGCAGTTGACGATCAACCCCTTATTTCGTTTCGCGGTAAACGGTTCATTCGAACCGCGGTGGCAAAGCGTTACACGGTTTTTGGGAAACGTCATGTCTCTCGGTGGGTAAATGTACGGCGGTTCCCGACGCCGGCATGTGTTCGGCCCGGCCGGGTTGGCGCCTCGCCGGGCTTTTTTTGGGTTCGTCGAGGATTACCGGGGAACGCGGCGCGGATTTTGAGGAAGAAGTACTCCTCGCCGCGGTATCCGTAAGCGCGACGTTTGATGACCTTGATGGTGTTGTTGATCCCTTCAACGACGCTGGCGTTGAGTGGATGGCGACAGCGCGCCAGGATTCCATGCCAGTAGCCTTGCAGGCGCTGCGCAAACAGCTGCAGGGCCGCGATCCTGCTTTGCCGGGCCTGTTCGATCCATTGCTCCTATGCCTTTTGCGCCCATGCCGGTTTGCGGCAGAACCAGAGCCGCTTCAGTTCGTCGCGCAGCAGGTAGACGCATAACAACGGCTGGTTGGCGGCCCGCAGTTCCTGCAGATGCACCGACTGTTCGGACTTGAAGTTGTGGCGGCGGGACACGTGGAGCACGACTCGCCGGCGTACAAGTCGGCCGCACTCGTGCTGGCCGGACTGCTCAAGCCGGAAATCGCTGAGCGCGAAGCGCGTGCACTCGCGTACCAGATGAAGGCTGCGCGCTTCCCGGTGTATCGCGACATCGGTGGGTCCGACTTCAGTTGCAGCGATGCCGATGAGGCGCTGGTGCGGCACCTCTTGGCGGGATAACTTGTGCACTCAATCGCTGACCGACCGGACGCGATGTTTCTCGAACTTCGGATACGGAAAGCATCGGCCGGCGCTACCAGACTGCGGATGCGCATTCGTTGTTGTTACCAACGGCAAGCCCACATCCTCTCTCGCCGGGTGTGGCCGGTTCCTGACACATCAAGGCGCGGTCAAGGCACAAGTTGAACGTCCATGTCAGAGCTGTGCCGTCGAACGCGCCATATCGGTGGCCGAGCAGAAATGCAGCACAAACCACTGCCGACGCTGTCACCACGGAAAATGCCAGCCGCTCGAAAAGGGGAAGATGGCGATGCATGATGTACTCCATAATTTCCATTACGGTTCCGCGGTAAAGTGCCAGCCGGAGCGAATTCATGGTGTGCGATGCATGGCCTTGTGAGACTGATGCAGATCAGCGTTTGCGATATCCGCATGGGACATTCAATCACGTGTTGAATTCCAGCGCGGTCAAACAACCTCTCATTCTGGTGCCGTCCGATTCCATTCGTCGGGCGTTGCCTCATTTGAGCCATAGATCTGAAGGAACTGCGTCTGCGGCGTGTGGTGACTGGCGCCCGTTTGGTCGTGGTCAAGTGCTTCGGCCAGCACGCCGTTCGATTTCGAACCGGTTGGAAGACTGGGTGGCGTGTTCGTCGGCCTTGCGCGTTTGCAGGTGATCCAATCGCCTGAGCAGATGCTCGATCTGCTTCTGTGCTACGTCGACGTACGCTGCGTTACTGAGCGTAGCCTTGAGCCTGGCCCGCCAGTACGCTGGATCACTGACAGGGTTTCTAACTGAAAAATAGGCTCCCGTCTGCTCGAGCAACGATATAGCGGACTTGATGTGCGCGAGATCGCGCTCGAGTTCATGATATGGGTACACGCGGACTCCCAGATAGTCGATGGCTTCCGGGAACCATATTGCGCGGCGGCGGCAGTCACGCAGTTGACCTCCATCAAGCCGATCAGCACGCTATTGTCAAACACCTGATTCGAGAAAGACGTGCGCCCCGTTCGCTTGCGCGTGCGCACGCAGTGCTTCCAGTGCTCTGCGCTCCATCGAGCGGATATGTGAAGCGCCTGCGCTGCGTGCGATCATCTCGCAGGTTTCCGGCGCGCCCCCGCCGATGCCGAACCGGCGACGGCGCAAAACTTCCGTGTCGGTCGGGCCGATACTAGCCAGCAGTGCTCCGACACAATCACGCATACGTGCGTCGACAAGTATCTCAAGTGGTCGTTAACTTTCTGGTCCTCGACAATTTCTGGAAGCGCACCTTCGCCGTCCGCGAGCAGCATATCGAGTAACGCCGGTTCACCGGGTAATGCGAGTAACGCCTTGAGTCTGGCTTCGTCGAAGCCGCTTTCAGTGGCCAGTTCGTCGCATGTGGCCTTGCGGCCCGTACGTTGCAGTATCTGCTGTTCGACACGCTGTACGCGCCGCAACTGATCACCGACATGAACGGGGAGCCGAATTGTTCGCGATAATCAAACTTATCGACTGCGCATCAACCCAAGATTGCCCTCCTGAACAAGACCGGCAAGCTCGAGTCCACGATTTACGTATTTCTTTGCAATCGACAAGACGAGGTGCAGGTTCGCTTCGTGCATTCTGCGCGTCGCCGTGCAAAGGCTCGCTTGACCCGCACGCAGATCGCGTGCAACGGCCGCGAGCGCATCCGTCGAGAGCGAGCCGCATCGCAACGCCCTCACTACCGCGCACGCTTGCTCGATCGCATCGGCTGACACGAATGCTCGCCGAGCGCCTCCATCATCCTCATCCGCGCGTTGCTATCGGTACGCGATTCATCGCCCTTGCTGCGCAACGCCCCGCGCATCGAGGCGAGCGATTGCCTGATATCAGTGCAATTGCCGGCTCTCGCGTCTTCGTCGGCGGACACGTGCAAATGCACGATCAGAGCCTCGACGGCCTCAGGACACGACGCGAGCGCCCAAAGGATGGCATGACGCGCAGCCTCGATTTCTCTGACGAGCGTCACTTCATCGTCGGGAGTCAGGAGTGGCACTTCATGCATACGGCGTGCGTGAACGGCGAGAGGATCCGTCGACGCGCTTGCTCCTCGCACCATATCTTCCAGCAGCGCGCTGCCTTCGTCGAGTGCATCGCGATCGATCACCGCCATCGGTGCGCGATCCGCATCTGGCTGCATTTTTGCGTCGTCCTCGAGCACAACGATTCCCATCTGCGCGAGCGCGGCAGGCATTCCTTGCAGCGCCCCCGGCGACGTATGCTCGTCCGGGAACTCGTCGATGATATCGGCTTGAGTCAGATAGCCCTGTTGCGACACGAGGGATAGAAGTTTCTTACGCGCTCTGCGATGTCGTCCGCGCGTTGCACACGGTCTCGCATATTTTTCACTGGCGGGTTGACCCGCGATCCATCTGGCGAGTGGGAATTCGCCATTCCGGCTGCCGGTGTGACTCAGCCGCCCGTCTGTACCCAGATGCCTTCTCGTGACCCATCTGGGCGAGCATGAGGAGATTTCAACTGTGCCCACTTTTTTGACGCGCGCGCCGGGACGGCATCGCGCGGCGTCGGGTCAAGCCGCACCTGACACGACGTCGAGTCGCCTCGCGAGTACATTCAGCCTTTCGAAATGTCGATTCGATATACCTGTGATGTTTCAAGCCTCACCAGGATACTCAGTGCGCCTTTGCAGAGTCGCTTCGCATAGGGAAGTCCTTGCTGCCCTACCGCGCTGTCGCAGAGAACGCTGACGTTTCCGGCAAGTCCTGCGAGGCGTCCGATGCTTCCGCCTGCGCGACGTGCCGTTTGACGGCTATGAAGCTGTCCGGACTGACCGATATCGAATCGATCCCGCATTCCACGAGGAAGCGTGCGTACTCGGGGTGCGCGCTCGGTGCTTCGCCACACAGGCCAACCTTTGCGCCCGCGCGATGTGCCCGCTTGATAACCTCGCGGACCATCCACCTGACAGCATCGTTGCGCTCGTCGAACAACGCTGACAGTTCGGCCGAGTCCCGATCGACGCCGAGCGTGAGCTGCGTAAGATCGTTGCTGCCGATCGAAAAACCATCGAAGCGCTGTGCGAACGCTTCAGCCAGAATGACGTTCGACGGAATTTCGCACATCACGTAGACCTGCAGCCCCTGCTCTCCGCGCTTGAGCCCGTTCGCAGCCATTACTTCGAGAACGCGGTCTGCCTCATCTGGCGTCCGGCAGAACGGCACCATGACGATGACGTTGCTCATGCCCATTTCCACGCGCAACCGATTCAGCGCGCGGCATTCGAGCGCAAAGCCCGGACCATAGCGCGGCGAGTAGTAGCGCGACGCGCCGCGAAAGCCGAGCATCGGGTTCTCCTCGACAGGCTCGAAAAGCTGACCTCCGATCAGGTGCGCGTATTCGTTCGTCTTGAAGTCGCTGAGCCGCACGATCACAGGTCGCGGATAGCAAACGGCTGCGATGCGTCCGAGTCCGCAGGACAAACGGTCGACGAAATATTCGGTCTTGTCGCTGTATCCTTCCGTCATTTCGTCGATCGTGCGCGCGGCTTCCCGATCGTTGAGCTGATCATAGCGAGCGAGCGCCATGGGATGAATCTTGATGTGATTGCTGATCACGAACTCCATTCGCGCCAGTCCCACACCATCGGCGGGCATGCGCCACCAGCGCAATGCTGCGTCGGGATTCGCGAGGTTCAGCATCACGTGGGTATGCGTGCGCGGAATCGCGGAAAAGTCGATTTCTTCGACCCGGTATTCCGCAGTCCCTTCAAATACCCGCCCCACCTCTCCTTGCGCGCAGCAAACCGTCACTTCCTGCTCGTCGTGCAACACCCTCGTGGCGTCGCCCGTGCCGACGATGGCAGGAAGGCCGAGTTCCCGGCTGACGATCGCTGCGTGCGACGTGCGGCCGCCATGGTCGGTCACGATGCCTGCTGCGCGTCGCATGACGGGCACCCAGTCGGGGTCTGTTGCGGACGTCACCAGCACCGATCCGTCGACGAAGCGATCCATCTCGCCGGGACGGTCAATTACGCAGACGTTGCCGGCAGCAATCGCCTCGCCGACGCTCACGCCAGAGACCAGTTCGCGTCCAGCCGAGCACAACCGGAAGGACTTCACTGCCGTCGCCTCACGTCTCGACTGGACCGTTTCAGGGCGCGCCTGGACGACAAAAATGTTCCCGGTCATCCCGTCCTTCGCCCATTCGATATCCATCGGTTCGCCATAGTGCGACTCGATTTCGCACGCCCATCGAGCGATCGTGAGCACGTCCTGGTCAGTGAGCACAAACGCTGCACGTTCTGCCTTCGAGGTCGGCACGTTTCTGGTCGAATGCGCGCCACCTTTTGCATACACCATCTTTTTTAGCTTGCTGCCGCGCCTCTTGCCGATGATGGGCGTAAGGTCGGTGTTCATCAGAAGCGGTTTGAACACCTCATACTCATCAGGATCGACAGCGCCCTGCACGACGTTCTCGCCAAGTCCCCATGCCGCGCTGACCAGAACGACCTTGTCAAAGCCCGTTTCCGTATCAATCGAAAAAGCGACGCCCGCACCGCCGAGATCGGAACGCACCATCTGCTGCACGCCGATCGACAGTGCGACCTTCATGTGATCGAAGCCTCTCGCTTCGCGGTAACTGATCGCGCGATCCGTGAACAGCGATGCATAACAGCGACGGCATGCATCCATCAAGGCCCGGGGGCCGCGAATAGCGAGCAGTGTTTCCTGCTGGCCTGCAAAGCTCGCGTCCGGCAGATCTTCAGCAGTCGCGCTGGAGCGTACCGCGACGTCGGCATCGTCTACGCCCACTCGGCGCGCCAGTTCGAGGTACGCGTCGCAGATGGCCTGAGCCGTGCGATCAGGCCATTCGCCGCGAAGGATTGCCCGGCGGATCGTCTCTCCTGTATCGGCAAGCGAGCGGCGGTTTGCTGCGAATTCGGAGAGTACCGTCGAAATGGTGTCCCGCAATCCATTCGAGTCGATGAACTCCCAATATGCGCTCGCCGTCGTCGCGAAGCCCGGTGGGACGCTGATTCCCTTACCGGAGAGGCAACCCACCATCTCGCCCAGCGACGCGTTCTTGCCGCCCACGGACGGCACGTCTGTTCGGCGTAGCGCGTCGAACCAGATTACCTGCGCTTCATACTGGTTCATGATCGGCTCCTTGCGTTAGTGTGAACCCGGCGCGGCTGCGTCGACTCAGATGCTGACGTACCCCGAAAAGAGCCACGGCAGCCTGATCTCCCCGGTGCGCAGATACTCGTCAGAGCCAGGCGTGCTTTGGCCAACGAAGCCAGGCGCGCCATCCGCCGCGAAAAGGGGCGTGAATGAAAACGCTTTGTTCACGACGATGACCGCTTCGCGGTTAAGAGGCGAAGGCGCATAGATCGTGACTTCCCGAAAGAACCCGGAACCGTCTGCCATCGTTTGCAGGGATTGGTTGCCGACCGGCCCGACGCTGTCATATCGCGCCGGCAGTTCATAGATCCGATCGCCGTGGTGCACTACGCCCCCCGGAGAAAAGACAAGTTCGATCCCAGGATAGGGAGCGCACAGCGCAGGCTGGGCGACCGGCCCGTCGGGGCCCAATACTGCTGGTGGATAGACCCACAAGGAGAGGTTGAGCGTCTTGGTCTCTTGCGCAAAGCATTCCGACAGCCAGTTCATATGTGCCTCCAATCGATGCTTGCCAGGCCGCACCTGTCCTTACAACCGATGCACTGGCGTCAATAGAATCGCACCCCGAACGATGCGGAACTTGACTGAGGTCAACGGATAATGGCGAAAAGGTCGGCATCGCATTGCGTGACCTGAATCAACTCAACAACGCTGCGCAGCCTTAAGGTGAAGGCATTTGCGAAATCGGGGACGCACATGGCAAGCGCAAACGAACGCCTGGCTCATTCCGCGATGGACACTGATCGTCCCACTGCAACCGAACTCTCATTGCGCGTGCATCGTCTGGTCGATAACCCGACCTATCTTCAGGCAGACGAAGATCTCTCTTTCCTGCGTCGACCGGAAATGTGCGGCATCCGGTTGCAACTCGACTACTGGAAGACCGAGGAATCGCTGCAACGTCACGCGATTCGCCACACGATTGTCGTGTATGGCAGCACCCGTATCATGTCGCCCGCTTACGCGCGCCGTCGACTCCGGGACGCGCAGCGCGCGCTCCACGAACACCCCGATTCACCTGAACGTCAGCGCGCGCTACAAGCCGCGAGACATCTGCTCGAGCGCAGCCATTACTACGACGTCGCGCGCGAATTGGGCCACATTGTGGGCGCGGCACATTGCACTGAACCGCTATCATCGCTTGCGGTTATCACGGGAGGCGGCCCGGGAATCATGGAGGCTGCGAATCGCGGCGCTTACGACCGCGGCGCGCCTAGCATCGGCTTGAACATCTCGTTGCCTCGCGAGCAGGCGCCCAACCCCTATCTCACACCTGATCTATGCTTCAGGCACCATTACTTCGCGATCAGAAAGCTCCATCTGCTGGAACGCGCTCGTGCGGCCGTCTTCTTTCCCGGTGGCTTTGGCACCTGCGATGAACTGTTCGAAGTATTGACGCTGCTGCAGACGGAAAAGATCAAGCCATTACCTGTCGTCCTTGTCGGGGAGTCGTACTGGCGGTGCGCGATCGACTTCGATTTCATGATCGCCGAAGGCATGATCTCACCCGACGATATGCGTCTTTTCGTTTTCCGTGAGACGGCGGAAGAGATCTGGGCCGCAATCGTCCACTGGCACGAAACGCACGATATGCAAATTTGAATGCATGTTGCGTTGAATCCACGCGCGCGCCCGTCGCCATCGACACATCTGATCAGCCGATCACGATACGATCGATGATGGCCTTCACGCCTGGCGTCGAGCGCGCCGCGCCCCATACGATGGAGCGTTCCACCGAAGAGCTCAGACGCCCCGACAGCGTGACGTTTCCCTTGTCGACCTGCACGCCCAGATGCTTCATTTCCCGGTCCGTGTGACGCTGGATTGCCTTGCGGATGTTGTACTCGATATCGGTCGAAGACGCGGAACCCCGGATTTTGATGTCGTTTGTCACACCCGTCACGCCCCGCATATGCACGATATTCTTCTCTGCAACATGGCTGCGATATCCGTCCTGCACTTCGCCGCTCAATGTCACCCACCCTTTCTCCACCTTGATCTTGATGGCGTCTTCCTCGAGCCCCGCGATCCAGTCGAGCACGGCCCGCACACTTAACCCAATGTCTTCATCCGTTCGCTGATCGGTCTCGCGAAGCTTCACGTCGATGCGCACGACCACGGCGACAACGCCCGCGATCCTGAGCGCGGACTTTTCGGCAGCGACCTTTTGCGCATAGTCTGCCACATGTCCCGTGAGCGTAACGATACCGTCGGCGACCGCCACGCCGATGCGAATTGCGTCGATGGCCGGGTTGTTCGCCAGTTCGTCCTCGACTTCCTGACGCAGTTGATTGTCCGACTTCATGGCTGATGTCCTCCGGAATAGTCGCTCGTTGGGCAGCGTATCGGCGTGCCGCAATGATGTGGTGCGTACCGTTCTCTAGCGCGTCGCACTGCGCGTAGAGAGCTACATCAAGTCATGCTAGCGCGCGTCGATGCCATCCCGTTGATCGAAGTCAATCGAGCCACGCCGTAACGGGTTCAGCGTATGGCGGAATCGAGTGGGTCGCACGTCGCAAGGGACGTTGACTACGATCAATCACCAGCACCTCTTCGCAGAGAGAATGAATGAGTCGACATGTCCCCAAAGCGGAGGGCCATCATGGTGCAGGCATCGAATGTTCCGTCCACGGCCGGTAGCGCGTTCACACGTGTCATGCTGGCCGTCGACGATTCCGACGCGACGATACGCGCGGCCGAGTATGCAAGAGCCTTGTTTGGCGATCGCGCGAAGATCCGGATCGTGACCGTCGCGCAAAACCCGCGCACGCTGTTTCCGCTCGGTGTGACGACTCAAGGCTTTCTGGCGGTCGCGAGAGAAGAAATCGTCGACGATGCACGCGCGGTGCTCGGCAAGTTCGGCGCCATGTTTCCCGGGACCGATGTCGAATTCGGGCTCGTCGATCTTTCCGTCCACAACGGAAATACAGTCGATGCGGTGCTCGACGCGGCATCGCACTGGCAGGCGGACCTGATTGTACTGGGCGCGCGGCACCATCATGGGCTGCTGCGCTGGATCGAGGGCACCGTATCGGAGCCCGTCATGCGACGCGCAGACTGCTCGTTGCTGGTCGTGCCCGAGAACAGCCGCGTCCCCACCGACAGGCCGCCCGAAAGTATCGCCTTCGCACTGGATGGCAGCGCCTGCTCGCTCTGTGCACTACGGGCAGGTCTCCAGATCTCGACGCCCGAGACCCGATTGCGCGCGATCTACGTGGTGGATCGCGCCGTGCATCTGACGGACAGTACGCCAAACGTTCAACTGGAGCGCGCATTTCTCGACGAGGGTTGCACGACCCTCGAGCGCGCTGCACGCATATGTGCCGATCAGGGCCGCTATGCTGAAACAAGATTGATCGAAACGCACGAAACCCGCGACGACGTCCCACACACGATCATGCGAGACTTCGCACAGTGGAACGGCGACCTGCTTGTTCTCGGTACGCACGGCAGACGCGGCCTCGCGCGATGGTTTCTCGGCAGCGTCGCCGCGCGCACGGTGCGGCTCGCCGATACACCCGTGCTGCTCATCCGTCGCCGCGAAAACTCACATCAATCCGCTGAGAACGGCACGCATGCCGAATAGTCTTGCGATCGGGGGGACAGTCAGCAGAGCCGATAGCGCCAGCGCGGCAAACCCTGTGACCGCCCATCCATATGGATTCGTACCTTGCAGATGGCGCGATGCCCTGCCCTGCGCCAGTACGGCCAGCAGGCGCACGGCAAACATGATGCCGACGTTGCCCGCGACCAGCAGTGGAAACGCCACCGTGCGCGCGGCAACGGCATCGAATCCACGGGACAGGATCCACGCGTAGGCGCTCACGACGACAAAGCCGACCGCGCATCCGAGCGCAATGCTGATCGCGAGCGCGCCGTCGGTCATCAACCGCTCGCCGACGCGCCGTGGCGGCTGCCGCATCACGGAAGGCTGCTCGCGCTCGTTCTCGAACACGATCGAGCACACAGGGGTGATGATCAGTTCGAGCGCGACGATGTGAACAGGCCCCAGCATGGGCCGCCACGCTGCCAGAACGGGAATGGTCGCCGCGGCGATCATCGGAATGTGCGCCGCAACCGTAAAGCAGATCGCCTGCTTCAGGTTGCTGTAGATGCGCCGCCCCAGCCGAACTGCCGATACGATCGGCGTGAAGTCGTCGCGCAACAGTACCAGCGAGGCGACCTCGCGCGCCACTTCCGCGCCGCGCCTGCCCATCGCGATACCGATGTGCGCGGCCTTGAGCGCAGGCGCATCATTGACGCCGTCGCCCGTCATCGCCACGACCTCCCCCGCGTGCCGGAACGCTTCGACGAGCCGCAGCTTCTGGTCCGGCGTGACGCGCGCAAAGACACACACATCGCGAATGATCCGCTGTAACGCGGTGTCGTCGATTGCCTCCAGTTCCGGGCCCGTCACGACGCGCGTGCCGTCGATGCCGACTTCCGTTGCGATCGCGCGCGCCGTCGACGGGTAGTCGCCCGTAATCATCACCACACGCACACCCGCCGCCTTGCACTCGGCAATCGCGCCTGCCACGTCCGGACGAACGGGATCGAGCAGCCCGACGAGCCCCACAAACTGGAAATCGAAGTCGTGCTGCTGTTGCGGCCATCCATCTCCGTCATAGCATGCCCTCGCGACGCCAAGCACACGCAGTCCACTTTCAGCCATGCGCGTCGCGCGTTCGAGCAACGCCTGTTCGACGGCGGGATCGAGATCGCACAACGCGCAGATCGCTTCGGGCGCACCCTTGCACGCGACAGTGCGATGATCGAGTTCGGGCGTCTCCCACACGTGCGACATCGCCGGAAATTCGGGGGTCAGCGCGTACTCCTGCACGAGAGACCAGTGCGCGTGCAAGCGGTCCGTATTCGCGAGGCATGCATTGCCCGTCTCGTGAAACGCGCGTTCCATCGGATCGAGCGGCTCGATTTCGCTCGCCAGCACGAGGTACTCAAGCAATTCATGAAACGCAGCGCCGATTTCCGCTGTGCCATATTGTACCGATGCCTCCTCGCCGTTCGCATAGAGCGCGCGCACCGACATGCGGTTCTGTGTCAGCGTGCCCGTCTTATCCACGCACAGCACCGACGTTTGCCCGAGCGTTTCGATCGCGCTCAGGCGTCGCGTCAACACCCCTTCGTCGACGATACGGCGGGCGCCTAATGCCATGAAGATGGTCAGTATCGCAGGAAGCTCTTCCGGAAGGAGACTGATTGCGAGCGTGATACCCGCGAGCAGCCCCGGTATCCATTCGTCCATGCGCCAGCGGTAGGCAAGCACGAGCAACGCGCAGATCATAAGCCCGAGGGTCGCGAAACGCGTCACGAAGCCGCGAATCTCTATCTGGAGGGGCGAAGGCGGCTCTTTTACATCGGCGAGGCGCGTGCCGATCCGGCCAAGCTGCGTCTGTGAACCGATAGCCGTGACCGTCATGCAACCTTGGCCGCGCACCACCATCGACCCTGAAAACAGCCGGTTCGACGAGGGATCCGCCAGCGAGCCGTTCGGCAAGCCCGGCGACTTCATCACGGCAACGGATTCCCCTGTGAGCAGCGATTCATCGACGCTCAGCTCGTGTGCTTCCGTTATCGTGCCATCGGCAGGGACTTTCGCGCCCTCTTCGACGAACGCGATGTCGCCGGGGACGAGTTCGGCAGCCGACACATACTCCCGCTTTCCATCGCGCAGTACCTGAGCGCGTGGCGCGGACAGGTCACGTAGCGCGCGCAGAACGCTCGCCGTGCGGTGACTCTGAAAGATCGTGAGCATGACGACTGCCATGACGAACGCGAGCAGCGTCAACGCTTCCGGTGTATCGCCGAGCAGACCGTACAGCGCGGCTGCAATGAGCAGCAGAACAAACATCGGCTCGGCGAGCACGTCGCGCACCGTGCGTAACCACAGGCTGTCGGTGCCCGATACGATCACGTTGCCGCCGTGCGTGGCCTGCAACGCTTTTACCTCGGCGGCTGTCAGCCCGACGGACGGATGCGTGCCGGGCGCTGACTGAGGTGACTCGTTGCCCGCCAACGCTTGCGATGGAGTGTCCTCAGCCGCCATCGACGGTCCCCCGGAGCCTGGCCGACAGGCGACAACGCGGGCAAATCGCGGCCGCATCGGGCGTGACGGATTCCTGCAGCGAAACGTGCAGATCGACGCCTCCGCGACGCGGCACGTCCACCAGCGTGATCACGTCAGCGCGCCCTGCATTCGCGACGATGCGATAGCGTCCGGCCGGCAGCATCACGTAGAGGAACGGACCGTCGGTGCGCGTGTCGAGAACGGGCTTGCCGTCCACGGTTGCAATGTTCACGTCGACATCCGCGAGGTAATTGCCTTTCCCCGATGTCAACATCAACCGCAGACTGTACCGAGGTGCAAGCGCAAGAAACGTCTTTGCCTCGTCTACGCCGATTCCACCCGTCATATACAGCACGCCGTTTCGGCTGACCGCCTCCGGCAACGACTGCGCCGACGCTGCCATGCTCACGACGCTCAGCGCAAAAGCAACGCACAGTCGAATCATTATTGGGTTAAGGGATTTCATATCGAGTTCAACCTCCGTATCGCTGCCGACGCGCGACCCCCGCACGAAGAAGCCGATCATTCGGTGTTCTTCCAGATGAGGTAATACAGGGCGAGCGCAATGACGGCGGCCAATGCGATGAACACGCAATCCACCGCAAACAATCTCGCCAATGTCGTCTCCTGAAAGTCCTTGTCGCGAGCAGTCAACATCGCGTCACGCTGAAAACAACCTTTGGTGACTTCAAGCTATCAGCCGAGTTCGGCGCACAATTGATGCAAGTCAAGCTCTGAGGAAGAGCCATGCGACCGCCCACGTCGATATGCAGCGTAGCCGTCAACCTGCACACTCACTCCAGCACGCGCAGCTCCTGCAGTTCGGGAGTCGACTCCTTCAGCGCATTCTGGGCGGCCTGCAAGCCACGTTGCTGCAGCGCTTCGATTGTGTCGCGGCGAAGAAATCAAAATCGGTGGCAAATGGCGGTTCGTCTTGCAGGGATATCCGCGTCACGTGAATGGGTGCGCGGTTTCCCATCAACCGTATATAGTTCGGCCGCTGGCTCAGACGCCTTGCCGTCTCGGGATCGACCTCATGCATCAGGTCGAGCACCAGGTCGCTAAAGTCGTTCGCATACTGTTCAAAGCGCAGATCGTTGCGAACGCGATCCACCAGCGCGGGCGCAAGCAATGGGCACGCCGAATCAAAACGTGTACCCGAGCAGCAGCGTTTCGTGCATGGGCGAATTGGCGCAGTTGGGCAAAGCGATCGAAAGGTCGCGCCAGAAATGCGCGAGCTGGTGCGACGCGCAACCCCGACGACTCCCGACGATCGCGCCATTCAAGGCGCCAATGAAAACGGCCGAGATCACGTCGGGTCGCACGCGTTTCTCTTCGAGCGCCCGTACCGCACGCACGCGCCGCCGCGACACTGGCCGGGCCACCGCCGACCAGAACAAAGTCACATGCTTTCGCGCCCGATATCGACGGTGCCAATGACTTGCAGGCGATGCGCGGACCTTTATTTCAGGTTCCCAGTCAACGCGGTTCCCATCGCTCATCGGCTTGTCCTGGGGCGCTCTGAGTGAAGGTCGGTGATCGGCGTCATTCCGATGCGGATCTTGATAAGCCATTTAAATGACGGCTTCAATCTAGCGGCGCTCCGTAGTCCGCCGATGATCTAGGTCAATGGCCTCGCACTCGCATGGGATGCAATTGAGGCTGTGAGGCAACGCATCTCTATGAAGCGGAGAAACCTGTGAAACTGACTTTTCTCGGTGCAAGCGATACCGTTACCGGTTCGAAGTACCTGCTCGAAGAACCGGGCTTACGAATACTCGTCGATTGCGGGCTGTTTCAAGGGGTCAAGAACCTGCGCTTGCGCAACTGGGCCCCCCTGCCCGTCCCGGCCGACTCGATCGACGCCGTGATACTCACTCATGCGCATATCGATCACAGCGGCTATCTGCCCTTGCTCGTTCGCAATGGCTTTCACGGTGCCGTCTATTGCACGCCCGGCACGGCCGCGCTCTGCGAAATCATGCTGCGCGACAGCGCGAGGCTCCAGGAAGAAGAAGCCGACTACGCAAACCGGCATGGGTTTTCAAAGCACCACCCCGCGCTGCCGCTCTATACGGTCGATGACGCCGAGCGCGCGCTGCGTCTGTTCGTGCCGTGCCCATTCGACAACCCGATCGACCTGATGCACGGAATCTGCTTTCGCTTTCTGCCCGCTGGCCACATTCTCGGGGCGGCGAGCGTCGTGATGTGCCGCAACCACAAGGTGCTTGCGTTCTCCGGTGATGTTGGCCGCCCGGAGGATCCCGTCATGCGCGCGCCCGCGCCTCTCGCGCATGCGGATTACCTCGTCGTCGAATCGACCTATGGCGAGCGCTTGCACCCTGACACGAATCCGGAGGACGAACTCGCGCGGATATTCAACAAAACGTTCGCAAAAGGCGGCATGGTTCTGATCCCATGTTTCGCGGTCGGGCGCGCTCAGGAGATCCTCTATTACATTTCGAAGCTCAAAGAGAACGGACGTATGGCGAACGTCCCCGTGTACCTGGACAGTCCGATGGCGACGAGCGTCACCGAAGTCTATCGAAAACATCTCGACGAACATCGGCTGACCATGTCCGAGGCGAGTTCAATCGACAGGGCGGCGATCCAGACCAGGACCGTCGATCAGTCCAAGGCGATTGCATCACACCACGGCCCAATGGTGATCATCGCGGGCAGTGGAATGGCGACGGGCGGCCGCGTGCTGCATCACCTGAGCCTGTATGCGTCGGACTCTCGCAACACGATCGTGCTCGTCGGTTTCCAGGCGGCAGGCACGCGCGGCTCGGCGCTCGCCGCCCACGAGCCGTCGATCAAGGTGCACGGCGAATATGTACGCGTACGCGCCAACGTGGAGTCGATTGCGTCGCTTTCGGCGCATGCCGATTACCGCGAACTGCTGCAATGGCTGTCGAGCCTGACGGACGCGCCGTCTCGCGTCTTCGTCACGCACGGCGAGCCCGTGGCGGCAGACGCGATGCGCCGGCGCATCTCCGAGACATTCGGGTGGCCGTGCGAAGTGCCCGTCTATCAGCAGACGGTTGAACTCGAAGGGCTATAGAAGACGCAGCACTTTGCGACGTCTATCGGAGACGTGGTCATGCCCCTTTCCTCCTTGCAAACCAACGGCGGGATCGCACAACGTGCGGCCGACCACCGGCTGCTTGCGATCGTCAGCGAACTCGCGAAGGAACTGCAGGGTACGGCGTTCGAGCCAGACAAGGTCACGCTCGCGACTCGCTTCGAAAGCGAGCTCGGCTTCGACAGCCTCGCGCGTGCCGAACTTCTGTCGCGCATCGAGCAGGTATTCGGCATGCAACTGCCCGTCGATGTTTTTGCTCGGGCAGACTGCATAAGCGATGTATTGCGGGCGCTCGACGCGATTGGCCAGGCTGAGACGGCATTGAAAGAGTCGTCGTCCACAGTCGAGCCTGTCCGGCAAACCGATGAACGTGCAGCCAACGCGCTAACGGCTGCCTCGACGCTATGCGACGCCCTGCAATGGCACACGGCGCACGATGGTGGGCGCGCGCATCTCATACTGATCGACGACTCCTTCAACGAAACGCGCATCACATACAGCGATTTGCGTCGCGAAGCTTTGGAAATAGCGGGAGGCTTGAGGGCAACAGGCATCGAACGCGGTGACACGGTAGCGCTTATGTTGCCGACGTCCCGTGAATACTTCGTCTGTTTTCTCGGGATTCTGCTGTGCAACGCAATTCCGGTTCCGCTCTACCCGCCCGCGCGATTGCAGGCGCTGGAGGAACACGTCGCACGCAATGCGGCCATTCTCAACAACGCGCAAGCGAAGGCGCTGATTTCCTTCGATAAGGTTGCCACCATTGCACAACTGCTTGCGTTGCGCGTGCCGCAACTTCGCCATGTTCTCGTGCCGCAGCAGATTCGCCGCGTGCCGCTCGATCACGTCGAACCAGCCCATCCGACGGATGTGGCTTTGCTTCAGTACACGTCGGGCAGCACAGGGGACCCGAAAGGCGTCACGTTGACTCACGCCAACCTGCTCGCCAACATTCGCGCAATGGGTGATCGCATCGGCGTGACGCCGCACGATGTGATGATCAGCTGGTTGCCGCTCTATCACGATATGGGATTGATCGGCACGTGGCTTGCACCGCTCTACTATGCGTTGCCTGTCGTGATGGCATCGCCACTCATGTTTCTTGCGCGTCCGGCAAGCTGGCTGCACCTGGTCGATCGCTATCGCGGCACACTCACGGCCGCGCCTAACTTCGCGTATGATCGCTGCGCACGGCAACTCCGCGATGACGAATTGATGGGTGTGAACCTTTCCTCGTTGCGCTATATGTTTTGCGGGGCCGAGCCTGTCAATCAGAACACGATGCGTGCGTTTGCCGCACGCTTCGAGCGTTACGGACTGCATCCTGGTGCAATTGCACCTGTCTATGGCCTGGCCGAGAATACGCTGGCCGTGACATTTCCACCGTCGGGCCGCGGCCTGCATACTGACCGCGTCGTGCGCGCTGCGTATGACAGACAGCAAGTGGCAACAGAGGCTCTAAACGGCGACGACACGACGGAAATCGTCGGCTGCGGCTTTGCTCTCGACGGCACGGAACTGCGAATCGTCGACAGCGAAGGGCACGAGCTCGCTGAGCGCCATATCGGACGCATCGAATTTCGCGGAACATCGGCCACGGAGGGCTACTGGCAAAACCCCGCGCAGACAGCGCGGCTAATCGATGGCGGCTGGTTGGATACGGGCGATCTTGGATACATCGCGAATGGCGAGCTTTTCGTCACGGGCCGGGTAAAAGACATGATCATTCGGGGCGGCCAGCATTTCTTCCCGTATGAACTGGAAGAAGCGATAGGCCGACTTTCCGGGGTCATTCACGGCGGCGTCGCCGTATGCGGTGGTTCCGGTTCATCTGGCGCTACTGAGCGCCTGGTTATTCTTGCCGAGACCCGCTTGAAGGACACGGCCGAACGCGAGAACCTAAAGGCCAAAATCAACGCCGCAACTATCGCGCTGTACGGGGCGCCCGCGGAACAGGTCGCGCTTGTACCGCCCGACAGCATTCTGCGCACACCCGGGGGAAAGATCCGTCATGCAGCGACGCTGCAGGCATTGACGTCGAACGGTGGCGTCCTCGTCGGGCGCCCGGTATGGCGACAGCTGTTCGCATTGACGAAAGGAAGTTTCGAGCCTTTGGCACGGCGCACAATGAAGTTCGCCTTGCGCGCCGCGCATGGCGTCTGGTGCTACGGTGTCGTTGCCATATCAGGCGCATGGCTGCTCGCAGTGACCGCTTCGAGTCGCGATCAGTCACGCAACTGGCGCCAAGCTGCGCGTGCCTGTCGTGTGTTTCTTAGGCTTGCAGGCATCGAAGTTACGCTCGAAGGTGAAGTACAGGCGCTGGATACAACAGGTGCCATCTTCGTATCCAACCACACCAGTTATCTCGACGTGGTCGTGCTCGCGTCGGTATTGCCCTCTCCGGTGCACTTCGTCGCGAAGCAGGAGCTAGCGAACCAGTGGCTGATCGGGCGCCTGCTGCACGCGCTCGGCACGCGTTTCGTCGAGCGGGCGAATTTTTCTTCGAGTGTCTCCGATGAGGAGGAACTCGTGCGGTTGGCTACTAACGGCGAGCGTCTGCTGTACTTTCCCGAAGGCAGTTTTACGCGGGCGCCCGGGTTGCGCGCGTTTCATCTCGGCGCGTTTCGCGCGGCATGCCTTGCACGTCGCGTGGTCGTGCCGATTGCGCTAAACGGCACCCGTGCCGCGTTGCCCGATGGTGACTTGTTGCCGCATCGCGCTCACGTCACCGTAACGGCTTGCACGCCGATCGAACCCGATGTGGCCGATCTCACCGCAATGGCAAGCCTGCGCGACAACGCTCGCGTGAGCATCCGGGCGCATTGCGGTGAAAGCGACGCAGCGCGTCTGGGTTTCATCGGCACGACACCGGCCGCGCCCGCGCAAACTACAGCGACACACACCTAGCTACACAATCTTCTATGGTTCACACTGAGATGGTCCGCGCCATCTTGAGTTCGATCCATGTCATACCTTCGCGTAGACCTGCGAGCACGGCTTCCCGTTCCGTGCTGAAGATGCCTCCGTGACGAAAGGTATGTTTGAAGTCACCGTGCGGCGACGAATGCCTGACGTTGATCGTCGGCCGAAACCCGCCTTCGCCCACTGCCTCCGTCTGCACGTTCACCGACCATGTTTGCTGGTGTACGTTTCCCGATAGGGTCATCGCGCACTCCTTCTTTTTGCAGCCGCGCCTCGCGTGAAAGTCGCGGCTGCGAAAGCCCGCATCTCACTCCACAACGAGATCGTCCACTACGGCGAGCACGCCGGGCGCGCTCCAGGCGGCTCCTCGCGCGACGGCACGTTCCGCGTAAGAACCCACTTTGCCCGTCAACGTCACCATTCCATCCTTGACGTGGATGCCGATGTGTTTGACTTCGCGTTCGGCATGCCGCTGCATGGCCTGCGCGATCTTTTCGCCGATGTCCTCGGACGCGATCTTGCCGCGCACTTCGATGCGATTCAGCACACCGCGCACGCCGCGCATATGGCTGACAGCGCGCGCGGCGACATGGCTCTGGTACGCCCAATCCACCGTGCCCCTCAGCGTGATCCACCCTTTCTCCACCTGAACCTTCACCGAATCTTCAGGCAGGCCGACCGTCCAATGCAGAATCGCGTGGACGGCGTTGGCGATTTCTTCATCGGTGCGCTCGTCTTTTTGCGGCAAGTGAACCTGCATTTCCACCACGACTGCCTTCACACCCGCCACCCGATGCGCGGCCTTTTCCGCTGCGAGCTTTTCCGCAAAGCTCGGCGGATGCCCCGAAAGCGTGACGACGTGATCCGTTACCTCCACGCCGATGTCCGTCGACGTGACGGCCGGGTCCCAATCGAGTTCCGCTTCGACTTCGTTCTTCAACTGCCGGTCTGTTTTCATCACGCATCTCCTCCAAGTGAATCGTGGCCCAGCCACCGTGAGGAGAGCTTCGGTCCGCGACCAGGTGACTCGACTGACGCAGATCAACTGCGTGCGTTTTCGCAACGTCGATCGTGGCCTTGCCCGTCTGCTGCAGTTCGCGAACTCGCCGGACCATGCCCATCGGCGGACGGGTGCCGCCGAATCATCCGGGTGTCGCTCTCGCAAGCCACATCACAATGCGGTTGACTGAAGTCGATCGCGAGACACCAGATGGCCACTATGTTCGGAACGATGCGCCGACGTACCCGCGAAAGCACCGCCCCATCATCGGAGGAGGAGCCGATCATGACCGACACGCAACTGCTAACCTACGAACCCGCGCCCGGCCGTTCACCGGCTCGTGCCCGGGGAGAGGCCCCTGACTTCATCGAATTGCCCAAGCCCGACATGTCCTCGGGCGCACCGCTGATGAAGGCGCTCGCGCTGCGCGAGAGCCGGCGCGAGTTTTCTTCGTCGACGACGCTCCCCTTGATCTGGTGTATGTGGTCAACACGTCCCGTCTGCTCGAAATGCCTGTCCAGCAACGTGATGTCTTTTCTGCCATTTCCGCAGGGGCGATGGCGCAGAATGTGGCACTGTATTGCGCGTCGGAAGGGCTCGGCTGCGTCGTACGAGGCTGGATCAATCACCACCTGTTGAGCGACGCGCTCAAGCTGAATGAAGATGAATTGCCCATTGTTGCGCAGACAGTCGGGGCGCTGGGCACGACACTAACTTCTCTCGCGGATTGAAATCCCGCGACCCACAAACAAGCCACGGAACGAAACGGGCCGGCGATGTATGCCCGGCCCGCAAACGCATCCTCGCGCATGTCCGGTGGCCATGTTCTGCGGCCGTACTCCATGTCATCGTCTTGTGGGCGCATTCGAGGCATAGATCAGGCAGCCAGAATCGGCCCGCCCATCCGTATCAACTGATCATCAGACGTTTGTTATCGGCAGGCGCCTTCCTGGGCAGGCTCAATGACAGCACGCCATCCTTGTACTCGGCTTTCGCATTAGCCTCGTCGATCTCGCCCGCCAGTGAGAAGGAGCGGCTGAACGTACCTGAATACCGCTCGCGACGAATCACACGTTCGCCCTCTTTCTCTTCCTTGTTCCGCTCGACCTTGGCATGGATCGAGACGATGCTACCGTTGATCTGAACGTCGATATCCTTTTTGTCCACACCCGGAAGCTCGGCTTTCACCGAGTAGGCTCCATCGCTTTCCGTCACGTCGATCTTCATCGACGCAAGCTCGGCGTCCTGCGTCGCAACCATTGACCGCATGGGTCGGAAGAACCCCTGGAACAGGTCCGAAACAGGGTCAAGCGAAAACGGGTCAAACCGCGTCAGATTGCTCATCGCACATCTCCTTCAACTATGAGGGCGAAGACATGGCCCTCGATTGCCCGGCCACAAAACCGGTTGGAACCGTTTCTCCGGCGCGTCTTGGCCACAGAAACACAATTGCATGCGAGATCGCGCTACGCGCCGATAGAGAGTTGATCGACTACGTTGCGCACGCCGGGCGCGGACCAGGCTGCGGCGCATATGATCGATCTCTCAGGGAAAGAACCCGCTTTTCCCCGCAGCGTCACGGTACCGTCGCTCACCGCGACGTCGATGTGCCGCGCCTCATCCTCGGCATGGCGTTTCAGCGCGGCGCTGATCTCGCCGGCGATATCGCGCGCCGAGGCATTGCCACGCACGTTGATCTGGTTGACGACGCTCACGACACCGCGAAGGGGCACGACGGCATTCTCTGCCGCCTTCATCTGATAGCCCCAGTCGACCTCGCCGGAGAGCGTGACGCAGCCACTTTCCACCGTGACCTGGACCGCCCTTTCCGACAGTCCCGCAGTCCATTCGAGAACCGAGCGGACCGAGGCGGCGATTTCCTCGTCGGTGCGCTTGTCGTGGCTCGGCACGCGCACGTCGAGTTCCACCACGACGCCTTTCACACCCTCCACCCGCTGCGCCGCGCGGCGAGCCGCGAGCTTTTCCGCGAAGCTGCTCAAATGGCCCGCAAGCGTGACGATGCGGTCATGAACTTCCACACCGACGCCCGCTGCATTGATCGATAGGTCCCATTCCAGTTCCTGCTCCACTTCCTTCTTCAGTTGCACGTCGCTCTTCATTGCAAATCTCCTGTGTCCGAGCCGCCCTTCACGAGCCGCCGCATCGTCAGGCTGCATGTTCAGCGTAGGCCCGGGGAAGGTCGCCTCATTGATCCACGTCAAGCGCGGCCTTCCCTCACAAGCGCGCGTGGCTTCAATCAATTGCGTCAGGATAAAGCGGCTGTGCATGCCGTTCCGAAGACACGCGTTTCATGAGGAGCGTCCGCAACTGTGCCAGCGACCTCGTATTGAGCACATCGCGCTTTGTGAGCCAAGCGCGTCGCGCCTGTGCGATACCCCATCGAAGATTCGAGAGCCCGTCGCAACTGTGAGCGTCGGAGGCCACCGATACGAGCACACCCGCGTCTTTCGCCGAACGACACGCCGTTTCGTCGAGGTCGAGCTGTTGTGGTTGAGCATTGAGTTCCCGGCGGCATCCCCGCTCTGCCGCGTGAGCAATGATCCGGTAGAGATCGAGTTCCATCGGATCACGTTCGAGCAGGAGGGAGGCGTCCCGTCGGATGCGCAAGGGTCGAGCTATGCGGCGGTCCAGCGGCCGTAACATCCGCTCGGTCTGTTTCGCACGGGTCAGCCCGAAATGACTATGCGCAGCAGCCACCACGATGTCGAGGCGACTTAGCACTTCATCGGGCAGATCGAGCCTGCCATCTTCGATGGATGTCGACCTCGACGCCCTTGAGCAGCACGATACCGTCGAGTTCCTCATTCAGACGGTCGATCTCGTCGATCTGTCGTGTGAGCCTGTCCGCGTTCAGACCGTGCGCGATCCGCAGCCGATGCGAATGGTCGGTGATGGCAAGATATTCAAGGCCGCGCGCGCGAGCGGCCGGCGCCATGTCGCGCAGGCTGTCGCGCCCGTCGGATGCATCCGTATGCGCGTGAAGGTCGCCACGCAGGTCAGAAAGCTCGACGAGATCGGGCAGCTCACCCGCCCGGGCGGCCTCGACTTCACCGTGATCTCGCAATCCGCCGCGCAATGCCGCGCTCGCGCGTCGGCCCGCTTGTCAGCATCCTTTCGATGTCTTCGTATCGCTCGAAACGCTGCATCACGGCATCTGCGTCGGATGACATGACGAGGATATCGAGGTCGCCCACCGCGTCACGCATGCGTCGGTAGCTGCCCGCGCCGACAGCCCCCAGGGTTCCCGGCGCCGCCTTGAGCCAGGCAAGCAGCGGTTGTAGACGTTGTTCCGCTTCCGTCAGCAGGAACCGCCGCGATTTGCTGCGTCGCGCGTCGATCGCCGCGAGTATCTGGGTCTCCGTTTTCTCTCCGAAACCCGGCACCGTGCGCACCCGACCTGCTTTGGCCGCTTCGCGAAGCTCGTCGAGCGAATCGACATGCAATGCCTCATGCAGCATGCGCACGCGCCGCGGCCCAATGCCAGGAATGGCCAGCATGTCGAGCAGCGCGACGGGGACCTTGTGCCGCGATTCTTCGAGCAATCCGCACCTCCCGTGTCTGCGATCTCATGAGCTTTGCGCTCAAGTCCGCGCCGATGCCGCCAATCGCGTGCAGGTCCTCCTTGTTCGCGATCATGGCGGTGAGGTCGTGCCCGAGTGCGGAGAGGTTACGTGCCGGCTGCCGGTATGCGTGCACCCGGAATGGATTGGCATTCAGTATCTCGAGCAGGTCGGCCATTTCATTGAAAGTGCAACAAAATCCGCGTTGTCAAGGGGCATGGTTTCTCTCCCGTCGGCCAGAGCCGTCGTGTCGATCTGAGTGACACTTTGAGCTCCCGCCCCTGACGTACTCCGATCCTATGTAAGTTGCTTGCTTTCAACCCGAACAGGATTCCTTGTCGCGCCCTGCTACTTTGGAACGGTCGTCCGCGACACGCCCCCGCGCCTGCACTTCCGTGTTCACTGCAGCGACGACCACCCGTTCGGAGGACGCATCATGTACAGGTATCGACGAGCCGTCGATCGCCCTTTGCAGCTGGTCGTGGCCGAGCACTTCGCGCTCGAGCAGCAGCTTTGCGATCCGCTCCAGCGCCGCGCGCTGGCTGGAAAGCGTTGCCCTGACACGCGCGTGCGCGTCGTCAAGCATCCGGCGAATTTCCTCATCGACGAGCCGAGCGGTGTCGTCGCTGCAAGAAGCGCCGCGCCAGCGTTCGAATCCCGGCAAGACCATCTTATCGGCGGATTCACCGACCGTCGCAAGCCCCGTGCGCTCGCTCATCCCGTACCGCGTCACCATGTGGCGGGCCATCGCGGTCGCGCGTTCGAGGTCGTTCTCCGCGCCCGTCGATACGTCGCCGAACATGAGCTCTTCCGCGACCCGCCCGCCGAGCAGCACGTCGAGCCTGTCTAGCAGCTCGCTTTGTCGCAGCACGTAGCGGTCCTCGGTAGGCACCTGCTGCGTGTAGCCGAGGGCCGCCACGCCGCGCGGGATGATCGACACCTTCTTGACCGGGTCGCAGTGCTTGCGGCTGTTCGCGACGAGCGCATGGCCCGCCTCGTGATACGCGATCGTGATCTTTTCCTGCGCGTTCATCACGCGGCTCTTGCGCTCCATGCCCGCCATCGCGCGGTCGATCGCCTCGTCGAAGTCCGACATGTCGACGGCCTGCTTGTCCGCTTCGGCGGCGTGCAACGCGGCCTCGTTGACGACGTTGGCGAGGTCTGCGCCGACGAATCCCGGTGTGCGCGACGCCAGTTCGTTCAGATCGACGCCGGCTGCCAGCTTCACCGTTCGTGTATGTACGGCAAGAATCTGACGCCTGCCGTTCAGGTCGGGCCGGTCAATCGCGATATGCCTGTCGAAGCGGCCGGGACGCAACAGCGCAGGATCGAGGGTCTCCGGCCGGTTCGTCGCCGCCATGATGATGACGCCGGAGTTCGATCTGAAACCATCCATCTCGATCAACAGCTGATTGAGCGTCTGCTCGCGCTCGTCGTTGCCCGACGTCAGACCCGCCCCGCGCACCTTGCCGAGCGCATCGAGTTCGTCGATGAAGACGATGCACGGCGCTTCCGCCTGCGCCTGTTCGAACAGATCGCGCACGCGGGCCGCGCCCACGCCGACGAACATCTCGACGAACGCTGCGCCGCTGACGGAATAGAACGGCACACCCGCCTCGCCGGCAACGGCTTTCGCGAGCAGCGTCTTTCCCGTGCCGGGCGCGCCGACGATCAGCACACCCTTTGGTATCTTGCCGCCGAGCCTGCGATAGCGTTCGGCGTCGCGCAGAAAGGCGACGATCTGCCGGAGTTCGGCTTTGGCCTCGTCGATGCCGGCGATGTCGTCGAAGGTGATGCCCGTTTCGTCCTGCACGAGGATGTGCGAATTGCCACGGCCGATCTTCGTGTATTCCTGCACGCCGCCCGAGCGCCGCCACATCAGGTTCCACACGAAGAACAGCGCCACCAGCGGAACGGCCCACGAAAGGAGCACGCCCGGCCAGGCGCTGTCGGCGCCGCCCGTGTAGCGTATGCCCGCCGCGGAAAGTCTCTGCGCGAGCCCGTCATCGGCGACGCGAACCGTCGTGAACCGCCAGGGCTCGCCGCTTTTCTTCAAGGCAGCCGCATCGGATGCGGGCAGCCAGGCGGCGGCGCCCGGCATCTTGAGCGTGCCGCTGATCCGCGTCGGCGTCACCTCGAGCTCGTCCACCTGTCTCGCGGCCACGAGCTGCTGGAAATCGCTGTAGGCGACTTCCGTGGTCATGCGTTGCATCGTCAGGAACTGCACCGCAATGAGCAGCGCGACGAACACCGTGAGCGCGACACTCGCCAGATCGGACCAGCGATCAGGTTTGCGGACATCGCGCGAAGGACGCTGGACGGGCATCGTGAACTCTTGGAAACAAGGACAAGGGCACGCCGGCAGATTGCGCGACTGAAGGCGCCGACATTGCGATAGCAGCACCAGGCTTACGCCTCCGGCCAACGCCATATGCAGCGGTCGATAATGAACCGGCACGCTGTTTACCGCCGGTTCGCCGAATGGCGGATGCGCCTCGCCATGAACGCGAGGCGCCGCTGCCAACTGCGAACCGCGAACTGCAGCGATCACAACACCGCCGCGCCACAAAATTCGCTCAGGCAACGCCCAGCCGGTCAACGACCTGGCGCACGCCCTGCACCTGCGACGCCGCGAAGCATGCCGCGCGCTTCTCGTCGAGCGAACCGACGGTACCTGCAAGCGTCACGACGCCGTCGTGCGTATCGACGGATATGCTTTCTATTTCCCGCTGCAGACGCTCGCTCAGCGTCTGTGCGATCTGGGCGGCGACATCGGCTGCGGGCGGCTCGCACACGGCGAGCCGGTTGCTCACGCCGACGACGCCTTCCATCCGGCCGACCAGCATGTCGACTGCGTGCCGCTGCTTTTCCGTGTCGACCCAGCCCGTGAGCGTCACGCAGCCGCGCTCGGTTTCGACGCGCACGCGGTCCACGGGAAGATGCATCACCTGCGACAGCGCCGCGACGATGCGCGCAGCGAGCATCTCATCGGATTTGACATAGCCGCTCGCGGGCTCAAGCGCCAGTTCCATCACGAGCGCGCGGCAGTCCACGATACCGCGCAGCACCTGTTCGACGGACTGTTTTTGCAACGCATTGGGCACCGTGCCCGTCAACGTGACGACGCCGCTGTGCACGTGCACGCGGATTTGTCTCGCATCGATCCTCGCGTCCGAACGCAATGATTGTTCGACCTTCTGCAGCAGTGCTTCATCCCATTTCATTGCAGTCTCCATTCCAGCAAACGCATGACAGTCTCAGCATTGCCGATGGCGCAGCACATGGCTTGATGTCGATCAATCGGGTGTGATCTACCTGAACGTTTCGCACGTCCTTTGCGGGGCGCTATCCCCGTTGATACAGGTCAAGCCGACGGCCGCACGCGATGTCCTAATAGCTGAGAAACCACACGGATGCACGAAATCAGTGCGATCCATCAACGCATGCGGAGGTCTGTCGTGTCGCACAAAACGCTCGCATTTCATCAGGATGCACGGCAACTGCTGCTCAATGGCGTCAACACGCTTGCCGAAGCGGTGAAGGTCACGCTTGGACCCGGCGGGCGCAACGTGATCGTCGAACGCGTCCCGGGCGCGCCTCTCGTGGCGAACTCCGGCGTGGTCGTCGCAGGTTCGGTCGACCTGTCCGATCCCTATGAGGAAATGGGCGCACAGTTGCTGCGCGAGGTCGCCACACGTACCAGCGAAGTTGCCGGAGACGGCACCACAACGGCCACGACGCTCGCGCAGGCGATCGTCGTCGAAGGCAACAAGTGCGTCACGGCCGGGCATGACCCGATGGCGCTCAAGCGCGCGATCGAAGATGCAGGCAAACAGGTGGTCGCGGAACTGCACAGGCTGGCGCGCCCGTGTTCCTCCGCAGACGAAATGAGGCAGATCGCGACGATTTCGGCGAGCGGCGATGCGAGCATCGGCGCGCTGGTGGCGAGCGCTGTCGAGCGTGTCGGCAAGGAAGGCGCCATCAGCATCGAGGACGGCTCGAAACTCGACGACGAACTGGAGACGGTCGACGGCTCGCTGATCGACCGGGGTTTCGTTTCACCGCTCTTCCTCGGTGAAGAGCACCGCGATGTCGTCCTCGACGAGCCGAGGGTGCTGTTGTGCGACATGAACATCTCGTCGATCGCGCAACTGCTCCCCGTACTCGAAGCCGTCATGGCGACGGGCAAGCCGCTTTTCGTCATCGCGAACGAGGTCGAAGGCGAAGCGCTGGCGACGCTCGTCATCAATCATCTGCGCGGCACGTTCAAGTCCTGCGCGATCCGCTCGCCGGGCTTTGGCGAAAGCCGCACGGAACAACTCGCCGATCTTGCCGCGCTCACGGGCGCAACGGTGATCTCGGCGCAGACGGGCCGCACGCTTGAAAATGCCGCGCTCGACGACCTGGGTGCCGCCCGGCGTATCGAAATCGCGCGCGACACGACGACGATCGTCGCGGGTAACGGCGATCATGCCCACATTGCCGAGCGCATCGCAGGGCTGAAAAAGCGCATTGATGCGACGGCCGATACGCACGAGCGCGAGACGCTCAACCGGCGTCTGGCCAAACTCGCGGGAGGCGTTGCCGTAATCCGCGTCGGCGCGGCAACCGAAACCGCACTGCGCGAGCGCAAGAACCGCTTCGAAGACGCGCTGCATTCGACGCGCGCCGCCGTCGAAGAAGGCTTCGTGCCCGGCGGCGGCGTTGCGCTGCTGCGAGCGCGCCGCGTACTGGAGCAATACGGCGAAACACAGGCCCAGAAGATCGGTGCAAAGATCGTGCACGATGCGCTGGCCGCGCCGTTGCGCCAGATCGCACAAAACGCCGGCGCCGATGCGCAGGCCGTCGTCCATGCTGTCGCCGAAGCCGGCGAGGCGTTCGGCTACGATGCCGCGCATGGCGAGTATGGCGACATGATCGAGCGCGGAATCGTGGACCCCGTCAAGGTGGCGCGCACAGCGCTGCAAAACGCGATCTCCGTTGCATCGCTGCTGCTCACGACTGACTGCATGATCACGCACCCGGCAAAAGCGCTCGCCGACGGCGCGGCGAGCAGCAACTGGAGCCGGAACTTCGCATGAGCGCCGCCTTTCACCGACGCTTGCGCTCCACTTCAGGCGCCGCGTATCGCGACGCTGCGCGGTTGTTGCTGGTCGTCTGCGTGTTGATGGCGGCCACGCTGCTTGCGGTGCCTGCGGGCTTCGCGGCCCAAGGCGTGCACCCGGCCGTCGCTACTGTCGCGATCCTCGTCTACCATCGCTTTTCCGATACGGCCGACGATTCGATGACCGTTCGCGTCACCACGTTTGAAGCGCACATGCGCTTTCTGAGGGAGCACGGCTATCAGATCGTGCCGCTGCGCCAGATCGTCGCCTGGTTGCGCGAGCCAGGTGCGACACTGCCCGCAAAAGCGGTTGCAATAACCGTCGACGACGGTCATGAGTCGGTCTATGAGCGGTTGTTGCCGGTCGCGCAGCGCGAGCAGTTGCCTGTCACGCTCTTCATCTATCCGTCCGCGATCTCGAACGCGTCGTATGCGCTGACCTGGGAGCAGTTGCGGATCATGCAATCGACAAGCCTGTTCGATGTGCAGTCGCATACCTGGTGGCACCCGAATTTCAATGTCGAACGGCGTCGCCAGTCGCCCGCCGAATTCGAGCGTTTTGCTACGACACAGCTGCAACATTCGCGCGAACTGATCGAGTCCCGTCTCGGCGGGCATGTCGACATGCTCGCCTGGCCGTTTGGCGTGTACGACGACGAGGCGATGCACATTGCTGGCAAGCTCGGCTATGTGGCGGCTTTCACGCTGAGCTCGCATCGGCTCGATCGGTCATCGCCGCTGCTGGCGCTGCCCCGCTTTTTGATGGTCGACGACGTGACACCGCGCATCCTCGGCCGTCTGCTCGGCGAACCCGATACGCCTTCCGTCCGCCCGACGGAGGCGCGCCGATGAAAAGGCCCGCCGTCGTCCTGTCGTTCATCGCTGCCCTTCTCGCGGTCGACATCTCGCCCTCGCGCGCCGCTTTCGAAGTGCAAGGCGTGATTGTCGACGAATCGACGCACCAGCCCATCCCGTACGCGACGGTTACGCTCGACGGCAAACCGCAATACGCCGACGCCAATGGAACCTTCTCGAGCGGCAGCGCGGTACGCATCGTCGCGGCGCGTGCACCTGGCTACCGGTCTACGTCCGTGACCCCGACGCCGGACGAGCCGCTCGTCGTTGCGCTCGCGCCTTTCCGGGCCCGAGCCGTCTATCTGTCCGTCTATGGCGTCGCAAGTGCTACGTTGCGCGATGCAGCCGTCTCCCTGAAGGATACGAACGGCATCAACGCGCTCGTGATCGACGCGAAAGGTGACCGTGGCCTGACTTCGTACGTGAGCGAAGCGCGCGAGTCGATCGGCGCGGCTGAAAAAGCGCCCTCGCCCGCACCCGTCGTCCGAAACATGGCCGCGCTGTTGCAGAGTCTGCATCAGGAAGGTCTGTACCTGATCGCACGAATCGTCGTGTTCAAGGATGATCCGCTGGCAAGCGCCCATCCGGAATGGACCGTACGGGATGCCGAAGGCCATGCATGGCGGGATCGCGAGAAGCTGCAGTGGGTCGACCCGTTCAGGCACGAAGTGTGGGACCACAATCTGGATGTTGCCGAAGAGGCGGCGCGGCTCGGTTTCGACGAAATCCAGTTCGACTATGTACGGTTTCCCGATGCACCTGGGCTCTCTTTCAGCAAGTCCAATACGCGAGCGAACCGGACGGCCGCCATTGCGGGCTTTCTCACCGCGGCCCGTGCGCGCCTTGCGCGCTACAACGTCTTCGTGGCCGCCGATATTTTCGGCTACGTGTGCTGGAACCTCGACGACACCGCGATTGGCCAGCAGCTCGAAACACTGGGCGCGCCGCTCGACTATATTTCGCCGATGCTGTATCCGTCCGGATTTACGTGGGGCCTGCCCGGGTGCACAAAGCCGACGGCCGACCCAGGGCAGATCGTGCGACGCTCGCTGGCGGAAGCGCAAAGGCGCACGAAGCTGCCGGGTGTGCGCTTTCGTCCCTGGCTCCAGGCCTTTCGCGACTATGCATTCGATCACCGCGAATTCGACGCCGATGAAATTCGCGCGCAGATCGATGCCGCCGATGCCGAGCACACCGACGGGTGGATGCTATGGAATCCCCGCAATCGCTACGATCCCGCGCAATTGCCACACTGAGGCGGTTGAGCGCGCTCGCGTTCATCGCATGTTCGAGCGGTACAGCCCATGCGCAGGTCCTGACGACAGTCTTGGACGGACACGCGCGCACAGTCCTCTCGCAGATCGTCTCTGAAGAGATCGCCGATGGCCATATTCCGGGCGCGGTTGTCATCGCGGGCACGGCGGATGGCCGTACGTGGCAACTGGTCCAGGGCAATCGCATGCTGCGTCCGCACGTCGAGCCGATGACAGCCGATACCGTCTTCGATCTCGCTTCGTTGACGAAGGCCGTCGCCACGACGACTGCGATCATGCAACTCGTCGAGCGCGGCACGCTCGATCTTGCTGCGCCCGCTGCGCGTTATTGGCCCGCGTTCGGCGCAAGCGGAAAGGCGCAGATCACGATACAGCAACTGCTATCCCATACGTCGGGCCTGCCCGCCGAGCCTCCTGACCTCCCAGGACGGAAGCGTGGCATGACGCGAGCAGTGCTCTTGCGCAGCATTGCCAATATCAGGCCAATCGCGATGCCGGGCGAACGGATCGTTTATAGCGATGTCAATTTCGTCGTGCTCGGGGAATTGGTCACGCGGGTAAGCGGCCTTCCCCTCGATGCGTATTGCCGCAAGTTCATATTTCGCCCTTTGAGCATGCGGGACACGAGCTTTACGCCCGATGCAGCACACGCCGCTCGCAGCGCGCCGACGACTGCGGATTCCCGCGGTATGCGCCAAGGTCGTGTTCACGACCCGGTTGCCGGTGCTATGCAAGGCATGGCGGGCAACGCGGGGCTCTTTTCCACGGCGGGCGATCTTGCTCGCTTCGCGCGCATGCTCCTGAGGGGCGGCCTCACCGACACTGCAAATGCGACGCCGACATCGCCCCGGCAAGCCCGCGTTCTTCACCCGGAAAGCATCGCGCGGATGGCGGTGCCGGCATCCGCCATTGCGCATTCGCCGTGGCGCGGCCTGGGCTGGGAGCTGTATCCGCCGTTCGCGGCCAACCGGGATCGCTTGCCCTCTATCGGGGTGATCGGCCATACGGGCTACACAGGGACGGGCATCTGGATCGACTTCGTGACGCGACGCTTTCTGATCGTGCTGAGCAACCGTGTGCATATGGACAATGGCGGCGACGCGGCGCCGTTGCGAGCACAGGTGACTTCGCTATTGGCAAGCGACGCGGCCCCTGTCTCCTCGACCCAGATCGTCCACGCGCTGCCCGGCGCTCGCGACGCGCTTGATCAGGCTGCCCGTCTGCCCGCCGCGAACGGCCCCGTCCGCACAGGTATCGACGTGCTCGCCGCACAAGGCTTCGCGATGCTCGCGGGTATGCGCATCGGCCTCGTCACGAATCGCGGCGGTTTCGACGGGCGCGGCCGGCGCACAATCGACGTTCTGTTGCACGCGACCCATGTCACGCTGGCGAGGCTCTTCTCTCCCGAGCACGGCCTCGACATCGACTCGGACGAACGCGTGGGCGACAGTGTAGATCCATCGAGCGGTCTTGTTGTGCACAGCCTGTACGGGCACACGAAGCGCTTTCCGCCAGGCACGCTCGACGGGCTCGACGCGCTCGTTTTCGATCTGCAGGACGCAGGCGTGCGCTTTTTCACCTACGAGACGACGCTTGGCTACGCGCTCGAAGCAGCCGCAGCGGCGCATATTCCGCTGATCGTACTCGACCGGCCCAATCCGCTAGGCGCGGACCGGTTTGGAGGCCCTTCGCTGGATACGGGGCACGAAAGCTTCACCGGTTATTTCCCGATGCCGTTGCAACACGGCCTGACCATCGGCGAACTTGCAACCCTGTTCAACGAGGAGCGCCATATCGGCGCGGACCTGCGCGTCGTTTCGATGGAAGGCTACCTGCGCTCGATGCGCTTTACCGACACCGGTCTCGGATGGATGCCGATATCGCCCAACCTTCGCAGTCTGTCCGCGCTCGACCTGTACCCTGACGTCGCGCTGCTGGAAGGCGCCAACGTCAGCGTCGGCCGGGGCACGCCTCACCCGTTCGAATGGATCGGCGCACCGTGGATCGATGGCGAAAGACTGGCTGCGGCGCTCAACGGCCGGCGCGACGACGCACACTTCGAGCACATCGATTTCGTGCCCACAGAGTCGGCGTATCGCGGCCAGCTTTGTCACGGCATCCGCATCACGCGAATCGCGCCTCAAAGCGTGCCGGGCAGTCTCGGTATGACGATCGTCGCGACGTTGCACGCGATGTATCCCCAGGCTTTCGATCTGGCCGCGACGCGCGATGCGATCGGCTCGGCCACGATCTCGCAGGCAATCGAGGACGGCGCCAGTCCCGACGCGTTACAGACGCACATGACCCGCGAAACAGACGCGTTCCAGACAATGCGGCAACACTACCTGCGCTATTGATGAACACTCGGAGCAGATCATGTGGTACGCGCTCATCGATGCACAACGACGCCTGATTCGCGCAATGGCCGGAAGCCTGCCCGATGAAGGCGTCTGCCCGGCCGCTGCGCCAGCACCTTGGGTCGTCCCTCGTGAAGTGGCGAGTGCGTTCCGCAATTGGCTGCTCCGATCGATGTGCGCGTTCGAGCAGGCGCCGCTATTCGCCATCGATGGCGTCACGAGCAACGGTTGCCGGATTCCCGTCGACGAATCCGTCGTCGACACGCTGCCAGTCGGCTCGCTGCGCAGGTTCGCACGCAACCGGATCGCGCCGGAGCCGGCCGGAAAATGGCCCGTCATGCTGTGCGCGCCGCTCGCCGGCCATCACGCCGTGATGTTGCGGGAGACGGTCGAAACGTTGCTCGAACATCGCGACGCCTATATCACCGACTGGGCGGACGCCCGCGACGTGCCGCCCGAAGCCGGCCCTCTGCCGCTCGACGATTACGTGCTCGCGCTCGAACGCTTCATGCGCAGCGCTCGCGCGCACGAAACGCCCGTCCACATGATGGCCGTCTGCCAGGCGAATGTGCCGGCGCTCGCGGCGGCCGCGTTGCTCGCAAGCTCGCAGGACGCTCCATTCGCCAGCTTCGCGCTGCTGGGAGGGCCGATCGATACGCATCTGCATCCGACGCTCATTGACCGCTTCGCCCGTTCGCACACGCTCGACTGGTTTCGCATCAATGCGATCGACGCCATGCCCGCGCCGTATCGCGGCGCAGGACGGCGCGTCTATCCCGGCTTCCTCCAGCAGGCGGCCATCATGGCCGCGCACCCGGAAAGGAATCTGCGCCTCCGAGTCGGACTACTGGTCTTGCTGGTTCGCGGGCGGGTGCCCGGTGCCATGAAAGCGCTGCGCTCTCTGGACAAATATGCCACCGTACTGGACATGGCGGAATGCTATTTCGTCGACATCATTCGCGTCGTTTTCCATGAAGATCTCCTGCCGCGTCAGATATGGTCAGTGGCAGGACGGCGCATAACGACGGAAGCGCTTTGGCACACGCCCTTATGCACGATAGAAGGTGATCGCGACGATATCACCGGCGCGGAACAAACCCATTGCGCGCACGCCCTCTGCAATGCCTCGTCAGTGGCGTTAGACCGACAGTTGACTATCTCCCGGTGCAATCACTATGACCTCTTCACCGGCGCACGCCGGCGCGATATCGTGAATCCCAGCCTGCGCAATTTCTGGAGCCAAGTAGATAACGCCGCGCCGGATGTTCCGCGCGAGTTGCAAGAAATAAATCTCGTGAACAGCATGAGACTGGCATGACGGCCGACCCGAATCCATCGAAGCTCGCAATCGCGGCCGCGCGATGCATACGGTGCCGGCACCTCCACGACAACGCAGCAACTTCGACGCGTCCGCTTACTGGCGACCCGTTATCGAACCGATGCAGCGCGCCACCAAGCCAGCAGCGTTCGTGCCGCCTCAGTTGCAGAAACGAAAGTAAGCCGAACAGGCTCGCGTCGTGCAGACCGATGACCGTAGCGGCCGGGTATGTGCCGTCGCGTAACCGCACCAACGCGACGCCTGAATAGAGCGGCACCGCATACTTGACTCCGTCGATGCTGCGCACGGCGTCAAGCACACAGTCCGGCATTCCAATGCTGCTTGCGATCGTCTGAACCGCGGGGTCCATCACCCACATCTTCGCGCCGACGTTGATCACCGTCGACGACGACTTGTTCAGGATACGCGCGAAGATCGACGTCATTTCGATCATCAGAAACACCGCTAACGTAATGCCAACAATGAGCGCAGTGAACTTCGCGCTGTCGTTGACCAGCAACTTGAACGCGAGGCGCAATATGCCCTTCATAGGCGAGATCCTTCGAGGCGCGCACCGTTATCGACGCCCGTTCGCCGTGAGGTTGAGTAGCGCGACAACGCCAGCAATCGATGCCGTCGCGATGACGACACCGCATCTGAATGCAAGCGAGTCGTCGAAGATCAGTCGTGAATCTCCACACGAGTGCGCGCAGCGAAATGAACACGCCGATCAATGCAAGCATGATTCGGTATCGCTGATGCACCACCGCCTCCTACTCGTCACGCTTCGCTTGCAGTTGCGTGTTCGGGTTCGGTGCCGCGAACCAGCAACACAGGACGCTGCGAAAAGCGCACGAATCTCTCGGCGACACTGCCGAGCACGATGCGGCTCACGCCTCGTCGGCCATGGGTACCCATCACGACAAGCTCGGCGCGCGTGCGTTCCGCGCAGCGTTGAAGCGTCTGCGCGATGTCGTCGGTCATGCGCTCCGTTTCGATCATCTCGATCTTGCAGGCGACGCCTGCCTTGCCGCACACCGAGTGCGCATTCTCCAGCGCAATGCGGCCATCTCTTCGTAACGCGTCGAGGAGCGCCACAGGATCGTAGTACCCCCCATAGTTGAAGAGCGGAGTCTTGTCGACAACGTACACGGCATGAATCGTTCCGTGCGTGAGACCGGCCATCGTCACTGCCTCGTTCAACGCCCGAGCCGACGTTTTGCTGCCATCCACCGCAACCAGAATCCGCGTGTACATGGTGCACTCCTCGTTGATGTATTGTGCAGACGTCTGTCAGAGAACACCGGACGCTGAAACAGCGCCTCTTGATGCCGACTGCAAAGGACGCTGATTGTGGTGCGCGACATTCGCCGTTGCTTCGATCGTCGAAGGACACACCAGAACGGGACATTCGGCGTCGCGCAGCGTTTGCGCGACGACGTGCCCCGGTAGCGGATGCACAAACTTCGGTTTGCTGCTGGTCGACATCACCAGAAGGTCGGCTTGCCATCGCTTCGCTTCGTGCAGAACGGTGCTCGCGATATCGTCCGATAGAGTTTCCGTTTCGACGACTGCCAGTTCCACTGTTTTCGACGTGCCCCTTATTAGCTTTCGGGCCTGACGGAGCGTCTGTTCGCCATCCAGTCCGAAGCGGTCGCGCGGCAGCAGTTCGCCGAGCCAGGCTGGACGATCCAATACGTAGACAAGCCTGAAAACGGTCCCTTTGGGTACGACACTCGCCGCAATATGCAGCGCCGTAAGCGACGGCGGCGATCTATCGACAGCCACCAGCACTCTCGTTACCCCGGCGTCCTTCGTACACACGTGCGCGAAAGGCACATGCAGCACGGGGCAATGGGACATCGCCACGAGTTCCTCGGGATTCAGTCTGCACGCCCAGCGATGACTTCGTGGATGCGAAGCCACGGCGATAAGATCCGCGTGCCATTCACGGGCCGACCGACTGAGCGCTTCCGTTGCCTGCCAATGCATCGCCGCAAGATCGATCAGGTCGGTTTCCGGCTTCGCCACAAATGCGGCAGCTTGACGAGCAGCCAGCGTCAACCGTGTGCTTGCTTCATGCTGCATCGCGCGATGTGCTTCGCGCCAGTCCGGATAGGACATCAGCAACCTCGGACAGAGGGCGGCCGGATTGCATACCACCTCGGTCAGCCGAACGAAGGCATCCGGGGCTGCGAGTCGCAACGCGAATCGCGTCAACGGCACCAGACCGGCGCCCCCCTCCGAGGCAACAATTACACGCTTGAACGCAACGGCTGGTGCGCTACTCGTCGATTTGCCGTTCATCGCCCGCTCCGCTCGCAATGCTCGCTATCGCCGGCGCCGGGTGCCGGACATGTTTCCCATCTTCGGCGCTCGCACCGTTGCAGGCTTGACTTGTATCAACCGTCGATGTTGCCGATGTTCAATCGGGGAATGCCCGGGCTGCCGCAGATATGCCCTGGTCGATTTGATGCGTCTCAAGAGAGTCCGGCATGGACGTTATAGAGTTAAACGACCGGCTCGCTGCCGTCGCCAATCCCGCAGCAAGACGGGAACTCGTCATGTGTTCTGGAGACATTCATGGATACCGCCCCTGCCGACCTTCATGCCACGACTTCAACGCCTCAGCTGGCCAACATGCCGGCGTACGGCCTGCCTTGTCCGCCTTATGGCGCGGCAACTTTGCATGCGCTCGCGCTCGCACACTCCGAAGCGCTCACAAAATGGATGGCACTCTGGACGGAGATGTGCACGCGCATGGCAACAGCACAAAACGTCCTCGACTGCGCAGCAATTGGGCCGGTGATGTTGCCTGCCTATGCCTCCCGGACGATGCTGTACTACAAGCGGCTCTCGGAGATCGCGTCTGGGGTTTCCGTTTAACGCCCAGTGCTGATTGGACGGGCGTGGCGGTCCATGGAGCCATCAGGCTGCAAAGATTCGCGTGCCCATCGCAGGCGACGAAGGGATAGGCGGGAAGACATCCCATGCGTGATCGCCATGCCGGAAGAAGACGATGCTCAACGGGCCCGTCGCCATCTGGCCTTCGAGCCGAACGTAGCGCACGCCGCTTGAACCGAAACGTCCGACCTTGATTACCCGCGCCGGAATCGACCGTGTAGGCGCGAGCCATTTGTCGACAAGCGCTCTAAGTGAAATGCCATTGCCGTCCATCTCGTGCTCCTCGACCTGCCTGTTCCGTGACCGGCCGTCATTCAGAGGTCGTTAAACAGATTATTGAAAAGGCCTCCACCGATTGAAATCAGCGGCGCTTTAAACGCACGTAGTCGACGAGGATGTGCAGTAGGAATTTGCTGAGTTGTATTTGCCCGTTAGCCGATCCACTCGAATATCCGTCCGCAGCTTCTGTCTGACGACAACGTGTGCCGCAGTCGTTCTGCGCGATGCGACCGAACGCGTAAAATCGAAGGCATGCGGACGTCGTCGCGCAATGCATCGCGCGAATTGTCAGACAATCGTCAGCGTATTGAGGGAGCGACAAACGTACGCTGCGCGACGATTGCGGGACGGCAATCCGAAGCCGCTGGAGGACGTCGCCGGGGACGCCGACGGGACACTGGTCGAGGGCGCCCGGCGGATGCACATAAAAAGCGCGGAGAGAACGGGCGTCGCACTAGCAGTCACGTTTCTCCTGCCATCCATACCACAGGAAAGGGCTCACCATGACCAAGGTATTGTTGGCCGATGACCATACGCTCGTACGTGACGGGCTGCGCCATATTCTAAAAAATGCAAGCGGATTCGAAGTGGCCGGCGAGGCATGCGATAGCGTGACGACGATCGCGTTGATCCGATCCACTGAAGCGGAAGTGCTGGTGCTCGACCTGTCGATGCCGGGTCGCAACGGCATTGAACTGATCAAGCAGATCAAAGACGAAAAACCTTCTTTGCGCATCCTCGTGCTGACCATGCACGCTGAACAACAGTACGCCGTACGTGCATTCAAGGCGGGCGCATCTGGCTACCTGACCAAGGAAAGCGCAAGCGCGGAACTCGTCGGCGCCGTCACGAAGATCGCCGCCGGGGGCGTCTATGTCAGCCTCGCGATGGCCGAGCGCTTCGCGCAGAACCTGAACGAACCCGTCGAAGCGCTACCGCATCAACGACTCTCCGATCGGGAATTCGATGTCTTCAGGCGTATCGTGGAAGGCCAAAGCATTACGGAGATCGCGCGCGAGCTGTGTGTCAGCGTCAAGACAGTCAGCACGCACAAGACGCGCGTGCTCGAAAAGATGCAAATGCCGAACGAGAATGCGCTCGTGCGCTACGCGATTCGCCATAAGCTCGTCGAAGACGATAGCGATATCTGAACACCCTTCCCTGCTCGGCTGAAAAAGCGGCGATATACGGCGTCGCGCAGCCAATCCGTTACGAAGCATCGCGTCCTGATTCTCGAAACTCCTCAGCGCGGCGGCAACGAAGCTTCTCCGATTCGACCGCGAGCCGAAGAAGCGGCGCCTACAGGCGCGCACAGCATCGAGTTGCCGATGCCTGGTTTCAATGCCGTCGTAGTCTTGCCGCCTCAGCGACCATATGGAGTTCCTTCTCTGCGACGTCGAACGCACGGCGAATCGCTTCCTCCGCGTTCTCGCCTGAACAGTGTCCAATGGGTTCGAGGTCATTCGCTGGCGTGATGAGGTCGAGGCGAACATCGTATGTCGGCGTTCCCGATTGCGAGCGTATCGCTTCGATCGCCAGATGATAGTTCGACACAAGCGCGCTGTAGCGATCGAGCCGCACTAGCTGGGCGGCGGCTTCTGATTCCAGTTGCTTCGTCCCGCAGAAGCCGAGATAGACAATCTGCATGCCAATGCCCATCTTCGTCTCCATGCGATATCGATGCTGGATGCGCCTCGCAATACGCGCAAACCCCGATGCCATCATGGCGTCCCCCCGACGGTCGTCGTTGACCTGAGTCAATCACAATCTCGCGTATCACCTCCCGACGGCGACCGTGTCGATTCGAAGCCATCGTCTGCCGGCATGCGGCTTCACTTTTCGGTAGGAATTTTCCGATAGCTTCGCGGCTTCTCCTATTTGAGGTTAGGCCTCTGCTTATTGGGGCATCGCCAGTTGCGACCAATACTGAAGACTCGGGAGTCCGCCTTGGTGTCAGCCCACCGATAACGAGTGACAACGATCTCTAACGCGAGCCCGATGGGAGAATTGCCATGTCATCCCCAACTTCCGTCGCCGATGTGTCCGTCGACAACGATCGCGATGTCATTTGCAAGGGTTCGCAAGCAAGCGCAATCCAGTCTGCGCAACGGCTCACTGACGACACGATTCTTTCTGCCGCAAGGCGCGCCGGCATGCTTGTCATGCTCGATGCACAGATCGGCCACGAGCGATATCAAAGCGTGACCGGTTCGATTTCCTCACTACATCGCTTCGTCGAGGAACTGCATCAGGCGATCCTTGAACATTGCTCCGACTAATTCGTCGGTCGCTGACAAGACGTTGCTCAAGGGCCGGTCCATCTGCCGAACGCTGGCCTTGCACGCAGCCCAGACTTCACTTGAGGCGTGGCATAAGCAGGCCGGAACTTCGAGGCGAACCCGGAATACCGGATGTCCTTTCGCCTATGCTATTTCTGCATGAGGCCACGCATTTCGATTGCGTTGTTCACTTTCAGCAGCGGTCGAGACTGGGGGAAAACCCGGGGTCAAGGGCGTGATGAGTCCCGGCGCAGCCGTGCAGACCGGCGGCGGTGAGCGAGTCATGTCCTTCCTCATATGCGGTATAAAGTGACATATGAATCGTCAATGACGAGAAATCCGCCACGGATGTGTTTCTCGCGACATCCGCTCCGGTGCGCATGTGTTCTCTGAACCTCGTCGAATTTTTGCAACGCTCGGTGGCTCGACGGCACCGCGAGCGTCGGTGCCATAGACTGGCACCCATCATCAGAATCAAAGTTTGGCGGTTGCATCGTCGGACAATGAGGAGCGAATGGAACCGTACACGCAATTGAGCAGCCTGACACACGAACTCTTCCGGCAAGTCGTGGAAGCAGCGCCCAACGCGATGGTGATGGCCGACCGTGACGGCCTGATCGTGCTCGTCAACGCACAGACGGAAAAGCTGTTCGGCTACGCGCGCAGTGAACTGATTGGTAAAAGTGTCGATATGCTCGTGCCTGAACGGCTGCGTTCAGCGCATCACGAATATCGTCGTATGTTTTATGGCGACCCGAGTAGCAGACCGATGGGCACTGGCCGGGATCTTTTTGCGCGGCGAAAGGACGGTAGGGAAGTCCCGGTCGAAATCGGGCTCAACCCCGTCACGACCGCCGAGGGCACGTTCGTCCTCGCGGCCATCGTCGACATCTCCGAGCGCAGGCGTCTCGAAGAACGTTTCCGTCAGGTCGTGGAGGCCGCGCCGAATGCAATGGTGATGGTGGACCGCGGAGGCAGGATCGTTCTCGTCAACGCACAAACCGAAAAGCTGTTTGGCTACGCTCGCGATGAGCTGTTTGGAAGATCCATCGAAGCGCTCGTCCCTGAACGCTTCCAGACTCATCATCACGGCTTTCGCGCCGCGTATTTTGACGAGCTCAAGCCACGTCCAATGGGCACCGGTCGTGATCTCTACGGTCGTCGGCGGGACGGCACGGAATTTCCCGTCGAGATCGGACTGAACCCGGTCCGGACTTCGGAAGAAACCTTCGTGCTGGCAGCGATTGTCGACATTACGGAACGAAAGCGAGCGGAGCAGGAACTCATCAGCCGGACGGAAGAACTGGCGCGTTCGAACCAGGACCTTGAACAGTTCGCTTACGTCGCATCGCATGACCTCCAGGAGCCGTTGCGCGCCGTGGCCGGCCCGCTGCAACTGCTGCAACGCAGATATGCCGGACAACTCGACGCGCGTGCAGACGAGTTCATCACTCACGCGGTAGACGGCGCCACCCGGATGCAGAAGCTGATCGACGACCTGCTCGCCTACTCGCGCGTCGGCCGATCGGGAGCCGCGCATCAGTTGACCGAGTGCGAAGCCGCCCTCGATCAGGCGCTCAAGAGCCTGAGCGTCGTGCTGAACGAATCCGGCGCGCGAATCAATCGCGGGACACTGCCTGCCGTCATGGCGATCCCGACGCAACTGGCGCTGCTGTTCCAGAACCTGGTGGGCAACGCGATCAAATTTCGACGCGTGGACCAGCCGGTACAGATCGAAATTGGCGCCGAACGCGCAGGCAACGATTGGATCATCTCTGTGAAGGACAACGGTATCGGCATCGATCCCCAGTACTTCGAGCGTATTTTCATGATTTTCCAGCGCTTGCATTCCCGCTCCGACTATCCGGGCACGGGCATTGGCCTCGCACTTTGCAAACGAATCGTCGAGCAGCACGGAGGACGCATCTGGGTCGAATCTTCGCCCGGCAATGGCACGACGTTCTTCTTCACGCTGAATGCGAAGACTTGTGATGGCGTTCGATCGCAACCCAATCTGCAGGAGTAGCCCATGCTTGCCCAGCCAGCCGACGATCTCGTCCACATCCTTCTGGTCGAGGACAGCCCCACGGACGTCATGATGACGCGCGAAGCCTTCGAGTATTACAAGCTGCTCAATCCCCTGCACGTCGCCGAAGATGGCGTGGCAGCAATGGAATTTCTACGTCGCGAAGGCAAGCATCGTGATGCGCCCCGGCCGGGTCTGATCATTCTCGATCTCAACCTGCCCAAAAAGAGCGGGCGGGAAGTATTGCAGGAACTGAAGGCAGATCCGGAACTGATGAACATTCCCGTCGTCGTGTTGACGACTTCCAAGTCAGAAGAAGATGTAGCGAAGACGTATGGGCTGCATGCCAACTGCTACATTGCCAAACCCGTCGACTTCACAAAGTTCGTCGACGTCGTGCGCAGAATCAGCGACTTCTGGTTCGGGGTCGTGACCTTGCCTCCCGTCAAACCATGAACACGACGCAGGAAATCCAGATTCTCCTCATTGAGGATAGCCCCACCGACGCGTTGTTGATCGAAGAGGCACTCGTCGATGTGCAAGACTTTCAGCACAAGCTGGTTCATGCGGAGCGCCTGTCCGATGCCCTTTCAAGCATCATCCCGACGCATTTCGACATCGTGCTGCTCGATCTGGGGCTGCCCGACGCGAAAGGAATCGACACGTTCAGGAGTTTCCACCAGAAGGCACCTGAACTGCCCGTGCTGGTGCTCACCGGCCTCGAAGACATGTCGGTCGGGCTGCTTGCGATTCAGGACGGCGCGCAGGATTACCTCTCGAAGCGGGAAATCAGCTCGTCTGAACTCGGCCGTGCGATCCGTTATGCGATTGAACGTCATCGCGTCGCGATGGCGCTCAAGGAAAGCGAGGAACGGTTTCAGCTCGCAGTGAGGGGGGCAAGCGCCGGCTTGTGGGACTGGAATCCGCAGTCCGGTGCGATCTATCTTTCACCGCATTTCAGGGAAATTCTCGGATATGAAGCGCACGAGCTGCCGGGCCTGAATCAGGCCGTGCTGGACGCAATTCACCCCGACGATGTCGACCGGGTAAGAGAAAGCCTCGCAGCGCATCTCGAGCAAAAGCGCGCATACGACATCGAGTATCGGGTACGCACGAAATCCGGCGAATTTCGGTGGATCCATTCGCGAGGGCACGCACTGTGGAGTCCATCGGGCGAGGCCTATCGCATGGTCGGCTGGATCATCGACGTGACGGAACGGCGGCTCGCCGAGGAAGCGCTGCGAGAGTCGCGCGAAGAGTTGCAGCGACTGTCAGCGAACATCCAGCGCGCACGCGAAGAGGAAAAAACCCGCATCGCGCGAGAGCTGCACGACGATCTTGGCCAGCAACTGGCTGCGTTGAAGCTGGAGTGCGCGAGGAGCCAGGGCCGCGTCGACGGTGCCGATGGTCCGACCACTCAAGCGGACATGAGCAACGTCTACGCGTTGATCGATCAGCTCGTTGTCTCCGTGAGACGGATAGCGACCGACCTGCGCCCAGCCATGCTGGATGATCTCGGCCTGATCCCTGCAATCGAATGGCTCATCGAACGGTTCTCGTCTCTGTATGGCGTACGCGTCGCGCAGCGCATCGATGCAGACGATATCGACTTCAATGACGATAGCTCGACAGCGGTTTTCCGTATCGTCCAGGAGGCGCTGACCAACGTCGCACGCCATTCGGGCGCGAGCGAGGTCAGAGTCGACATCGCGCACAACGATCGAGACTGCATTGTCTGCATCGCAGACAACGGTCGCGGCTGCCGGGGCGACGCGCGACCGGCATCAAACTCGTTCGGCCTGTTGGGTATGCGTGAGCGTGCTACCGCCCTGCGCGGTGAGCTGAAAGTTCAGACGGCCCCTGATCGAGGCTTTACGATAACCGTCAGGCTGCCGCTTGCCGCCGTGGGAGCGAGGGACCATGAAACGTCGCGAGGCGTTCCGCGTTGAGTCGACAGTCTATTGCGCCCGCAGTCTCGCGAGGCGGGCCTGCAAGTCGACAAGCCGCTCGACGACCGTCTGCACGGCTCCGCATAGACCGTACCCCTCCGTTTCGGGATCGCGGCGTACCAGGATCACCGATGCGCCAGCCGCGCGGCGTTCGCGCGCCTCGTCGAACGCGATTTCTCCCGTTGCCGCTTCGCTTGTCGCGCTCACGGCATGGGTCAGAGGGATGAGCGCATGACCATCGGCGGCGGCAATGCGGGTACGCACCAAGGCGTCGAGATTCAGGTTCCTGGTGCGCTCGCGAGCGGCCGCGGCAACAATAGTGCGTGCCTGTACTCGGACATCGTGCTGCCGACCGCAAGCTGGTACGAGAAGAACGACCTCAACACCAGTGACATGCATCCGTTCATCCGTCCGCTTTCGGCCGCCGTCGATCCTGTCTGGCAGTCGCGCTCCGACTGGGAAATCTACAAGGGATTTGCGAAAGCCTTCAGCGAAGTGTGCGTCGGGCATCTCGGCGTCGAGCAGGACGTCGTGCTCACGCCGCTGATGCACGACTCGCCCGCCGAGCTCGCGCAACCGTTCGGCGTGAAGGAACGGCACAAGGGCGAATGCGAGCTGATTCCGGGCAAGACCGCGCCGCAGGTCGCCGTGGTCGAGCGCGACTATCCGAACCTGTACAAGCGCTTCACCGCGCTCGACCCGCTGATGAACAAGGTAGGCAACGGCGGCAAGGGCATCGCGTAGAAAACGGAAACGGAGGTCAAGCAGCTGGGCCAGCTCAACGGCATCACGGAAGCGGAAGGTTCGAGGAAGGGCATGCCGCGCATCGTGTCCGACATCGACGCATGCGAAGTGATCCTGCAACTCGCGCCAGAAACGAACGGACACGTTGCCGTGAAGGCGTGCGAAGCGCTGTCGAAGGCAACCGGGCGCGATCACCATCCCCTCGCGCTCTATCGCGAAGACGAAAAGATCCGCTATCGCGACGTGCAGGCGCAACCGCGCAAGGTCATCAGCTCGCCGACGTGGAGCGGCATCGAAAGCTAAACGGTCAGCTACAACGCGTCTGCCGGGTCCCGAAGCCTAGCGCATCGTGCGCCGCTGGATGATTACGGGGCCGATCCAGCGGCAGATCGCGGGGCCGTTCTCTTTCTGACGGACGATATTCGGCGCAACCGCTTTTTCGCTCGCCGATGCGGGGCATCGGCGGCGATATCCACAGAGCCCGCGCACACGGCCGCGTTCAGTGATTCGAAGTCTGGAAAGCCACCGTCAAGGCGAAATCAGGCAGGCGCTCGCGCACGAAAGTGATCCCCGGCTTGTCCGCCAGATAGCGGATACAGTCGAGCGCCATGCCGTGCGGCTCTCCACCGTCGTCCACATACGCATAGGGCGCCAGTCCCGTATCGAGATCCGAACCCGCACCCAAAGTATTGCTCGCCGATGACCATACGCTCGTACGAGACGGGCTGCGCCATATCCTCCAGCAAGCCAGCGGATGAAGTCGCGGGCGAAGCCTGAGACAGCGTCACGACGATCGCGCTGGTGCGCTCAACGGATGCGCAGGTGCTCGTGCTCGATCTGTTGATGCCGGTACGAAACGGCATTGAGCACATCAAGCAGATCAAGGGTGCGCGAGCGTCAAGACCGTCAGCACGCACAAGACACGCGTGCTCGAAAAGATGCAAAAGCCGAACGAGAACGGACTTGTGCGCTATGCAATCCGCCACAAGCTGTTCGACGACGAAAACGACATCTAGCGTCGCGCGACAGCGCCCGTTCATCTCCGCTCGGCGAGCCCGTCTGGAACGTTGACCTGCCTCAAGCGTGTCGCGATTCGAAGTGACACGATTGCTGCAGGCACCGCATGTCTGCGGGCACCGTTTCCAGAGGAGGCGTCGAGATGATGCACGCTGCGCAACTTTCCGCATGGAAGATCGACGAGCGGCGTTTCGACCGCTCCGCGCCTCTGGATCAGCAATTGCGCTTCGCGCTGCAATACGCGGTGCTTGCGCCGTCGAATCACAACACGCAGCCGTGGCGATTCATCGTCGACGGCGACACCGTGCAGGTGTGCGCCGACCGCCTGCGCGCGCTTCCCGTCGTCGATCCGTTCGATCGCGAGATGATCATCAGTTGCGGCGCGGCGCTGTTCAACTTGCGCGTTGCGTTATGCCGGCTGGGCGTCGCGTATGCGATCACGCTGTTTCCGTCCGATTCCGATCCCGACATCGTGGCGCTCGTGCGCGTGTCGCGCGATGGGCATTGCGATGCGCGGCTGCCCGATCTCTTCGTTGCGCTGACGGCGCGCGTCACGACACGTGCGCCATTCGTCGACGAACCCGTGTCCGCAGAAGTACAGCAGAAGCTGATCGACGCATGCGATGCAGAAGGCGCGATCGCAAGTTGTGTGGAGGACCGCGCCGAACGTCAGACGATCGCGCAACTGATCGCCGAAGCCGACCAAGACCAGTTCGCCGATCCGCGCTTCCGGCGGGAGCTGGCAAGCTGGATTCACCCGCAGCGACGCGGTGACGGCATGCCCGCCTACGGCGCGGCCGCGCGCGACCTGCTCGACTATGCGATGCCGCTCGTCACGTCCGTGGTGCGCGTATTCGACGTCGGCGCGGGCATGCCTGCGAGTCACCACCATCTCGTCGAAGGGTCGCCGCTGATCGTGGGCATCGCCACGTCGCGAGACGACAAGGAGGCGTGGCTCGCGACCGGGCAGGCGCTCGAGCGGATGCTGCTGGTCGCGGCGGCGGAAGGACTCACCGCGTCATACCTGAACCAGCCCGTCGAAGTCGGCGCGCTGCGCGAACGGCTCAAAGTCCTGCTGCGCGTCGATGCGATACCGCAGTTGCTGCTGCGCGTCGGACGCGGCCCGCAGGTCGGTCATGCACCAAGACGGCCCCTGTCCGACGTGGTGTTTTGACACGCTCACGATCGCTTGTCATCGTCCGACTCTCACTGAATCCGTTGACCTGCCTCAATGGCCCCGATGTGTCGCGCGATAGATTGAAGCTGTCCGCCAACAAGGAGGCTTCAACGTGATCCGTGCGCGTTTATCCGTGTTGCTCGTTTGCGCGTGCAGCGTGTTGCTGGCGACATCGCAGACCGCGCTCGCGCAACGCAACGAACCGACGGAACTGGTCGATCAGCAGCATTGCATGTTCTGCCATACGTCGGATGCGCCGTTCCTCGCGCCGTCGTTTCATCAGATCGCCGACCGCTATCGCGGCGTGCCGAACGCCACGGCGATGCTCGAACACAAGCTGCGAATGGGCGGTCGCGCGCACTGGGGCGACATGGCGATGCCGTTGCCTGCCGAGCGCGGCGGGCCGCTTTCCGCACAAGACGCACATACGCTGATCGAATGGGTCATGTCCCAATGATGCGAGCGTTGCAAGAGTCTTGAATCCAGCCTGTGAAGGGAGCAATCGATGGGAGTCACCATCCACCTCGATATATTCGAATGCCCCGATCCCGCCGTCTACGCGATTCTCTGGCTGGACCGCGCGATGAGATTTGAGCGAGTCGTTTCAGCATCGGGCGATCGCCGTGCTGCCGAATTGGAGCGCGATGCGCGCGATATCGCACTCGTATGAAGAGGCGGCCGCCACACCTGGCGCCACACGCTGGCAGACGATGCGTGATGTGGTGCTGCCGCTGGCCATGCCAGGGCTCGTGTCCGGGGCGCTGCTCCTGTTCGCCTACAACGCGAGCGCATTTGAGGTGCCGCTGCTGCTCCGCGGACGGCGCGTCCCGATGCTCGCCGTACTGGTGCATGACCATGCGGCGCCGCTGCTGAACTGGCATGCCGCATCCGCGTCGGGTGTCGTGCTGATGGTGGCGACACTCGCCGTGATGGCCATCTGGCAACGGCTCGTGCGCACGCTGCAACGCCACGGCGAGTCCCACTCATGAGAATCTTGCGTATTCCCGCGGCCATGCCCGGCCGGCTCACAGGACTGCTCGCGACAATCGTGCTCTTTCTCGCCACGCTGCCGATCCTGACGACGATCACGATGCCATTCGGCAATTCGGATGCACCGGTATTGGGATCGTCGGCGTGCGCCAATGCCGCCTGAAGCACGCTCAGATAGAGCTTCAGACGGTTGTTCGCAGAGAGTGCCGCCTTGATCCAGCCTGGCAACAGCAAGCCGCGCTCTCCCAACACAGAGATCGTCTCGTTCTTTTGCATCATGACAACCCGGGGTACATGAACCCGCCCAGTCTCGACGGCCAATATGACGTTTCTCTGACAACGACGGCCGATTCCCCGGCGCGATTGACTTACGTCAATCGTTCGTCGATCGCCTCGGCTCTTAATCGTGAGGCTGGTTACGACGTACAGGCTGTTCACTTTCCTCTATTTGACTGTTGATTCGGGCATTCCTGCCCGATCAGAGACACACGCGATCATGACGCTGACAGCCGAAAAACGTGGATTGCACACCATCGCTGCGTTCCTGAACTGGCGTGGACAGTCGTCCCGTACTGTTGTCCACCCTTCGGCGGCGAGCGCGGAAGCACTCACCGAATTCGCGCAGTCGTCGCCCGATGAAGCGTTGGCACGGCTGCACAGCACCGCATCGGGACTCGACGCCGACGAAGCGCAGCAGCGACTACGCACGTATGGCCCCAATCAGGTCGTCCACGAAGCACGCCACACGATCATCGGAGAACTCACCAACCGAACGATCAATCCGCTTAACCTCCTGCTTTTATCGCTCGCCGCAGCATCTTACGCGCTCGGCGACCCACACGCGGCGATCATGATCGCGGCAATGGTCACGCTCAGCATCTCGCTGGGCTTTGTGCAGGAACACCGATCGAACAAAGCCGCCGACTCGCTGCGCAAAATGGTGCGCACGACGGCCACAGTCATCAGGCGATCGAAGGAAACCGGCTCGTCTCAGGTCGACATACCAATCGAGCAGCTCGTTCCGGGCGACATCGTTCGGCTATCGGCAGGCGATCTCGTGCCCGCCGACCTCCGGCTGATTTCCGCTCGCGATCTGTTCGTCAATCAGTCCGCGTTGACGGGCGAAGCCATGCCGCTCGAAAAAGCACCACACGTTCATGCGGCGCCCGTCGACTCCCATTTCGAATTGCCCAGCATCTGCTTTATGGGCAGCGCAATCGTCAGTGGTGTTGGCTGCGGGGTCGTGGTGTTGACGGGAAAGACCACCATGTTCGGCCGCATTGCCGACGTGGTTGCAGCACAGCGAACAGAGACCAGCTTCGACAAGGGCGTGACGCGATTCACCTGGCTGATGCTTCGCTTCATTCTGGTCATGGTCCCGCTCGTGTTCGTCATCAATGGCCTGACCAAAGGCAACTGGTTTGACGCGCTGCTCTTCGCGGTCGCTGTGGCTGTGGGACTCACGCCCGAGATGCTTCCGATGATCGTGACCGTCAATCTCGCCAAAGGGGCGATCGACATGTCGCGGAAAAAAGTCATCGTCAAGCGATTGAATGCGATCCAGAACTTCGGCGCATTGGACGTACTCTGCACTGACAAGACAGGCACGCTCACGCAAGATCACATCATTCTCAAACGTCATCTCGACATTCACGGTAACGAATCGGATCATGTACTGGAGTATGCATACCTGAACAGCGTGCATCAGTCGGGTCTGAAAAATCTTCTCGACGTCGCCGTGTTGAATCATGTCGAGCTACACGAACAGCTCAAGGTTCATGAGCAGTTCGTCAAGATCGACGAGATGCCGTTCGATTTCGAGCGCCGCCGCATGTCCGTAGTCCTCGCGCGGGACGATGGCGCACACATCATGATCTGCAAGGGCGCCGTCGAAGAGATTTTCTCCGTTTGTTCGTGCTACGCGATTGACGGCGATACCGATGCGCTCGACGAGCGCCACTACGCCGCGACAAAGCAGATCACCGACGAGCTCAATTCGGATGGCTTTCGCGTGGTCGCCGTCGCTTATAAAGCCATGCCGCCAGATCAAACGGCTTATTCAGTTGCCGACGAGACCGATCTGACGCTTCTCGGCTTCATTGCATTTCTCGACCCGCCCAAAGAAACGGCCGCGGCCGCAATTGCAGCATTGAAGGCGAGCGGTGTTCAGGTAAAGATTCTCACAGGCGACAACGACATTGTGACCCGGAAGATCTGTCACGAAGTGGGAATCGCCGTCGATCGCATCGTGCTCGGCAAGCAACTGGAGTTGCTCTCCCAAGCCGAACTCGCGGATCTGGCGGAAAAGGCATCCGTTTTCGCGAAACTGTCTCCGTCGCAGAAGGCTTCTATCGTCGACGCGCTGCATAGCAAAGGGCACGTTGTCGGCTTTCTTGGGGACGGTATCAACGACGGGCCCGCGCTCAAGGCTTCGGATGTCGGCGTGTCAGTCGATAGCGCCGTCGACATCGCCAAAGATTCCGCCGACATCATTCTGCTCGAAAAGAGCCTTGCCGTGCTGAACGACGGCGTGCTGGAAGGACGCAAGGTATTCGGCAACATCACCAAGTACATCAAGATGGGAGCAAGCTCGAATTTCGGCAATATGTTCAGCGTGCTTGGCGCAAGTATCATTCTGCCGTTTCTGCCGATGGCGCCGATTCAGGTACTCACCAATAATCTGCTTTACGACTTCTCCCAAACGGCCATTCCGACCGATAACGTCGACGCGGAATATCTCAGCATGCCCCGCCAGTGGGATCTCGGGAACATCGTGAAGTTCATGCTTCTGATCGGTCCGATCAGTTCCCTATTCGACTACGTGACCTATTTCATGATGCTCCGCGTCTTCGACGCATGGGACAAGCCGGCACTCTTTCAAACCGGCTGGTTCGTCGAGTCCCTGCTCACGCAGACGCTGATCATCCACATCATCCGCACCGCAAAGGTGCCGTTTCTCGAGAGCCGCGCGAGTCCGGCGCTCATGACGACAAGCCTGATCGTTGCCACTGTCGGCGTGATACTGCCTTTTACCTCGCTTGGAAATGTTCTCGGCTTTGTTCCATTGCCGTGGACGTATTGGCCAGCGCTCGTTCTCATCCTGTTCAGCTACGCGTCGTTCACTCATTTGACGAAAACATGGTTTTCGCGGCGCTTTGGATTAAATTGACGAGTTGCATTTGCCAGCCCGGGCTGCGGCCATGTGTCGCGCGACACGGATCGCCCTGCCACGGGAGACTGTCACGCGAGGTCCGGATAGTTGACGATCGCTCACCATTACGCGGTAATTTGAATCGCCTGCCGGATTGTTGTGAAGTCTGCGAGTTTTTCGCATTCCATGCTTATGCATTTGTTCGACGCCGTATTGGGGAGGATGGCTCAGGTTCCTGTTGACGGAGTGGAGCATTCATCCCGGGCAGCTCGCGACGCGACTGCGGGGAAGTGGTCTCGTCTTCTCCTGGCTCTGAAGCAGGGGCTGGCGCAATCGCCGCCGGCGGCGCCGGTGCTAGTGAATCACTGAAAAGGAATCCAGCCGATGTAACGAAGATTGCGGCTAGTAACAAAAATCCCATGGTGTTTGCCTCGCCAGTGTTAGTCGCCCGTGCCGGCACGGGGGCGGCGTCCGCGCGGCATACCTCATCGTCTACGTTCCTGCGACTCGGCGACAGCCGCCAGCAATTGCCGATACGGGTAAACTTACCTCTGCGCCTCGCCGCTCAATTGACGTACGTCAAGTTGACTGTTCAACGAAAAGGCCTGAGACAGAAAGCAATGTGCGAGCATTCCGGAAGCCAGTCGACCCGTCGATAGTAATGCCGGAGAGGCTTCTGTGCCGGTGCAGTGCCGACCACAACGCGCTTCGGCGTGCGGGAAATAGTCCAATCTCCTCGCAGGGCGAAGACGCACTCGCAAGACGAGTTACATGGCGGGTTAACGACTGTTTTGCCGCATCGCCGCAGGCGACATCTATTGGATGTTCGATGCTGTTACCACGCCAAATAAGGCTTCGGCTCGTCGACTACCCGCCCAGCGCAATGATTGCAATCGTCAGCACGACACCAAGTGCGATCATGGCGAAGCCTGCCTTCGTTGCCCCTGCTCCGGTGTAACGCCCCAGCGCAAAGCCCGCGGTGAAAAGCATCACGAGTGTGAGCACGCGCGAGGCGATCAGTGCCGTCGTAAGATCCTTGACGACGAGAAACGGCACCGCAACCGGGAATGTTCCGAGGACGACAAGCACAAAGATGCCCAGCGCGCCGACGAAGTCATCGCGCACGAAATTCGCTCTAGATGGGAGCGTCGGCATGTCCGCCAGGCGTGCACGAATCCGCTCGAGGTCAGCGTCTTCGACTAGCGGTTCCAGGGTGTCAGGCAATGCGTCGCGCAGCGCACGCACGGCGGCCGCATGGTCTTCCGCCCGCCGCACGGTCAGTGCGAGTTTCAGGCGTTGACCTCGATCGGCGAGCGTACGTACGAGATACATCACTGCGTCGGCGAGACCCCAGGCGAGATTGCACCCGAGTGCGGCGAGGAACATCTTGTACCCGGCATCTTCGCCGGCGGCGACTGCCTTGACGGCGCCGATGAACGTCAATGCCATGAAAAGACCAAAACACACTTCGCAGACGCGGTCGACGGTATTAAGGACCGGTTGGCGCTGCTCGGGTTCAGCGTGTCCGGCCGGTGTGACGGTGCTCATAGGGCCTCGACTCAGGACAGGTAACGCGACGACCTTGCGCCCGCTGCCGACGTGGACTGCCGGCATGCTACGCTACCCTTCAGTTT
>NZ_FNYE01000052.1 GCF_900108945.1 Paraburkholderia diazotrophica | reverse complement strand
CGAAAAGATGGCCAAGCGCCGCGCCAAGCATCTGGGTTCCTTTGAACAGGGCAAGCCCGACTGTGGGGTGAAGTCCAACATCAAGTCGCTGCCCGCTGTAATGGTCGGGCGACGGCACGCTAAATGAACTCGATAACACACTTGCATCTATTGAAAGATTCCGATTCCATTGCAACAGCGTTTGCTCATGCGTATATGATCGCCAACATGGGTCGGAATTGGTTCGTGGCCAACATGGACGAGGCGCGCAAGCGGGTGCGCGTACGGCAGTAGTACGCTGCCCGCCGAAGTCGGCTTCATGTCGCGCGGCGAACGTTCGAGCAGGCGTCAGCATGCCTCTTCGTCTTCAAGACGACGAAGAGGCATGCTGACGGCAGCCTGAGTGAGATGAAGTGCCATTGCAGCATTACTCACGCTGCCGGCTTCAACCACCGTCACGAACGTACGCAGCAGCGTGCTGTCGAGATCTGGAATCATCAATTTCCCTCATGCACACATAAAGATTTCCAGCTTATACCACGCATACATCTGCGGTTAGTATCCTTCCTTCACTCACGCGAGAAATATGGATGAGCGGGGAATTTAACGCAAAACACGCCAAATACGCGTTGTCGAGAGCGTCCGTGCTGTTCTCGCACGCGATCGCGCTGATGTTCGCCTTCGCGTCGATGTGCAGCATTCAACTCGGTGCCGCGCTATCGCTGTCCACGACGATAAAACACAGTACCGTTGGCATAACCTGGTTGCGGTTGTGCTTCGCAGCGATAGCGCTCGCGGCCATTGCGAGACCGCCGCTTCACAAGTATTCTCGCCAGCACTGGGGTGCCGCGGTCGCGCTTGGCAGTGCGGCGGCGTGTATGACGCTGTGCTTCTTCGAGGCAGTGCGGCGTGTGCCGCTTGGGTTTGCAGTGGCCGTCAGCTTCCTTGGGCCGGTCGCGGTCGCGACATTCGGCGAGCGCAGACTCAGAAGATTGATGTGGCCGGTGTTCGCAGTCGCGGGCGTGCTATTGCTAGCTCGGCAGGACGGCATGTGGGTGGTCAGCCCCGTTGACTTGGTCTTCCCGATTGGATCGGCGCTCGGCTGGGTTGCGCACATCGTGTTGAAGAAGCGCGTCGGCATGATGTTTGAGGGGCCGGAAGGGCTTTCTGTGTCCCTGATCGCAGCCGCTGTCATTACCGGGCCATTCGGTATTCTGCTGAGCGGCGGCCATTTGCCCGTGGGGCAACTCGTCAATGCCGCGTATATTGCAGTCTTGGTGCCGATTGTCCCATACATACTTAAACTGATCGCCCTGCGTCGGATGAGCGCATCCGCATTCGGTGTCGTGATGTGCACCGAGCCTGCGATCGCGGCGGCGATCGGCTGCCTCGTACTTGCACAGCCGATAAGCAGATCCCAGTTCGTTGGAACGCTGTGCGTTGTTTGCGCATGCATCGGTGCAGTGGTAGGCGGTATCCGTGCTCACTCATCTCCACGGGGTCGCGTGTGACTGCGAATCGCCTGATGGACGGTCTGCGTGGCGAGCCGTACGTGCTGTGGCGTGCCATGGCGTCCAGTTGGGTGTTCGTCCGTGTCGCTGCAAAAGCGGTGCGACAACACTACGGCCGCGCTTTTCTTCAAGCACGTGTCTCGCTACAGTTCAGCCCCGCGCAAGATCGTCACCGCAGGTACCCTGCGGCCAACGCAGACACTCCAACGTTGCAAGATCGGACGGGCGTGAAAACGTCGCTTGAGAATTCGTCTTTTGAGTCGAAAGGCGAGACGATTTGCAAGAACTCGTTAATCAATATTTCAAAGGAGTACAAATGAGGAAGAAGAAAGGTTTTTTGATTTTCATACTTTCGCTTGGCGTATCAGCTCATACGCTGGCTGCAACGGTAGAAAGCTGCCCTTCTCCAGCCCAGATCAAGAGGACAGTGGGCGTGTACTCGGCGCGAACCAGTGATAACGAAGGTGAATGGCTGGGTATTGCGCCAGCAGGTAGCGGAGGCAATATCAGGCAGTTTAACGCCGCCACGTTTTATCCAGCGCAGGATGATGACGTATCGCGAGGATCGTTAGCCAAGTGCTCTTATGAAGTTGACAAAGGTACCGTAGACTTACGATATAAACCTAATTCGCTTCCGGAGCCGGTTGTCGCGTTGGAGGGTAGTACAGTGTGGCATCGGAAAGAAGGCCCGTTTGGCGTTATCTACTATGAATGCACTGATCCGACCGCTTCGGGTTGTAAATTCACCATCGTTCGATAGTCGGGATGATGCCTTTCCTTCTAGAAAGGCGTCGTAAGAGACGAACCATCTCGGTGCTCTCACGTTCTTCCTCCCGAATTTGGCCTGTCCGTCTGTGCTAGGTCAGGGGCGCATTGACGGAGATTTCCCCGGTCGCTCGACCGGTATCGGGCGACGAGGTGTCTCCAGTCGCTATGCCGCTGGCAAGTATCGACCAATAGGAGTAGCAGTATTGGAAATGAAGAAGAAGGTTGGGCCCGTTGGGACTCGGCATGCCGTGACACTTGCACTAGCTTTATGGTTCGCGGCAGGCTGCTCGCCCGGCATTGGAGCGCAGCAGGATGCGTTCGTGCCGCTTGTGCGTAGCATGGCGGATCGCCTTAACACCGCTGACCAGGTCGCTCTTAGCAAGTGGGACACTGGTCAACCCGTCTACGACGGTCAGCGGGAAGCGCAAGTCATTGCAAATGCGGCGACGATGGCGTCTGAGTACGGGCTAACTACGGAGGATGCGATAAACATTTTCTCGGACCAGGTTGAAGCCAACAAAGAAGTTCAGTACGCGCTGCTTAACAACTGGAGACGTCAGGGCGATGCTCCTGCCACGCCGCGGCAGAGCTTAGCGGGTGTCATCCGACCAATTCTAGATAAGCTACAGGCCTCTATCATGCAGAATCTGCAGAGCGTGGCGCCTCTGCGCAGCATCGCAGATTGCCATGCACTGGTTGCAGCGGCAGTGGGGCAAGTAGCTCAACAAGCGTCGCTTGATGTCCTTCATCGCGCGGCGCTCGATCGTGCGGTCGCACGGATATGTGTCAAATCTTGATTTTCCGACGAGTCTGAAGACGCGCAAACGTCCATTTGAAGGGCACCCTATCCGAGGGTCGGCTCGGAATACCCCCATCGGCAAATTTGGGCGAAACGACGGCCGCTGAACCGTCTGGAACAGGGCAGCCCGATCGTCGCGGTGCGCATAATCAGAGAGTTTCGAGGAAAGCCATGAACTTGTCGGCTGCGTGAAAACACGGCGTCCGCGGCCCGATAGGCTACAAGCGTCATCCGTGTGCGCAAGGTGGGACTCTTGGTCGATGCGTTGTGTCGATGCTTTCATTGTCCAGCAACAATGCGATGACACTGATGTCGATGTCGGCCTGCAACAGATGCGTCGCCGTCGCGTGCCTTATGACCGGGGCGATTTGTGCTTTTTCGACAGACTCGGATAGGTATGCACCACTTCGACGATCGCCTTTTCAGGATGCGATCGACGCTATTGCGGGTCGACGTCTCGCTGCAGTAGTTGGTGAACAATAGCGAGGTCGGCATCGCGTCTCGTTCGCGCATCCATTTCCCGATCGCGTCAGCCGTCCTAGTTCAGAGTGGCACACACCGCTCCTTACGTTCTTGCCGTGAAGATGCAGAAGCTGCTGCGACTGACGAACTCAATCTGTGCAAGAGATTATCGTAATCGCCGCAACTCGTGCGCCGGTGTTATACATCGGTAGCTGCATCGCGTGATGACGTGCTTCGAACGGGGTCGAGAGGTCAGGAGCAGCAAAAATCGCTTGAATTTCGGCTCGCGGCAACGCGCGAATCGGACGTCGATCGGCACGTTTGGTTTGGATGGACAGTACGGACATGGCCAAAGCCGATTGTCGCTTGATTGCTGTCTTGCGTATTGATCTGGTCATTGAAGTCTAAGTTTGAAGTCAGGATCGAGGTGGCCGCTCGTAGTTCGTGGCGTAGGTCATAGAGATCTTCGTCATGAGCCCGCGAGAGACGCAACCACCACCGTTTGTTTCCGCTACGACGCCAATCGAATCAACGAGCAACGTTTTATCGCGTTCCAACTTCAACGAGGACACGTCGAAAAGGCACTACTGTGACCGCAAAACGTTTGTTCGTTCAGGCTATCGATCACGAAGCACGGGTGGGGTGCTCGCTCATCATAGTCGATCTGGGCGCCCGCGAGATACTTCAAGCTGGCGTTATCAATAAATATGGCAACGCCCTGCGTTTTTACCTTAATGTCGGAATGACCGACTGAATCATCTAGCACGATAAAATATCTTATATCGTCGAAGCCACGCACTTCGGCGCGCAGACGAATGTAAATCTGCGTCTCGTCTTGCAGTTTGACCAGTTCTGCGATTTTTTCTGCTGCTCGAGGCGTGAGCGTCGCCATATCATGCGCAGGTTCTGCTAAAAGGGACGAACGTTGAACAACCATAGAAGTTTTTCTCAATAATTGGTTGGGAAGACAGACCGCGTTGCTCGCTAAGCGAAAATGCAAGGTTCGTACCATGCTGAATTTGTGAGGCATGCACTGAATTATTGCGTCAGTTTTGTCAAGTTCGTCGGCATTGTCGACCGATATCGATAGCTTGTGCTTGAAAATTGACATCCTTCAGATGCGTGTACATCCGTCTCAAAACACATGTCATGGAAACTTTCGATTCGCAGCACCACGATTTGGCAGCGAAAGGGGCTGACGGCGACTGTCAACACGCCGCTTCTCGAGCTTTCGCGCAAGCGGCTCGGTTCAAATCGGCAGGCGATCGAATCCAGCGCGGATGTCGGGCAACGCGCGCGTCGCTGTCTTTCATGGAATTAGTCGTGAACGCGGCCCGTGTCGGGAATGAAAGAGAGGCGCGCCGAGCCCTCACGAAGGTTGCCACGGCAGGCGGGCCAGCCCCCATGCAGCTGGCCGTACCGAAGGCGCTGAACCGTATCCCCGACGAACTGCTGCAACAGGCCATTGAGGAATTCCGATGAACCGGGCAATCCAGACACACGAAGGCTCGAAACCGGCAAGCGGATGACATACCGCGCACGCCAACGCTGCCGGAATTCTCCGACAAGGCGGCCGCGCAGAGATCCAGCACCTACTCTCGGAATAGTTCCTGTGGTTCAGCGCGGCGTATCGTGAGCCGATCCGGCGCTACTATGAACCGTGGTCCGTGCCTCCGCGCAGGCCACCACCGCGTCATCGCATCCATCGCGCGATCGATACATCGCCCACCATGTAAACAGGCCCCGCTCGCTGGGGCTGTCGCTCAGAACGGGTCATCGCAAAAATCATTATTCTTAACTGTATCGACTGCGGAAGAGACAGTCCAGCGATGCCGAATGCCGAGGTATTCTTTTAGTATGACGCGATGACGTGCAGCGCTCATCTGCTGTCTGGGGAAGCGTTGACGGATCGGGCCGAAGCGTGAAAGTGCGCGCAGGCATTTCTACCACGCATCCGGCGTTCTCGCCTACGGGTCGGTTAGTGGCTGCTCTCGGCATGCTTGTTTGCGCGTGCAGCCGCTTTTGACGAAAACGTGGGTCACTTGAGCTACTCAGGTATATCGGCGTTTGCCGGCCGGATAACTGCGTAGCTGGTCGGTAACGATTGTGCGCGGCGCCGGGTTCCAGCGCGGTACCCGCCGAAAAAGGCGCTTTGCTGCGGACTTGCCGCGACGCTTTTGCTCCAGCACGTCGAGTTCGGCGCCCGCCATGCTCGTCGAGCGCGCGCCACAACAGATACGGCTCTCTGCGCGAGAGTCATGAACATCTCATCGAAATGCGAGATGCTGCCTGGCTTCCGCCGCGCCGCTTTGGCGCACTGAGTACAGCGCCGAACTTGTCGCCCCGGCAAAGGATTGTTTCGTACGTGTCCACGACACCACGCTCGAGCAACAATTCCTCGAGGCCACACAGGCTCAGATTGAACCGGCAGAACCAGCGAACGGGCCCAACTGATAACGACCGCAGGGAAGCGGTGACCATGATAAAGCGATTTCGTTCATTCTACCGTCACCTCTCCAGCAACCTGACCGTGCCGTTGAGGATTACCGCGAGGGGAGTGATCTACGCTTCGGGTGATGAGGTGGGCTTAGCCACAAATCAGAACTTGTGACGGATGGCAGCGCGAGCAAGGACCTGGCGATTGTTGGATGAATCGTTCATGTTGGCGATGTTGGCAGCAGCGGGCGTTCCGAGAGACGATGTTCCCGATGCTTGCTGCCAACCAATTCCGAAATAAACATCGATGCGTTTCGACAGGAAGTAGTCGGTTGAAATCGTTACCTGATTGAAATGCTGGTTCCCGATTATGTGGCCGGCAGCGTTTTGAACGCCATTCGAATGTAAGTAGTCGTATGATACAGCGACAGTCCAAGTTGGGTTGAAACGATACATTATTCCAACGTCGTAATTGTTGAATATCGCCGTTCCCTCTGCGAGCGACGGGCCGAGATTTGCGTATTGGACGTTGGAGAACGACGCTGCCAAGATAACCGGGCCGATCGTGTAATTGGCTCCTACGACTGCCGACTGGTACGCTTTAGCGGGAACATATCCCTTGTTCAGGGCGCCCTGAAGAGGAGAACCTCCAGTCCTATAGGAAGTAAAAAAGCCTGTGCTTGGCGCTGCGGTGGGGTTCTTAAAATACTCGAATGCTGCCCCCAGTTTTAATGGCCCGTTCGTGTACCCGGCACCTACGGAATAGCCGCTGGTAGATGTAAAATTACCCGCAACGCCACCAAAGCTATACTCCCCCCCGAAGTTCACGCCGCGGATGTCAGCGCTCATGTATCGTACTGAGTTGTTCAGTCGAACTGTGTTGCACGCATTGTCCCCGTCCCCTGGGTGCCCGGCGGGCGCGCCTCCCACGAGCGCTTCGGCAGTGAGTGGCTCGGGGAAGTAGAAAATCATGTCGTATTGACGTCCAAATGTCAGGCTACCCCAGTTGTCGCTTTTGACACCGACGAAGGCCTGACGACCAAAAAGCAGGCCGCCCTGAGCAGCCTGACCGTTATTTAAGTTCACACCCGACTCAAGGGTGAAAATCGCGTGCAAAGCGCCGCCGAGGTCCTCGACACCGGTCACGCCCCACCGACTTCCCATGACACCAGAAAGCGAATCAAGCGAAACCCTCTTTCCGCCGGCAACGTTGCTTTGGTACATGATTCCTTCGTCGAGAACCCCGTACAGAGTCACACTATTTTGTGCCTGAGCGAGTGAGCACACACCGAATAAAGCTACACAGACCGATTTTACTACCACGATTCGTTATCCTATCTAACGTAGTTGTTGCATACTTTTCTTTTACCCGCGGGAGCGGGTGCGAATTGCAAGCCGTCGTCAGGAACCCCGCCGCAATTTGTTATCCGATTTGCCGAGATGCTTTGCAGTCTCGGTAACCCGATGACGCATCACCGGAATTCGTTACATCGGTGATGTGTGCAATGACCTCGTTATTTTTGTCGCGGAGTCTGTCTACGGCTGCGTTTGGCCGAACATTATCGCGCCCACGGATAGACAGGCAACATCCTTCGTTGGCTGGCTCGGCAGCTGTAGCCATTCCTAAGCCGCTTCAGGCCGCCGCGATGATGACCACCTTTATCCCTTTGGTTCAGTTCCATGCTTTGCCGTTGCATAAACATTACGGTGATGAGGCTCCTGCCCGCGCGGCACCAGGTCCTCGCCGAGGTCACGGGCAGCATCAGCGCCAAGCGGTCGCTTGAGATTGTTCGTAATCAGCGTCGTACCGCGAGGCGCGCTGGCGTATGGCGTCGGAGACCCTCTTGCGCGGGCCTAAAATCGCTTTACACTTTCAAAGCATAGGTTATGCCGACTTAGGCTCAATACCGGGACGTTGGTGCACAACTGCACCGGCGACCTTCTACCGAGGTCAACCCGGTGCTCCCCTTAAGGTACGGCGAGCCTTTCATCACGCTGCCCGCAGATAAACCCGCCCATGCAGCCATGGTCGAACGATGGGCCGACTTACAGTGAATGTGCTATCTCCTGCTGCTGACATCGCGCAACGCTGTCAGCCGGATTGGTATCCCCAATGCATGTTTTCATGCGAACCGCTCATGTGCGAAATTCGCCATTTGGTTTGTAAGCATTCGATCATGGGGGAAGATCGAATGCTAGAGAAGGCAGCGGGAAAGAATGAGCGCTCACTAGGTCTTTCGTTAACGCGAAAGAACCTCGCTTCGCAAGCCCAAGGTAATTTACGGCGATCGCGGTTGCGACTCCGATACATATCGCCAGCCGGTGATCGTCGCATCAATCCAGTGATTGCTCGGCATCGATCTAAACATGGCAGCAGTTCCGGCAAATTTCGCTGGATGGTAGACGGACTCACTCGTGGCTCTGCGACTTCCCAGCGTCTTTGGATCTGCTTCAATCGTTGTAGCGATATTCACGAAGCATTCTTCAAATTCGCTTGCTCGCTTGTCTGCGGGAACATATTCAAACGAGCAGAGTCTCATTTTTGAGCTGGCCTCATACCATGAACTCGCGAAAATCACTTACACGGAGCCACGATGAACCTGCAACGATTCGCGCGCTACCCGCTCACCTTCGGACCCACGCCGATCCAGCCGCTCAAGCGGCTCTCGCAGCATCTCGGCGGCAAGGTCGAGCTTTACGCGAAACGCGAGGACTGCAACAGCGGCCTTGCGTTCGGCGGCAACAAGACGCGCAAGCTCGAATACCTGATCCCCGACGCGCTTGCGCAAGGCTGCGATACGCTCGTGTCGATCGGCGGCATCCAGTCGAACCAGACGCGCCAGGTCGCTGCCGTCGCCGCTCATCTGGGCATGAAGTGCGTGCTCGTGCAGGAGAACTGGGTCAACTACTACGACGCCGTGTATGACCGCGTCGGCAATATCCAGATGTCGCGCATCATGGGCGCCGACGTGCGGCTCGTGCCCGACGGCTTCGACATCGGCATTCGCAGGAGCTGGGAAGAGGCGCTCGACAGCGTGCGTGCCGCGGGCGGCAAGCCGTATCCGATTCCCGCCGGCTGCTCGGAACATCCGCTCGGCGGTCTCGGCTTCGTCGGTTTCGCGGAAGAAGTGCGCCAGCAGGAAGCTGAGCTTGGTTTCAAGTTCGACTACATCGTCGTGTGCTCGGTGACGGGCAGCACGCAGGCGGGGATGATCGTCGGCTTCGCGGCCGATGGGCGCGCGGATCGCGTGATCGGCATCGATGCATCCGCGAAACCCGAGCAGACGCGCGAGCAGATCACGCGAATCGCGAAGCACACTGCGGAACGGGTCGATCTGGGCCGCGACATCACCGCACAGGATGTCGTGCTCGATACGCGCTATGGCGGCCCCGAATACGGCCTGCCGAACGAGGGCACGCTGGACGCGATTCGTCTATGCGCGCGGCTCGAAGGCGTGATGACCGACCCCGTCTATGAAGGCAAGTCGATGCACGGAATGATCGACAAGGTGCGGCTCGGCGAATTTCCCGAAGGCTCGAAGGTGCTGTATGCGCATCTGGGCGGCGTGCCGGCATTGAGCGCGTATAGCTTTATCTTCCGCGACGGATGACGGGGTTCACATCCGCCCTGTGCGAAGATGTGCATCGACTCAATGCCGGACAGGATGATGCGCGCGCAACGGAAATCCTTGAAGCCCATCACAGGTACTAATGATGTGCTTGATTTCGTGATGGTCCTGCTCCGCGATGTTGTTCAGGTACTGGATCTGCCAAATTCCCATCGGCGTTTCCCATCCGGCGTTCAGGGCCTCGAGCACGACCCGGTTCTGCGCCGGGCGCGCAGCAAGAAGCCAACCGTGTTACCGGCTTTATCCGCCGCACCTACAAGTACTTTCACTGGCTGCCTAACCTTGATATAGGTCGCGTCCATGCGCCAGCTCTTCCCGGCGGTCGCTTGCAACAGCAGAACGCTTTCTCAAATAGCGGCAGCAACTTGAGGGCCCAGTGGTGCACCGTCGAATGGTCGACATCAACCCCACGCTCGGCCATCATTTCCTAGAGGTCGCGCAGACTCAACGCATAGCCACATACCAACGCACACGCAACAGGATTACGTCGAGCGGATAATGTACCTGCTGCAATACTTTACCGACGCCTGCTGCCAGCATCTCGCGTGCCGCTTTCCGTGTCATCGCGGTCCTATTCGTCTTCCATGCTCGGGCGACAATTTTTATCTCGACGTCTTAGCGCGACAGAACCGTTATTGGCGCGCAACGGCCCACGCGCCTCGACCTTTTCATCGCGCCGTCGACGCTGAACTCCCGGCTGACCGCGCCGCTGTGGCCGTACAGCAGACATTCATGGTTCGCGAGATCGGCGGGCACCGGCCGGGCTGCCACGCCGACGCAGATAACCGGGGCTGGTTCAGGGATCGCAGCCAAACATCTGGTCTGGATCACACGACAAAACTCAAGGAGAAAACAGCATGTTCGAAATCAGACACGCGCGGAACACGGCTGGCTCCGCTCGCGTCATACTTTTTGTTCGCGCACTATCACGACCCGAAGCAGAACGGCTTTTCCGACCTGCTGGTGGCTAACTACGACCGTTTGGCGCCGACGCGGGGCTTCGGCGAGCATCGGCATCGCGACATGAAGATCGTTTCGTACGTGCTCGAAGGCGCGCTCGGACACGATGGCACGGTGATCGTGCGGGGCGGCATCCAGTTGATGAGCGCCGGCACCGGTGTGGCGCACAGCGAATACAACCATTGGAAGGGCGTTGTCAAGTTGGCTGTTGTAGGCCAACTGTTTGGTGCAAAAAACGTTATTCTTATCAGATCTGTATCGACTGCGGAAGAGACAGTCCAACCATGCCGAGTGCGGAGGCGTTCTTTGAGTATGAAGCGATGTCGTGCAGCGTTCATCTGCTATCTGGCGAAGCGCTGACGGATCGGGCCGAAGCGTGAAAGAAATGCCTGCGCGCGACGTGCATCGCGACAACCACACAGCCGGCGTTCTCGCCTACGGGTCGGTTAGTGGCTGTTCTGGGCGTGCTTGTTTACGCGTGCAACCGCTTTTGACGAAAATGTGGATCACCTGAGCGAGCTCAGGTATATTGGCCTTTGCCGGCCTGATCAAATGAAATGATTTATATAAAGGGCGAGAGTCCGAGCAATTGATTCAATTGTAGCCTTTCCGATCAATATAAATTTGCCTTATGCGAATTTAATCAACATTCACTTGTATCAGGCATGACCTGCGGTTAGCATCTGTCCCGTCAAGCATGCGGCGAGGATGTTGTCACGTTGAGGTTTTGGGGGCATATCTGATTCGGCTCGCGACGAAGTTCGACGGATGAATCGACTGATACGAGATCGTCAAGCAGTAGGGCCGGATTTTGGTTGGTAGATAGAGTGTGCCGTCGCGCAGCCTGGCGAACAGGACGTCGCAGCGTCGTCGGGCGACAGCAATGAGCGCCTGATCATGGCGCTACATTTCTTATGTGCTAAAGCCGCAATCTCCGAAGACATGATGGCGGAACGAGGCTTTGTGGTAGATCATTCAACCAACTGCACATCACTTCTTCACGGCGGGCCTGCACCAGCAACAGTTTGAGCGCTCAGCGATGCACCGTCGAATGATCACACAGTCGAATGATCAAATTCCCAGCTCGGCCAATATCCGCCCGAACTGACACAGACTGAGCGGATATACAACGTGCGAGCGCATGCAGAGATGGATTGCATCGAGCGGATATTGCAGACACCTGACTTGCCGTAACGTTCAAGTGCTGTGTCTTCTGTGTGGTCGGCGCGTCGTCGCTTGGCAGCTGATATCAACTGTCCGAAGTAGACGTTAACGAATTCCGATCAAGATCAAACAGGAGAGCAAGTGAAGAAACTTCTGATCGCGTCGATCGCCTTCGTGCTGGTTGGCTATCTCAGTATTAGCGGTATCGCGTATGTACACGACAAGGACTATGCGGAGAGAGCGGTCGCGAGGCCGGCCGTATCCCCACAAGCGTTCGGCGTACGCGACGTGTTAGATCGTAACGCATGCTATTACTGCCATTCGAGGAAAGCTGTCCTACCTAACTATGCCGCGCTACCAGGCATTCGTCAGCTAGCCGAACATGACAGGCAAACTGGACTCGCCTACTTCCGCATCGACAGCCTGTACGCGGCGCTCGAAAGCGGCATGCCAGCTCCCGAAGCCGATCTTGCGAAGCTGGAAACCGTTGTGAACGAACTCGCCATGCCACCAAAGTTGTTCCGCCTCGTACACTGGACAACCGGACTGAGGACCGACGATCAACGCGCACTGCTCGACTGGATAGCGTCACAACGCCGCGCATATGCGACGCGCGGCGTTGCACCGGAATTCGCTAACGAGCCTGTGCAACCGTTGCCAGATTCTTTGCCGACCGACACGGGTAAGGTCGCGCTTGGAAGGCAGCTCTTCAACGATGTCCGACTATCGGCGGACAACACGATATCGTGTGCAAGCTGCCACACGCTGTCGACAGGGGGCGTAGACGGAAAGAGGGTTTCGTCCGGTGTGGGCGGACAGTTGGGCTTGGTCAACGCGCCGACGGTGTTCAACGCGGCGCTCAACGACAAGCAGTTCTGGGACGGTCGCGCTGCCACGCTGCAGGAACAGGCGGGGGGTCCACCGCTGAATCCGGTCGAAATGGCGTCTAGGTCATGGAGTGAAATCATCGATAAGCTGAAGCAGGACTCGTCACTGACACAACAGTTCCTGACGGTGTACCGGGACGGTTGGTCGGGCGCGAACATCACAGACGCGATCGCCCAATATGAGACGACACTGCTAACGCCGAGTCGCTTCGATGCTTACTTGCGCGGCGACAGGCATGCGCTGAATAGCGAAGAACTGCGCGGCTACCACTTATTCAAGGCGAACCATTGCGCGACCTGTCATGTTGGCAAGAATCTGGGCGGGCGGTCGTTCGAGCGAATGGGCCTCGCGGCCGACTACTTCGCCGCGCGGGGCTATACCTCCACCGCGGATAACGGTCGGGCGAACGTTACGAACGACGCGCTCGACCGCCATGCGTTCAAGACGCCGACGCTGCGCAACGTGGAACTGACCGCGCCATATTTTCACGACGGCAGCCGTACCAATCTGCACGAAGCTGTGCGTGACATGGCGACGTATCAGGTCGGTAAGCAATTGTCGGACTCGGATGTCAACGCAATCGTAGCGTTCCTGAAGACGCTAACAGGCACGCGCCAACCCGTCGCGACCCACTAATCCGACGACCGCGGCTGACTCCGTAACGCTCTGGCAAATGCGCTAGACGGTTTTAGTTATGTAGCAGGAAGGTCGGCGAGGCGATCCGTAAAATCAGCTCGTCAACGCTTGCTCAAAAGAGAGCATCATGCACGCACAACAGGTCTCTAGGCGGTGCGCCGGGGAAGTTGTACTGGCGGTGTTGCTCGAGCTGGCAATGGCGAAGTGGAAAGTTGCGTTACATGATGGCCGCGGCGATCAGCCGGCCGTACATACAGCGACGCAGATTACAGGCCGCATCCTGCCTGCAGGTGGTGCTGTCGCTGATTGAACAGCGTCGGCAGAATTGGGCGTTGCCAGCCGAACTACGATCGTCGTAAGCTACGAGGCGGGCTAGGACGCGTTCTGGATCTATCGTGCCTTGCGGGCTCGCGGGATCGAATGTTATGTCGTCGATCCCGCGAGCCTGCAAGCAGGTACGAGCGCAAACAGAGTGATCGTATCACGGTCAACGTGACGGCTTGCGACCAGTTCGCTCTTCAGCTTTCTCATAGTCGGATCTCAATTCGTTTAGCCCGACACATTAACCGATTTGCCTAGTGCTATTTGCACCAGAGCCATTCAACAGATGCGGGGTAGCATCTCACCGTTCAACCAGTCAACGAGCCGTTCGCCGCCGAACGAGGTCTGCATTCTCACGAGGCCGCGCGCATCATCCGTTACTTCGCCGATCAGCGCGGCATCTTGGCCTAGCGGATGAGCGTGCATCGCATCGACGAGTGCGAGCGCGTCCTGCCTTGCACATACGGCGATTAGCTTGCCCTCGTTCGCAATGTACAGTGGGTCAAGGCCCAGGAACTCGCAGGCCGCCCGCACAGTTGTTCCTATCGGTAGCGCCTCTTCCCAGATGCGCATACTGAGACCCGATTGCTGGCTGATTTCATTGAGCGCATTCCCAAGGCCACCACGCGTCGGATCGCGCATCAGTCGCAGCGACGGGCACGTTTCGAGTAGTTGCTCGGTCAGACCGTTGAGCGCAGCGCAATCCGACACGATGCTGCTGTCAAAACCTAGGTTTTCGCGTTGCGACAGCACGGCAAGACCGTGCTCGGCAAGACATCCGGACAGCAAGATGGCATCGCCTGGCTGCGCGTTAGCGCCATCCAACTCGACGCCCTGCGGTACGACGCCGACGCCCGCTGTCGTGATGAACAGTCCATCAGCCTTGCCGCGTTCGACGACTTTCGTGTCGCCCGTGACGATCTGTACGCCAGCCTCGCGTGCGGCCCGCGCCATCGACTGGACGATGCGCACGAGATCGTCCAGTGGCAGACCTTCTTCGAGAATGAATCCGGCGCTCAGGTAACGCGGCTGCGCGCCGCCGACGGCGAGGTCGTTGACTGTGCCGTTGACGGCAAGTACTCCGATGTCACCGCCGGGAAAGAACAACGGGGCGACGACGTGGCAGTCGGTACTCATCGCTAACCGTCCGGCAACAGGCGGCATGATGGCTTGGTCGTTGCCCTGCGCAAGCCATGCGTTATTAAACGCCGGAGCAAATATGTCGGTGACCAGTTGTGCGCTGGCGCGGCCGCCGGCGCCATGCGTCAGGTCGATGCGGCCGTGTTTGAGGTCGAGAGGGCGACCATGAAAGATGGGGCGCTTCATAGGCGAACACATCCGGCTGCAGCTGCATCGTTGAAGCGGGCATACTGGTAGTGTGCTGCGCAGGCACCTTCGCTCGAAACCATGCAAGCGCCAAGTGGTGCCGCAGGCGTGCACGCCGTGCCAAACATCTCGCAGTCAGTTGGCTTGCCGTGGCCGCGCAGAATCTGGCCGCACTGGCAGGCCTTCACGTCAGCGACCGGCTGAGCGGACAGGTTGAAGCGCTTTTCCGCGTCCCATTGCGCAAACGGTGTGCGGATCGCGAGTGCGCTATCGGGCACGAGCCCGAGTCCGCGCCATTCGAAATCGTTTCGCAACTCGAATGTCTGCGCGACGAGCGCCTGCGCCTTCAGGTTGCCCTGTTCGGTGACAGCACGTGTGTACTGGTTCTCAGCATCCGTGCGGTCTTCGTTGATCTGTGTGACGAGCATGAGCACGGCTTGCAGCACGTCGAGCGGTTCGAAACCGGTGATGACCACAGGCTTGCGATAGTCACGCGCGATCACGCGATAAGGTGCTATGCCGATGATCGTGCTGACGTGCGACGGGCCGATGAAGCCATCGAGATTTGCATCGTTGTCGGCAAGCAGATGGCGCATTGCGGCGGGCGTGAGCACGTGGTTGCTGAGCACGCTGAAGTTGTCCTGCCGGTCGGCCTGCGCAGTCAGCAGTGCGACCGCAGTGGGGGGCGTGGTCGTCTCGAAGCCAATGCTGAAAAACACTACCTGTCGGTCAGATCGCGCGCGAGAGAATGCCAACGCGTCGGCGCTCGAATAGACGACGCGCACGTCGGCGCCTGCGGCCCGCGCCTTGTACAGGCTCATCTGACGCGACGCGGGCACGCGTAGCGTGTCGCCATACGTGCAAAGCGTGACGCGATGCTCGAGCGCAAGCTCTATCGCGCTGTCGATACGTCCGACCGGCAAGACACACACCGGACAGCCGGGGCCGTGGATCAACTCGACGCAGGGCGGCAACAATGCCGTTAAGCCATATCGCGCGATAGCGTGCGTGTGGCCGCCACAGAATTCCATCAGGCGATAGCGTCGTTCCGGCTCAACGGCGACATGAATACGCCTCGCGATCTGACGTGCGAGGTCGCTATTGCGAAAATCGTCGACGTATTTCACGCTGGGTTTCCTCCGGATGCGTCGCTCGCTGCCGAGTCAGCGTCACACGAAGCGGCGAGCGCGGCGAGCTGCGCGAGCGTTGCGTCGGCCTCGGCCCGGTTAAGCGTGCCGATCGCGTAGCCGACATGTAGCAGTACGAAGTCGCCGGGCGTGACGTTCTCGATGAGCGCGAGTGAGATCTCGCGTGTTACACCGTCGACGCTGACGCGGGCCCGTTCGCCAGGCTGCAGTTCGACGACTTCGACGGGAATGGCTAGACACATGATCGAACTCCTTTCATTTCAGACGGTCCTCCAGTGTCAGGACAGTAGAGGACTGTAATTGCTGGATTGCGGTCCACGCCTGGCCGTAGCCGAGTGCATCGTCGCCCGGCGGCAAACTATGGGCCCGCACAGCGTGCAGCGCACGTTGCGCAGGGCATCTCGCAAGCCGGGACATCGGCGCGAGATTCGCGCGGCAGCCACCACGGACGGCGATCGGTATCGATGTCGGTGGTGCACGTCGCGTGGCGCAGCCAGTCGGCAAGTGCTGTTGCGAGCGTTGCGTGCCAGTTACGGGCAATTTCGACGGGATCGCGCAGGGCGGCGAGCCGGCGTGCCAGCGGCAGCAGGTTGAGATTCGGGCCGTCGATGTGCCAGCCGTCCGCACGCGAAGTTGCTGGACACCAGAGCGCTTCGAGCGTCATCGCCGCTTCACCTTCATGGTGTAGCGTCGGGCAGATGCCGGCCAGTCCGCCGATGGCGTCAAACCAGCGGCCAAGGCATGTCCTGGTCGGGCAGTTGAAGCCGCGTTCGATCTGCAGGTAGAGTCGTACGGTCGTTGGTGAGTCCGTTGCGGGCGAGAGCCGGCGCGCCTCGGGTTCAAGCGTGTGCAGCAGCGCGGCCGCCATGCGCCAAGATGCGCGGTCGGCGGCGTCCGCGCCGGGCAATGGCAGTCGGCTCAGATGGCCGAGCCGTTGCGCACGGCCGCCGCTTTCGACACGCAGGAGTTCTCTTCCCCATGCGTTCCCGTCGTCGCCCCAGCCGAAACCGTCTAGCGCCAGACCCAACGCGGGACCGGTGTGGCCGTTCTCGGCGAGTACTGCGGCAACATGTGCATGATGGTGCTGGATGCCTAGCAACGGGACACTCCAGCAATCGACCAATGTTTCGGCGAGGCGGGTCGAATAGAGATCGGGCTGAAGATCACAGGCGATGGCGGCCGGTGTGACGTGCATGCGAAAGACATGGTGCTTGACGGTTTCTTCGAGCAACTCGCAGACGCCAAGGCTACGAAGATCGCTGAGATATGGCAACACGTCCGCGAGCCGTCCGCCGGTCAGCGTTACGGTGCTTTTCATCTGCGCGCCAAGCGCGAGCACCGACGGGCCGTCCGTTGGCAGCGGCACGGGTTTGGGCACAGAGCGGCACGCGCGGCGCAGGGTTATCGCAGGCAACGGATGCGCGGCGAGCACCACGCTGTCGTCGCAACGGGAAACGATTTCACGATCGTGATCGAGCACCGCATTGGCGATGTCGGCGAGCGCCTCGCCCACATCAGCGGAATCGCTCAGCAATGGTTCGCCGGACAGGTTCGCGCTGGCAGGAACGCGTATCGTCGGCTGGGCTTCGCCGAGCCAGCGGGTGCGGGACGGTAGGCCCTGCGCCCGATGAAACAACAGGTACTGGATCGGCGTGCTGGGCAGCATCGGTCCGAGCCGGTTCAAGCGTCGCGAGACGACGATCGGGCAGATCGCCGAAGCGAGCTGTTTCGCATTCGACGCATCGCCCAAGTCCACCCATTGTGCGGCCGACGCCACCTTCGGCACCAGCAGCGCAAGCGGTTTGGTCGGCCGACGCTTGCGCTCGCGCAGCCGCTCCACAGCGGCTGGATTCGTCGCATGGCATATCAACTGGAAGCCGTCAAGCCTCTTGACGGCAACGATTTCGCAGCGCGCGATGGTGGCCCATGCCCGCGCGACCGGATCCATGGGCGAACCGCTGCGGGGGGCCGCATAACCCCGCGCACCTGGCGGTCTGAAGCGCAGCGTGGGCCCGCATTCCGTGCAGGCCATCGTTTCCGCATGAAAGCGCCGGTCAGCGAGATCGCTATATTCTGCCGCGCAGCGCTCGAACAACGCAAAGGCGGTCATGCTGGTATGCGCACGGTGGTATGGCGTGCGGTGTATCAGCGCATCGTGCGGACCGCAGTCGGTACAGCAGATGAAGGGGTGTCGCCAGTGCCGGCCGCCTTCAGTGAAAAGCTCGTCGATACACATATCGCGGAGGGCGGAACAGGCAGGAATACAGCTTTGAGACGTCACAGCTTCGGTGCTTTCCGCGATGCAAAAGTACCTCATTCCCGGACTGGGAGTGCCTGCAGTCCGGCGCACCGCGTCGATGTGGGCGAGCAGCGGTGGTTGTTCCGCCAACGCGGCGCGGAAAGCGTCCAGATTGCGCCCTTCACCCCGTATGTCGATCGGCACGCCATTCGTTCCCTTGCAGACCTCGACGCTCAGGTTGAAGTGTCGCGCCAGCCGCCTGACGAACGAACGGAATCCGACGCCTTGCACGATGCCGCTGACCTCTATGCGCTTACGCTCGATCACAATGCGACATGCCCTCGGCACTCTTCGGTCCGGCAACTGCCTGTGCGCTAGCGCAGCCGGCGCGAATCCAGTCGAGCCAATGTTCGAAGCCTTCGCCCGTGCGGGCCGATACGCAGAAGATCTTGATCGAAGGATTAACGCGTCGTGCGTAGCCGCACGCCTTATTCACATCGAAGTCGAGATGTGGCAGCAGATCCGTCTTGTTCAGCAGCATCAGCCGAGCGGCGGCAAACATGTCCGGGTACTTGAGCGGCTTGTCTTCGCCTTCAGTCACCGACAGGACGACAACCTTGTGTGCTTCGCCCAGATCGAAAGAGGCGGGACAAACGAGGTTGCCGACGTTCTCGATCAGCAACAAGCCGCCCTCATTCTGCGGCAATTGGTCCAGCGCGTGCCCGACCATGTGCGCGTCGAGATGGCATCCCTTGCCGGTGTTGATCTGCACGGCGGGCGCGCCGGCCGCGCGAACGCGCTCGGCGTCGTTGGCGGTCTGCTGATCGCCTTCGATTACGGCGACGGGCAGGGTGCCCTTGAGAGCCGACACCGTGCGCACCAGCAGTGACGTTTTGCCGGATCCCGGGCTCGATACAAGGTTCAACGCGAATACGCCACGTTGGCACAGGCGCTCGCGGTTCGCGCCCGCATAATGGTTGTTCTCGTGCAGGATGTCGCGCTCCAGCTGGATGTGACGCCCATTGGTCCCGTGCGGATGCGCGTGGCCGCCGCCTTGCGTGTGGTCGTTAGTGTGCGCGCGGCCAGCGGCGTGCAAGCGCGCCTGATCGTGCTCGTAGGAATGGAGCGTCGTCCACGAACCATCGTCCTCGATCTGGGGTTCGGATGAAGCGCATCCGCAAGTCGTACACATAATTTTATCCTCCGTTCTTGGCACGTCGTCGCGCAGGTCATAAGGAACTCCAACGTTTCGCGGGTTGCGCACTGGAGTGGCGCAACCGGTTGAACCAAAGCCTCGCGTCACCTTTGGCTAGCAAGGCAGCGGCCGTCGTGGCGGGCGCGTCAGTCGACGACCATACCGATGATGCGCATCTGGTCCCCATCCGTCACCGCGAGCTGATAGCTGCCGCAGGCGGGGCAGCCGACGCCGCGCCGCCGCAGCTCCACCGTGTCGCCGCAACGCATGCACCATGCGTGGCCGGGTGGCTCGTGAATCGTGACGACACTGCCATTGGCGAGGGAGCCGCGCAGTGCGACATCGAGTGCGAAACGCAGCGCCCGGGTATCGACGTTCGCAAGCTGCCCGACCTCCAACCCGATTTCGCGGACGCACCGATATTGATGCCGACGTGCCTCGTCCTCGATCACGTCCCGGATGCCTTCCGCAACGGACACCTCATGCACGGCGGTTCACCTCGATCCGGTAGGGTGCGCATGGGTCGAGCAATAGCACGAGACGTTGTGCGAGCGGTTGCGCCGCTTCCCAAGGCAGGCCGCGAAGAGCGGCCGCAAGCAGGTTTGCGCGGCCAAAGTTCCACCAGGTTGGCGGTACGATTCGGTACGCGGCGACCTTACCTTCTTCGAGGCGTGCGAGATGCACGAGCACACCCCGAGCACAGCGCGCCCAGCCGATGCTGATGTCGCCGCACCGCAGGCCGCCCGCTGCAGCACTCGCGCGATTCGCACAAAGCAGTGCGAGATGGCGCAATCGTGTGCTCATCAATCCGCTAGCGAGATCCGGTGCCGTCCCCGGATCGCTCCAGAGGTCCGCATGGGCGGGCCAAGCTGGCCTGGACGCCTCGAATGCGCCTGCATCGCGGTCGAGCAGCATTTCTGCAGCATTTTTGCGCACGCTGCGCAGCACGTCTGCCGGCAGGATCGAAACGGGCCGTGCGGCCTGTTTTTGCAGGCCGTTCAGCCAGCGCGCCGGTAGCGTCCCGGTACCTGCAGCCCAGCTGGCGAGATCGGACTTCGACAGCGCTAGCCACCTGGCGGCAGGCATGCCGAATACCTGGCGCTCGCAGAAATCGGCGATGCGCGCCCGCGAACCGAGTCCCGCCCATTGGGCGATCACGTCGCTTGACCATGTCCCGCCGAACATTCGGGGAAAATCGATTAGCCAGCGCCGCAGCGTTTCGCGTGCAGCTTCGAGCTCGATCTGTTCGTCGTTCGTCGCGACCGGCGAAAAGGTGGGTTGTGAGGCCGCGAGCGCGCGCGCCGATGCTGCGCATTGCGCATGACGGCATAGCACGAGCATCGCGCCGACCACGGTTCGGGCGTCAGACGCATTCCGGCCGATCAGCAAACGCTCGACGGGCACGGGCGACCACCGGCCGACTACCGAGTGCACGCCTTCGTTGTCACCGTCGAGCGTGAGTGTCAGAACCGGAACTTGCAAGGGTGTCACGTCTGCAATCCAAACAGACATCGCCGGAACCGGTCGGGACGCTCCGGGTGTACTTGTGCGGAACCGTCGGGACCCACCTTCGGCTGTGCCACGCTTTCCGGCTCGAATAGCAGCCGCATCGTTTCCCAAGCGGTTTCGAGCGCAGTCGCCTGATCGGCAAATTGTCGCGCAGGTGAAAAAAGCGAGCACATCCGGAACTCGCCGAGCGTATCGAGCCGCGCCGGCATGAACGGCATGATCCCGCCCGGCAGGGCGACTTCGGTCACGGCGTCGGCGCGCGTCGGCGGAAACGGTGCATCGGACGTCGGCAATTGCAGTAGATTGATGCCCCACGGCGTTACGAGCACGCCGATCCAGCTCGACTGCCACGGACGAAAAGCCACCGCAGCGACACGCAGGCGCGAATTCAAAAAGGGCAGGTCGCACATGCGGGTCTGTGCTATCTGCTCGAACGTGCCTTCGATCCGGTGCGTCAGGTCGGCGCTGAAAGACGATGCTGTGGGCGCCATGGCTTCAGTCTGGCAATAACATGAACTGATCGTGCGGGCCATCGCATACCGGGTATTTCCAGTATTGGGCAGATCGGCAAGCGGCGTGCCGGGCGAAACGTTCCAGATGGGATCGCCCTGTGCGGGATCGTAGACATGGTCGTCGCCGAGATAGCTGCCTTCGAACATCAGTCCTCCTCCAGCCATTTCACGATTTCGCGCAGATGCCGCAGCGAGTCCATAAGATCCTCGGCTGCCGCTATGACCATCTCGGGAATCAGGGCAATATCGAGTGTGTCCAGCAGAACCTTGTTAGATCCGTCGAAATAGCGCACACGCCACACGTGACGCCAAGTGGTGGCGATGACCGTGCACTTGCAGTAGCCAGTCGAGAAGATACTGACAGTACCCGCGCCCAACATGTTGTCGAGCCATGCAACATCCGCGGGCGTGACGGGTAACAGGCTGAAGTTAATGACGTGACTGCCCGCGCCGCGCCGGCTGACAGCCCGGGCTTGGGCGGCAGCGATTTCGCTGGCGATGGACGGTGCGCTCGTCAACTTGTGGCTCGACGTGTCCGGGATTGTGCCTTGCGTCGTGCCGCTGTGGCGCGCTTCGTAGAGGATCGCGGCCGGAATCGCGCCGATTTCGATCCGGTCGTCGATGCGCACGCCGTTCGCGCTGTCGACGATGATCCGCCAGATACCCGGGTACCGGCATTCCTGAATGCGGACGAGCGCCCCGGCATGGGCTCGTGCTCCGCGACTCGACACAACCCGCGCCGACACCTCGCCTTCGCCCATGATCTGAGCGAGCAGTCGATGCACGTCGGCACCCAGTGTGCCGACCCGGAAGACGAGTGGGTGCGCGGGCGACGGATTTCCATCAAGCGCGGTGACCATGGCGCGCAACAGCGCCAGCACGTCGCCCGCGCCGTGCTCAGGCGTAGCCGTCGTGCGCCAGAGTTCGCTCGTGGAGGGCAGCGGCAGGCACGACCAGTTATCGGGTTCGGGCAGCGAGCCGGGACCAGCCGCCCTTATGATCGAAACAGGGAACGGGCGGCTCATGATCGGGCTCCGTACACGGAGAGTTCGATCGGTACCGGCTGGGGCAGCTCAGTGCGCATGCGTGTAAAGCACTGCAGATAATCCTCCCGGTCGCGCAGTCCTTCGATCGCGCCAAGGTAGCACCCTTCACGCAGGAATATCAGCGCCGGGCGACGCAGCACGCCAAAGCGATTCGCGATCGCTGCGCTTGCCGGCGGGGTGGCAAAGGCCGCGCGGAACGAGTCTGGCCCGAACTGGCGCACTATTTCGGGCAGGACCACCGTCAAGTCGAGAAATTCGGAATGCCGTGCCGGATTGCCGAGCGGAAGCGTGACGAGGGGAGTGCGGGCGCCGACGGCGATGCGGTCAAACGTATTGTTCTGCTGTTCCAGAAAGCCCTGTTTGAGCGGAAGTTCGCGCAGGCACTCAAGCATCGGCGCGGCGGATGTGCGCAGTGTTGTCATCGCGTAATGTTCTCGCGTAAATGCGTTGGCAACTCTGGCTCGCGATCGGCCAGATCTGCAAAGTAGGCGTCAAGACCGCTTTCGCCGTGGGCGATCGCATCGAGCGAGGCGAGGGCCGATTCGATGTCGCGTGCGCGCGCCTCATCAATCACCTCGCGCGCCGCGCCAAGGAACGTCAACACCCACGTATCGGGAGCAAGCGGTCCCGTAAGCGACAGGTCGACCATACAAGGTCCGTTGCGGCTTTCGCATTGCGCGCGCAGACCGTTGGCGCGTCGCACGCGCGCAGGAATACCGACGCACATCAGCACGGTTCCGAAGGATGCCAGAAGCGCGTGTCGCCATGCCGGTTCGCGCTATGCGGCGATGGACGTTCGCCCTCATAGCGGGACAGCGCAAGACCGTTGGCGTTCAACGACGAAACTAGCGCATCGCAGTCAGCGTGTGTAACGGGGGATGCACCCCACCGCCGCAGCCATTCGCACGCTACCGCAATGGCGGGCTCGATCTGGGCACGGACGGCTGGACGCAGACTGCCGCCGAAATCATCTAGTTCGACCGGCTGAACACCGATCAGCACCACATTGTCGGGGTAATTGCCTCTGAGCTGCGCGCAGGCGAGCACATCCGAAAAGCCGGCCTGATGCAAACTCAACTTGCGGGCGCTCAGGCAGGCGGGTACCGCGTCGCCTTCCCGCACGGCGAGCGTGCCCGGCTTCAGACCGAAATCAACTGCATCAAACACGATGAGCCGGTCCGCCGATTCAACGAACGGCAATAACGCGAGCCCCTGCGTACCGCCATCCACCAGGTCCACATGCTCCGGCCATTGCCAACGCGCGTTGAGTCGTTCCACCGCCCGAACACCGAAGCCTTCGTCCGCCCACAGCACGTTGCCGATGCCGAGGACGACGATATGGGGCAGGGTGTGTGCCGTCGTTGTTGCCATCGGTCAGTTCTTGAACATCCGGAAGCCGCTGACCATCGTGGAGATCATGCTTTGTTTCGACATGACGTCTTCGCGAATTGCGGCATAGACGTGAATCATCACGAACAGCACTATGCTCCACATGCCGAGCCGGTGCCAGCTGTGCAACGACAGGCTGTCTCCGCCGTGCGCCGCGATCGTCCAACCGAGCAGGTGAGAGGCCCAGCTATCATTGCCAAGACCTTCGCCGTACAAGGCAAAGCCGCTGACGCTCGTCAATATAGCCACAATAAAAAAGCCAAACATCGCGATCTGGCCGAGCGGATTGTGACCGACATACTTGCACGGATAGCGTGCAAGGAACAGATGCCAGCGCAATTCGTAGAGCAACTCTCTCCACCACTGGGTGTCCCAGACGGGCACGATAAAAATCTCTCGCGCAAACGCGTTGCCGAAGAACGTGAAGCAAACGCGGAAGACCAGGCCGACCGCGAGTACATAGCCCGCGCAGAAGTGCCCGAAGCGGATATAACCCATCAGGAAATGAGCATCAGTTTCGCCCGACAGCGTCGGAAGCGGCTTTCCGACGAAATAACCAGTAGTGCAGAGCACTATTACCGACAGAACCGTTAACCAATGCCACAGCCGCACCGGCACCTCATATACATAGACCGACGTAATCCGCCTGCTGTCGAGCTGCGAAGGGGCGTTGCCGTCAAAACCATAGGTCTTCATATGCTGGTTCCTAGACATCGTTGCCTGGCCGTCTCAGCGCACCGTGACGTTGACGTGTTCTTCGCCGGCAGGTCCGATGACATGGGTGGAGCACGCAAGACATGGATCGAAGCTGTGCAGCGTGCGCAGGATCTCCAGGGGCTCGTCGGGACGGGCCATCTTCGTCTGAATCAGGCTCGCCTCGAATGCGCCAATCCGCCCCACTTCATCGCGAGGACTCCCGTTCCACGTCGTCGGCACAATGCATTGATAGCTGTCGATCTTCGTGTCGCGGATCTTCAGCCAGTGGCCCAGCGCGCCACGTGGTGCTTCGGTGAACCCCACTCCGCGTACGGTCGACGGCCATGTCGACGGCTGCCATTTGTCGACATTTGCCGTCGATATGTCACCGGCCTTTATGTTGGCCATCAGCCGCTCGAAGAAGTACTTCATTTTGTACGCGGCCCACTGACCTTCGAGCGCACGGGCCGCGGTGCGGCCGAGCGTCGAGTTCAGCGCGGCGAGCGGCACATCGAGCCGCCGGAGGAGGGCATCGACCGTCTCGCGGATGTCCGTGCGGTTCTGATGATAGCCGATCAGGTAACGCGCAAGCGGACCGACCTCCATCGGGTGACCACGCCAGCGCGGTGCCTTGATCCACGAGTACTTGCCCGACTCGTCAATCTGCTTGATCCTCGTTTTACTTCCCCGGGTCGCCTTGCCGAGTTCGAAGTGCGGTTCGGTCTGACCGTCATACGGGTGCAGGCCGTGCGTGCCCTCGGGATAGCAGTACCAAGAGTGCGCGACAAACTCTTGGATTTCATCGGGATTGCAGAGGTCCACATCGTGGATCTCGTTGAAGTTGCCGTTGATCACCGCGCCGCGCGGCACGAGCAGACTTTGGGCGCTGTAGTCGTTTGCGTGGTCGGGAAAGTCGCCGTACGACAACACAGATTGCGAGGACAATCCGCCACCGATCGAACCCCAGTCCTTGTAAAAACCGGCGATTGCGATCACGTCCGGCAGATACACCTGATCGTAGAACTTGATCGTCTCATCGATGATTCGAGAAACGAGATTCAGACGCTCCATGTTGATTGCGCCTACCGCCCCTACGTCGTCGATGTTGATTGCACAGGGCATGCCCCCGACGAGCCAGTTCGGGTGCGGGTTCTTGCCTCCGAACACCGTATGGACTTTGACGATTTCCTTCTGGAAGTCGAGTGCTTCGAGGTAGTGGGCAACCGCCATCAGATTAGCATCCGGCGGTAGCCTGTACGCCGGATGGCCCCAGTAACCATTGCGGAACGGGCCAAGCTGGCCAGACTCGATAAAGCGCTTCAGCCGAGACTGCAGATCACGGAAATAGCCGGGTGACGACAGGGGCCAGTCGGAGATGCTTTGCGCAAGCTCCGAGGTGCGCTTCGTATCGGCCTGCAGCGCCGATACCACATCGACCCAATCGAGCGCATGAAGATGATAGAAGTGGACTAGGTGGTCGTGCGCCCAGAGCGTTGCCTGCATCAGGTTGCGGATCAGGTTCGCATTGTCGGGTATCGGGATGTTCAGTGCGTTCTCGACCGCGCGCACCGAGGTCAGCGCGTGCGCGCCGGTGCACACGCCGCAGATACGCTCGACGAACGCCCACGCGTCGCGTGGATCGCGGCCTTTCAGGATGACCTCCAAGCCGCGCCACATCGTGCCAGTGGAGACCGCGTTCGTAATGACGTTGTTGCTGTCGAGATTGACCTCGCAACGCATGTGCCCCTCGATCCGCGTTATCGGATCGACGACAACACGACGCCCGGTGTTGTCGAGTGTGAAGCCCTGAGTCTGATAGCTCATTGGCGATTTTCCTCTTGTGCTGCTTTATTATGTGCTTCGCCGAGTGATTTCAGCTCCTGCATCTTGACCACTGAACTCTTGATCGCGCTGACGACTGCATGCGCCGCGATTGCCGCGCCGGCTGCACCCACCACCGCCAGACCGATACGGTCGGCATTCGATTCAACGCCGAACTGGTTAATGTCGACGACCCGGTCGTAGAATGAGCCCTTGTCCCAGAAGCCATTCTCCGAGCAGCCAAGACAGCCGTGGCCCGACTGGATCGGAAACGATACGCTGTCGTTCCAGCGCACTGTCGAGCACGCGTTGTAAGTGGTCGGTCCCTTGCAACCCATCTTGTACAGGCAATGGCCCTTGCGCGCACCCTCGTCGTCCCAGTTCTCGACGAACTGGCCCGCGTCGAAGTGAGGCCGGCGATAACACTTGTCATGAATGCGCTGCCCGTAGAACATCTTAGGTCGCCCCTGACGGTCGAGCGGCGGGATACGGTCAAACGTAATCACGTATGTGATGATCGCAGCCATCACCTCGGGAATCGGGGGACAACCTGGCACCTTGATTATCGGCTTGTCGAGAATCACGCCGGCGATCGGTGTTGCGCGAGTCGGATTAGGCTTTGCTGCCTGCACGCAACCCCATGATGCGCAAGCACCCCACGCGATCACCGCTTTGGCGTCCGCGGATACACGCTTGAGCTTTTCGATGAACGGCTCGCCGCCAGGAAAGCAGTACATGCCGTCTTCGTTCAGTGGCGGATTGCCCTCGACGGCGACGATATAGCGGCCCTTGTAGCGGGTCATGATGTGGTTCAGGATTGCTTCGGCCTGCATGCCGGCCGCCGCCATAATCGTGTCGTCGTAATCGAGCGAAATCATCGAGAAGATCGCGTCCTTCGCAAGTGGGTGAGAGGAGCGGATGAACGATTCAGTGCAGCACGTGCATTCGAGGCCATGCAGCCAGATTACCGGGGTCCTTGGTTTCGTTTCCAATGCGTGCGCGATACGAGGGATGAACGACGAACCGAGGCCTAGCGCCGTGGCGGTCAAACTGCAAAACTTGAGGAAACTGCGCCGCGTCGCCCCATGACTTCGCATGACATCGTAAAAGCTTTCCAAACCGCCCCCTTTTGCCGATAAATTTCCAGTAGGGAAGATCATTGCGGACCACAGAGCTACACGGCTGCAACTATTGGAGGTCGAAGTTGTCATTGATCTGTTCCTGTTGCTCCACACGCTGATCAGGCCCAGTCCGCGGACCGACTCTAAGCAGCTTTCGGGCCATGCCGGTCCGAACCCTCGTAAGTTACCGGTAGGCAGGAAGTTGGCGGATATTTGTTGAGAAATTGCGCCGGGCTGACAAATGTCCGTTTCCTGACAAAACGAACGCATTACTAGCAAATGACCAACACCAGTGCCGTGTAGCACTTCTGACTAAGCCCTATTGCACGGTATGTCTGGCGACTTCGCCACGTTCGGGTACGGCTTTTGCCACATAAGCCGTGAACCCGCTCTCGCAACAACTGTAGATGCATCCATTGACGCCGGTATCACCAAGCTAGAACACAACGGAGCTAACGCCAGAATGGAACGTAACATGATGGCCTATGTGGAGTACAAATGGACCGATTATTGAAAACCGGAGTACGAGGTAAATCGCACCGCGTTGCGTTTGCTTCAACGCGTTGAGCACATTGAAACGGCGCCGTACGTCTCTGACATCGCACGTACGAGAGGCATGAGCATCCCTCTCGCGCAACACCGTTAGCTCGCTTGTGCCTCCTTTGCACGCGGATCTCCAGGTGCTGTGGTTCCATGCCAGACGTGGTTATATATTCGTCACTCGTCTATTGCGCCCGGAACAGCACGACTTCCTCCGGCTTGGCTTGCGGAAAGATGACGCGAAGGGAATGGCTGGACGCAGATAAAAATCCAATGCAGGGTTATGCCGGAGAATTCATGGAGCACATGATTGAGAAGCTAACGGAGCTAGAATCCAATGTCCGCACCTATTCGCGCGCTTTTCCAGTCGTCTTCTGCAAGGCGCGGGGCGCGGAGATCTACTCGGTCGATGGCCGACGCTATATCGATTTCTTAGCAGGCGCAGGAGCGCTCAATTACGGGCACAACCATCCGGCTCTGAAGGAGTCGATCATCGAGTATTTACGGGGCGACAACCTCGTTCATTCACTGGACCTTTGGACTACAGCAAAATACACTTACCTAGACACCTTCGATCGTCTGATATTGAAGACTCGTCGACTTGACTACAAGGTGCATCTGACAGGACCCACTGGCACCAACGCGGTCGAAGCCGCCATTCGCTTAGCTCGGAAGATAAAGAAACGAAGTACCATTGTTTCGTTCACCAACGGCTTCCACGGCATAACCATGGGTTCGCTCGCGCTCACGGGAAATGCGAAGTTTCGGAGCGCAGCCGGTTTGCCGTCCATGGGCAACGCGTTCATGCCATTCGACAATTATTTTGGCGAAGGTGTCGATACTTTGAGGTATTTCAAAAAATGCCTGAGCGATCGCTCCAGCGGTCTGGACTACCCAGCAGCTGTTATCGTTGAAGTGGTGCAGGGAGAAGGTGGGATCAATGTCGCTTCTCCGGGGTGGCTGCAAGAACTGGAGACGGTCTGCCGAGATCAAGACATCTTGTTGATCATCGACGACATCCAGGCGGGGTGCGGTCGGACCGGCCGGTTCTTCAGCTTCGAGCACGCTGGGGTGGTGCCGGATCTCGTGACCAACTCGAAATCGCTGTCGGGATTTGGATTGCCTTTCTCGCAGGTCTTGATTCGCCCTGAGCATGATCAGTGGGAGACCGGGCAATACAACGGTACGTTCCGCGGAAACAATGCGGCCATGATTACGGGGGCTAAAGCACTGGAATACTTTTGGTCGGACGATGCTTTCGCAGACGAGGTCCGGCGGAAAGGAGAAATAGTCAGGGAAGGCTTTCTCGGGCTGACAGACTTATTGCGATATCGTCAAGTTGAGGCCGAGGAACGCGGGCTCGGACTGATGCGCGGCATTGACGTTCAATCAGGCGCCTTGGCAACCAAGATTACTGCCGAGGCGTTCCGACAGGGGCTAATCATCGAAACATCCGGCCATTCCGGCCAGGTAATAAAGTGTCTTTGTCCGCTGGTGACGACCGGTGATCAGATCGAGGAAGCAATGCAGATACTGAGACGCAGCATCGATAACGTGCTCGGATAGGTGTTCGTTCTTGCGCGGCCGCTGGTTTGAAAATGTATGAGTATGGGCAGTGTTCGAGCGCGGAATCTCGATCGATCAGTTCGCAAAACGGAACCCTGTAATGTGGGCAGCTAACCCACGGGTATCAGCCGTCCACCGTCGACGTTACAGGCTGCGCCGCCCCCCAGCTGATGGTTTCCGCTTCTGCAATCGAAACACGCGTTTTGCAACATCTACGCCGACCGCGGCAAGCTTCATCGGGGGTTCTCCCTCTCGAGTCATACGTTTCGAGACTGTACTTTGGCACATTCCGATGCCGTCGGTAGTGAGAACCAGCTCCTATCTTTGCCCCCTGTCCGATCTACACCATCCTTCCACCTTGCGGGGGGCCACTCCATTTCAAGTGGCGGCAGCGACCCAGAAACGATAAGTCTGGTCTGACCTACGCTATTGCGACACCCGCGCCTCTCACCGTATTTCCACCGGAACGGTAGACATCGGCCTGATGCAGGTCAATTCCATCAACTTTCTACATTGCGCGTGAGGATGATCGATGCGATTATGCTCCGTACTCCTGACATGAACGCCCAACGATCACGTCGATATGATTCTGGAACGTGATCACGCGCGCGATCAAGACCCGGCAGACGAGGCGCGCCTCGTCGAACACCTCGTCAAGCTCAACGCGCCGTTCGTGTCTTATTTATTTGAAGTCGCGCACAGCGTGCGCTTGCCGGCACCGAATCCCTGAGACGGCTATGACGGCACCGGTCGCGGCGATCACCACGGTGGCCCAAAGCGGCGTGCTCGCGTGAGCTGCATGCCGTCCTCCGCGCAGCGCGCGATGCGTCGCCGCGGCGCGACTCCCTTAATCCGGTAGTTCACTGCATGAGGGCTCTATGACATTTGAATGGCCGTCATCGTTGTCGCGACAGGACATGACCGAGCTGGTCGACCTGATGAATACGGTATCGACGCGCGAGACGACGCTCGGATTCTTCGAGCCCATCACCGCGTCGACCGGTCTCAAGATGATGGAGTCTCTCGATGCTGACCTCCGCGCGCGCACGGTCGACCTACTGATCGCACGCGAGCAGCAGGGCGGTCGGATCGTTGGCATGCTGATTCTCGCGCGTCAAGCATTGCCCGCGCGGCGGCACATCGTCGAAATGAAGCGCTGCGTGATCGAGCCTGGGTATCGAGGGCGGTTCTTGCTCGACGGCTGGCGGCTTGCGCTCGAACGTGTCAACGAGATGGGCTGCGAAATGATCGTTATTGATGTACGCAGCGATGGTAAGGCCGAGCAGCTATGGCGTCGCCTTGGTTTTGTTGAGTACGGCCGACTTGACGACTTCGCGCGCGTGAACGGCCGCGTGATCACGGGTTATTTTCTGCGCGCGTACGTGGACGACGTGATCGCATACCAGCAGCGCACGAAAAAGTTCTGGCACCGCCCGGACACGCCGACTCTCGGCGAGTCCCAGTTCGAGACCACGTCCGTCCAGCGGGACGACGCATGACGCCGGCCCACGTTGGCGTCGCTCCGCGCGATGTGCGTGCAGGGTGCGTGGGCCGCTCATACGAACCATGCGGTTGGGCCGTGGATCGTGGGCCGCGCAGCGGTAGTGCAGGGCATCTGCAGCTTCGGGATGACCTACGCGGTGACGCGGCTGATCACGTGGCTGGCTGTGCGATTCCGGTGCGACGCGCCGGAGCCACGCGCCGCGAAGTCGATCGTGCTCGCGATCGGCTGGGGATGCTGGTCGTGCAGGTGCTCGCGCACTGGCTGGCCGGGCACGCCGCATATCGCGGCGAAGATCCCGCCGGCCGCTTCGCTCGGTACGATCTATTGCACGGCCGACACGTTCGGCCGCGTGGGGCTCGACGCGCACCGTGCGGGCGACGGCGTAGCGAACAACCATCGACGCCGCTACGGCCGTCAGCGCGACCGTGGCCGTCACTCACCTATCCGACAGGAATGCATGACATGCCAAACAACATTGCGGTTCTGACGAATGATATGCAATACGAACTTGTTAACAAAAATCCCGAGCGAATCCGCGCCGTGGCCGATGCGAAGGGCAATTTCTGCCGGTTTCTAGACGGCATGCGGGAGCGAGGCTGTGAGATCGTACACCTGCAACTCATCAATCGAGAAGACGACGCGAATGCGGAGCGGTACAACGGCTATCTGCCTGTGACGAAAGGTAGCGAAGGCGCACAGATAATCGCCGAGTTCCTCGTCGAATCGGATCTGGTCGTCGAAAAGAATAAGGACAGCGGCTTTTACGAGACCGATCTCCACGAAATGCTCCAGGCGCGCGGCGTCGACACCCTGGTCGTGACCGGCATGCAGACGCAGATCTGCGTGCAGACTACGGCGGCGGATGCGTTCTTTCGGGGATACAACATCTGGGTGCCGTCCGACTGTGTCGTGTCCGCGCAGGAAACGGACAAGAAGCGAGCGCTTGAATGGCTCGATACCTATTGCGCGACCGTGACCGAATCGGCCGAGGTACTGCGCATGATCGACGCGTTCGGTCAACTGCCTCGCAAGGTGATCAAGACGCCTTGACGCACGGGCTCGCCGGGCGCGGTGCCGCACACGCGGCCAGCGGGCGACAGCATGTATCCCGAAACTTTCGATCGAAGCATCCATGAATATCAATGATCTTTCGCGCTCGACGATCGTGCTCGACCACGGCACGGGCGCCAAACTCAGCCGCGAACTGGTAGAAATGATCGTGTCGGTGCTGGGCGATAGCTATATCGGTGAAATGGAGGACAGCGCGCTGCTCGACGTCGACGGTGGACGCCTCGCGATGACGACGGATTCGTTCGTCGTCGCTCCACCGCTGTTCGGCAACGGCGACATCGGCAAGATTGCGGTGTGCGGCACCGTCAACGATCTCGCGGTGATGGGGGCGACGCCGAAGTTCCTGTCGCTCGCACTGATTCTCGAGACGGGTCTGCCGTTGAGCACGCTTGTGCGAGTGCTGGAGTCGATTCGCGACACGGCGCGCGAAGCGAACGTAAAGATCGTCGCGGGCGATACGAAGGTCGTCGGCAAGGGGGAGGCGGATCGGATCTTCATCAATACGGCGGGCGTTGGATTCTTCGGGCGCGCTCCATTGCGGATGAAGCAGGTGCGGCCGGGCGATCGCGTTATCCTGAGCGGGTGGATCGGCAATCACACGATCCACCTGTTGTCGATTCGCGAAGGGCTCGGATTCGAGACGCGCGTGCTGAGCGATTGCGCGCCGCTCAACCATATGCTGGCCATGCTGTTTGACGCGATGCCGGAAAGCGCGCTGCGCTCGGTGCGCGACGTCACGCGCGGCGGCCTGTCGGCTGTGATGCACGAATACGCGTCCGCGCTCGATTCGACGATCGAAATTCGTGAAGCCGACCTACCGATCCAGGCGGAGACCGCGATGGCGGCCGACATGCTCGGCGTCGATCCAATCAACATGGCGAACGAAGGCTGCCTTTGCCTGTTCGTCGCGCCGGAGCATGTCGAGCAGGTGCTAACGGTGCTGCGCGGTCATCCATACGGCAGGCAGGCGGTCGAGATCGGCGAGGTGCGCGACGCGGGCGACCGTGCAGTCGTCATGCGCACCCGCAACGGCGAGCTGTGCACGATTGAGGAACTGGCGGGCGCGGAGTTGCCGCGCCTATGCTGACCGGCAACGCAACCGCCGTCGCTCCGCACGCCGGTGGGAACGGGCCGATTCGATGGCGCGTGCGTGTTACCGGCGTGGTGCAGGGCGTCGGCTTCCGGCCGTTCGTGTACCGGATTGCGATGTCGCGCGGTTTGCGCGGCTGGGTGCTGAACGATGCCGACGGTGTACTGATGGAGGTGGAGGGCGACGCGCACCCACTGGCCGATTTCGCTGCGGCACTACGCGCGGAATTGCCGCCACTTGCGCGCGTAGCGTCGCTGCAGTCGCACTGCGTCGCGCCGTTGCTTGACGCGACGGAGCGCTTCGTGATCCGGGATAGCGAGCGTAGCGGCAGCCACCTAGCGCAACTGCCTGCGGATTCGCACGTGTGCGATGCCTGCTTGGGCGAGATGGCAGATCCGGCCAACCGGCGCTATCGCTATCCCTTCATTAACTGTACAAACTGCGGGCCGCGCTTCTCGCTGATCAAGGCGATTCCGTACGATCGCGTCAATACGACGATGCGCGCGTTCACGATGTGTACGCGATGCGAGGCGGAGTACCGCGATCCGTCCAACCGCCGCTATCACGCGCAACCGAACGCGTGTCCGGAATGCGGGCCGCGGGTGGAGCTATATGATGCAGACCGGATGCTGTCGGCCGGTGACGACGCGTTGCGCGCGGCGATCGACGCGCTGCGCACGGGCCTGACGGTCGCGGTCAAGAGCGTCGGCGGCTTTCATCTCGTCGTGGACGCGCGCAATCCGGACGCGATCGCGCGCCTGCGCGACCGCAAGCGCCGCAATTCGAAGCCGTTCGCGCTGATGATGGCGTCGGTCGAGACGGCCCGGCGCTGGACCGACTGCAGCGAAACTGAGGCGGAATGGCTGAGGTCGCCCGGCCGGCCAATCGTGCTGCTGCGCAAGTTAAACGGCGTTGGCCTGGCGGAGAACGTCGCGCCGCGCAATCCGAACCTCGGCGTGATGCTGCCGTCGGCGCCGCTGCATTACCTGCTGCTGTCCGATCCCGACCTGCCGGCATTGGTGATGACGAGCGGAAACGTGTCCGAATTTCCGATTGCGTATCGCAACGAGGAGGCACTCGCGCGCTTGTTCGAGGTGTCCGACCTGGTGCTGCTGAATGACCGCGACATCGCGATTCGCATCGACGACTCCGTGATTCGTTGCTCGAACCACCCGCAGTTGCCCGAACCGCAGATCAGTTTCTTCCGGCGCGCTCGAGGCTTCGCGCCATACGTAATAGAAGTGGGTCGATCGATGGCGCCAGTAGTCGCCTATGGCGCGGAACTGAAGACGACAGTCGCGCTCGCGGATCGCGAGCGAGTCTATGTGAGCCAGCATATCGGCGATCTCGGCAACGACGACACGTTTCGTTCGCACCAGACGATCGCGTCGCACTTGGCCGATCTGTATCGCGTGAAGCCTACAGTGGCCACCTGCGATCTGCATCCGTCGTTCCGGTCGACCCGGCTCGCGTCGGACACACATGTGTCGCGTCAGCAGGTCCAGCATCACCATGCACACATGGCGTCGTGCCTCGCCGACAACGGGCTCGACGGACCGGCCATCGGAGTAATTCTGGACGGCGCCGGCTACGGCATCGACGGCACGATCTGGGGCGGCGAGTTTTTCATCGGCGACGCACAGGCGGTGCACCGCGCGGGACACTTGCGTTACCTGTCGCTGCTCGGCGGCGACAAGGCGGTGCATGAACCGGTGCGCACTGCACTCGCACTTGCGCTCGAATCCTTCGACGGTGATGAAGGCATGCTGGCGCGCGTGCCCGCGCTTGCTGCGCTTGGCCACGAAGCGCGGCAGGTGTACGCGACAATGTGGCGGAAGGGCATCAATGTGACGCGCACGTCGAGCATGGGGCGGTTGTTCGACGGCGTCGCGGCGCTGGCGGGCGTTTGCTCGCGGGCGGAATATGAAGCGCACGGGCCGATCGAATTCGAGGGGCTGCTTGCGCGCGATCTGGTGATGAGCGAACCGTATCGTTACGCTTTTGACCCGTCCGCCGACGTGCCGGTCGAGCTTGACTACCGGCCGCTCGTGCGGCAGGTCGTGTCGGATACTGCCGATAGCGTCGAGTTGGCGACGATCAGCCGGCGCTTCCATTCGACGATCGTACTGGCGATTGCGTCACTGTGCGACCTGCTGCGCAGCCGGCATGCGCTCGACACGGTCGTGCTGAGCGGCGGCGTGTTCCTGAATGAATTCCTGCTGGTGAATGCGCTGGTCGAACTTCGGCGGCGAGGCTTCGACGTACATGCGCATCGCGACGTGCCGACCAACGACGGCGGTATTGCACTCGGGCAAGCGGTCGTCGCAAGCGCGAGAATCACGGCGGAACGCAAGGCCGTCATATAAATGGCTCTTTCAGGGATTGAACGAGGCGCGACTTGTCGATGCCTGCTTTCTCAAGGAAGCCGTCGATCTTTTCCAGCGCGCTCGCCGTCTGCACCTTCACATCCGCAGCGTAGTCGTTCGATGTCTGACCGCCAATAAACACGAGTCCCGCTGCCTTCACGACACGGCTCACGCGCTGATTCGTTTCAATTCTCGCGATTGCGGACATACGCTGGTTGGCCCCTTTTCGTAAGTGAATTGGGTTTGCCCGTCATTTTGCGCGGCAGGCAAGAGCGCCCAGCAGGGTGTGGAATGACCGTTGAGCGTCGGGTAGTGCAGGAACGGCGCGACGCGCTTGCTGATGAGCACCTGGCCGCGATTCGGCGTGACAGTCGCATGCAGCCCGACGTGCGGCGCAAGCGCGCGATTGCCGAGGCCCGCAGCCAGCACCACGCGCGCCGCGCGATACGTGCCGCGCTTGCCCTGCACGGCGAAACCGCTGCTTTCGGGCGCGATGCGCTGCGCTTCCTCGCCGTTGACGAGCTTCACGCCACGCTACTGCATGCCCATATGCAGCGCGCAGCAGCCTGAGCAGATTGACGTGCCTGTCCATCGGCGTGTAGCTCGCGCCGATCACGTCCGGCCCGATCTGCGGCACGCGTTCGCGGACCTCGCGCGCATCGAGCAGCTGATACGGGTAGTTGCCCAGCTCGCGTTGCAGCGTGCCGAGCCGCTTGGCGCGTTCTGCGAGCGAGCAGCGCCGCGGCAAGCGCTGGCCAGCGCGTCGCAGAGCTGCGCGACCAGCGCGCATACGGCGGCAGGCCATAGCCTTTGCGCTGAATCCAGACCAGCCCGAAGTTGCCGCGCGACGCGCGAAACGCGCCGTCGCCCTGATCGAGCACGCTCACGTGCACGCCTTCGCGTGCGAGGCCCCAGGCGACGGCGGAACCGACCCGCCCGCCGCCCAGCACGAGCATATCGGGGATGGCGGATGGAGTGCGGATCATCGAGCTTCTCCGATCAGGATGCGGTCCAGTCCGACCATGCGGTCGAGCAGCAGCATCAGCAGGACCGTGCCGACGACAGCATTGCCGACACGGAAGCGACGAGGGGATCGATGGTCTGCACGATCTGGTTGTACATTGCGACGGGTAGTGTGGTCGTGTCGGGCGGCGCGACGAATATCGTCATCGTGAGTTCGTCGAAGCTCTGGATGAACGACAGCACCCAGCCGCCCGCGACGCCCGTGAGGATCATCGGCAGCACGACGCGGCGAAATGCAGTGAAGCGGCTCGCGCCGCACGACAGCGCCGCGGGCTCGGCATCGCGGTCGAGTCCGACGGCCGACGACAGCGCAAGACGCAGCGCGTACGGCAGCACGATGATCACGTGCGTCGCGATGAGCGCCCAGAACGAGCCGCTCAGGTTCAGCAGCGACAGGAAGCGCAGGAATGCGATGCCGAGTACGACGGCAGGAAGCATCATCGGCGAGAGGAAGAAGCTCATCAGCGCGGCGCGGCCCGCGAAGCGGTAACGCGCGATCGCAAGCGCGGCGGGCACCGCGAGCGCGACACCGATCGTCGCGGCCGCGAACGCGAGCCGCACAGACAGCCAGAACGCCGAGACGATGTCGCCGTTGTCGAGGGCCGCGCGAAACCAGCGCAGCGACGCGCCGTCGAACGGCATCGAAATGAAGCCCTTGTCGGTGAACGCTACCAGCAGCACGGCGACGAGCGGCGCGAGGATGAAAGTGAGGAACAGCGCGTTGAACAGCGTGCCCCAGAATCCGTTCTGTTTCATCGCGTCATCCTCATCGTGTTACTCGAAAATGTACTTAAAGCGGCGTTCGCCGAGTCGGCTGCGACCCATCACGACCGCGATGTTCGCGATCAGCAGCAGCAGCGCGATGCTCGCGCCGAGCGGCCAGTTCAGCGTGCCGAGACTCGTCGTAGGCAGCCGTCGCGACGACCTTCAGACGGCGGCCGCCGATGAGCGCGGGCGTCGCGAATGCGGACGCGGACGGCGCGAACACGGTGATCGGACCGGAGAGCACGCCAGGCATGATCTGCGGCAGTACCACGCGGCGAAACACGCGCAGCGGCGAGCCGCCGAGAGACAGTCCCGCCCATTCGACCTGCGGGTTGAGCTTTTGGAGCGTCGCCCACACAGACATCACCATGAACGGCACCAGCACGTGCGTGAGCGCGATAACCATGCCTGTCATCGTGAAGACGAGGCGGATCGGTTCGGACGTGATATGCAATGCCTGCAGCGCGTCGTTGAGCACACCGTTGTTGCCGAGCAGGACCTGCCAGCCGAGCGTGCGCACCACGACCGAAATCAGGAGCGGCCCGAGCACGATCAGCAGGCACAGCGACTGCCACGGCCGCTTCATGCGCGCGAGCGAGCGGCACGAAAAGCAGCGCGCCGAACAGCAGCAGCGCGGGCGCGGACAGCAGCCACGGCGCGGCGCCCGCGCGCGGGTCGTCAAGCGTTGCCATGGGCGCTCTCCCGTGTCAGCACGCGCAGATCGTCGTCGGTAAACGAGAGGCCGACTTCGTGGCCTTCCTCGGGCGGCGGCGCGCCGTAGTTCGGCTGCGCGACATGCAGCTTGCCGAGCTCGGTGTCGACTTCGAGCAGCCATTGATTACCGATGAACACGCGTGTCGCGATGCGCCCGTGCATACGTGCGTCGCCATTCGCCAGATACACCTTCTCCGGACGGATGTACACGTGCACCGCGCCCTGCACGTCGCGGCCTTCGTGCGGCACATGCAGCGTCGTGCCCGCGACATCGACTTCGGCGCAGCGCGGATTGCGCCTGAGCACTTCCCCCGGCGGCGTGTTCGTGCGGCCGAGAAATGTCGACGCGAACGGCGTGGCGGGGCGCTCGTAAGCATCGACCGGCGTACTCAGCTGCGCGATGCGCCCGCGCTGCATCACCGCGATGCGGTCGCTCATCGTCATCGCTTCGACCTGGTCGTGCGCGACGAGGATCATCGTGATGCCGAGACGCTTCTGGATCGCGCGCCGTTCGATGTGCATTTCCTCGCGCAGCTTCGCGTCGAGATTCGACATCGGTTCGTCGAGCAGCAGCTCGGGCCGCCTCGCGAGCGCCCGCGCGATGGCGACGCGCTGTCGTTGGCCGCCCGACAGTTCCTTTGGATAACGCGTGTCGAGGCCTTTTCTGAAGCGCTGCGTCTGATTCAACTGCCGGGATATTTCCGGGTGTGCGCCCTTCATGCACGTCAACTGGAAAGAGAACTCGCAATTCTCAGTGATACACCTCGGTGACCCTCAAGCACTATTCGCAGCTTACCCAGTTCGCCGAGGTGACCGATAACCGAATCGGCGAGCATGTCGATGACAGGTCCTGGCGCGGTGCAGGGTAGCGTAATAGTCTCATCAACGGTGCTTGCGCCAAAGTTCAGAGCTGTAATCTGAGTCTCTTTCCCTGCAGGAAGTTCATGAACCATTACTAGGAGGCCTGGCGCGACAACGTCAGGAATCTCGATTTGCCTACTCGAGGCAATGCCGTACGAGTCTCGCACAGCGAGGAGACGCTTGAGTTGCGAGGCGAAAGAAGCAGGGTCGGCGAGTTGCTCCGGCAACGCACCGTACAAGGCCACTGCGCGCGGTATGCCTTCTTCAGATGTGTATGCGTGCGGGTTTTCTCCTGTCAGATCATAAGCACCGCGTTGTACCCAGCGCGTGTCTCCGTCAGTCGTTCGCTCCTCGACGGCCTCAATGGGTAGGGGCAGTGCGCCGACAAGGTCCCACCCCGATATTGCAAAAACGCCGGGCTGCAAAGCATTGAACATCGCAAGAAGAAGATGAATTTGTCGGATATTGTCTCTGTCGCCGGGCGTTATGGCGTCCAGGTCCCGAATATTGAGTGCCGCAGTGATGACGCTGACTGTCGTGCAAGACACGCCGTTTGTCACGAAAGGAAGATTGTAGGGTGCATGCTCGCCGCTCAAGCGCTCGTACATCTTCTCCCGGATATGCTCTCGAAGGGTGTTGCCGTTCCATGTCTGCCCTTGGAAAATAAAAGTTGTGTTAGCGTGTAGCGTCCAGAAATGTACGAGCTCCAGCGTCAGTTCATCGTGGTTCTGAAGTGCGTGAATGAGAGACGCCGGGTCGATGCCGTACTGATGGACCTTGCGTAGCATCAGTCGCAAGAACTCAGTGTCTCCAGTCAGAAGTGCATGCTGATACGCAGGACGTGTGACGAAGTCGTAAGACAGGTCAGCGCCATTTTTGGACATTGCCGCCATGTCGTCGAGGGTGAGATTGAGTTCCTGAAAGCTGAACCCACCGGCCTTACGAATCGCCCCGGCGAGAAGCTGGTTGCCCGCGACCGCGAGTGGATGGCTCTGCGACCATGCATTGCCGTGTGGTCTTCGCTCGATGCCCAGGAAGCCGTTGGCATCTAGGCGAAGTCCGCGAGCGCCGAGGACGTCCAAGGAGTGCAGAGCATCACCGATACTGATTTGTTGGGCGGCCAATGTTGGGTCGAGCCAGTTTAGTGACGGTTGACCTTCCTTAAAGTAGTGAAGGTATACCCACCGGCGCATTACGCCGTCTACGCCAAGTACAGGAGCGGTTGCACTCCAGTCTGTTTCCTTGACGCCTGGCGCAAAAAACATTACTCGCTGAAGTTGGCCAACGATGTAGCACTTGCTTTTCAGGGTGTCGACCACGTCAGCCGGCAGATTGATGGAATCTTTTCCTTCAGGTACGTCTGGCAAAATGTTCCAGTCGCCAGGCATGATCTCGATCATATGGTAAAGGCCCGGATAGTCCCCGTAATTCATCTCAGCGAGCCGGAAGTCGGGGCCTTTGCCAGTATGCAAAGGAATGACATCGTCAATGACAACGGCGTTGTGCGCTGCCGCCATGCCACTCATTGATATGAAGTCTTCTTCTGTACCGAATCTGGAATCGATCTCCAGGCCGATGCGATCAAAGTTGCCGTCTACCGAATGGGTAAAGCGCTTGCCATTGAGACCACCGGCGACTTTGGTTGGACCCGGGTGAATAGCATTAATACCCATCGAGGACAACGAACGCCACAGTGTCTCGCTTCCCAATGCCTGGAGTACCGACTGTCCCGGCGCGGCTATAACCGCGCCCGGGTACGCGGTGAACCAGACAGACGAATTTGCGCACACCCCACGCGGGCGGGCCTCGGCATAGGGGTGAAGCCAAAGCTTGGCTTGCCCCGCATAACTGCGTGCCCGTGCGCGAACTTGGTGGAGCATTGAAAGACTCACGAGCCACTGGATATGCTCTGAAGCCGGAACATTCATGGCAGACCTCCTCGAGATATTCTTGAGGCGATATCAGCGTTTGGGCGCGCTCAACCAACGCCTTGGATACCCCGAGGCCAATGAGTCTTCATGCCTCGCTAGAGTTTGCGCGCACGTCACCGCGCGTGCCGGGTCCCGCCTGATCGTCATAGCCGACGATAGCCTTCACTTCGAGAAACGCCTCCAGACCCCACTCGCCATATTCACGGCCGTTGCCCGATCGCTTATAACCGCCGAACGGCGAGCCCGCGTCCCACGCCGGATAGTTCAGATAGACGCTGCCCGCGCGTAGCCGGAACGCCACACGCCGGGCGCGCGCCGGATCCGCGGATTGAACGTATGCAGCAAGTCCAAACGGTGTATCGTTGGCAATCGCGATCGCGTCTTCCTCGTCGCGATACGGCATGATGGCGAGCACTGGACCGAAAATCTCTTCTCGTGCAATCGTCATCGAAGGGTCGACGTTTGCGAATACCGTGGGCCGCGCATAGTAGCCGCGCGTCAGCCCATCGGGACGTCCGGGCCCGCCGGCTGCGAGCAGTGCGCCTTCCTCGATGCCCTTTTTGATCAGCTGTTGCACGCGTGTATATTGCACGTCGCTCACCACAGGGCCCATCATGGTGCGGTCATCGTTCGCGGGACCCACACAGTGAGAGGCCGCCGCATGCTGTGCAATGCGCACGGCCTCGTCGTGCAGCGCTGCGGGCACCAGCATGCGTGTCGGCGCGTTACACGACTGGCCGCTGTTGCCAAAGCACTCATAGACACCCGAGGTGACGGCGGCTTCCAGGTCCACATCATCGAGAAGAATATTTGCGGACTTACCGCCAAGTTCCTGATGCACGCGCTTGACAGTCGGCGCCGCGAGCTTCGCGATTTCCACGCCCGCCCGCGTCGACCCGGTGAACGAAACCATGTCGACGTCCGGATGACTGCAGAGCGCCGCGCCCACAGTCGGGCCGTCGCCGTTCACGAGATTGAACACGCCCGGCGGCACGCCTGCGGCATCGAGAATCTCGGCGAACAGCACGGCGTTCAGCGGCGAGATCTCGCTCGGCTTGAGCACCATCGTGCAACCGGCGGCAATCGCGGGGGCGACCTTGCAGACAATCTGATTGATCGGCCAGTTCCATGGCGTGATGAGCGCGGCCACGCCGACGGGCTCGTAATTGACAAGCGTCGTGCCCTTCTTGCGCTGCCACGCGAAGCGCTCGCAGGTACGCAGGAGTTCTTCGAGGTGACGTCTGCCGAGCGCGGCCTGCCATGTATGCGAAAGCATTTTCGGCGCGCCGATCTCGCGCGAAATGACATCGGCCATCTCGTCGTAACGCGCCGTATAAGCGTCGAGTATGCGGCGAATCAGTGCGATGCGCTCGGTCAGCGGCGTCAGCGAAAACGCCGCGAATGCGCGCTTTGCGGCTGTCACCGCGCGCTCCACGTCGTCGGCGTTGCCGAGCGCGATCTGCGCGAACGCCTCTTCCGTGCAGGGATCGACAACGGCGAGGTGCGCGTCGCCCGACGGCGCGACCCAGATGCCGTCGATGTAAAACTTCTGTGCATTCAACATCCGCTTCTCAGTCAGAGAGTGTTTCAAGAAGAACTGCCGGGATTGTTAATCCAGTGCCAAACCCGTTAGCTTCGACCGCAGCCTCTCCAGGGTGAGCTGGGTAGCCGGGCGTATTGATGCATGGCTCCCCGGCTTTCGTCGTCTGCGCATACGGTTTGAAAGACGCGTCGACATTTACAATGGAGTGCTGACGATAGGATGCCACCTAGTTTGCCGGTTGACATCTTCAATGTTCCGAAGAGTCTTTTGAAATGTCCTGCAGGCCATGCAAAGTATTAGGAAGGAGCGCGCAACAATAAAACCAAACAGCGCTCTCGAGTCGCCTGATGTGCAGTATAGCGAAAGGGTTTTTTTGCGCCTTTGATCGCCATCAATGCATGACTAGGTTTTACTGAATACATCGTCGGCGCTTCCCCTCCCCGAGTTACGTCTCTACATAAAACTAGAAACGTGCATTGAAGCGACCATTCATCAACTCGGGTACCCGACGAAGAACTCTCTGAAGTCCTGGCATCACGAATATGAAAAATGTCATGATCTGCGGTCGGGCTACGTGCGTTCGAAGCCGAAGTACTCTTCCGAACAGAAGAAGGCGGCCGTTGACTGGAAAATCAGATCCGTCCCTGGGCCATCAATCGGCCGAACTGGCTAGCTGCGGGTTCGCTGCGCGCCGGGCAACGTGCCGCTGCAATCATGAGCCTGATTCGAACCGCGCAGCTCAATGGCCATGATCACTGGTCTATCTGAAAGACGTGCTCAATCGATTGCCCACTCAACGAGCCGACGACATCGCTCAGTTACTACCGCATCGCTGAGCACCCGCCGTTGACTGATCGCCGCTAGCCAGCTCGCTCCCGTGCCTTCACCGGGCGCTTACGCAAGTTCGGCAGTTTGTGGATCTAACGGCGTGAATGACTATGTCGCTAAAGGTCATTAATCGTTTCGTCCAGCGCGTTATTGTCGAATGGCTGCACTCTGCTCACCGAGCGCTTGTGCCTGCTTCGGCCAACCGGCTCGCTTATCGAATTGATGCGCACAGGGCGGACCTAACCGGTCATCGCAACAGTCGCCGCCTTAATCCGCCATCGTCGCGGCAATCCATGGTGTTGGACATCCAACATTGTCGGATGTGCAACACCAATCCGACAACCGACACTTGGCAGAAAATCCCACAAGTGTTTTGGAGGGTGGACGGCCATCAACCAGCCCGATCAGCAATGCGTCGGAAGATCCTCTCCTGTGTCTCGTGGCCCTGGCCCAACTATTGCGTCTGCAGTCGCGGGGCAATCGAAGCGGAAGGTAATGAAGCATGAACACGAAACCAGACTCTCACGAACCACAGGCAAGACCCGCAAGAAATGACAGTCGACATGTTATCGCGGCGTCCACGGAATGTGCCGCGCTACGCGTCATTACCGAACCGGCGCTCTGGATCAGCAGTTCTATTCCGTTTCCTGAACAGGAAATTTTTTCGTGCGTTGCGGTGCAGCCCGACGAACGATGTATCTCACAAAGAAAGAGTAATCGTGCTCAATCCACAATCACGAATTGAGTCAGAGCCATTAAATGAAACATCTATTCTCTGTTACGGCTAATTGAACTTTCCTCGTGTCGCAAAAGCGCTTAAACTGACATCGTCTCCGATGAAACCGATCATGCGCTGTGCGGCTTTCCACGATTGCTCGTTCGTCGCCGATGATCTGAAAGACTTCCCGCGAACTCGATATTGCTTTTTTATCGGGTAAGCGCTGTTTTGCCGTTTCGGAAGCGTGTCAGGAACTCGGTCTCATAGGCCCGGGAAGAAATGCGCGGCTGGCACCGCGAGATATGGCGCCGTTGCGCGATGTGGTCACCCGGTGGGCTCACTTTCGCATCGGCATATCAAGGTGCGATCTCGTTATGAGCAGTTGCGTTTGATTTGCGACGTGCCAGTGCCGCCGCATCTCTCGCGGTTACCGGTGCTAATACGAATGGTAACCGATGGACTTGGCCGCTGCGTTCAGGTCCGCATGAAATGCGGTACATCCAGAAAAGCGTGTTTGCTGACTCATCTGAGTATTACATCGATATACTAAATTAGTGGGAAATATGCTATACATTGTCGCACAGGACTGCAGCATTAGAACCGAACGTGCCTGAATATTAGGCGAGAGCTGGAAGAAGGTTGCATGTGCTTTTCGATAGCTTAAGCCGGACCAGCGGCGCATCAAGGATATGGAGCGGGAGGTCGTGAAACTGCGGGAGATCAAAGATTCTGCGCAAGGCGCCCGCATATTTTGCGCAGGCGGAGCTCGACCGCTGACAGAAATGATGACCATTATTGACGATCTCTGTGATGGTGAGACGCACGCCCGCATATTTGTCAGCGACAAGCAGTCGCGCCCGATGGTAGAAGTAGGAACTACGTGCGAGACCTAGAACGGCGAACAGTGCTGGGATCGCATAGGTTTGTCTCAGGGCATCAATCAGCATCGACTTCTCCCGGCTGCTCAGGAGCTGCAGGTCGACGACCGGGTCTTTTTTAACAGTTCGTTGGCCTTCTTCAGCAGGTCGTGTTCGAGTTGCAACTGCCGCATGTCGCGTTGAAGCGATTAGACTTTACGATCCAGTTCTGCTCGAATAATGAGCTACCCGGCTATCTCGAGCTTGATTTCGTCGAGCATTGTGGTGGCACCAAGATCGACGGCGACTTCGTGCATAGTTTCGTGATGACAGATATCGCGACCCGCCGAATGCCTGGCCATGCCACATCGAAGCCGTGCACTCGTTGCCGAGCATATCGAACGGGTTAGCCGAGTCGTGCCATTTCCGCTACGCGGCCTCGATTGTGACAACGATTCTGGCTTCATGAATGAGACCGTCTTTGAATTCTGCAGACGATGGGTATTGAGCTGACACGTTCACACGTGCGTGCAAGAAAAGTGATCAGGTGTGGGGCGAGCAAAAGAATAGATCAGTCGTGCGTCGCCTCGTGAGATATCGTAGCTTGCGATGTAAGTTATCCTCATTGTAAAGGGGATTTGCTCGGCCTAGTTTCTACTATCGGCGACACAGCTTCGCCTCACGTGTGATGTACAGGTGTTGCCTGTAGCTCATTCGTGATATGAAGTCCATATTGTTTAAGTCGAAATAAAATATATTTATATCGATCTTAAAAGGCTAAAAATGAATTTACTGTTCCGCATCTAACCATTGACATGAATCAATTTAATTGTCCGATCCAAGGTTAAAAATACGATGGTACTTTTACCCTGATTGAGAGGCGATGTTAGCTTTGGAAGACTAATGATTGATCGGATAGCGAAAGTGCTGAAGACAGCAAGACACATTGGAATTTTCGGGATTTCTCTGATTGCAGTCGGGTTCTATGGTTGCGGTGGCTCGGACGGTAGCTCACGCGCCGATGCCACGCCCGCGTCGGGTGATTCAGGCGTCGATGCCGCGCTCGCGCCGTACTATAAGCAGGCAATATCTTGGCACGCCTGCAGCTCCGACACTTTTCAGGATCTCGACAGCGACTTGCTGAATCAGCTATCGAGCAGGGCTGGATGTGCAACGGTAAAGGTGCCGCTGGATTACGATGATGTTTCCAAGGGCAGCGCCGGCATTGGCGTCCTGAGAGTGAATGCAGGCAAGCCTGCGAGCCGGCTGGGCGCCATATGGATGAATCCAGGTGGACCAGGTGAGAGCGGGCTGAATATGCCTTTGGGCGTGTCGAAGCTATGGCTTCTTGGAAATTCGGCAAATCCTGTAGGTCAAAAGTTGTTGCAGCTGTCGGATGCCTACGACCTGATCGGATTTGATCCACGAGGTGTGGGCTCCAGTATCCAGTTGGTATGCAACTCTAATGCTACCCGGAGATTTATCCCTTTCACCGACCGTTCTGCCGCCGCAAACAGCGCACAGATGATTGATGGCCGCGAGGTCGCCTCCGCTTGTGGTGGCACGCCTCTGACCTCATACATCAATACCGAATACACGGCCCGAGACATGGAGGTTATACGTGTGACACTGGGATACGACAAGTTGAACTACTATGGTACGTCATACGGGACGGCTCTCGGGGGCCGCTATGCCAGCCTGTTTCCTGATCGTACCGGTCGTATGATACTTGATAGCGTCGTGGATATTACTCTTCCATTGGCCGAGACTTCCCCCGCCCAGGCTCCTGCATTCCAAAAGATACTGGATGAGATCGTTGCCCCCTATGTCGCTGCCCGTAACGACGTACTCGGCTTGGGCTCGAACGCGGACGACGTCAAAAAGATCGCCAGGAGCGGTCCTGCGTGGCTCACAAGCTGGCTTGGCGAGACCATGTCTCGTTCGCTGTATGCTCAATGGCAGATAGATGACGTCGTCGCAGATTTGGCGGTGGCCAAGGGAATAAACAAGGTACTTACGGCGAATCCAATGATTTCCTCCGATGCCCTCCAACGCGAGATAGCCTTGCTGCATTTCTTTCCACAAGAGAGTGAGGACGCAGAAGCTACCGCGCAAAAGAAAGCTAAGGACGCGGTTAGCACATACGCTGCCGCAGTTTCCGGGACGACACAATCTGTGCATCTCGACGGCACGGACGGCACGTACTGGTCCGTCGTCTGCAATGATGGAGCCCTGATCCACCCCAGCGAGAAGTACTGGACCGACCTCGGAAATGCGCTTGCGCAGTCTGCGCCGCTTATTGGTGGTATGTATTCGGATCTGCCGTGTCTGTACTGGCCGTTCAGTGCGCGAAAGCCGCCATCGTTTGTTCGTGCCGCGACGCTATCGTTCCTCCTGCTGCAGGACGAAAACGATGGCCCCACCCCTCTGTCGGGAGCGCGCGCGACTGCCGCCGTATTGAAAAATTCACGGCTTGTGGTTCAGAGCACGACGTACGACCATGGAGTTGCGTTCACCCGCAGCGAATGCGTTAGCGGTTACATGGCAGACTACCTGCTGCAAGGCACATTACCTAACGAGGGCACCATGTGTGCAGGAAGCGGCCTGTCCACATCGACATCAACTACCACTATAAACAGCAAACGTGCCGTTGGCGCCAGAGCAGAAGAGTACCGAACGGATATGTACACCGATGATGTCGAGGCAGAAAAGACTCTGCAGAAGCTGCGAAAGATGATCAGATAGCGTTCCGATGGGATGTGTCGCGATGGTGTAATCAGAACGAGTAAGCCCTGTTACGATGGGGAGATTCATCGTGCTAACGGGTCGACCAGAATCGTTGGATCCGGAACCACGGATCGTTTCGTACGTGGCCACGACACCCCACTCGCGAGCAACAATTGCTCGATGTCGCGCGGGCTCAGGTTGAACCGGAAGTACCAGCGAACGGCGCAGCTAATAACGACAGCGTAGCGGTGGCCATGATAAGGCGATTCGGTCTTCTTCATTGCTTCATTCTACCGACACCTCTCCGGCAACCTGACAGTGCCGCCTGAACATCCCGCGCCGGTATTTCCGATCGGCTCCGCGCTCGGCTGGGCCCCTACATCGTGATGATGAAGCGGATCGGCACGCTGTTCGATGGCTCGTAGGGGCTCTCGACGTCGCTGATGGCTACGTCGGCCCGCTCGGTCCGCGCGTGCTTGCCGTCACTGAAAAGATCCCCGGCCTCGAGCCGTACTTCTTCGAGATGGGGCACGTGGTTGAGGCAGCGCCCGACGAACGCGACCAAGCACGGCTCGCCGGCGTTCCTGCTCCATAGGATCTAACACCGTCTAGGCGCGTATGTCGAAACCCTCGCGTTCGAACATTAATTTTTCGATGTCGCGAAAACTCAACTGAGACTGAAAAATCCGACGCGCAGCGTCCCGGCTTCTTAATCTACACATTTTTAGGCAACCACCGCGGCAACGTGACAATGCGCCTGTAAGCGCTGCGCGCGTGGAATCGACTGCCGCCGAATCGGCATTCACTCTATACCTCAAGAGAACAAATCGTATGGCTTTACTTCGCATGGCAACGGCGTTGCTGCTGGCTGGACTGATCACCGCGCACACTGCATACGCACAGGTGACGCTCAATTTCGTCAACGCCGACATCGACCAGGTCGCCAAGGCGATTGGCGCGGCGACGGGCAAGACGATCATCGTCGACCCG
>NZ_FNYE01000036.1 GCF_900108945.1 Paraburkholderia diazotrophica | reverse complement strand
GCAAGCGAAGTCGGCCAGATTGAACCAGTGTTGCACGAAGTGAATCCGCAGCATGCGCTCCAAACCAATCGGCGGTCGACCGTTACCGCGTTTCGGATAGTACGGCTCGATTACCGCGCACAGTTCGGTCCACGGAACGATCGTGTTCATCGTGTCAAGAAACTCGTCGCGTCGCGTGCGTTTGCGTCGGGTCTCAAACCCCGCGCCTTGATCCGCGGCCATTGCGAGCGTCTGCTGCTTCATTGCCTTTTGCCTTTCTCGTTGCTTGTGCACTCTATAACGCTTGATGCGCACAAGCGGTGGACTTAATCAGCATTGCCTTAGCTGTCTGTTCGGTCTGGCAGACGGATCGCGAGCATCTCCCCGACAGCGCAGGCGAGCTCGCCGGCGTTCAGAATCAGATCGACCCAGGCCTTTCGTCCCTCAAGTGAACGGAGCCGCCCCCTTATCACCAGTTCAATCCCAAGTGGTGTGGGCCGCTTGAAGTCAACCTTCAATGACGCCGTCACGAAGCGGATCGGCTCAGAGCCATCACCCGACCTCAGCCCTTCTTTCTGACAGGCAAAGGCGGCTGCAGATGCCGCGCCATGGCAGTCGAGAAGCGAGGCGATCATCCCGCCATAGACATGATCTGGAACACCGCCGCTATACCGAACGTCAGGCGTGAACCTGGCAACCGTTTCATCGCCCACGAGATAGCTCTTGAGGTGATGGCCGTGTGGATTTTGCGCACCGCAGCCATAGCAGTGAGCGAACTCTGGCGGGTAGTTGTCTTGTATCGCACGCATCGACATCTCGTTGCCTCCTAGTCGGAATCCGACATGTCAAGACTCAGCGGGTAGCCCGTTGACTTGCAATCATCCCGGTATCAGCTTGAACTTGGGGTTATCATATTTGTTCATCTTCCTCATGAACAATTGAGGTTTTTTTCAATCCGGGAAGGCGTCTTCCTCAATGACGTTCCCGGACTGGAAGTCCATGCTGTACCCGACGGACCCGGACTTGCCATAACACTGGGCTCTGCCCCCGCGTTTCATGAAGACGCACACGAACAAGCTTGAGGAGTCATTCATGGGCCATCGATCCGGCACGACGACACCGACACTTCGGCAGCTTCAGCTTTTGCTGGCGCTCACGTCTTCAGACGGCATAGCGAGTGCCGGCGCGCAGCTCGGTATGTCACCTTCGGCCACGAGTCATGCGCTGCGCGCTCTGGAAAAGGCGCTGGGAACCGAGTTGATTGACCGCAATACGGCAGGGGTGACGCTGACCTATACCGGCGAACACGTGCTTCCCCACGTCCGCGACGTCTTTGCATCCCTCCAACTCGTCCAGGCCACAGCGCTGGCCGGCGCTGCGCTAAAGACCGGCCTGCTGCGTTTGGGCTCATTCGGAGCCAGTTCGACGATCAGGGTTCTGCCCCCGCTGATCGAGCGATTCAAGGCCCGCTACCCTGGCGTTGATGTGGTCGTCACAGAAAAGCCGGACGAGCAGACGTCGCGTGACCTGTTCGAGCGCCGCCTGGAACTTGCGGCGGTCACGCTGCCCAAGACGGACGTCGATTCGCAAACGCTCGCCGTCGATGAACTCGTCGCGGTCTTGCCTTCCGGACACCCTCTGGCAAAACTTGATACCGTTCCGCTCAAAGAAATGACGGCCGACCCGTTCATCCTGACCCGTGCGGGGTCGCAGGCTCTGGTGACCCGGCTGTTCTCAAGAAATGCGCTGCGCCCCAGGGTGACGTATGAGCTCCTGCAACTGATGTCGATACTGGAGCTGGTCGCGAGTGGGAAGGGCATCTCGATTCTGGCCAAGCTGGCGCTGCCGGATCGGTATCCTGGCACGGTATTCCGTCCTCTTTCCCCTGGCGCGTCCCGACGTATCGGATTGGTGTGCCTGAATCAGAACCGGCTGTCCCCCGCGGCTCACGCGTTCTGGCAGGAAGCTCGCCGATATCACGCTGAGCTCAAGGGTGCTGTGCGATAACGCGTACGGGATGGTTTCGATGACTCCAGAATCCGTCCGCAACTTGAAATCAGATTCAATTGCTCAGGAAAGGACATGAGTCGACAATCGATATCGCTATAGGGTTCGCCACCATCGACCGATCAAGAGTGCGAACCGCCGCCTACAACGACACCCCGCCAAGGAGACATGTGATGCGCGTTCCGGCTACGCTCTTCAGACAGTTCGTGCACGAATTTACGCTGCTCGTTGACACATTCCCGGATGATGAAGCGCAAATCCTGGGCAAAGGACACGATCTCCTTGCCGGGATCGTTCGTCGCGATGACTGGCTCCCCGAGGCGTATGCGCAGCCGCATCCCCAGTACTACCAGCAGTACCTGCTGCACGCCGATCCGGCCGATCGGTTTTCGGTTGTCAGCTTTGTCTGGGGCCCGGGCCAGAAGACTCCGATCCATAACCACACGGTCTGGGCGCTGATCGGTTTGCTAAGGGGTGGCGAGCGTTCCGAATGTTTTCAAGTCGGGGAGCCCGGCCAGCCGATGCGATCGCTCGGAGTCGATTACCTCAAACCGGGAACTGTCGAAAGTATTTCGCCCCGTACGTGCGACATCCACAGAGTATCCAACACGTATGATGATCGCGTCTCGATCAGCGTTCATGTCTACGGCGGGAACATCGGACGGATTTCGCGGCACGTCTTCGACCCGCAGACGAGCATGCGCAAGCCGTTCATCTCAGGTTACTCCAACGAGGCCGAGATCTCCGCGTAGACAGTCAACACTTGCGTCGACCCGTTTTATCCGAAGCGCTCCGATGCGCGTGATCCCTTCCTGATGTCCACTTCAAGAATCAACGCCGACGTTGTTCGTTTGGCCACTGCGCAAGCCCTGGCCGGCGCCAACTCCACCGTCGTCTACGCCACCGGCGCCATTATCGGCCACATGCTTGCCCCGACGCCGGCGCTGGCGACATTGCCTGTGTCCGTCTTCGTTGTCGGCATGGCAGCTGCAACGCTTCCGGTTGGCGTAATGACGAGGCGCTACGGAAGGAAAGCTGCTGCGCTGTTTGGCAATGCCTGTGGCGCCGTCGTCGGACTGTTGGCAGCGCTCGCGCTGGTCATTCCCTCGTTCAGCCTGTTCTGCGTCGCCATGCTGTTTGGTGGCGCATACGCAGCCGTAGTGCTGACGTTCCGGTTTGCAGCTGCCGAATGCGTGCCACCAGAGAGTCGCGCCGGGGCCATGTCGACGGTGCTGGCCGGGGGCGTTGCCGCCGGCATACTCGGACCGCAACTGGTTACAGCCACCATGAATCTGTGGTCGCCGCATGCGTACGCGGTCACCTACCTGGCCTCCGCCGGCGCCGCGGTGCTCTCGGGGATCGTGCTAATGGGCGTGCGGTTCGAACACCAGCCTCCGACCTCCGCCCATGCACAGGGCCGGGACAGCTCTGTCATCGTACGGCAGCCGTCCTTTGTAGTCGCCATGCTCTGCGGCGTTGTGAGCTACATGATGATGAACTTCATGATGACGTCCGCGCCACTGGCCATGGAGTTGTGCGGTATACCACGTGTGCACTCGAACTACGGCATCGAGATCCACGTGATCGCCATGTATTTGCCGAGCTTCTTCACGGGACGGTTAATTGCTCGCGTTGGTGCGCCCACTGTCAGCCTTGCTGGCTTGGGAATGATTGCGCTGGCCGCCTGCACAGGGATGACCGGTTGGTCAGTGAGCCACTTCTGGGTGGCACTCATGCTACTCGGCCTCGGCTGGAACTTCGGCTTCCTGGGCGCTTCCGCCATGGTACTCGCGTGTCACTCGCCGGAAGAGGGCCCGCGCGTGCAGTCGATCTACGACTTTGTGGTGTTTGGCGCCATGGTTATCGGCTCTTTCGCGTCGGGCGGTCTGTTGGCGACTTACGGATGGGGCGTGGTATGTGGTGTCATTTTGCCCCCGGTGCTTACAGCCGTCGCCAGCCTTTTCTGGCTGCGGTGGGGGCAACCGCGAACAGACCCACTGGCTCACCGCAGTTGACCCCATCACCGTTTGATTCCGCTTGGCATCCGGAATGACCCGAACGGGGGTGTGTGCAGTTCTCGCGGTGAGGCTCGATATGCCGCTGAACCTGCGCGTTGATGACGCCGATGCGGCTGATAAAAAGCGTCGCTTCAGATTACTGACGTTCGTTTCGGTCGCTCACATCGGTGCGCGACCGCGACCGGCTCAGTTGGCCTCTTTGACGGCCGCGTGCAGTGCAGCCACGAATACATCCAGGTCCGCTTCGTTCATATAGATATGCGGCGACACACGCAGACCTTCCAGCTGGCCGACGCGCCGGTATTTGACGTGAACCGAGAACGATTGCCGTAAAGTGCGTTCGAGGCGCGCGGTATCGATGCCGGCGATAGAAAAGAGGCTTACCGCGCCCAGCGTATCGGTGTCGAGCGGGGTGTGAATGCGCAAGCCACCAATGTCAGCGACGCGCGTGGTCCAGTAGCGGGTCAGCGCACTTAATCGCGCATGAATATTCGCGACACCGATCTCCCGATGAAGGCGGATCGCCGGTTCGATGCCGGCCTGCAGCGCCGAGTTGTAGGTGCCCAGGTTCCAGTGATCGAACTTGTCCGCCGTGTCGGGCGTGGCATCGAATGGAGCGAGCAATGGCCAGGTTTCGCGTAAACATCGTCGATTGATGATCAGCATGCCGTTGCCGACGGGCGCGCCGAGCCATTTGTGCAGACTCGTCACGAAGAAGTCGCAGCCGAGCCCGCGAAAGCTGATGGGCATCTGCGCGAAAGATTGTGCTGCGTCGACGATGGTAATAATGCCGCGCTCCCGCGCGAGCGCACACAGGCGTGCCACCGGCAGAACTCTGCCTGTCCAGTGAATCATGTGCGTCAGGTGCAGCACGCGCGTGGCGGGGCGCATCGCAGATGAATACGCAGCGGCGATTTCCTCATCGCTCGCGAGCAGATCGAACGTCACTGTGTCGACGACAACGCCCTCGCGTGTCTGGCGCTGTCGCCAGCCACCCAGTGCGCTCGGATAGTCCCACGGCGACACGAGCACGCGTTCGCCAGCTGATAAGGCGATGCCGAAAATCGCAACGCTAAGGCCCTCACTCGCATTTCGGTTGAGCGCGATCTCCTCTGCGTCGCAATCGGCGAGCGTCGCCAACTGCCGCTTGATGTCCGGAAGCTTCGCGTCGAGGCCGGTCCACATGTTGACGTCAGGATTCTTGCTGACGAAACGGTAGGCGTCGATGACCGCCTGCTCAACGACGAGCGGCGGCGGACTGACAGCTGCATTGTTCAGATTAAGCAGCGGATGCTGCGCGGGATATGATTCGCGCACGCGTGCCCAGTCCACGTCGGCGTTCATTTCGCATTGGATATCTGCAAGCATGTTTCTGGTCCTGTTCTGGTTTCGGTGCGCGCCCTACAAAGCCGAAGTCAATTTATCCGGTAACGGGCGGCCTGTGTCATTGTTCGGACAGACCAAACCGCACGAATGCTAGTCTTTTGCGATCACAGGCAGAATATCGTGCTGCGCTGCTGTCAGCGACGCGCAGCCCGCTCTCGCGCGCCTTTCGTTCAGGCGTAACGGCAAAAGTAATTATGTTCTGCAGATACGAACCCTGTTCGCCCACAGCGGACAGATAAAATAACAGCATGGTTGAACCTGTTGTTGCATCGGCGAGACAAGGCCTGCCCTCGCCGCCCGCAGACCTGAACATTCTCGCCAAACGCACGCCGTGGACCAGGTCTCGCCCCATCCATCCGTTGCCAGCGCCGTCTGGAAGCGTTGCGGTGAACCCGCCTACCCGGCCGTTCCGATCGCGCGGGCGGAGCTTGGCATCGTTGTTTTGGCATCGCTGCCGCGCCGCGCCACATTGACCATACACTTGCCGAGCAACCGCGATGGAAGCGGTGGCTGAAGGCCGTGGTCCACTTGCGTCTGGCGAGTCGATGTTGTGCGACTCTTCGGACATGGTTTCCGTATTGGATAGTGCGAGCACGCGGCCCTCGGGCAACGCAACTCTTATCACGGACGCTTCTGCGCCCTTCTACCGCCAGATCCTGCTGGAAGAGATGACCAGCCTGGATTACGCAAAAAGGCCGAGCTGGCGACGTTCACCTTTCTGCTCTGAGACGGTCGGGCTTTCGACCAAGGCTGGCTCGTATGCTTGTGTTTCGATCTGGAAGAAGGCGCCAACTCCGGCGTTCTGCGCGGTGCGCAGCCAGTCTGGCATGTCGCCGAGGCCGTTCCATTCGTTGTCGCGCGCGTCGGGATACAGCGGTGGATGGTCTTTATCGTGCTGGGTCGATTCGGCGAGCGCTTCCGGGGTGATGCCGAATTTCTTCCATCCAGCGGCGGATCCAGACGATCAGTCGGTCGCGGGCTTCACCATCAGCGATTCTTCCCTTCATGAACAAGCATTTCTCGTAGGGGTCGAGCCGTGCAGTATACCGGCGGCTCGAAAACAAAAAACCGCAACGGGTTGAAGCCAGATCGAGACAGATACGGACGTGCCGCGTCGTAGAAGTCGGTTACGCGTGCCTGCGCGCCATCTGGTCGAACGATTTACCAGCACGGAAACGCTCCAGACGGTCACCCGAGTCGGTGATTGTCGGATTGTCGCGAGCGGCGCGCGCTGCATCTGATAGTCGTATGTCGCGACGATCATGGCGAATTGCCGAAATCCTTCTTCGTCGAGTGCCCATACATGGAAATTGCGACCATGATCGAAAGCGGCGGAAACAATGCTTTCAGCGTCCCGCATCTGTTCGAATGTCGCCTACCATATCCCGCTTCGGCCAGCAGGCCAGTCAGGATCATCACCTGGCATAGCGTCTGTGCAGCATTGACGTTGCCGCTGCCCCGCCGCATAGCATCAAGCGCGACGTGTACCTGCAGACAGACACGGTCAACCTCGGCGCGCGGCATCGGTAACAGCATTGCCTTGCTCCGGCGCGTGCCTGCCGCCTGGGTGGTTCTTGCAAACGTGATCGTTCTGGTCATCAGGTGAATGAGGCGTGGTTTCGAAAGACGTTGCGCTCGAATGCTACACCAAGCCGTGATATACGCTCCGGGCTGTTGTCTATGACTTGGCGACGCGGCCGCCCTGTTTTTGCTTGTATTCAGATGGTAGAGCGATCTTTTTCGGCGGTCAGGGAAGCGGCGACGCGCCGACGGTCGCTCGTTAAAGAAACCCGAACTGTTCGAGCAGGACGAAGACGTCCTGCTCATACCGAACACTTTGCGACATTTGAATTGCGGAAATCAGGCCGAAACCGCTTCCGAAGCCATGTCGCTGGTCAGTGCAACCGCCTCTGGAGTGTGCGGTGCCTTTTTCGCCGGCGCTTTCTTCGTCACAGACTTCTTCGCCACGGCATTTTTGACTGCGGCCTTCTTCGCCGGCGCAGATTGAGTTACTACTGTCTTGCCCTTCTTTGCGACCAGCTTTTTCCTCGCGGCTTTCTTCACCGCTGCCTTCGTGGCCGAAGCTGATTTCGAGGCCGGGAGTCCCTCTTCCGCGCCGGCAATCAGAAACTTCGAACGATCCTTGGCGCCAGCCAGCCATGCCGGTGCCCGACCGCGCCCACTCCAGGTCGCGCCACTTTTGGGATCGCGATATTTCGGAGCCCGGGGTCCGCGCACGTCGTTGCCGGGTTTTGCCGTCTTCCTGGCGACAGGAGCCGGTTGTGCGACGCTGTCGTCAATCAGAAACCTGGTACGGTCCCTGGCACTCGCAATCCATGCTGGAGCGCGGCCGTGTCCCGTCCAGGTAGCGCCCGTCTTCGGATCGCGGTACCTCGCAGGAGCTGTGGGTTTGGTGATCGCCGCGGCGCCTGGCTTACGACCACGTTTCTTGCTGCCTAAGTGTGCATCGATGTCCGCGATGGTCAGGCCATGCTTCTCCATCAGGTCACGAATCTTGGCGATGGCGGTCGACGACTGACTCCTGATGAGCGCATCAGCTTGCGCCTGAAGCTTTGTGATTCGTGCCTGCACTTTTTCGAGCGTTGCCATTTGTCCCCCTTCGGTATAGCGATGGCCGCACTATGCCACACAGCATTGAGCAAACGCTAGTGTCGACCTCTCCAGCTGCGGCCGACCTACGAGCTGGATGTCCGTAACGGGTGGTTGATGACGTCGGTGAAAGCCGATCGTCCCGCACTCGGCGTCGCGAACACCCTGATTCAACCCGGGATAGGAGTGGAAGTTAGATGACCCGACTCCTAGAGAGCCTCACCTTTTCGCCGACCTGAGAGGTCAAAAAACGGCAGTGCCTGCCACTCTCGGAATGCACCGAGCCTGGCGTCGTTGCGGGAAGTTCATTTCAGTGCATGTCTTAAGGCATTTTCCTGACACAGCAATCGTGCCGCGTCACAGAATGCACCTGCTCACTCCATGAACAGAATAGCAAGCGCCTCCTAACTCGAGAGTGAATCAACCACGACCATGGCAAAGAAGATCAGCGTTCAGCAGGTACCGGCGAAAAAGCGCCGTTCGGCAAGGATCCCTTTACTGGTGAAGAGCGCTGCGTGCAAGTCGCGAACACGTATAAATGCATCCGACCGCTGCACCATCCCCTCCGAGGCGTCGCCCGCGATGCCCGCTGGTTTTAAGGTTTGTTCGACGCCGGCCCATGTCGGCGGGCCAGGAAGCGCGCGCGGACGCGTGTGGGCGGCCGTTGAGTAAACCTGAAGGGAGTAAACCGCGGAGTGCCGCGATGCAATGATAGTTTCTAAGGCTATGGCGATTGATGTCTGAACGCGACCGGGGATTGCGGTATACGCGGCCTGACGGGATGCCGGACGGACGTTGATGTATATCGGAGCGGTGCAGTGGCGCAATCGTGACGGCGAAGCGGAACTATAAGGCACTGCGTGAACCGACAGGCGCAAAGGTCCGCCCGTGGGCCGTGCTGCCGCAATGCCGACGGTCCCGTCCTGGAAACAGGCGCGCTCATGTCTGACCCCGGCGCGTGGGTGGTGCGCAGATCGGTGCGGTGCGCGCGCGAGGATGTCGATGACGGTCATCGGTGCGCCGCAGTACCGGCAGATGAAGATGGGTCGCGTTTCGATGGCAGTTTCGTGGAGTGACGGACTGAGAGCCTATGCGCGACGTACAGCAGTTCACGCACGCACCTTCGCGAGACTGGCGCGGCGTACCGGGTACCGGGTTGGTAAGCAGTCCCGTAATGACGCATACGATGGAAGCCGCCGGGCAGACCATGGGAAGCAGGAAACGACGCATGAACTCGCCGGCTTCGAGGATCACGGTCTTGTAGCGGGTACGCCCCTTCGCGCGGTGGTCCTTCCAGCGGAACGTGACACCACACTCATCAAAGGCGACGAGACGCTAGAGATTGCGACGCGGTACGTATAACGCGAGATAGGCGTACGGCTCTGGGTCCGGCAAAGGGGACGTTTGGCATAGGCGACCTATTCGCAGGCACGCAGCGGCGCAAGCCACCGGGTAAAGGTGGCGGAATCGGCGAGGCCGGCATACTCGGTGCGCCGCTTCGAGTGCTTCGAGGAAACGGCTCCGGAACAGGCGCGAGAGCACACGCGCACCAGCAGGAAGAAACCGGACCTGCAGGTGATCCAGCGGTCGCAACCGGCACAGTGCAGCACGTACCCTCCCAGCGCCGCACTGCGGCACTGTTCGATGGCCGACATGACCTTCAGCTGCCCCAGGCTCAGGCGTGCCGTGGCCCGCCACGCTGGCCCGTAGGCGCGGAAGATGTCCGCGACCGCCAGTACGGAGGGCTCCGGGTGCTGCCGTGCTACGCGGCGGACTGACGGTCCAGCGGACCGATTACCTTGAGCAGCAGGTCAGTTATCTAGAGCTGGTGGTCTCCGAGATGCCTGTGCCCGAGCAGCACGTGGACCACGCGGATATCCTTCTTTTGTTCGAGCAGGTGCGTCGCGAGACTGTGGCGCCTATGTTTAAGACATAGTCGTCGTAAATGCGCGCCTCACGGGTGCGCTCGCAACTGGTCGGGGCCGGTCACCCATGACGATTAAGCCTCGCCGAAAATTTCCTCGAAGCCTTCCTGGCACAGCTGTAGCATCTGGGCGGGATCGTTGCCCCGAATTTCCGCAGCTGCGCGGATGACGTCGTTCATCTCCGAAAACAGTTCCTTGACGCCATTGCGAACGGATTTCTGCTGGTTGAGATGCAGCGTGCCATCGAGCTCCTTCCAGATCGGGACGAGGTCGGTCTCAATCGCCGCGTAGAAGATCTGCAGGGTGTCGTGGATGTACACCACATCCTGCGCGAGTTTGTTTTGTTCGTCTCTCTTCTTGCGGATCAGCAGCTTCTGGATCATGAAGCTTACCGGGTTCGGCACGCGAAGGGCTTCCACTGCCTCGCCCAACCCGGAATCATCCTCGGGGATGGTCACAACCCAAGGCTTGTACAGCAGCACTTCGAGGTAACGAAGCTTTTGCGCGACCACTCCAGCGTTCAATTCGGTCGCGTCATCTTTCAATCTCCCTTGCCGGTCGCGCTTCTTCCCGCTGTTCGTGAGAGGGGTGAGAAACTCCGCATAGAAACCTTTCGCGTCGCCGCCCATGGTGTAGCGCATTGCTGGCGGCTTGTAGTCACCAGTAAAGTTGGGCTCTTCCGTGAACCCCGCCGCAACCAGCGCCTGCTTGATATCGCCTTCGAGCAGCTCGCGCTCCGCGTAGGCCACGTCTGCATCCTGCGTGAAGATCGGATTATAGTCGGCCGTGTAGGCGCGCGGCTCATAGTGGTAGAGCCGAAACGCCCAGCCGCCGACAAATACGATCTGCTTGCGCCAGGGTTCGAGGGTTAGCGCGAGCGTGCTGAATTCCGTCAGGTCGCTCACGCGCGCGCTCCTACTACGTTCGCCAGAACGCCGTGCTCGAACTCGGCCGCCTGCTCGGCACCGCGCGACGGATCAGCTGATACGTCAAGCCATGTCTGGATGATGTCGGACACCCACTTCCCCTCATGAAGCACGCGCCCCCGGCCTAGCGATTGCGGATACGGGTGCTGCCGCAAAACCACATCGGCCCGCTCGCCGTCATGCATGAGTCGCAGGCCCCGCCAATGCTCGGCGGCTGCGAGGTCGGGAACCCAGAGGGTTGTTATGAAGCCACGTACGTGCCCCACGCCAAGCGCGTCCGCCGCAGCGAACTGGCCAAGCGTCACCTCTTCCCCTTCCCGCTTGAGAAGCTTTCGCAGTTGCTGATCCTCAGGCACGCCTGGCGCGAGATATTTCATGGGCAGCCCCACAGCTGGCTTCAGGTACGCGGCTTTCCATCGTTGTGCCAGTTTGCGTCGCTGCACGACTCGCAAGTATGGCGCGGACTCGATGAAATTCTCTTCTTTCAGGGCATTGATGAGGCGTGTGGCAGACATGACAGATACACGAGCTTCGCGCGCGAGGTCGGTCGCCGTGAGGTAGGTCCTGCCCGGGGCGTTGATCATCCCTTCACGGCTGATGTCTGCCGCGAGCAGGAGTTTGAGCATCCACTGGGCGAGATCCGAGAACACGAGCGGCGGCGGCGCAGAATGGCTTCTGCGCCGCACGCTGGTAACGGAACGTTCATTAGCCACATGGTCCAGTCCAGGAAAGTCAGCGTACAACGGCTCGCCCGCCAGTATGGCGAAGGGCTCACCCTGCCCATACTGGCGATGAAAATCCATGAGCTTTTTGACGAGCGCCGTCGAAGCGGTTCCCACCCAGATGAGAACGGCCGGGCGGACGCCATTTTGCTGCGATCGAAGGCGTGCCTCCAGCAGAGCCTGCGAGAAAAGTGGTATCACGCGGTCGGAGCGCCCTTCCGTCGACGTCTTCAATACTGCGTAATACGTCCGACCGTGAGGGTCGGTCAGAACGAAATCTCCGATCCCACCCGTCTCACGGTCCTCCTCGACCTGCCAGCCATTACCTTCGAACAGCGAATCCAGGGAGCTTCGTGCCAGACGGTCAGCCGCTCCGAGAGAGAGGTATCGATCGCTCATGTTTCACTTGGCCACGTTAACTAACATGGCCATCTGAAATAACACGGCCATGTTACTACCGCGCCGCCGGGTTCGCAAGGGTATCCGGTTGCCGGAAAAAAACGGGACGCCGAGCGCCGACGGCGATACCGATGATCGCGCGCACGAAACCTTCGCACATCTGCGACAGATGCGCCTCAATTCGGATACACAGCCGGCTGCGCTCTATAGTGCGCCCGCTCCTATGGGCCGTAACGATGTCCCGATCTTTGCCCGAAGGAACTCGAAGTTGTGCTGAACCTTGCAGAGAAGCGCTGAAGCAAGCGCTAGGCGGTACCACAAGCGAGGTCGGCAAGATACAGCTCCGGCAGCATAAGAAAGTGATCAACGTAGATCAATGCAGTATCGTCGCGAGTCCAGTCTACAACCGTCACCGATACTTCGCATTCGACCGGCAATGAAAGCGCTCGAGGTTCCCGGGAGCAATCGAGCGAGGCCGGGGAGCGCCAAAGGGTTATGCATGCCACGCTCTTCCTTCTGTGAGTGACGGTTAGCAAATACTTTGTGTACTGCACCAGTAGTGGCGATCACCCTCAAGAAACGCGTCACGACGCGTAACTAGTAATGATCCTCCGCGATATGAGGTCGGATTGACATTCCAGTCGTTGCGCAGCATAACGAACAGCCATTTGTTCCACTCAAAGATTGCCGCATCAGGTGGGAACATCGCACCGCATCCATTCGTCCGTTCTCTTTGTCGCTTCAAAAAATGTGGTCACGCGCGATGCGCGATCACGCTCGTGAATAGGATCGCAAAATCCCGTGCGCCGACAAATCGCCGGCCTCACACATTCGAACACAATCGGCGCATCCGCAATGGGGGTCCCGCGGCTCCATCTGCGTACCTGTCGCGGAAAACCGGCGTCGGTGACTGCGGGAGCCACGTTCACCGCGCTGTCGTCCCACCCCACGTATATAGAATCATGAACGATCCATGCCACGTGGTGATGACCTGGCTCGAGCAGTTCAAATCCGTTCTTGACAAAAGTGCTCGCTTTCATGTCGAACTCACGCACAATGCACGCGTCGGCCCCAGCCAGGCGAAAGGCGGCTAGCGCGCGATCGTACCGCGGATAGATCAGCGTGAATCCGTCTAAAACCCACCTGATATGGCTGGCCACCCTCCTCCTGGTTCAGGTCAAGGACATTGATGTCAAGCACTGTCTCCCGTTGAGGGTGTCCCGCGACCCAAGCGTCCCATGGTGTGCGCCAAATAAAGCCGAGAGGATGCTGTTCGTCGTCCCAGGTATTGCAGCTCCATCACCATAGCGCCCGCATATAGTGATGCGATCTTGCGCCATCATGTCGTCGAGTATCTGTTTGGTTAGCGTGTCAGCGCGTGGTGAACTTCCATACATCGCCATGGTTCTTACGGGTGTGCACGGGCCCATGAATCGACAGCCGGATCACAGAGTCCCTCCACGCTTATATAAGGATCCACAGAATTGTTCAATGGCGTCCATATCATTTCGGACTGCCAATTCACCATGAACATAAATCGCCATTTAAATGCCATCTCAAACAGCATCACAAGCCTGATAACTCACCGTCTCACATGCGAATGATCGACCGCGATTCCGCGCACGGCAATCATCGTTTTCTAAATTTCGCGAACCTAACGAATACGCAACATACCACCTTCTTCGCATCATGACCTTGTCAGACGGTTACTGCGGGCGCTTGAGCACCTTCGTTACGACCGGATTCATGTTTTGTTTCATCGATCAAAATTTTTATCCTTCATGTGCGAGCATTAAGGCTCGTCGCACCACGAAAAGGCATTAGAGATCTACGGGTAAACGGGTGAACATTCATACGGCGAAGGAAACCATTTACCCACTTCACAAGCAAAACTTGGATCGGTTTTATGTAGTTTATGGAAAGTATCCGTTGGTGTCGTGCCTTTATGAACGCAATCTGCTGCATTGAACCATGCCTGAACCCCTACTGCCCAATACTCGCCGGGATTTTGCCCGGCGTATGAATTTCCCAGATACTTCTCCTTCGCGTCTTTATACAACGCATTCAAACGGTCATCAAAAGCTGGGTCATGAACAAGTATGCCCGCATCCATGACAGCATGTGCGAACTCATGGATACATATAGATTCACGTGGATATCTGTCCAAAGGGCGCCCTACTTTGAGCAAATTCGCTTCACTGCAACTTACATACGGAAGGCAAGAAATCCAGCCGCATCCCTGTGCTCTTTTATCCCATTTTTCGTCGCATGGTAGTGGGAATCGTCTATCCATATCCACATACTCTGGAAGCGTCGTCATCTCGCTATTCTTTGGGATAATGAGAAAACCCTTTACGTTATTTGCCAGCAGCCTCCGGATCGGGTCATGTTTTGATACCATTACCTCGATGATGCGTTTTGCCTTAAGAAGCGCAAAACCATCGACTTCCGCCGCCGCGACAACTGGGATGCCACTAGCGTCAACGTATTTTTTGTAGTAGTTCCTGTCGAACTCCAAGCTATCAGGAACGGGCGAAATAAAATCGACGTGCGTCTCCATCCTCATTTCCTTCAAAAAATAGTTTAGAGCCCGCACCTTGCATGTCATACATGCATCGAATGCGGAAATGACAGAGTTGGTGACATCCGCTTGGCTTTTTTCAATCCGATAGCCTACGCATTCGAGGGATGCTTGTAACCAAAAATGTGACTCTTGTTTTTCAAACCGGACTTCTTCGTACTGTTGCTGCGAGTAGCACTGGCATACACGAACGCCACGAATCACTCCAATAACTCGTTTGGCCAATACCTCCGCATGAACGCATAAGTGGCGCGCATCCCTTTAAACACCAACAATACCGCGCTACGTTAGTTCTATGAGTCGGGCATTCTTCATAGAACATTCGTGGATGGCGCGTTTGACAAAAGACAACGGGATTGCATCGGTCGAAGCAGATCGCGTCGTTCAACCGTTAATAGGCGCGTAACTTCCCACTCTCCATTTGGTCCGCTTGACCGCTTCCCAGACGCAAAATGTGCGCCAACTCGTGGATGTACATGAAAACGGCGCTCGCCTCCAACGTTTCGTGTCTCAAATCCGACAATCACAACAAACCGAACGTGTCGGTCGAAGGCAGTGCCCACCAAGTGGACTTCGTAATCCCATATATCTTCGCGCCCGGCAGAATCTGAACCAACAAGGGTTAAGAAGATGAGTTCTTCAGTTTTCGCCAGCAGATGACGCAACACGCGTTTTTCATGAAGGCTTCATGGATGAATGCAAGACGTTCGAAGCGGATGCGCAGTCGTCGAATGTTGTGAGGCCATGAGATGGTGCACTCGACAACCCAGCGTGTTTTGCCCAGTCCGCTGCCGTAAGGCTCGCCGAGTTGGGTGATTTGAGTGGCGATACCGGCCGCGTGTAGCGGACGGCGGTATTTGTCGTGATCGTAGCCCCGGTCGCCCTGAACGATCCAGGGCGTCGAAAGTGGCGGGCCTCGCTCGCCTGCAATGGGCGGGATGGGTGTCAACCAGCGCGTGAAGCTGGGTGACATCGTGGCGGTTGGCGCCGGTGAGAATTGCCGCGAGTGGGACGCTTCGGTAATGAGGTGGTGCTTTGAACCTGGTCGCGCACGGTCGATGGGATTCGGTCCCGTTTTTGGCCTGCGCTCACCGCGCGGAAATCGACGACTACATGGGATCAGTCAATTCGGTCGGCCTCACGTAGCTTTGCAAGCAGGACCTCGTGCGGCCGTTCCTGATTGAGCAGTTCGTCCAGGTTCAGTTCAAGGCAATATTTCGGAAGCCGAATAAAACGCAGGCCTTCTGCGTTGTCAACGACGAAGCGCCTGACAGCCATGGACCGATCGATGTACCGGATATCCGTCAACGATCAGGCATAGCTTGCGGGTAGCCTGTTTGAGCAGACGTTTCATAAATTCGATGAACGTCCCGTTTTGAACGTCCCCTCGAACACCATGAAGCTCAACGTCCCACGACTGGATATCGCCGAGATCATAGCTTCATCCATTTGCTCACCACTCGCAGGCTCAGTGACTAGGCGAATCCTTACGCAATATTCAGGATTGGATGACGGTAGTTTTTCGAGAAATTGGCCGATATCAGTGATCGTGTTCTGCGTCGTAAGCGAAGCTGAAGGTGTGCGGTTCGATACCTTGTAGCTTTCGTTAGCTCTGTAGAGTGGGCCGCGCAGTCGGCACGAGGTGGAGCTCCGCGACGTCGAAGCACTTGCTTACGACCACATTGACAAACAAGCCGACTAGTCCGACGCTGCATCCGATGGCGAAGGAAGGGGTGTCTCCAATAAACGGAAAAGAGGCCTACGCCATGACTCTCAACAGAAAACTCACCTCGACGATCGTCATCCTGTGGGTGGGCATCATCATGCTTATCTTGTTCGGCGCGTGGCAACACCGATCGACGACGATCTTGGATCGTCAAGAACAGCTTTCGTTGCTAATCGAAGAAGCCAACTCGATCGTAAGCCATTATTACCAGCTTTCGCAGCAGCATACAATCTCGGAGGATGACGCGAAGAAGCAGGCCTTGGAAGTGCTTTCGTCGATTCGGTATGGCACCGACGGATACCTTACTGTGATCAATTCTCAGTCGGTGGCGTTAATGCACCCATTCAAGCCTGAACTCGTCGGCAAGAACATGTCAAACTTCACCGACAAGGCTGGCAAGCACCTCTTCGTCGATTTGGCGAACGTGGCTAGCCAGAGTAAAGGGGGGTTCGTCGAATATCTGTGGACCAAACCGGGGAGTGAGGCATCTGTACCAAAAACCAGCTACGCGCTTCGCTTCGAGTCTTGGGATTGGATTCTCATCACCGGCATGTACATGGATGACGTCCAAAAAGCGTTCTTCAACGACATTGCCCGCTGGATTGGAATCACTGTTGCCCTAGGAGTCGCCTGCACTGTTGTGATGTTACTCGTCTTGCGAAGCATAAAGCACTCTCTCGGCGGCGACCTAGAAGTGGCGGTCGCGACGACACAACGCATGGCGCGTGGTGATCTTGCCACTGCCATCCCGGTCATGCATCGCGAAGGAGAGAGCTTGTTGCGTGCGCTGAACGTGATGCAGAGAGGTCTCATCGATGCCATCTCGCGAGTGGCCGACAGTGCTGAGAATATCAATGTCGGAGCAGTCGAAATCGCAGCTGGCAACACGGATCTGTCGCAACGCACGGAAGAACAAGCGGCTGCGTTAACGCAGACTGCATCGAGCATGGACGAGATGACCGTGAATGTGAAGCACAACGCCGACAGCGCGGCCATGGCCGCCATTCTGGCGAGTCAAGCCACAGACATTGCGACCCGCGGCAGCAGCGTCGTCGACGACGTGATCCGTAAAATGGGCGACATCACGAACAGTTCAAGGCAGATCGGCGACATCATTGGAGTAATCGACGGAATCGCATTCCAGACCAACATCCTCGCGTTAAACGCAGCCGTCGAAGCTGCGCGTGCGGGTGAGCAGGGGCGAGGCTTCGCGGTCGTTGCGGCAGAAGTGCGAAGCCTCGCGCAACGCTCAGCAACAGCGGCGAAGGAAATCAAGGCGCTAATTGGGACGTCGACAGTCAGCGTCGAAGAAGGCGCTGCGCTCGTCGCCAACGCCGGCTCCACGATGACGGAAATCGTCGCATCGGTAGGGCGCGTGAATGAAATCCTGGAAGCGATCAGTCATGCGTCTCGCGGACAGAGTGCAGGCATCGAACAGGTGAACCGTGCCATAGGAGAGATGGACCAGGTGACCCAGCAGAATGCTGCACTGGTCGAGCAGGCCGCCGCGGCTGCGCACTCGCTCAGGGATCAGGTCGCCATCCTTCGCGAAGCAGTCTCGTCTTTCGCACTGCCTGACCAGCGCGTTACAGTAACATGAACAGGCGGGTGCTTGCGCCGGGTCAATGCCTGCGCGACGAGTTCATTTATCATCACCCGGATTCAGGCGTGGGAAGATCAAAAATGGCTCTGTGGTTAATGAGCATCAACCGCGTGCGCGACGTAAGAGTAGTTGTCCTTTCCGATAACCTGATCGATAGCGGTAGCGACGGTCCACTCGCCGCCGGTTGGCGAAGCGTTCCTTGTGCATAGCTCAATGACGTGCCACATTTATGTGAATGCTTGGGCAAACGCTAAGTGCTGCCGGATCGGATGCCATGTGCTGCCCGCTGCGTCGAGTCGTTTTAGTTTTGCGGGCGAATGCCGCTCCAAACTTGTCGCACCAGCAACGGATCGCTTCATATTGAGACACCTCATGGGACAACTGGATCTGACGATTGCAATAATCGGTGCCGGTATCGGGGGGCTCACGCTCGCGCTTGCACTGCGAGAACATGGCATCGATGCACAGATCTACGAGCAGACCGACGAGCTCCGCGAAGTCGGCGCAGCAGTCGCGCTGTCGGCGAATGCAACGCGGTTTTACGAGCGCATGGGACTGCGCACCGCCTTCGACGCGGTGTGCGCCGAGATTCCCGCGCTGATCTATCGGGACGGACGCAGCGGAGAAGTGATTGGACGCCATCGTGGCGAACCGAGCTACCGCGAGCAGTTCGGAGGATCCTACTGGGGCGTGCACCGCGCGGACCTGCAAGCCGTCCTGTCGAACGCGGTCGGCCTCGAACGCATCGATCTCAGCCATCGGCTGATCGATCTCGCGCAGCATCCAAATCGGGTGAGGCTGAGTTTCGCTAACGGTCGACGCATAGACGCCGGTCTGGTAATCGGCGCGGATGGGGCGCGCTCGATCACGCGGCGCTGGATGCTCGGCTACGACGATGCCCTTTATTCGGGTTGCTCAGGATTTCGTGGCGTGGTCCCGGCTGAACGCGTGAATCTGCTGCCCGATCCAGAGGCCATTCAGTTCTGGGTCGGACCACAGGGCCATCTGCTTCACTATCCGATCGGCGACAAAGGCGACCAGAACTTCCTGCTCGTCGAGCGCCATCCTTCGCCGTGGCTGTCACGCGAATGGGTCAGACCTGCGACCGAGGGTGAACAGTGGCGTCTGTTCAAGGAGTGGCACCCGGCGGTGGTACAAATGGTTTCGGCGGTCCCGATCAGTCAGCGCTGGGGCCTATTCCATCGTCCCCCGCTCGGGCGCTGGAGCAAGGGCCGCGTGACGCTCATCGGCGACGCCGCGCATGCGATCGTGCCGCACCATGGCCAAGGTGCCAATCAGTCGATCGAAGATGCCGTCGTGTTGGCCGCGCAACTGGCCGAAGCGGGCCCGGGTCGCTGGCGCCAGGCACAGGAGGCCTATGAACAGTTGCGGCGGGGCCGCACGCGCAAAGTGCAATACGCCTCCATATCGACGGCCGACGTGTTGCATCTGCCGGACGGACCCGAGGCGCAGGCGCGCAACACCCGCCTTCGCGCACGCGACAGCCTGCTGCACCATCTGGACTGGATTCACGATTTCGACGCCCTAGCTCAGGAACCGACCGAGCGTCAGGGCGGCACTTGGCTTTGACGCGCTGTCAACTTGAGATCGCCGCCGGGAAACGGATGAGTCAGCGAACACGCTTTGCTGGATGTGCCGCATTTCATGCGGACCTGAATGCAGCGGCCAAGACCATCGGTTACCATTCGAATTAGCACCGGTAACCGCGAGAGATGCGGCGGCACTGGCACGTTGCAACTCAAAAGGCAACTGCGCATAGATTGTCCTGAGATCGCACCTTGATATAACGATGCGAAAGTCAACCCACAGGGTGCCCGCATCGCGCAACGGCGCCATATCTCGCGGTGCCAGCTGCGCATTTCTTCCCTGGCCTTTGAGACCGAGCTCCTGACACGCTTCCGAAACGGCAAAACAGCGCTTACCCGCAAAAAAGGCAATATCGCGTTCGCGATATGAAGTCTTTCAGATCATCGGGCACGAACGACCAATCGTGGAAAGCCGCACGGTTCGTCGGGCTGCACCGCAACGCACGAAAAAACTTCCTGTTCAGGGAACGGAATAGAACTGCTGATCCAGAGCGGCGGTTCGGTAATGACGCGTAGCGCGGCACATTCAGTGGACGCCGCGATAACATGTCGACTGTCATTTCTTGCGGGTCTTGCCTGTGGTTCGTGAGAGTTTGGTTTCGTGTTCACGCTTCATTACCTTCCGCTTCGATTGCCCCGCGACTGCAGACGCAATAGTTGAGCCAACGCCACGAGACACAGGATAGGTATCTTCAGACACATTGCTGATCGGGCTGGTTGATGGCAGCCCACCTCCAAAACGCTTGTCGTATCTTCTGCCAAGTATCGTTTGTCGTATCTTCTGCCAAGTATCGTTTGTGGGATCGGCGGCGTTGCATATCCGACAATGCTCGATATGCAACACCACGGGTTGCCGTGATGAGCGGATTAAGGCAGCGAATTTAGCTGGTGTTGCAACGACCGGTTAGATCCGCCCAATGCGTGTCATTCGATACGCGAGCCGGTCGGCCGAAGCAGGCACTAAGCGCTCGGTGAGCAGAGTGCGGCGATTCCACAATAATGCGCTGGACGAAACGATTAATGGCCTTTAAGGACGAAGTCATTCATCGCCGTTAGATCTGCAAACTATCGAACTTTCCAATCTTGAAGGTGTGCAGCAGTAATGCGGCTGCGATGATTCACCCCCCGCATTTGTGAAGTCCACACAATGCCGAAAGCTAAGAAAGCGCTGCAGGGCGTCGCTACGGTGCTCGAACGCTTGCACTACCCGGTGGATGTGGCGGTGTGCTCTGCCGCAATCTCAAGGTTTCTCGCCGCAGCCGCAAAGAAGGCTTTGTCAACTTACAGTAAGACAGACAGTTCGATCTATGTAGAGAACGTACACCCATTCCTTACTAATGTGCCTGTGAGCCGTTTTTCACGTCTGCCCAGTCCTGTCATGCGAGCAGACGCGCCTTCAGTTCGGTGCGATGGCGTCCGGCATTCCCTCCGAGTGTCGCGGCAAAGCAAAGTGCTGTCGGATAGGAGCGAAGTTCGAGAAGACTGCTGTGTGCGTCGCGCTCGCGAAAGCCCTGCATTTGGCGTTCGCGCCTGCGCGTGGGCTGATGGTAAGCGGCCAGGCAACTCATCTTGAAGTCCGGTAAAGCACTTGGGAGTATCGTGTCCACCTAAACGTTATCGGTGCGCCCCATCTTTTGCGGCGCTCACCATGGTATGGCGACCCGCGGACATTGCGGGCGCGTCGACCTTTGATCATCACGTGTTCCTTGCGGGCCGGGCGAACGGTACTGCCCTGGAACTTCACCGAGCCGCAGGCCTGAGCGAGTCCCGAGCTGGAATCTAGCCGTGCTCCAGGTAGAGCCGTAGCGCGATGGCGAGACGCCTTGCCAACGCGACGATGCCCACCCGTCGCATGCGCTTGCCGTTGCCGGCAAAGCGCCGGTTATACGGTTGTACCACTGGGTCAGAAGGCTGTCGGGCTGCAGGCGCCGCCAGGGCTACGCCAGTTCGACGAGCATCGTACGCGTTAGCGGGGTTGTTGCCGGCCTTGCTGATGCCCTGTTCGATCTCCCTGTCCCCGCTGTGGTACCGCGTGGGTGTAAGTCAGAGACACCCGGCGACCTCGCGTCGGTTTGCGAAACGTCGCCAGACAAACACTTCCTTGACCAGCACCAAGCGCCGTTGGGACCGATCGACGAATGCACTGGTTCGATTACGGCGATCCCGAAATGGCCTGAATACGCCGGTCGGTGAAAGACCCTATCGAGCACACCCTTCTTCTTCAATCTTTGAGCATAACAGACCGCCTTACTGCGACAAAAACCACCACCGCCCCCGATCGTTATTTGCTGTTTCACTATGTGCTTCCGATGTTTCATGGGCCGGCTTGTGCCAACACTCATATACCGATGGCGCGCCTGAACTCACGCGCGGCCGCTTTCGCGCGCGCGCTGGCATCCGGTGCGTCGGGGAGGGCGGCACACCAGGCCGCGATAGCTTCGTCGGCGAGCGGTTCCCACTTGCTCACCCAGGCCGTCAGCACGGTGCGGTTGCTTTCCTGCTCGAGCGCCATGCGAACGAGCTCGGCGGCCCAATGCCGATGCCGCTGGGCGTCGATCAGCTGCGCATCGGTGATGAGGCCGAGCAGCGTATCGCCGTTGCGCCGCGCCGCCACGCCGAGGCTTCGCAAGACCGTCTCTTCCACGGCCGGACGCGCGACGAGGTTCAGCGCTACGAAGCTCTCCGCCCAGTCCCATGCGGTGAGTGCGTGCTCGACTAGTTTGCGCCAGCCCTGCCATGCCGGATCGTTTTCCCAGTAGTGCCGCTCGTCGGTGCCGAAGCCGAGGTCGCCGAACGTCTGCGACAGCTCCCTGGTGCGATACGCCGTGTGCGTGAGCCAGCGCAGCGAGTCCGCTGTCTGGTAAGCGGCGCAGTTCGAGATCGTGGAGGCGGGCGCCATCTGGGTCAGATAAGCCGAGCTCATTTGCAGCGCATGGAACAGGAAGCGCGCGGGCGTGTAGTGGCGCGCGAGCGTACCCGCCCAGGTCCGTGCGAGCATGGTGTCGTGCCCGCGTGCGGAGAACTGGTCCAGCAGCCCGAAGACATACGTTTCCTGCCCGTCCTGGAGCAGGTTGTAGGTGCGGTAGACGAGTTCGTCCGGATCGCGGAACGCATTCCAGTCGGGATGAGTCAGTGGCGATGCATTTCGGTTTCGCTTGAACCATTGCGCCATTTCGAAGTTCGGGTCCAGCTCGAACGGCGCATCGGGATTGTCGGTCGTGTAGTGCAGATTGGTCGAGACGATCTCGTACTCGCTTGGCTTGCGCCGCCGGGCCGCCAGATGGCTCCAGGTTTTCAGTGGCTTGAGGACTACGGGTTGCGTCATGCTCGTCTCCAGCTAAAGCGTCTTTTCGTAGTAAAAGCGCACATAGTCGTCGGTCGTCTCGATGCGGCCCGCAAACGCGCTGAGATTGACTTCGAGCTCGGACATCCTGAACGGCCGGCCCAGTGTTTCCTCGAGCGTCGCGCGGCGCAGGATCAGTTCGCCGTCCGCGTCGATGCGCACATAGGCGAGCTTGTCGTCCACGCGAATTGCCTTGCCGGGGTTGTCCACATGCGCGGCTTCGATGACGCCGGCCGTAATGCTGCTCGCGCGAAGCACGGGACCCACGCGGTTGTTGCGGTACGCTTCGGCGGTGTTGTCGATGGTCACGTTGTGTTCCCCTGCGGACTCAGGAATGGGCAAAGAATGGTTCGACGCCTTCGACGGCAATCAGAACATCGTCGCCTTCGAGTTTCACGGCGTATTCGGCGAGACGGCAGTCACCCGGATTGATGCCTTTGCCCGTGCTTGCGTCAAAGGTCCACTGATGCGCGCGGCACATCAGCACGCGGCCGTCGAATTTTCCTTCGACGAGTGGAATGTCCTGGTGCGGGCAAATGCCCTGAAAGGCGCGCGGCTCGCCGCCTTCGGGGCGTACCAGCACGATCACGTGGCCATCCACTTCCACTTCGGTCATCTCGCCTTCCCACAGGTCGTCGAGGGTGCAAACTTTCTGGAACAACATGCTGGCCTCAGTCGTCGCAAAAGATGAATTCGAGCGTTTCCATCGGCTTGATGTCTGTCTCGGCGAGTTTCGCGTCGCGCGGATAGAACTGCTCGCCGTCTTGGCGGCGCACGCGGATCACCTTGTCCGGTCGAGGCGCTACTCGCCGGCCCACCGAATGGTGAGCCGCTGCGGCGGCGACCTCGTCCATCGAGTTGTCCGTATCCACGGCCACGAGCTGCAATACGAAGTCATACTGAAAATTGGAAATCACAGGGAAAAGAGCCATGTCGTCCTCCATTGAATCGCCGCTTCACGGCTCTTTTCGTAACGCTTGTCGCGGTACGTTTCGACCCACGCGTAGTGGTGCGCGTCGTCGCCGATTTCGCCCGGTGCGAGCCCCATGTACTTCAACGCGCCCGTCAGGTCAGGCGGCTGGATCTGCCCGGCCAAGAAGCGATCGACGAGCGTGAGGTGATCGCGGTAGCGAACGGGGTCCTGCTGGAACACCCAGCGATCGATTTCCGAGTTGAAGTGATATGTGCGGCCGTTGTAGTCGAGTGGATAGTCCTTCACATTCCAGCCATTGCCAGGGATCGCGCAAATGGGCAGCTGGCTCATGTTGCAGATGATCGGCAGCGTCTCCGGAACAGTGAGTTCGGGCTTGCCGGCGAGCAGGTTATCGATGATGACGTCCCACGCCTTGCCGAACGTGTCGTTCCAGCCGGGATATTTTTCTTCGAGCCAGTCGCGGCACTCAGGCGTCATGCCGGCAGCAGGATTCCACCAGACAGTAGGCCGCCAGAACCAGATACTCAATTGATAGGCGTGGTGCTGGTAGTCGACCTCGTTGATCATCTGCGCCCAGTACCACGGCAGGTCGAGTCCGAGGTCGATCAGCGTGCGTTCGAACTGGCCTACGATCCACTCCCGCATGAATTCCTTGAACGACTGTTTGCGGTGCACGGGCGGCGTGGCGTAATCCATCGACGAGCCCGTGAGCAGGCAGAACAGACGCCAAGCGCGCGCGATGGCGATGTCAACGAGCTTTTGGGCCTGCTCTTTGCGGCCGTTGGCGATCAGGATCTGCAATGCGGGGCCGCCGATTTGCGCATGGCGCGACTCGTCAGTCTGAATGCTGGAGATCAGGCTTGCAAAGGTGAAGTCGCCCGCTTCGGCAGCATCGGCCGCGAGGCCGAGAAACTGCATGTTGGTAAAACCCGTTTCGAACGCGAAGGTGAGCATGACCGCGATTTCGATTGCACTGCGCGACATGAACAGATCATCGAACGCGCTGCGCGCGGCAATCGCACCCCACTCGTTAGTGTGGTACGCCTTGTGGGCCCAATCGAACTGGCGATCCTTGGGGCAGTAGTCGTGAGGAAAGTAGAGCTGCAACTGGCCATGACGGTTCTCGTCGAGCATGCCGAAGGTGGCCATGTTGCGCATGCCGGGCGCACGGCCGAAACGTGCCATTCGGGCCTCCGCGCTCATCGCCGCATATTCGCCGAGCGCAATTGCACCGTAGTGCGCCTTCAGAATGGACAGCCAGCCCGGATCGGCGTCCTCGAACATGCGGCTGCGCTCAAGCGCGCCCTTCACCGAGTAGGCGCCGGCGTCTTTCTCGCGCTGCACGCGCACATACTCGGGATATGACGTCTTGTATGGCTCGTCGTAGGTTTCCCAGCTCGCCATGGGAATGCCTTGTGCCCCAGACATAAGATCGGGAAAGAGCTCCGACTCCGCCACATAGCTTGAAGTCCAGTTGGTGGCACGTGCAATGTCATACCATGCCGCTCGTTCCAGTAACGCCATCGTGATGTCCCCCTGCTGGAATGGACAATGTGTCGCCCGGCACGATATGCACTGCGCCGGGCGACCCTTGAAAGCAAGGTCAATGCCAATGCGCGGTGTTTCTTTCTTGGCGGCTGCGGCGAAAAATCTATGAATCGCGGCGAAGCGAACGTGGAACACGAGATTGCGCACGCTTGGGGAGTCGGACGCGCAGCGCCCCACGCACAGCAGGGCCGCATCCGCTGGGTGATGACAGCGTTTGAGCACCGTAGCGACGCTCGGAGGCAGTATCTTCTTCGGTTTCGCCGTTGTTTAATCGTCAAATGCGGCTGTGAATCTTACCCCAGCGCCTTACTGCGACACGAGCTTCGAGATGGTAAGCTTGACAGTTTTCGCGGTTTCACGAAATGAGTGACTTCGGCCGTAAAGGCCGTTAATCGCCGTTTCGCCAAGCGCGGCCCCACGCTGCCCGCCAAGTGCTCAATGAGCATCGAGTTGATATGCGTTGGGCGGAGTTAGGCGGCTTGCAGCATAAGCTAAATCCGCCTCCTTAATTCGCCTTGTCACGGCAACTGCAGTGTTGCATATCCGACATTGTCGGATATGCAACATTTCCCCAGCGCACGAACGTGATACTTAGAAGAGGCCAGTTCAAAAAAATCCCTTGTGAGCTGTTTACGGCCGCGTCGTCATCAGGCTTAGTTAGACGCGCGAATGGGCATTGCGAATGGAAAATGGTGAGCTACAATGGGGTGCGTTCTTCACCAAAGGGTCGCTCACCATGCAGATGGAAAGCTGGGTTGGCACAATCGAGCGTGAATGGCATCAGTTGCGTCGCGCTGAGCCCTCTCTTGATGTTGAGAAATTCTCCCGTCATGTCCTCGCTGCTAACAAGACGGGATTCCTGTCACCCGAGTCGCTCGCCGCGATCGCGAACGCGCTCCTGACCAGCACACTGGATGGCGCGGCTTGTCTGGGCCGCTGGTTACTCGAGCGCATCGGGGTGAACCGTCATCCGGCCTGGCGGGTAGCGATGGCCATTTCCCTGGTTACGGCCACAGGAGGTGAGGCGGACTTCGAGACCGGGAACGCGATTCTCGACGATGTGATGAAAGATGAAACCGCGGACAGTCGTCTGCGCGGCATGTCCGCTGCCGCGCTGGCCGATAGTGCACGGCTCGGGCGGGGTATGCATGTTGATGTGAGCCGTGCGCGATCGCTCTACGAGCAGGCCATTGAACTGGGCCACAAGGCCGCGGCACATAATCTCGGGCTTTTCTGGGAAGGCCTGTGGGGCGCGGACGACAACGGATTCATTCCGGATCGCACAAAGGCCATGCAGAGCTATCGACGCGGTGGCGACGACAAATGTTGCCAACGCCGCCTGGAAGCGCTGCGTTGAGTTCCTGCCGCCCGCCAGTCGTGCGGCTGGCAGATTTCAGGCGGCGCCCGACGGATATTTCGCATTATTAATAAAGGCAAGGTTGCGGAGAAGCGACTCTCCGTCCTCGGTGATGCGAGGGCGCACTGCTCCGCCCGCACGTCGCTCCAGTGCAACAAGCTGGCGTTCAAGCAACGCACCAAGCTCTTCCCGATCAGCAATGTGATCGGCGGAGTCCTTGACCAGCATCAATGTTGCGAATTCGTGGGCGCTCAACACGGGATGCTCCTGACGCAAAGAGAGAAACGCCGGTCGCCAGGTTTTACGGCGACGGGCGCTGCATGACGCCCACGACCGTTGGCTGACTACCGAGGGCGAAGAGCTTAATCCCAAAATGTGACAGCATGAGGACGGCGTCGAATCCCGACATCGCCTCGTCTATAATCAGCATGTCCAGAATCAACGTCGCATGGAGCCGTATTTTATGAGTCAAGCCCGCGGGCGATATGCGGGATCCCGGCGCAACGGCCAACGCCAACCTCACCACGAGAAAAAGCCTCCACCCCAACGGCCGGGACCTCCGTATGTGAAGGCGCCGCCCCGAGACCCCGCCCAGACTGCCTCCATCTTCAAAACACGATCGTTTCAGTTTCTGGTCGATGCGGTAGGCGCAGAGAATATCGCCATTGCACTCGAATCGAGCATGACGCGCGTGGCCGAACTGATGAAAGGCGAGCGGTTCACGCCCGAGACCGCCTTTCACATGGAAACCACGCTCGGGTTACCGCACGGCTTTTTTGACCAGCCCAATCCTGCGCTCGCGGCCGAGACCATCGCCCGTCTGAAGTCACCGCTCGACTTCGTCCAGATCGATGAAGGATTCGACGCAGAGGCCGAAGCACTTGAGCCGGCTCCTGCCAGGAGCGTCGACCAGCAACCAGTTCCTGAGGATAGTTTGTCCGAGGAAGCGCAAATGCCAAAGAAAGTAGCTGGCGGTTCGCCGAGAACCGTCAAGAATAGTCGAAGCGGAAAGCCCGAACAGCCCAAACCAGGAGTGCCGGTTAAAGCTTCGCGTCCGACAAACAAGCCGCCTAAAACGCCGCAACAGCAGCCGCTAGCATTGAGCGACAGCGCCGAGGTGGAAAATATCCGACGCGCCAACCTCCACCTTCTCACCAGTCGCAACGGATCGAAAGTCAGACTCGGCGTGGTCATGGAGATGAGTGGATTCAACATCGCCGATCGTCTACATGGCAAGAAGCGCATGGACAGTTTGGAAACAAACCGGTTCACGGAGCGACTCGGATTGCCAGCTGGCTGGTTAGACAGTCCGCGCACGGAAGCCGACATTCCAGAGTCAGTGTCGCGTCTGCTTACGCCTGCTCCACGCGGTCGCGCATCCGTTCAACAACATGAGTCGCCTGCGCCAGCAACGAACGATGGTGTACGGGGGAATCTCGTCGACGGGAAAGTGCGCACGAGGCGCGTGCGTGCGACCGCCCTGGATGCATCGGAAAGCCCCGCACCTGTTTCGGCGGACGTCGCGGAAGACACGGAGACGATCGTCGTCAGCCCGCGAGCTGATGTCAATGATTCCTCCGAGGACCTTGCCAGCCGTTCATTCGATGAAAAGGATGAAGCGGTGCCGGCAGCCACATCTGCACCCTCCGGGTCGATGCCCGAATCGTTGCCCGTCTCCGCGCACCCGCAGCAAAGTCCGGCTCCACTCCCCTTCGCCACCGTGACCAGCCTGGACAATCTCCACGGTATTGCACCGATAGCAGAAGCATTGATCAAGACGCTGGCGGGTAAGGCACGCACGGGTCGGCTGGACGAATTGAAAGCCCTGGAGCTTTTACAGCAGGCGGTCCTGTTGTAAGTCGTTGGCGGCGTCGATCGGCCGATCCGTCGTGAGCGCCAGGCCGTCTGGATTTGCGCCGAATTGCATGATGCCCCAGTGAGACGGGAAACGGTGGTCACCGTGACGCAAGAATTTGCACGACCATCAGATGATGCAGCCGCGGACGCCCGGAACGACGCCATTTGCTGGCAGGACTCTCGAGCCGTCCGCGTTCATCGGGCGCAAGCGGCTCGACGTTTGCCTGTTATCTGTCTGTTGTTGTCTGTCTGCCATGTCATGTCTGTCTGTCTGTCTGTCTGTCTGTCTGTCTGTCTGTCTGTCTGTCTGTCTGTCTGTCTGTCTGTCTGTCTGTCAAGGCTATTTTGAAATGTCGGGGCTCCGGCTAAATACAGATGTCGGGGTTGAGATCGGTTTTGGGTTGTAGTTATTGGTTGTTTTGCAGTCCTTTTTATCTGTCTGGAGGGGGTTTTAGCACCGAGCCTGCCGGGTTCCGATGGATCCCCCTTACCGCCGCATTCCAGTCCTCGAGCGTCACTTCGCGCGGCTTCCGCGTGCCGGGCCGCCGCGCCTTCGGGCGCACCGGTTCACCGCGGTTCGTGCGCGACGGCGAACCGGATATCCGGCGATTGTCGCGCTGCGCCTGCAGCGCCTGGGCGACCTGCAGCGCATGGCCCAGCCGCTTGTGCCCGATCACGGCCCCCTGGTCGATTTCGGCGAGCTCATCGAACGCGACACAGGGCAGCGCGACGCCACCGGCACGCAGTTCAATGCGTCCGTCCGGATACTCCCACACGTCGATGTGGCGGCCGATCAGTCGGCGCGTAGCCGGTGTGTCCTCCAGCAGCCAGATCATGAGGTCATTCAGCACGGTCAGCGATTCCGACACCTTGCGCACCACCCGCCACGTCAGGATCGTGTCGAGATTCTCGTCCGCGCGTAGCGGCCGGTGCGCGTCGAACGTGCTCCGCGGTGGCTTCGCAAAGCGCGCGTTGTAGGCGGCCATGAAGGCGGGCGCCCAGGCATTCGCCGCTTCCATGGTCTGGATGCCGTGCAGCCGCAACTCCTTCACGAGCCGGTCCTGCAGCGTGAGATGGGCGCGCTCCACGCGCCCCTTGGCGGGGCTTGAATTCGCGCAGAAGGTGTCGATATTCAGCTCGTACATCGCCCGGCCAAACTGCGTGATGCCGCGCGCGCCGGTGCGGCTGTACGTTGGCCGGAAGACGCTGGCACGGTCGCTGTAGAACGCCACCGGCTTGCCATGGCGTTCGATGTACGCCCGCGTCGCCTCAAAGTAGCTGAAGGTCGACTCCGTGGCCGTAAAGTGCAGCGTCATCAGGCGGCTGGTCGCATCGTCGACATACACCAGCAGCGTGCAGGCCGGTGCCCGGTCCTCGAACCAGCGGTGGTCGCTGCCGTCGATCTGCACCAGTTCGCCCAGGCACGCGCGCCGGGCCCGCGGCTGGTGAATCTTCGGCGGGCGCTGCTTGCGCGGCACCCACAGGCCGGCCTGGGTCATCAGTTGGCGCACCGTTTCCTTGCACAGCCGGATGCCGTGGCATTCGTCCAGCTTCTCGCGCGCCAGCGTCGGACCAAAGTCGGCGTAGCGCTCACGCACGAGCGCCATGGCCCGCGCACGCAGATCGATGGGCAGTTCACGATTGCTCGGCTTGCCACGCTTGCCCGACACCAGTCCGGCTGGACCATCGGCCTCATAACGCCGGCACAGCCGGCTGATCTGCCGCTCACAAAGATCCAGCCGCTCGGCTGCCAAAGCAGCGCAGGCGGCCTTCAATGACCGCCTCGATGACCTTGACTCGTTCCAGTTCGCGCATGCTCGCCGTGATCAGACCACGCCCATTCATGATTCACCCCCGGGTCGACGCATCGCGACAGCGTGAGCCTAAGGAGGCAAAAATCGGACATTTCTAATTAGCCTGAATCGGACATTACTAAAAAGCTTCTACACTGTCGAGCCCGCCAGCGGTTTTTATGTCAAGCGCGCGGGCGTTCGCCGCGCGCCCGCCTTTATCCCGTTCCATTCCGTAATGGTGGCCAATCAAACGGCCTTGAAGCGAAGATGGCAAGCGGGCGAGGTGGCGACGCCGGTTCAGAAATCGCCAAGTCGAATTCGCTACGCCTGATGTTCGCAGCTTGTGCGATCACGTAGTCTTCGGCCACCACGCCTGGTTAGCTTTGAGTTAACGGCGGGCCTCGCGACAGCGCGAGAAGCCGCTCTTCGGCCACACGCGCGACAATCGTCGATCACGCGAGAGAGGCCTTCAAGGCATCGTAGTGCAACGGGTCCTTTTCGAGCAACTCGAAAAGATCAGCGACGACATGCTCGATGTCACAAATCAGGTCTGTGTTCTTCGACAGACGCTCGATGTCGTTGAGATGGCTGAAATAATGCAAAACTTTGAGAATTCGTTTCGACTTCTCCTTTCCAAACAAGGTATCGACGCGCTGATCGACGGTTCCGTCGACGAAATGCGGGATGCGCGCGTAGCTGTAAAGCTCTACAAATCGTCGCACTGCGTTCGGAACTGAGAGCAATGTTTCCAGCTCGCCTTTGTCCGGGCTGTTGTGGAAATTGTGAACCACGCCAAAAAGATAGTGATACTCCGAAGAATATTTGAGGATCGAGGGGGGAAGATTCGTGAACGTTGAAACAGTCGGCGACAGTTTCTTCGTCTGGAAGTAGCGTCTTTTGTTCTTCGCTGGCAACTCGCGAAGAAGCGAGAAAAATTCAAAATTGTGGGTGGAAATGAAAAGCTGCGCGCACGCGATCCTCCATTCTCCTTTGGGCTCGTCTTGCTTGAAGAAGGTTTCTCGAATAATCGAATTGACTTGGAATATGTGATTGCTGTCCAAGCTGGATATAGGGTCGTCGATGTAGATCATCGATTTTGAGAAATCTTCGAGCTCGTCTAGCTTTGTCAAGAAGAACGCGAAGGCGATGGCTGTCTTTTCCCCTTCGCTAAGGTTTTTCGCGATCGCCTCTCGGCGAGCGAGCCGGAACCGGTCCGACTCCCCTTCCTTGACGACTTCGATGTGGAGTTCGTCACTCCCGAGTAGATTCGAGATTCGGGCGTTTATCTTCTCTCGGCCTTTTTGCGCGAAGCTGATTTGCGCTTCCAGCTCGAGATTTTCGGCTTTTAACGCTTTTCCGATCTTTTCCATCTTTTCGCGATGCGAGACATGCAGAGCGAGACGCTTCGCCGCGCCCGAGTCACGTTCCGTGGCGAAAAACTCGGCGGCGAAATGCAGTTTCGCTTTTTTCACCGCGCTGGCTTTCAGCTTGCCAAAACTCTCGCCGATCGCGTTGTTCGCCGCGACGATTTCATTGAACGCTGCCACTCGTCGCGCCACGTCTTTCTCGGGCTCATCCGACAACTCCGGAAACTCCACTTGCTCGAAAGTCGACTCCATCTTGCGAGCCATCGATGCGGAGAGTTTGAGAACTTGATCGTTGAAGGTGCCGATCGCGCACAGCAGCTCTTGATGCGCCTCGCCTGCGCGGTCGCGAAAGTCTGGGTAGAAACTCGACTTCTGGAACGGTGTCAGCTCCAACTGCAACGCGTCGACAGACTTCTTGGTGGCACTCAGTTCGCTCTTGAAATTGAGGAGATCTTTAGAAAAGTGAGCGCGAAGCGCGCCCATGCGTTCGTTGGCAAGTTCACCGCCGCAAAATTCGCAGGCTTCCGCGTCGTCATGCAGTGTCAGACCATGCTCGACCCAATTGGCGACGGCGGGATTCTCCCTAAGGTAATCAATCGTGCTTGACAATTGCGGTACTTTTTCAAGCAGCGGCTTGCATTTCGCGATCGACCCGGAAAGCGTCGGGTGAAGGCGCACCAAGGGCACCGGTTCCAGCTTGTCCTTGTCCGAGGCGAGGGCTTGTTTCAGGCACGCCGCCAAGTCATCTTCGCTGAGTCGCGCCTCGGCCGCTTTGCCTGCGTCCAGGCCCGCGAGCACGGCGTTGAGGTGCGAAGCAGTGAACGCTTCGACCAGCGAAAGACGAATCTTGATCTGTTTGGCCGCAGCGGTCCGATCTTGGCTCATCCGCTGTTCAGTTTCATCGCTCAACCTTCGGTGCTTCGCGTATGCGATCCGGCACCGTTCAATGAGCTTCACATTCGCCGCGATTTTGCTTTGCGCCTCAATAGTGTCTTCGCCCAACAACAGAATGGGATGAAACGTTGCTCCGTTCCAACTCAAATTTTTCTCGACGAAATCCGAGTTGAACACTCGGGCGACGCCGCCGTAAGCACCCACGTTGGATTGATCGACCGATGAACCGTCTTCGTCAACCAACGCGAATTGCGCTCCGGGGTAGTCCGGATGCGTCGCCTTGGTTTCCAGGCACTGGAAGAGCCTCGACAACGTTGTTTTGCCCGAGTAATTCCATCCGTAGATGATGTTGGCCGCGCCAAACTCGTTTAGGCCCGCTGGTTTCGCGTAGTCTTCGAAAACACCGAATTTTTTTATCCGCGACAAACTTTTGATCATGATATTAGCGCTCAGTTTATTTTTTTGTTGACTGTGATCCTAACAAAATCATCGATAGTCTTGGTGAGTTTATCGAAGGCGCGGCAGGCAAAGCTGCCACGCCAGAGACGATCCCAGCCACCGAGTCGTCATGCTCGCAGGTGCTGTACTCCGACGCGGATTCCACCATGGGAAGTGGCGATGTCCGCCCTGGACACGCGAAAGCGACACTACTTGCCGGAGTATTTTCGTTGCTGGATGGAGAGAACCGCTAACCGAGATATCGCACGTTAGCCGAGGCACCAAACACCTCGTTGACGATCTCGACCAGGTGATCGTGGTGACTGAGAAAGATTACCTGTACGCGCGTGGCCAGTCCCGCCAGCACGCGAAGCCCTGCCTTCGCACGCCTGTCGTCGAAATTGATGAACAGGTCATCGGCAACGAAAGGCAGCGCGGAACCACGCTCGCAATGCAGTTCGAGCGCGGCAAGACGTAACGCCAGATAGAGCTGGTCACGCGTCCCCTCACTCATGCCACTGATCTCCACGCGTTTGCCGCCCGCGCGCACGGCGGCCAGCGCCAGCGGCTGGCTGTCGTAGTCGACCGAAAGACGTTCGAACGCACCCAGCGTCAGCTCCGAAAAGATTGCGCTCGCGCGTGCCAGCATGGGCCCCTGACGACGTTCCCGATACCGGTCGACGGCCCAGCGCAGCAACGTGGACGCCGTCTCGACCTTGATGAAGCGTTCGGCCGCTTCGGCCATGGCGGCGAGCGCCTCCTGACGTTTTGCTTCGGCAATCGCCGCATTCGCGCCGCCCGAGATAGCCGCCAGCTGCTGACGCGCCTCGGCCACCCTGGTCGCGATCTCGGCACGTGCGTTAACCGACTCCGTCAGCGCGACGCCCACGCTCAGCAGATCGGCCTGGACCGTCTGCAGATCGGTCGCGTCGACTTCCTCGGCGAGCTCTTCGATGCCCAGCCCGTCGCCATCGGTGACGAGACTCCTGTGCGCCTGCCCGATGGCCGCCGCCAGTTCGCGCTTGCGGTCCGAACGCGCGATCAGCGGACGCAGCAGGTCCGGCTTGTCGACAGCGGCAAGCGCATAGAGCGGACGCAGTTGCGCTGTCGCCTCATCCACCTCAGCACGGGCGAGGCGAACGCGCTCCGACACGTCCGCCAGTTCGTTCGTCAGGCGCTGGGATTCGGCCTGCACAGCCCGCGCCGACGACAGACGTCGCGAGAGTTCGATCGAAAGGGCTTTCGCATCCGCTTCCGGCATCGACACGTCGAACTTGACCGCGAGCCTGCTGGCATCTGCGGAAAAGTCCGCCAGGGCGGCGCGCATCGGATCGATCTGCGCGTTGCGGATAGCTGCGATTTCATCGAGCTGTTCGCGAACCGTCCTGGCGATTCCGAGCGCAGCCCCGGTCGCCGCATCCGAATCCGCGACGGCAGACAGACCCGCTTTCGTCATGGCGGCGGCCCATTGATCTTTCCAGTGACCGTGGGCATCGTCGTGCACGTCCGCCTCTCGACGCAAGCTCGCAACATCGGCCTGAGCCGCTTCGATCTGCCCGGCGAGCAGGCGCTGCGTCGTCGCCGCCTGCCTGCATTCGCTCACGTAGCGCTCGGCCATTGTGCACAAGTCTTCGAGCCCGGCGGGCAATGGGCCGCTCAGCCCCGCCCGGACAAGACAACCGGCGAGCCGTGCCCGGCACGATTCAACCTCCGCGCGTTCGCGTTGGAGTTCACCCGTGCTCTTTTCGAGTGCTGCGGCGGCCTGCAGCGCGCTTTCGCGGCGCGTGATCCACGAGGCGATATCGTCGAGCGCCATGCCCGCCAGTTGCTGTTCGGATACGACCGACGCCCAGGCCGCATCGAAGCGCGCGAGGGCCTCTTCTGCCTCGGCAACGCGCTGGCCATGGCGCAGGGCCGTTTGCTTCGTTTCGAGAACCCGCTGTTTCAGGTTCGACAGTTCCGTCGCTTCCGTGACCGAGCCGACCTGCCGGTCGGACAGATCGTCCGCCACCGTCATTGCGGCTTCGAATTGCGGCGCGCCGTCCGCCACCGACACCGCGCCATCCCTGATCGCCGCCCATGCCGCGTCGCGGACCCCGCGCGCCTGCACAACGACCTCACCCGTCACGATCTGATGCGCCTGCTCGAACGAATCGTGTTCGGCAACGGCCAGACGTTCGCCCTCGCGTGCTTCATCGAGTCGGTCGCGTGCGCGCATGAGACGCGAGCCGAGATCGTCGCGCTCGGCACGCAACGACGCAACGCGTTCCGTCGATGGCAAGGTCATCGACTTCAGCGACGGCAACGGACGGCTCCATTTGCCGAGCGCCGCAAGACTCGCATCCAGCGTGCGCTGTGCGTCGGCGGCGTCCTCGGTCAACCGGCGCTGCGCGAGGTCGTTTTCCCTGTATCGTTGCCCGGAACGCAGTGCGGCGTGGACATCGTCGGGAACTTCCCCAGCGGGCAGGCTCTCCAGCTTGCGGCCAAGATCGGCGATCTCTGCCAGCTTCTTTTCTAACGCCTGCTGTGCGTTGACGACCGACTGCTCAAGCTTGCCGCGGTCGCGCATCAGGCTCTCGACCGTATGCAACGCGAGCGCCGAGGGCACGCTATTACGCGCCGCCAGTTCGTCCCGGGGCCATTCGAGCTGCGCGCAGGCATCGGCGACCTGACGCACGAGCAACGAAACCTGCTGCTCGAGGCGCGCGATGTCCGCTTCGTGATCACCGCATCGGTGACGCGTACTTTCCAGCGCCTCAATTTCGCTCTGGAACGCCAGCGCGGTTCGATCGATGTCCTTGTTGTCGAGCGCGCCTTGCAGTTCGCCCGCGTGCCGCAGATGCACTTCGAGCGCGCTGTCGGCTGCCGCCAGTTTTCTCAACGCGCCTTGCAGCGTGGCGTCGGCATCGTGCGGCAGATCGATCACCTCGCCCAGCGCGCGCAGCTCGGCGGTCTTCTCCCGCCACACGGCAAGATGGTGCGTGACGCGGCGAATGCGCTCCAGGCGGCTGCGTTTCAGTTCCAGCTCGCCATGCTGGCGCTCTGCGGATTGCTTGCCTTCCAGCGCGTCGTCGACCGTCTCCTGCGCAGCCCGCCAGGCGGACGTCCGGACTATTGCAGCTCTCAGTTCGGCGCTCGCGTCATCCAGTTGCTTCTGCCCGACGTAATAGGCGCGCTCGCCTGACTTGCGTTTGCTCCACAGGCGGTCGGCCTCTTCCGCGAGCCGTTCCCGCACGGGACCGAGACTCGAGATGCCTGCCGCCGACTGGAATAGCACCTGCCCCACGTCGCTGGACGCATCAAGAATGCTCTGTCCGCCTTTGATCAGCGACGTGTGATCGAGGCAGAACATCTGCTCGAAGAACGCCTTGTCGGCCTCGCCGAGAAACGGCGCGAGCGCTTCGCCTGCGAGCGGCTCGCCCGTCGGCGCGGACAGGGACGCCTTTCTCGCCTTCGACCGATGAAACTCCAGCGACTGATCCGAATGCTCGATCACCGCGCCCAGCCGCAGTTCGCTCTGAGGATGAATGAAATCCAGCGGCGAGCTGTGCGGCATGCCGAACAGCAGTTCGGTGATCGCCGTCTTGATCGTGGACTTGCCCGCTTCGTTGGGTCCGACGAGAAAGTGAAAATCGTGCGACGAGCGGGGAAACGCCACCGCTTCGTCGGAGAACTTGCCGTAGCGGATCAGTTCGAGCTTGCCAATGCGCATGGTTCAGTTCGCCTTCGCCACCTGTTCAACCAGCCCGGCACGCACTGCACGCACCAGTCCCGTCAGTTCGCCGTTGCGCACATCGAAGAGCGCGGGCACCATCTCTTGCAGTTCGTGAGGCGAATGCGTCGCCAGCCCGATCAGCCGCTCTTTCAGCATCGCGAGAAAGTCCGGATCGGACTCGGCTTCGACGAGCAGGTTGTGCAGATCCGCGATGGCATCTGCGCGATCGAGCACGGCAGTGCTATCGCCCAGCGGGCTCGTCTCGATGCGCACTTTCTCAAGCCACAGACGGTCGTGGCTGAGACCCGCGATCTGCGCAAGCACTTCGGCGCGCAATTGCGGCTCGAGTCCGAACAGCTCGCCATGCGCCGCAGTCCTTCCCGTCACCGTCACGCGCACGGCATGCGGCACCGTCGCCGATGCCGATTCCGCGAGCATATCCAGATGGCTACCAACCGCGCGCGCGACATCGTTGAGCGTCGCGCAAGCCGAGGCATCGACCTCCACCGCTTCCCAACGCAGCACATCGACGAAGAGGCGCTCGATTTCGATCTCGCCCGAATCGTCCACCGTCACCATCACGGCGCCGCGACGCCCGGTCTCGCGGATATTGCGGCCTTGCAGATTGCCCGGGAATACGACCGTCGACCGGTCCTGCCACATCGCAAACTCGTGCACGTGCCCGAGCGCCCAGTAGTGATAGCCCTTGCCATGCAGTTCCGCCAGTGAACACGGCGCATAGCTCGCGTGTGCGGCATTGCCTTCGAGCGCCGTATGGAGCACGCCGATGTTGAAGTAGCCGGATACAGGCGCCGGGTAGCCGGCGACGAGGTTCACAGTGGTCTCCCGTTCCTTGAAGCTATGGCCGTGCAACGCGACTTTCAGCGCGTCGATCCGGAACGTCTCCGCCTTGCGTGTCGAGAACGTGCGGACGTTCTCGGGCAGTTGCAGCTGCTTCGTCATTTCGCTTTCGGCGTCGTGATTGCCGAACAGCACGAACACGGGAATCTCTGCGCGTCGCAGCCGGCCCATCTCCCTGCAGAAAAAGATGCCCGTGTTGTGGTCGCGCCAGGTTCCGTCGTACAGGTCGCCCGCGATCACCATGAAATCGACGGATTCGTCGATGGCGATCGTCACCAGCGACGAGAACGCCTCGCGCGTCGAATTGCGCAGCATCGCCGCGGGCGCGTCCGCATAGGCACTCAGGCCGTGAAGCGGACTGTCGAGATGAATATCCGCCGCATGGATAAACCGCATGTTCACTCCCCGATTGAACGATTGACCGTCGACGTGCACAGCCGTGGCCCGCCGATGCCGGACGTCGATTCTAAGCGAAACGCTAGCTGGTCTATGAAACCGGACAGACCGCGAGCAAGAGATCGATCGGGTAAGGATTTCGGACGCACGGGGCGCCCGAACAACTGGAGTTCCTGAACTCGGCGCCTGTGTTAGCGGTCGGGAGACTGACCGTCTTTTTCCCGCCGCTGCGCCGAATCCAGGTGATGCCCCCGTCATTCGCAGACCGGTTCAAGAGAGAGAAGCTCGCCAACCGAATCCGGGTACTTGCGCGTGTGTTCAGAACTTCATACTGAAAATCGTTCAAACGTCCGCATCGATCGACGGGATTCTGGCGTCCGCGGACCCGATATTCCCGTCCGGTCGCACGTGCGTGAGCAGAGGCTCGACGCCTCCATCCAGCAGTCGCGCGTGCAGTCGACAAGCACCATCATTGCGTTCGCTGATGCGCCGAAGATCCCGTCAGGAACGGTATGCTGACGGAAGAGCGTTCTATACGTCCCGCCCGCAGTAGCGGCAAACATTGGCGTCCTGCTTGATGAATTCCGCGCAATGTCGGCACTTCTTCATCCCATCGGCGAGTTGCTGCCGCTCGATACCTGCCTGATTCGACTTCATCAACAAGGAATGTGGAAGCGCCACGATGAAAATTGCGGCGCCATAAATCCACCATGCGCCAAACGAACGCCCTTTGCCTTTTGCAATTGCTGCCGGAATCAAACCAATCAGCGCTGCCACCACCAGAAATCCCATGCTCCGCTCCCCGTCTTAACGTTCGTAGGTTTTCCCGTCAGTCGAAATCTCGTAAAGCCACTGGCTATATGGAAGTCGCATCAGAATGGTCGACTTTTCGAAGACCGTGCCCATCACCACAGCGCGACAGAGAAGGCTAACGCCACCCTGAATGCGCTCGCACATTGCGTCAGCGCTGTCTACAAATCTGGTGGAACTCAACCTGCCGATCACAACGGTCCGCCCTTCGGGTAACGCGCCGATCGGTGGAACAATAAACAGAGTGATCTGACTGCACGCCACGGCGGCAGCAGCCACAACTATCGCCAGAACTATCAGCCATGTCTTTGTCATCGAATTCGCCAGGGGATTTAATCAAAGTTATCGGCGCCGAGCCTCGAAATCTTGAGACTTGCGGCTCAGACGTTGCGCGTCTGGTGAGCCTCACCCGTCAGTGATGCTCCCTGTCACGAACTGATGGAAGGGTTGGAGCAGTCGGTACATCAGGTTCGGGGCTTTGCGCTACGTCACTAGCGACTTCGGGAGCTACCGCAGGCGCTGCAAGGGTTACGTTCGCCTGCGCCTGAGGACCGCCAGATAACGTTGTGCTCCCTGTCTGTGCAGTATCTGGTGACGGTTTTTCGTCACCGGCGCTCGATGCCGCCGCACCGGACAGATTTGCGTCATTGAGAGTCGGCTCAGGCGCACTGGCGGCAGTAACCGGCTCGACCGCCTGCACTTCAGAAGCGCCCGTCGCCTGAACGTCGGCCGCAGGATGTGATTCCTTTTTGCCTCCAAAAATGGCCATCATCGCGAGGAAGACCACAACGGCCCCTATTCCAGCACCTGCCTTCTTCGTATCAGTGCTCCTGCATTCAGGGCACCGCACCGACAGTGACCGCCCCTTCGGATACCACGTGTGACCGCACGAACCGCATTTGTTGAGCGGCCGCTTTGTAGCCCGCGTTGCCATTTTTCCCCGATGCCTCTCAGTCTTGTATTTTGTTGGTGCCGCTTAACGTCATTGGCCGCAGCTCATTCCCATATCCCGGTAGCCGTAGTTGCACTCATAGCGACTTCCATCCGCCGCGAGGTGAGCATTTGCCGGAATGAAAACAGGCGCGCAGCGGTCCACCGTAAAGTGGTACCCGAAATTGCATACCCATCCCGATGCAGTGTCTGCTGGATGAGCATTGACGGGAACGACAACCTGCGAACACCCGTCATTTGCGCGCACATATCCCATGTCACAAGCCCACCCGCCATATCCACCAATGCGATGCGCATGCAGCGGCATCGCTGGCATGACGCAGCCGGTCGGGTCGCGCTGGTATCCGGGAGGGCAGGCCGATGCCACCGCCCGTGCGCCTGTAGTCGGCGAATATGAGCCAGGGCAGCCTAGCCTGTCGGCGCCCGGTGGACACGAACCTGGCTGTGGCGAGGCTGTTGGGTTACCGCTTGCCGCTGTCGTATTCGTCGATACGTTGGACGTTGTCGGCGCTGGAGCGGGAATCGGGTTGTAAGCAACCTCGGGAACGGCCGCCACAGGTTTTCCGTGAAATGCGGACAGAAAGAAGGCCAGCGAATCAGGCTGGCCAGCTGGTGCCTGCGCGAACGCACACTGCATCTGCACCAGAAGGCAGAAAGCCGTTACCAAAGCGCGACGGCAGCGGGTTAGCGTTCTCATATTCTTTTCAACGCTGCCAGATCTGCCTCGGCCTGTGCCAAGGCGAGAGATGCTGTATCGAGACGAAGCTTGACAGTACCTCGCACGCCAACAGCTGCGGCGTGCAACTGTTGCAACTGAATCAGGCCGTCCCGCAGCGCCCTCTCCAATTGCATTCGCTCGTTGGCAAGGCGCGCGTTAAGCGCGTTGACGTCCTGCTGGGGCACCCCGCGGCTCGCGTCAAACACGAAGCGTTTCTCGACTCTCTGCCGCCAACTGACCAGTCTGCCCGCCAGTGCATCGCCAAATCCCTGAACACTCATAACCGAGTGATAGCTGACGTCGCGCGCTGTCTCGATATTGAATGATGCCAACGCGGTCACTCGCGCGGGACCTATCCCATCAATATCGGCATCGGAAATCAGGAATCTGTCGAGAAACACTTCCAGTTGTCGCTCACGTACCCTAACATGAAGATCCTGCATGCCCCGCTGGTATTCGGCAGGTAATCCATCAATGCGTGCTTTAGCCGCAACGAGTCGGCCATAGAGTTCCGTAATACGCGGGTCCTCGATCAGCTTGTTGTACTCTTCGAGTTCCGAGTCGAATACCTTCTTCGCCGCTATGGCAGCACCACTGAGTGTGACAAGCCTCCCGCCAACGGGATGCTTGAGCACCGCGATAATCGCACCACCGACAATCAGGCTTATGAACCACAACGCGGGCTGATTAAGAGTTGTGAGAAATGCTCCGACAGACACGGCCGATATCTTTAGCCTGTACAGGAGACGAGCATTCTTGCCAACTTGCTGGAGCTGACCGGTCACAACATGCTGAGGGGCGGTATAGACGGGAAGCTGTGGCAACCCGGCTAGCGACTGGATCCGTGCCCATATCGTGCCGAGGTCACCGGTCGAGGTCGAACCATTGCCCGTACCACCGGCGCTCTGTGAAAGGAACGCCGGTCGTCCCGCGCGTTCGCGTTCACACCAGGGACACTGCGCGAGATGCGACGGATATTTGTGATTCAATGCCTGGGCGCAGGTGCGCAACGAGCCACGTAAACCGTCCAGAAACTTTATCCATTCGCTTGCGCCTGGCCGTCCCGACGACACACCTTCTTCGGTGAAAGCGCGCTGGAATGCCCGCCCGATTTCTGGAGCGAAAAAAGAAAGGTTGATGGCGTCGGGAGGCGTGTCCACCTGCCGTTGCTTGCGATCTGGACCGTATGCAAACCGGTAAACAGCAATCGCCTCTTCGAGAGGGAGGTCATTCCCGCCAAGCGGGACACCCGAATACGGATGTCTCCCCAGCAACAGGAGCTGGAATATTAGCACTGCAAGACCGAAATTGTCGTGATTCCTGGTGCGCTCCTTGCCTCTGAGCGAACTGACATTCTGCAATTCTGGCGGCGTGAACAGCTTCACGCCGACGTCGCAGGAATATCGCCGGCTGCCCTCAACGATCTGAAACGAGTCACAGTCGATCAGCTTCACGGTGCCGTTACGACCCACGAGAAAATTGTTCTCGTTGACGTCGCCGACCACGTGGCCGTGCGCATGTACCGCGTCAAAAGCCGCAGCAACATTGCGAGCCACATGAACGAGGAACGCATAGTCGACAGAAGGAAAAATCTGTTTGCGACTGGCCGGACTTGAGAGATTGTGGATCGGTTCGAATCCCTCGATTTTGGCCATTACAAAGCCGGCGACGACCCCACCGGCCTGCGTCAGGACCTTGGTAGGCCAGGCAGAAATCTGATGCAGGTACGTGCTACCGATGCGGGCCATCGCACGCAGCTTGTCCTGCTTGTCTTCAGGCAAAGCGGCGTGATACACCTTCGCGACGCTGTCCCGGCCAAGACTGCTGGACTCGAAGACACTACCCTCGCCTCCTCGCCCCAGCTCCTTGCCAAGAACAACCGCGCGGCCCGCCTCGTCATGCAGTTGCATCACACTTCCGCCTCTCGCACTGCCGAAACCAGAATCAGAGTTTTGTCGTCGTCGGTTCGTGAGTTCACCGGTTCGCTGTTCAAAAACGCTGCAAGCGAGCCTGACAACTCGTCGCACGCTTCCACGGAAGCGGTCCGAAGCACAGCAAACATGGAGTCAAAGAACGGCGCATGTACGGTCTTGCTCGAAAACACCAACGCAAGGCGCTGCAAACCATCCGTCATCAACGCCAGCTCCTCCGGCCTATCGTCAATCCGATACTGAAGATGAGCCTGCGCATCCTGGTCAGTGATGAAGAACGTTGTGTTTGCGTATTCTCCGCCGTCAGGCCAGAAAACACACTCCAGTATCCCGGAACGTCGCGCGACGATCGCACCATCACCAATCTGGAAGTAAAGCGCCTTTTCAGGACCGACAACGGCTCCGATCACGGTACACGCAAAGTCCCTCATCGAACTACCGCCTTCTGTCGCCCGATCCTGAATTGCGACGCGAACAGCCTCGACGAGCGCTTGCGGTTCAATCGAAAGGATGCCATCCGGGGAATGCGCCAGGAAGTCGGTCAGAGCACGCGCCGCTGTTTCACACGTAAGCTCCGCGCCAACTTGAGCGAAGCGGGCACTGCCCGCTCCATCGGATGCGATTGCAATGAGGTATCTGGCATCGTTTTGACCCGATGCCTCCACGACCACGCTGCTGTCCTGACATGGAAGTTCGAGCTTCGAATGCGACGTACCGACAACCGAGGCGCCGATGTAGCGCCAGCTCACACAACCGCCCAGCCCGTAGGTGCTTTGAGCGCGACCTCAGTACCAGGCGTTGATTGCGAAACCGACCCTAGCGAACCCGACAACCACTGGAAAAGCTCCCTGAATTTCAGGCCGCTAAGGCTGAGCGGTTCTCGTGTCGAAATCTGACGCAGGACGCCCATGTCCGCCTGGTTGACGCCGACCGCAAAGAAAGCAAACTTCTTCGCCGCCTCTCCTTCCCTGACACGCGCCGCCGCAGCTTTCCATTCGTCTGTCGGCGCGCCGTCCGTAATCAGGAATATCCACGGGCGATAATAGGAAATGCCGTTGGCCCGATATTCGGCCTTTCGCGATTCAAGTGCGTCGATGGCAAGGTTTATGGCCGCGCCCATCGGAGTATCACCACCGGCCGCAAGGATGGGTGGAATGAAGCTGTGAGCAGTGTGAAACGCCGTGTCTATTGTGACCGGCCCGAATGAAATAACGGTGGTTTCGACCCGCTTGGCCGCAAGCCCATCGGAAAGCAGATCCTGCCGGAATTCGGCAAGACCCGCATTCAGTTCATCAATCGGCTGGCCAGCCATCGAACCGGAGCGGTCAAGCAATAACACGCAAGGACAACGCGGTTCTGGATTATCTGCAAAACTGTCTGCACCGAACGCCAGCTGTCTGGCGAACGGATTTTCGTTCTCGGTCATGGTCTTCTCGCTACGCTACGGTGTACACTCGTCCCGCTTGGCGCATTTTATTTTTGCATTTTGATAATAGCAGCGTAAAAACCATGCAGGCAAGTAAAACTCCAGCGTACGTTGCTCTTGTTCTTGCCGTGGCGGCTGGTGCTGCTTTGTCATCGAAGAGTCATCCGTCAAAACCGCCAGTAGTCGCTGTTGAGGATAAGCCAGTCGTTTCCTTATTGCCCGCTTCATCGCCAGTTCCCCTTCCCCCTGAAAAAGTGACTTGGCAGCCAACGACGCTGAGCTGGCAAAACGTTCGGCTAAAACTGGAAGCACCTTCTCGCGAGGGTCTAACGCCAACGTGCCATACACCCGTCGGAGCGGAAGACGAGGTCGGCATATGCTATCTGGCTATTCCGACGCCGCAACCCGTCGTCTGGAGAGTCGGAACAGTCACACAGCGAGACCGGTTCGTGCCAGCCCGCTGGTTTGCTGACATGCAAACCGAAATCAAGACCACAATGCCGGCGCAGCAGATTGCCGACAGGGTGAACGCCGACCTGCTATCGACCTCCTCCATCTCGCTATCCAATGTCACCCTGATGAACCCGGCAAAACTGAAGGACGGAATCGCGATCGCCGGACAGGCAACTTACCGGCCGAATCAGGCATCGACCGACGTGGTCACGATGACATGCATTGCCGCTTTCATTCTTGCGGCCAACCGGCCTACCCAGGTGCTGTATTGCGCATCTAGCCCAGACGATGCGGAAGGCGACGCATTGCGCCTGATTGCATCGCTGCGCAAGCTCAATCCCTCATCAGAGCTACCGAGAAACTCCTTGCAGGCGATGGAGCGCACCACCTACCAGAAATACCTCAAGACCCATGGCGGGCCGGCAGCCAATCCAAACGTTGTGCAAACGGAAATAGAACACTACGCGGCGACCACTGCGGATTGCCAAAGCTACGGCGCGATTTCGCAGGAGCGTTACGCATGTCATGAACAGCATGCCAAGGCACGCATGGATCAGCTTGGCACGTTAGCGTTGTCGGGCTAGCGCGTTTCCTGTTCGGAGTTCAGGGCGCGTCGCCTCGACCGGTAGTGTCTATACGGGCGAATTCGTTGCCGCAGCGGTTCACCCATGCTGGACGCTCTTTAGGGAAATAGCGTGCGATCAGCTATGGTTGCACGGGCATCAGAACGCAGATTCGAGTGCCAGACACAAAACGACACCTGCTTTTCGACGCTCGAGCGCGAATCCAGCGCTGAAATCGCAGGATTCTGGCCTGAGCGTGAAGATGGTTGGCGCGACTTGCATGGAGGTTGACGACTAATCACAATGCCGGTTAAAAAGGTGTTGGGCGCGCAGTTCGCATCTGAAAAAGCTAAAGATTTGCTAAAAGCGGCCGGTAAGCAAACTGGTCAACTAACGGGGACTACAAATTGAAAACCGTATCTGTCGCGATTCTGACGGCGGCTTTCCTGCTTGGCTGTCAACAAAATTCCAATAGCGACCCCTCGGCATCTGTCACTCCAAAATCAAATGCAGCGTCCGCGCCGGCGGTAGCGGCTAGCATCGCTGCGCCGGAAGCGAAGCCTGAGCCGTTGGTGAAAGCCGCACCAGAACCCGACCCGTCACCGTGGACCTACTCGGAAGATGACGACGAGATGCGCGGTACGACTACGCGATTCGCGGTCAACACTTCGCTCAACGCGATCAATCTCGAATTCCCTTATCAGGGTGGATCCTCAATCCGAATCTATCTCCGCAAGAAGGGAAAGGGACGCCAGGAAGCATTCTTCGTTCTGGATAAAGGACAGGTCACGTGCGGTTTTGAGGGATGCTATATCGCTGTCAAATTCGACAATGGTCCCGTCACCAGGATCAGCGCTAGCGAATCGACAGGAGGCAAAAACGACGCGATATTCATCGACAATGCTGTGCAGTTCCAGCAGAAGCTCCTGCATGCCAGCAAACTGATTGTCGAAATCCCGATCTACGAGGCTGGTCGTCAGCAGTTCAAGTTCGACGTTTCCCAGTTGAAATGGCCCAAATAACCAGAACGTAGAGAGGCATGTGGATCACTGCAGTGATTCGCATCTTTGCGGTCACGTCCGCAGTCGAATCGCTTGCTGCATACTCAGGCCACTCGTTCACGTTAATCGTATCAGCAGATATGTCGTGGCCGTTAAGTTGGAGGAACGGCCTAAAAAACAGCGAGCAACTTTGCTTTCTGCTGATCGAATCCGGCTTGGCTCACCTCTTTCGAGCAGCTTACGGAGTTCGTCTGCCATGGAACTTTGGACCAGTTGTGCATGCGTCTTAAGGGGACGAGCCATTAAATCCCCCCAGCAAACGCCCCGTGCGCTCGTCGCTTCAATTCGGTGATCAATGACCAGCATTGTTCATAATCTTGATGAAGCCCGGAGCACGGCGGTCTATCTCCCCAAACAACAGGGCGACATCATCCGCCGGTAGCCGCATATCGTCGAGCGTTATCCGGAAATCCGCTCGGGTCGCGGTTGATCAAGTCTTTTGACTGTCGGACAAACCTCCGACAAACGCACAACGCTGCCAAACGCCAAGCCGTCAACCTTACGATCCAAACATGACCGCGCCGGCGCAATCGCTCCGAGCCGCCGACATCGGATGTGCCCGGCTGATTTGGACGGATTCCCCCGTACTCGACCATCTGTTCGGAAGTGCTCCTTTCGCACCTGTGCCGCCTTGTTTAAGGTACATCCATGTGCTATCACGAACTTTCGGATGTGCGCGCAAACGTTCACTTTCGCGTCGCTGTTTCGCACGACCGGCCATTCAAAGTCAAAGACGTCCTGTAAAGCAGACTGCGGGGACCAACACATCGCGCTGAGTTTCCACCATAGTGCCGATAAACGGGCTCAGGCGCGCGCAGCAGATTGCGATCAGACACGCTACCTTGCAACTTCCCGTTAAATCGCATCGTAAGCTGCCGTGGGCTGGGCGCACTGTTCGCATCTTTCCTGAGTCATGCCGATTTCTCCCGCCGCCGCACCGGCTTTCCAAGGTTGGGCATGGGAACGTACGCAATGCAGTTTACAAGGTTGATGACCACCAGCATGACATACCTGTCACTGTCTTCCGGGACAATGCTTCTCAGCCAGCTTGCGGTTTCTGACCATACATAGGCACACAGATTCTTCTCGGGATGGTTCTCGACATACTGCTGCATCAGCCGATCCCGTAGCGAGGGACGCAGGTCTTCGCCAAGCCGAACCGTGGTCGTGTACAGCTGCAATTGCAGTTCCTGGTCGTCCTCCGTGATGACGGGCCATGTGAGACCGGATTCTTTCATCGCCGCAAAACATACGATGAGCAGTTCGATGGCGAATTCCATTTTCTCCATGGAAACGCCGAATTTCTGGAGAACCAGGACAGAGCCGAGCATGTGAGGTTGGGCATGGAATATCTCGTCGGCAATCTTCTCCTTTTGCGCGAGGTTCATTTCCTTGACGGATTTCATGGCCTGCGCCATGGCGATCAGCGAAATACGGCTCATTCAGTTTCCCTGCAAAAAAGTATGTGAGGGACGACCAACCCGAACTCTCCAGATCCCGCGCGATCGCATTCAGCCGGTTTGGGCGAAAGGAACGGAAGCGTCACGGACTGTCACGGGAAATTGAGCCCGCGAGGCCTGATTGACAGGCGGTGCGACGCCGCACCGCCCTATCTTCCGCACGGCAAATCCCATTACGCTGGCTTATGCCAGCGGCCACGTGCATCGGTTGCGGAAACTGACCGCACTTACCCGATGATCTCGCCGCTCCACCGGTCACGGTTGCGCCAGAACGGACACAGCGGACAGGCTTCGCCTTCCGGATAGTCGATGCCTTCCTCATGCGGACACCCGATGATGCGATCCACGGTTGCGACCGATCGGGCACCCTGCTGTTCGATGAACCGGACGACTGCTTCGATGGTTTCCGGATCGGTCCTCGCATCGGAAGTTTCACAGAACCATCGCTCAACCGGCTCGGCATCCGCATCTTCGTGCGCGACGATGCCGACCGACACCTTCGTCGCCCGCGTGTCGTCGGGCCCATAGAAGGCAATCGTTGCGACCGGGTAGCCACAAAAACCCCTGCGGGCTTTTTTCGCAAGCCTGTCGCGGTACCACTGCGCCTTCAATGTCATCTCGCCTCCGTGCCTGTGCCCGGCTCATCCGCGCGACAACGGCGTCAGCGATGATCCCACGTCCCCGATCGTCATGCTCACCGGTGCTGTACTTTCCGCGTCGCCATGTACACCTCGAACAGAGGCGCATGCAGCCGGCTGAACTCCTGGCGCAGGGTGACCAGTTCGTGCTGGTCGCCTTCATGCTCCCGACGCAGGATTTCGCCCAGCAGGGCCGTCGCGCGCGACGCGGTCTGGTCACGCTGGACCCGCGCCGCACCCAGCCGGCCCGCCAGCGCAGGCTTCACCAATGTCAGCCACGCTGCGAACCAGGCGTAATCGTAGACTTCGCCGGTGCCGGGAAACTCAGCATCGAAGCGCCGGCGCAGCGCGTCCAGCGAGGCGTCACCCAGTACGGGCAGCAATACCGCGAACCGTGCGGGCGCCAGCCACGCCAGTTCCGCGAGCAGGGGCCATGCGGCATCCAGCCCGTCCGTCCGGTAGCGCGCCTCGGTCATCCACGCAAGCGGTGCCGGGATGCGCCACCACGATGCAATGCCTTCGACCGCATCGATCGCGGCCGCCCCGTCGCCCGCCAGCAGCCACAACGGCGCGGCGTGGTTCAGGGCATGATCGCCCGCGTCGGCCCCGCGAAACGGCAGTGACGCGGCCCGCCGGGCGAGCGCCCGCCAGCTCGGGGCAAGCCAGGACTGAACCGTCTGCGCAGGCAACGCACCATCGTCCGGATATTCGCCCGCCAGCCGTTCGAGGGCTGTTCGCGCGGCCGCCGCCTCACGCCGCTGCAGCGGCTCCAGCACGTCGTTGCGCAACATCACATCACGGCTGTCGGCGAAGATATCGAGCTGCTGCATGGTCGGCTGCATCGTCATCGCCCTCAGAAAAGCTGCCCGTCAAGAGCGGCCAGACTAGCCCATTTGACCGTGCTGCGGAAGGTGCGGCCGTCCTCGTCGACCGACTCGATGATCACGCGCTGGCCGCTCGCTTCGGCGATCACGCGCACGGTCCGCTCGCCGTAGCACATCAGCGCACCGATCGGCGGGCAGGCTGGGCCCTTGCGTCTCCTGCGCGGGCGGGGGCTACCTGTCATCGCTCTTGCCCCGCTTGCGGCGCACCGCGGTCTTGCTGGCGGGCGCGGACGCCCGCCTGATGGCGCGCGTCACCCAGCTGCGCCTGCAGCGCCTCGACTGCGCGGCGATGGTCCGTATCGCGCCGGTCGGCGCGCCGGTTCGCCTCATCGAGTTCCTTGTGCAGCTTGGCGGCCGCGCCCCGTTCGCGGTCTATCTCGAGCAGCGCGCGCTTTTCCGTGGCCCGCAGGCGCTCGTCGGACTGCGCCGCCGTCTCTCGCAGTTTCTCCAGATCGCGCGAGAAGCCGTCGCGCACCTTCTCCAGTTCACGGTCGCGTGTCGCCGCCTCGTTTTTGAGGCGCACGACTTCGGCTTCCATCGCCTGGCGTGCCGCGTACCCTTCCGCCTGCGCCTTCTCCAGTTCGCGGACCTCGACCTGCGCGGCGAGCAGCGCCGCGGTGCGCCTGCTCGAGCGCGGTCTCCGTGCGTTCCAGCTCGCCGCGGGCCGCCGCGACGCGCTGCTCCGCCCGGAACTCGCCAAGGACTGCTGCGGGGGTGCCCATGCTGCCGCGTTTCACCAGCTGGTACAGGCGGTTCGCGGTCGGCGCCTGCCCGAAGCGGAAGAACAGCAGCACGCAGACCTCGCGGTACAGCTCGCGGGTTTTCGGGAACGCGGCCTTCAGGCGGTCGATCTCGGCCGCGAGGCGCGCGTCATCGGACGGGAGGTCGGCAGGAGCGTCGGACATGGACCAGAAAAACTATTTGAGGCACTAATAATACAACGTAAGACGCATCATATCCAATTGCACCGACGTGGTAATTTGACATTAGTCCGCATAATGTTGTAAACAATGCATATTCGCACCACTACAGTATCTAACGGTCCATATCGTTATCGAACCCGCCCCCCCGGAAAAGCTCACCCTTCCCGAAAAGCCTCACCTTCATGTCGACCCCGCCGAAGAACAGCCTCGTCGCCTTGCAGCCCGCCCCGCTCGAGACGCTCGCGATTCCCACCGCGCTCGACGGTCATGCCGGCACCAACCGCGCGACGGACGGCCACGCGCAGATTGCCGCCGCCAACGATCTCGACGCGATCCGCGCGTGGCTCGCGCGCTTCGCTGACATCCAGACGACCTTCGGGAACTACCGCAAGGAAGCGGAACGGCTGCTGCTCTGGTCACTGGTCGAACTGGGCAAGCCGCTGTCGTCGCTGACCCACGAGGACTGCCTGCGCTACCGGCGCTTCCTCACCGATCCGCAGCCCACCGCACTCTGGGTCGCCGGCGGCGGCCGCAAGCATCCGCGCGGCGATGCGCGCTGGCGCCCGTTCCATGGGCCGCTCTCCGCGGCCAGCGCGCGCCAGGCGATGGTGGTTCTCAACACGCTGTTCTCGTGGCTGGTGCAGGCCGGCTACCTGGCCGGCAATCCGCTCGCGCTGTCACGCCAGCGCACCCGGAAAACCGCGCCGCGCATCACCCGCTATCTCGAACCGGGCCTGTGGCAGGCGGTGAAGGACTTCATTGCATCGATGCCGCAGGACACCGCGCGGGCGCGCGCCCACTATCACCGGGTCCGGTGGCTGTTCAAGCTGCTGTATCTGGGCGGCCTGCGCATCGCCGAGGCGGGCGGCAACACGATGGGCCAGTTCTTCGTGCGGCGCGACACCGACGGCACGATGCGCTGGTGGCTGACCGTGCACGGCAAGGGGGACAGGGATCGGCTGGTTCCCGCGACGCGTGAAATGATGTCGGAACTCGCGCGCTACCGGCAGTCGCTCGGGATGACCGCGCTGCCCTCACCGCATGAGGCGACGCCGCTCGTGCTGCCGATCGGGTCAACTGCAGGCGGCACTTCGGGAAGGACCGGGGAATCGTCGTCCCGGAGGAAAACTGCGGCGCCAGTCAACCAGCCACTCACTCGCGCCGCGCTGCACACGATCGTCAAGCGCGTGTTTGCGGGCGCCGCCCGCCAGCTGCGCGAGCGCGGCGCGGAATTCGAGGCCCGCGCCGCGCTACTCGAGCAGGCGTCGGCGCACTGGCTGCGGCATAGCGCGGGTTCGCACATGGCGGACCGGCAGGTCGACCTGCGACTGGTGCGCGACAACCTCGGCCACGCATCACTGGCCACGACGAGTCTCTATCTGCACGCCGACGATGATCACCGGCACCACGAGACCGATGAGAAACATCGCATCGACTGGTGAGACCGGTGACGGCCCCGGGCTGAAATCCCGTCAGTCAAATACCACCGGCAAAGCCGGTGGCTTGAAATTGTGAGCGCCTCAAAGGCGCCCATGAAACCGTGAGCCGCCGATGGCGGCTTACTCCATGACCAGCTTCATCTGGTCGTACCGCTCATCTTCTTCCTCCTGGTTGCGGATGTACGCTCGTACCATGTGCTCGTCCAACCCCACCGTGGAAACGAAGTAGCCTCGGGCCCAAAAGTGCTCGCCGGTAAAATTGCGTTGCCGACCGCCGTACTTCCGGGCTATCTGAATTGCGCTCTTGCCCTTGATGTACCCCACCACGTTCGATACCGCATATTTCGGCGGAATGCTCAGGCACATGTGAACGTGATCCCCCATCAGGTGTCCCTCGACGATTTTTCGACTCCTTGTGAGACGCCAGTTCATGAAATATCTCCCCGAGCTGCCGACGCAACACGCCGAATATCTGTTTCTTGCGCCGCTTCGGGATGAACACCACGTGATACTTGCAGTCCCATCTCGTGTGGCTCAGGCTCTGATACTCTTTCATCGTGAATCTCCTTCTCTTGGCAGAGACAGGAAATTCACGCCGACCGTCGTAAAGGTCAAACCTTGGTGAGTCCACCGGCAGAGCCGGTGGCTTACCTCACTGAGTTAAACTAGCTGCCTGATACCCGGACTGCATCGCGTATGCAAGAAATCCTGGTGACCCCGTTCTAACGCGGACGCGTTTTCCTTTTACCGTCATGGAAACCCTGGACCTTGAACCGCAGGTGCTCGCAAACCGTCGTGGCGTGGCCTTTGGACTCGTACATCAGAACGTCACGGTCGAATGCGTGATCACACTTGCAGCACTCGAAACGTATTTCTGGCTCGAACCCCGGGCCAGTGATGCCCGCATCCTGAAGATCTTCAGGGATGGGTACGGCCGCATCCGCGCGATCGCGGGGCGCAAACTGCTCGCTCATCCGGCTGTGCGTCTCGAATTGACGGCGGAGGATTTTGCAAGGCCTTGACCGCCGTGCGTGATGACCGCCGGCTTATTCGATGACGATGCACGATGTGACTGACAGGCGCGCATGGTGATCACCCACATGGCCGCCGACCTCGCACCCGATGTGCTGCATCCGGTCGGACGATGCAGAAAGTGTTGAAGCCACTATTCAAGGATGGATGGCACTCCCGCTACCCGGTTGCCGGCCGTCTGTGATATTCGCGACGGGGTGCGCGGCCCCGGCTGCGTTGTGCATGGACGCCAGAACCGGTCGCCGCCTCTTCCGCTCGTCACATTCAAAAAAAGCCCATCGTCCGGTTCTGGACGGTGGGCCTCAACACGCACCGGAAGCCGGGGAAAACCGCCAACTTCCGGAACGATAGCGGACACGCTGCCGTATCAATCGGGCGCATCGAAAAACAACAGGCGGGCGACTCGTCGATCAGGTTGCGACGTCAACCAGTCCCGCAAGACCCGCATCACATGGCCGCGAAGTTCCAATGGCGCTTGTGCGCGCTGGACGCAGCCTGCTCACGCCGCATTCAGGACGTCCTTGAACGCCTTGCCGGCCGAAAACTTCACGGTTTTCGCGGCGGGAATCGTGATGGCCTCGCCCGTCGACGGATTGCGCCCGCTACGTTCGGCGCGGGCGCCCGTCGAAAATGAACCGAAGCCGACCAGCTGGACGGTCTCGCCGCGCGTCACGGCCGCCGTTACGGTTTCGAGGATGGCATCAAGGGCTTCGCCCGTGCTGGCCTTGCTTTCGCCCGTGGTGGCGGCGACCGCATCGATGAGTTCCTGCCTGTTCATGTGTGAGCTCCCTCTGATAAAAGCGCCCGCCCAATGCGGGGCAGGACGCTCAACCCTAACGCATGTCTACGGCGCCCGGCAACCGCGCGGCGTTCGAAAAAGGCATCGCAGCATATGACGCTCGTGACCAGGCACCGCGCTTCCTGCTGGCTGACTTTTGGCGAAGCCGGGCCGGTTGTCGCGAACGCCGGACAGTTAGTTGCATACGAAACGATACGCCTTGTGTTGAACACAGGCGATGGCGACGATATGCTTCGCAGAACCGGAATCACGATCACTGACACACCATGCTGGCGGGAAACGACACACAATGCGACTGAAACGCATCACGGCACGACGCTCATCCGTACATGGCAAGGGCCTCTTTGCGCTGCAGCCGATCGCCGCCGGCGAGCGGCTCATCGAGTACAAGGGTGAAGTGACCAGCTGGCAGCGCGCCGCCGCCCGTCAGCGGTCCGAGGCCGGCCACACGTTTATGTTTGGCCTGTCCGACGGGCGCGTGATCGACGGCAGCCGCGGCGGAAACAGCGCCCGCTTCCTGAACCACGCATGTGCACCGAACTGCGAGGCGATCGAGACGGGCGATCGCGTGTTCATTCATGCGCTAACCGACATCGCGCCCGGCCATGAGCTGTTCATCGACTACGCACTGGTCATCGACGGCGAACTCAACGACGCAGTCAGAGAACAGTACGCGTGCCGGTGCGGCACTGCCGGGTGCCGGCAGTCGATGCCCGGGGCGGCAGGCAACTGAGACACCTGGCCAACGCGTTTTGCCCGCCCGCATACCATCCCGGCCTTGCTGACATTCTTTTCGGCCACGCGCGACTCACACTCTCACAAACCTTCGCCGCCGCGTTGATGTCAGTGCGGATGCCACGCCACAGCGAATGGCTGTTCTTTGTGACCCGCAGGCGTCGATCGAGCCGTCGTTGTGCCAAGGGCAAGTATCAGAGCGGAACCGTCATTCCGTGCCGTCACTCGAGGACAAGTAATCGGCCTTTGCCGACGTTAGGGCGGGCTAGGTCCTACGTCAGCAAATTGCTGTCAGTGCCGGGCATCGAACAGCCGACCGGCAGCTTCCCGTATTAGCGAGCTCCCACTCCCGCCCCCAGTCCGACCGACCATAGTGGGGTGGGCCGCTGAAACCGGCGACCCGAACAAAACTGCCAATTATTTGCCTGCGGCTACAGCTGCGTCCTCGACCCACTTACCGAGGTTATCCCTACCGTTGCCGTTGTTCCACAGGTAGTGGTTGTACCCGTTGACGCGCAGGCTGCAGCACTCAGTGGTGTTCCCGTCCAGACCTTTGATCTTGCTAACATCGATGGTCAGGATTCCATTTCCCCGAGCGATACTCTGGTCAATCTCGTACTTGACCCATCGACTCTTGTTCGTATTCGCGCCGACCAGCACCACCGTGACTGTCGTGCCCTCGAGCTGCTTGTCAATCCATGCTTTGATGGCATTGTCGCCCTTGCGCTCGACCTCTTCAAAGTCCGCCTTATCGATGAACCCCGACTTGATTGCACCCGTGATGACGTTACTATTGCGCACATTCATGGCACGCTGAACATCGTCATACTTGAAGCTAAAGAAGACTTTTCTTGCCATTTTTGTCCCTAGATGATGCGTAGAAGTTTCAACACAATCTCCGTGGCGGCGTCGAAATCCGTCTTGTCGTCGCCAAGAGCCTGCAGGAGCGGCAGTATTTGAGCGCCGTTCTGGTGCGTGGTTGGATCAAAAGCTGCCAGCACCTCTTCCCAAAACTTTCGGGTTATCGAGCCGGTAATACCGACAGGGATAACGAAGACACCTTTCTCGCGAGCAATGTCGAATTCCTCGCGCATTCCGTTCGACTCGACAACGATATCGCCTTGCAGCTTGTTCCCAAATAGGAAGATAGCGATGCCCGCATGGTCAATCATCGTATGGCGATACTCTCGCCACAGTTCTCGGAGCGGCCGAGTTCCAGACTGAGTCTGGGGAAACGGTCGCAGAACCAACTGCTCACTGCCGAGGCGCCCTCCGTTCATGATGGTCTGCTCAAGGACGCCCGTGATGACCGCACTGCCGACACCGAGACCAAACCCCGAGATGACCCGGAAGTCTGCCTTGCTGATTTCGCGACTCAGGTTGTACACAAACTTCTCCGCCTCGGCCTGGGTCCACGGCGAGTAATCGTGCGCAGCTCCCGAGACAAAAATCGTTCGCCGTTTGTGCTTGTCCTCAACAGCTTTCAGGATAGTCGTTATCTCACCATACTCGTCAACGTAGGTCGTCTTAATGCCAACGCGCAACAGCTCTCCTTCGAACAGCTTCTCTTTCCGCTGCCTATACTCGAAGTCGGCTTCGCTTTCGCCCGCATCTTGGCTTACGCGCCGCAGAATGCAATGGTGCTGCCGTTGGTCCTTTCCATACTGGATTCGGACACGGCTGAGGATGTATTCAAGATTCGGGTCGGTGAAACTGAACCCCAAGAACAAGAAGGTCTTAGACACCAAGTCGCCGCTCAGTGCAGTAATGAACGGCTGCATTGCAAGGTGGTAGCGCTCGTAGTCATCGCGAATCAGCACAGCTTCCGATGCGTGGTCGGCGTCACCGTGCATCTTGTAGACAATGGCGTCTCGATGGCGACGCGTCGTCGCCAGCTGCTTGACCGTGTACTTGACGTCAGGAATTTTTCCGTTCGACTCAAGAGACGATTCGATAAGCTTGTCGTAATTTGTTGTCCAGAACGTATAGATCGGTAGCCTAGCAAGAATGCGATGATTATCCGTCGGCGCGAGATCCGTAGAGAATTCCGTCACCAGAAGCTGGTTGAGCTTTGCTCGATTTGTGTGATTGACGTTTGTGTGGTACTGCGCCAATGTGACAAGATCCCATTCCTTTTCCACATCAAGATCGAGATCGTCTGCTATCGGCTTTAGCAAAGTTTTCCAATCGACGTATCCTGCCGCGCGGGAAAATCCTGCGCCAGCGAATATTGCGAGGTTTCCTTCTTCGAGCTCTTTAGAAAGGGCCTCTACTAGTTTTATTTGGTCTCTATGCACATGTTCCTCTATTAATTGCTTTCCTTGGGCCGAGGTCGATACTCCGCTTCCTGCGAAAATCAGACATGTTTGCACTTTCCGGCTCGAGGCAAGTGTAACATTTGCCGTTCGAAAAATTTTGCCCCCAATCCACTCTTTATATCAACTAGGGACGGGATAGTTGGGAAATGATGCAATTAGCATGTTTATGATGCTGTCGGTCGCGCAGCACGAAGCCATGTTCGCGGCACTAATAGGTTGGCGAGCCGAGCAGCAGAATAGTGACCACCATGTTGCATTGCCCAGCCACCTAGCCACGCGAACGCACTCCGTTCGATCTTTTAGCCCAACAGCTTCTTGAGGTTTTCCCAGTTCCATGCGTACAGCCGGCCGGCATTCGGCACCGCGGTGTAGTCACCGTCCTTATACCCGATGACCTGTACAATCTTGACGCCCGCTACACGCGCCATCGCCACCTCCTTGAGAACGCCTTGCGCCTTGTGCGTCTTGGGTCCAACCATAACAACGACGATGTCGGCACGGCTAATTGCCGCACGCGCCTTATTTTCCCAATCGTGCTCAGGCGCCGCCTCCTTTAGGGAGTGGTCGATGACCTCGAACGGAGAGTCCTGCAGCTTAGCCTGTCCAAGAATAAAGTCTTTTAGCACTCGGTCGTTGTCGAAGTCAAAGCTCACGAATACGCGCGTCTTTGTCTCGTTTTCCCTCTTGAGCAGCGTCCGGGCCAATTGAGCTGCGATTCCACCGAGCAACAAGCCACTCACCCCGGGAGCGATGCTGTTCCCAAGCAAGGCGCCCGCACCAACGGCGATCGCCCCGCTTGCCGATAAATCAGAATGATGGATCCTACAAAAATCGCTTTCTGCCAAAGGTTGATTGAGGCAGCGACGTCCAGATTTGGTCGTTGATTTACAGCGTCTCATTGTTCTTTTACGCCAGTTCTCGTTGCATGTGTGCTTCGTGCGCCGATCTTCAGGTGATGCAGATCGAGTTCAGTCAGCCTAAGAGTCCCTTCATCACTTGCAGATAGCAGCACTCGTAGCGCGTCTATTACGGCCGTCTTGACGCCGTAGTTCGGGCCGATGATGACGTTCAAGCCATCTTTCAATTGGAGCGTCACGTTGGCGAACCGTCGGAAACCTTGAACGCGCAGTTAGTGTAACTACATTTGTGAACAATGCTGTTGCCGGGAATGGCTACGAGGCATGGAGTCGGACGTGATCAGACCGCGGCAGACGAGAAACTGTACAAGAAGGCGTCATCGCGACAATCGGTCAGGCTTTATCTGAGAGCAATCGCCGGAGATTGCTTCGCAACTGCTCCTGGACGGCTTCGTGGGGCATCGCCCACACCTCTGAAAGGGTCGAGCAAATGCTCCAAGCATCCCATGGCTTCAGAGCAAGCCCTCGTTCAGAGGTGAAAGGCCCGTCGGTCTCGGGGAGAACACGGTCCAACGACATGTGACTCAAGAGGCCGCGGCCCTTCTCACTCGCTAGCATGACTGGTCCCACGCTGAACCAACAGCCAAGTCGCGACGCTGCCCGAAGTTCAGCTATCCCTCCAGAAAACCAGTGCAGCACCGGAACGCCTACATCACCAGCTGTCGCCAAGGCGTCGATGGTCCGCTGCGCCGCCCCGCGCGAGTGGATGCTGATAATTCGGCCCCCTTGTTGACCGCACTCCCCGAGTACCGCGCGGAAGATGCGTCCCTGGAGATCGAGGGACCTTCGGAATCTCGGCGACCCGTCCAGCCCCACCTCGCCAACGAATCGAGCCCCCTTGATACCAGCCACCAATGCGTCCAATTCGGTAGCCTTTGCTTCGGCAACCTCGGGATGAAGACCGAGTCCGACGTGGATGTTCGCCAGCTCGCTGAACACGCGCGACGTCGCGTAATACGCACGCGGACTCGTCGTCACAACGAGGGTGAAGTCGTTCCTGCGGTTTACCTCACGTGCCAATGCGAGGCCGTCAGGATACAGGTCAAGATGGGAATGGAAGTCGATCATAGGACCTTGTGCGCGAGCAGCAAGACCCCCAGTTCCTGCAGTCCGCGCTCGACAACTCCTTCGAAGGCAGTGCGACGAGATGTCTCCGCGAAGACAAACTGCCCTGCCGTGAAGACGCGAATTCCTTCGTCTTCCATCTTGGCCACGGCAATGGCCACCGCCGCAACGTCGTTTGCGCCCTTTTCGGGCTGTGCAGCCTTCAAATCGGGATAGACGTACACGGCAGTGGTATCCGGGATACGCGATCTCAGAAACGCCGACCGGCGAACCATGCACGGCAAGCAACGACCACAGTGCCGCAATGCGAACACAGCATAGCGACCACAGCTTGTTGACATTCCCGCCAATTCCTTCAGTCGATCTGGGTCGAGACACTCGTCCATCATCTCTCCCTTGGTCTTTGTCGCATAGGGGAGTTGCAAAGTCGCAGGAATCCCCAGTTGAGCCCAGAGAGCCTGTAGCCGCTGCATGAACACTGGGTGCGTAGTCTTGGTACTCAAGCTCCCGATCCGGCCGGCTGTCAACGGTACGTTGAGGCTGATAAGGCCGTTTTCCGGCACGACGATGTCGACGGAATTAGCGCCCGTCGCCCGTGCGTGGCTGTCGGCCGCAAGAGCTGCGAAAGCGAAGAAGACGATAGACCGACCACGCGTTGAGCCTTCTCCATCCCGTTTCGGCTTAAGCCAAATGTTCTGATTCCACTGCAGGTGGCGCTGGCCGCCACCGAGTGTTTTCGCATACAGGACTTGAGTTTCCGAGTCCCCCTTAGCGATGTGCGAGACGAAAATAGGGCGCTTGCCTTGAGCGGTTAGGTCTAGCAGGCTGCGGAAATACCTCGCACGGAAGTCATCGAGCGGAATAGCAGAAGCGTTGGTGTAAGAAGCTCACTCACCCCCTTGGAGATTATGCGCGGCGCCGACACGTTCACCGAGAGTTTGTTTTCCGTGCGCAAGCTGGACGATTTCGTTCCGACCTCGCATCCGCTGCGCTCCATTCGCGTCATGGCGAACGAGGCGCTCGCGAAGATGAATCAGGTCTTTGCCGGGATGTACGAGGCCGACATCAAGGGAGGCAGGCCGAGCATCGCGCCGGAGAAGCTGCTGCGCGCGATGCTGTTGCAGGTGCTGTACAGCATCCGCTCCGAACGTCAACTCATGGAGCAAACGCAATACAACCTGCTTTTTCGATGGTTTATCGGTCTGTCAATGGACGATACGGTCTGGGTGCCGACGGTGTTCACGAAGAACCGCGAGCGTTTGATCCGGCACGATGCGGTGGTCGAATTCTTCAACGAAGTGCTGTCCATCGCGCAGAAGCAGAACTGGTTGTCGGGCGAGCACTTCAGCGTTGATGGCACGCTGATCCAGGCGTGGGCGGGGCACAAGAGCTTTGTGCGCAAGGACGGTGACGACAGCGATAACGACGGTGGCGGCGAAGGCGACTTCAAGGGTAGCAAGCGGAGCAACGAGACGCACGCGTCGAAGACCGATCCCGATGCACGGCTTTACCGCAAAGGCAAGACGGCCAGCGAACTGCGTTACATGGGCCACACGCTGACGGACAACCGCCATGGGCTTGTCGTCAACGCACGCGTGAGTTGTGCTGACGGACATGCTGAACGTGAAGCAGCCAAGATCATGATCAACGATGCACGGCAAGCAGCGAACGATGCTGCTACGCAAATTACGCTGGGTGCGGACAAGGGTTACGACGCACAGGAATTCATCGAAGCTTGCCAGCAGATGAAGGTCGCGCCGCACGTGGCACAGAACACTTCTGGTCGTCGTTCGGCTGTGGCCGATGCTATCGCGCAGAGCGCGGGCTATGCGATATCGCAGCAAAAGCGCAAGCTGATCGAACAAGGCTTTGGATGGGCGAAGACCGTGGGGCGCATGCGGCAGGTGATGGTGCGTGGATTAAAGAAAGTCGACCAGATGTTTGTGTTGAACATGGCCGCTTACAACCTGGTGCGCATGCGCTCGCTGGGACAAGTCCGCCCGTAGTGGCAGTAATAGCGGTAATAAGGCGAAAAACAGGCCTGAAACCGTCGGAAAAGAAGTGGAATTTACGTTGGAATTTCGCAATGCAGAAATCGCGCGGTGGTAGCCGCGCAGAGCGATGGATGCTGCTTTTCGACGGGTGTATTTCCGCAGCCTGCTAGAGCCCCAATCAGGCTGTCGAGCCCGCCCGACAAGAGCGATACGCAGTCCGCGTCATGTACCACGGCTTGTCTGGTGATCGGTGGCGGATATCCGCCGTCGACGAAGCTCAACCGCCAGAAGTCGCCCGTCAAGAAACGCAGCGCCTGCTCGATCGCAGCAGTCAAATGCACGAAGGGCGCAGGCTCATAGAGTGCCACTTCAAGCTCGATGGACCTCGTCCAGCCGTCGGCCGATAGGTTGCGCTCTACCGCATGGTCCGCAGCGTTGACCGCCAAGGCCAGAGTCAAAAAGTCCCAACTTGCTGTACCCGGCACCAAGCCCGCTTTCTTGATCTCATCAATGAGCGATGTTCCAACGGTGCTCACATCAAGCAACCCGTCATGTGCGTACATCGAGAAGTATGTCGTGTCAGCGCGGCGGCCTTCAGGAATCGTGTCCTTGGGTGCGCAGAACACCTTCGTCATAGGTCAGCCTCAAACAGTTCGAAGGTCATCTTCAGTGCATCCTGCAGGATGCTGTCGAGTTGGGAGCGCGATGGATTGGCAACGCTACCTCGCAGCATGTCGACATGCGCTCCAATTTCGTTTTTAAGGAAACGGCGCATCTCTTTTTCCCGCAAGACGACTGTTCGCGGGTCAAGTTGGGAGCCTTCGAAGACAGGACCCAGGTCAAAGCAGAGCCGATTGCCCGTTTCGATGGCTAAGAAGCCCTTCAACAGTTCCCAAATGTCGTCGACTCCCATACTCAAAGGGTCAATGGTTGGGTCGTCTCTTATGAGCTCGGACACGGCTAAGTCCATAGCGTCGCGGAATGACTCTTCGTCTGCGCTACCGCCGGGAGGGGCCAGTTCCCGAACAATGGCGTCCACCACGTCCTCCGCCGACGGGTTGCTTGCTCGTAGATCATCGACCCATTTGCGGAGCTCCCCAGTCGTGCCTTGGCTGACAGCGTTCAGGAACGAGAACAGCGCTGCACCGGCGCTGGTTGAAGCGCGCATGCGGCCGGCAGTGGCGCTGGCACCGCCGCTACCTCGACGCGAGTAATGCGCTACAGCATTTCGCAGATGTCGCGTATCGCCCGTTCTGGCGAACTTCCCGAACTCGCGGCGCGCATCACCGTATCGATTTGGCGGAGCGTCCCCGTTGGGGGCTGAGGGAGGAGCAGGAGGGTCTCCGTCGTTCGGCACCACCGTGCTGCCGCTGCCAATCTCGCCAACAACGTCGTCTAGCCAAGGCGGGTCCAAGCTAACACCACTGCTCGGTCCCGTACTGGATGTAGAGGTTCCCATTACTTTGCGTCCTTCTTCTGCTTCTGCAGGTACTTGCGCGTCCTCTCGTCCGTCTCTGGGTCGTCTTCCCAATCTTGCAACAGAGCGGCTGCCCAAGGAAGCGACTTGAGAAGAGGCATGAGCGCCACACTGCGCTTGTTGCCCGGAACCTCGTAGAGCGCTGGTGCGAGTTGAAGCCCCATCGCCGGATGGGCCTCGGTGCAATGAAGGCACCGTACGATGTCTTCGAACTCCCACTGGTTTTCGCGACCTTTGCGGATCGCGCGGTTGAGTATTCGAGAAACATCTCCTTCGCCGAGGGCCGTGAGCTGTTTGACAAGCATTGCCGACCGCTCAGTCGCCTCCATGGCAGCTTCCAAGACTTTCTTGGCTTCAGCAGACAGTTCGTCGTAGGCTGCCAACCCCAAACTGCGGTCACGGCTGAGATGCAAGATTGGCTGTAAGTTCCTGCCTGCCAAACGCGGAGCGAGCTTGAGCCACTGCTCGTAGAATTGGCCGGTCCACGATGGGTGTGGTGGCTCGTACTTCTCGGCCTTTTGTGCAGCGTCCTCTAGCGCGGTCAGAAATTCGGCATTGCCTTCTGGATTTGCGGCTACCGCTTTGGTGAGGAATTCGAATGCGGCGGTCGATGCGCAACGTTCGAACAACTGAACCTTGACCAACTCTTCCAGAGCGAGCGGCATCTCCATCTCTTCGGCGATGGCCTGCCGAATCATAAGGTTGTTCAGGAATCGCTTAATGAGACGCGGATTGCCAGCAATCTCAGCTGAAGTCACCAGCAGCGGCGCTAGCTGGTCGGCGATATCCAGTTCTCTGGCTACGGCCGCTTTTTGCGGTGCGAACGCATCATCAAGAAGCTCGCGCGTTATACCCTTTGACCACGACTTCTTCAGCAGCTTGAGCACCGCTGCGTGCCCGGCCGAATGGACCTCTCTTGGAAGCTTTCCTTTGCGCGCGGCGAGGTCTGTCAGCAGGAGCGCGAGATATGCCTTGACCTCGTTGATGCCAAGACGCGGGACGCGCAACGGAATCTGGATGAGCTTGTCGAAATAACTGGTGACGAGACCCTCTTCGATTTCTACGCCCTTGAAATGCGCCCGGACCGCGCCACGAATCATGCTTTCGTCGGCGGCAATCAGAAAGGCGGTCCGTTGGACATGCAGCAATAAGCGCATTGCTTCCAATGTGCCGATGGCGGTGGTAGGGAGGCATCGATCGAGATCGTCTACAAAGACCACCAGACGGACATCGAGTTCTTTAAGGAGGGCGGCAAATGCCGTACGCAGCCCTTCAATTTCCTTGGGCAGGGACGCTTCCTTTTTCTCCCCAATCACTTCCTTGAGCCCCGGTGAGAGCTCTGCATACGCTTCTTGAACTGCCTTTAGGTTTTCCGTGCGCTTTTCTTCATCGGACAACCCTTGCACAAGGCCGCTCACTGCTCCGAACAACGCTCCGAGAGGGCCCGCTGAGACAGTACCGACGGCAACATGTGCAACTACTGGCGCGACGATTCGTGCAAACTTGAGCAGCTTGACACGCTTGGCGAAATCTATTGCTTTGTCGACGAACTTTTTGCGCCTCGTCGCCTCTTCGACAAGGCGGTCTGAGACCGCTTGGAGTAGCGCCTGACGAGCGTCTTCGTAGCCTTGATACAGCCACGCGTTGAACTCCATGAGGATGTAGGGAGAGTTCTCATTGTCTTTTCCTGCGCCTTGTTCCAACTGCGCTTGAACGAGCTTTACGAGAGTCGATTTCCCAGCGCCCCATCCGCCGGAGATACCGATGGTGACCGGCGTATCACCAGCGTCCTTGATCAAATTTGCAGCCGCATTTGCTAGCAAACCAAAATTGAGTAGGTCAACCTCTGCCTCGATGTCGTGCCACATCTTTTCTTCCCCTGTTCGTACTCTTGGCAGTCGATACGACTACCCTCATTTTTTGTCGGCATATGAGCTACAGCGGATAACGGCGCGTAGGTTTGGGCGCACCCTGCGCGCGCCACTGTAGCAGAATTTACGCCGACTTACATTCGTGTTGGATTAGGCGTCGCAGCGTTGGCGCCGCACTATCTTGCAGCCGTTTGATTGTTCGTTCTGGGCTGATAGTATTGATTGGATTGGGCGACCCAACTGACTCGTATAGCTGTTCCGAAGCGGTGGCTGTGCCTCTGCGACTCATCTAGGCATGTTTCGATGCGCATGAGTCGTTGAGTGAGGATGATGGGGAATGCGCTGAGGTGGCGGGCAATGATCGGCGCGATTGCGAACAGTAATGGTGCGGGCGCAGTTTCACAATAGAACTCCCATCTCTCTTGCGGGAGTGTGCCATGAAGACCGAACAGTCCCGCGAAGTGTGGAAAAAAGCAAGCCGGTCGGCCAGAAGCCGCCGCTCAGACCCAAAGACGTTTGTGCCATCCGTATTCACCTCCGGAACGCTCTCGCTGTCCGCGACCTTGCCTTGTTCAACCTCGCAATCGAACGCAAACTACGTGGCTGTGACCGCGTCAGGCTGCGAGTTCGCGATGTCACCCACGTCAATCAGGTCGCAGCGCGGGCGCAAGTCGTTGAGCGAAAGAACCTGCGTCCAGTGCAATTTGTGTTGACTGAGCCGACCCGGTCGGCAGTCCGCGCGTGGCTCGACAAGGCCGCGCTACGATCGGAGCAGTACCTCTGCCCGAGTCGACTGTCGGCCTCCCCGCATCTTTCGACCCTGCAGGACGCCCGGATGATAGGTCGATGGGTGGGCGCAGCAGGACTTGATCCGACAGTCTACGGCACACTTGAAAGCACGATCAGGTACCTTGGCATCGAAGTCGACGACGCGCTGGAGATCTCAGAACAGACTGAACTCTAGTGTGGTCGACGCTGGCCACACAATCGGATGTGCGCAAGCGCTCGTGCGACCGCCTTTGTCGCAACTCATTTCGGGCGAAGCGGGCAGGTTGTTGTCGATCGCCCGACCTTCGAAGCCGCAACGCGAATGACTGGAGCGCATCGGATTCCCAGACGTCCGTCGAGTATGGTTCGGCCATAACCGACGGCGGGCGTAGCTGCGTTTTATGTCACTAATACGCCGGTTGCCATCCACAACGAAATCGAGCAACGGGACGGCCACTTTCCGCACCCGCGAACTTACAGTTCGCCCTTCGCTGCAACAACTAAAGAAATCTGAAGCGCAGCCGTTAACGGATTGAATACGCCTCGGACTCTTCCGGCAACCACACGGATATAGGATATTGATGGACCCATACGAGAATATTGTTATCGGCAATTTTCTTTACAGTTTGGGCTTGACTGTTGGACAGTTAAGCGGAAAAGACGTGCGACCTATGTGCATAAATTTGCTTCAACAGTCGCCGATGGACCGCCCGCTGGGTGACGTGCTGGTTGAGAACGCTGGTATTACTCGCTTGATTGAGTTCAAACGTGAGCAAAACGAGTCAGTAAAAGAAGAAACGAAGCGATTGAAGTTGTCGCGCGCGCTGCAGGGCGACTCCCGAATGCAATCAGTTTCGCGCGAAATCCATTGGTATATCGAGACATCGGAGAGCGTCGCAAACCTGGTCTCGCGGGTGGTTCCGTATCTTGACTTCGCCGACGATGATGCGACGACTACGACGTTGGAGCGGTTCACGGAATCGTCCGGTCGAGACGCAGTGATGAGGGCCATCGATGACGAAACGCATGCCGCCTACAAGCAGTACCTGAAGCTGGTTGCATACTCGCATGGCGAACTCCAGGGCGCCTCTGGTGGGCTGGTTGTCAGCTACAGCAAGGACGAAGGAATTCGCTATGTCTTGTTGTCAGATGTACGCGACCTTCTTTTCGACCACCGGCTGGTCCGAGAAGCATACTTCGAACGAGTCAGGCGATATGCGAAGGAGCTAAACCATAACCGAGCATTGAAGCATAGAGGATTGTCGAAAACTTTGGAACTTGGACGAGATGGACCATCACTCAGCCTCTGACGATGTCGCATATGCCCATGACGTACTTTCGACATTGCTGGAGGCCGCGCTTCGTGACCAAAAGCTGACGCGAGACGCGATTAAGACGATGAACCGCGTGTCGAATGGCCTCGCTGAGCAAGGGAGGCAACTGCCTGCCAGTGTTTCTGCGGCAGTGAATAAAGACCTTAGAGAAGCAGTGGACGTTGCGGCTGAGATCCTTACGAAACGTATTATGGACGCGAATGTTCAGGCTGACGAGGCAGCGCGGGCATTTCGGCGTGCTGCGAGGCAGGCGGGCTTGTTTATCTTCGTTCCCGCGCTGGTCGTTACCGCGATGACTATGGCGCTTTGGTACGAACTCACTGCGCATTCGATAAGTCGCCTCGAAAACCAAAGAGCCGACCTTCAACGCACAGTCGATATTTTAAGCAGTCACGGTGGCCGTCTTTCCATTAGTAACTGCAAACTTCCGAGCGGACAGACGGTGACGTGCATTCGCGTTGGAAATCAAGAGTACGGAAACGGCTATCATATTCCGTTTTGGGAGAAGTAAGCCAGCCGCTATCAAGACGGTAGATCGGGATTCATGCAACGCTGCGACATCGCATGCGGGCTTGGATTTTTTCTGGCTTATCGAGATCGGGTCGGTCGATGACAGCTTTCGGTATCATGGCGCAGCACCGCTACAGCAAAGGGCGAGAAGTCCTCGATGACGATCGCGGTAGGCAGATGGGCGAGTTCGTATGCCTCCATCAAAGCAAATTATTAGAGGGGATCGTGTGAAGAGAATTCTAACAAAATCTGCTTATTATGCCATTTTCCTATTGGTGTCATCTCTGCTGCCACTGGAAGCGGTCTACGGACAATCCGTCCCGCATTTCCAAAACGAGCAGGAAGCCAGGCAGCATTGCCCGAAAGATACTGTCGTATGGGTCAATACCAAAACAGGCGTGTATCACTTTAAAGGGCAGCGTTGGTATGGCAATACCAAGGAAGGAGCTTATGAATGCCGTAACGATGTTAACGTCGAAGGCGACCGCGCAACTCGAAACGGGCAATAGCTAAAATTTGTGTGTCGTGAAGATGCGGCTCCCACGTTCGAGCTAGTCGCCGGCTCCGACGTCGGCAATGCTGACTATAGCTGCCGTTGGCAGATGGTCATGCTAGCGACCGCTAAGGCCGACTTGTGTGAATTGGTTTTCTGGCAGGTTCCAAGGTGAAGCAATCATTTGCACGGCGGCTTTTCCTGAAAGACCGAACTGCAGCGGCTAGCCGGTCTCTGCACTTCATAAGGCGCATAGCGGCGGCATGAGAAACAAGGTCCGTCTCGCGCCTGGCAGATGCAACCTGATTCGGCCTATCCGCGAGCCTCCGCACACGTAGCCGCGTGAAAGGCCGTTCGCCCATAACGCATGTGCCCATGTCGCATCACGACCAATCACGCGGGCCCCCGGCACCCCGGTTTCGAGCGCTTTTGCCATACATATCGAACGGGAAGTACTTCGATTCGATCTTGTTGTACGTTCCATCGCGCAGCATTTCAGCAATCGCGACGTTCAACGCATCGCGCAAATCGCTGTCGGACTTGCGCACGCCGGCGGCATCACCGTCGCCCATGATCGTCGGATCGTAAACAACATTGCCCGCGAACGCGAAGCGTTTGCCGGCTGGCGTATCGAGAAAACCGAGTTTGCCTTGCACCGCGTCCATCAGCACGGCATCGACGCGCCCCGTGCCGAGGTCTGCGTAGGCCTGGTCGTAGTTCTGATACGGCACCACCTCGACACCGGCGCCCGCCCACTTCTCGCGCGCATAGGTTTCCTGCACCGTGCCCTGCTGAACGGCGACACGCCTGTGCGCGAGCTTCGCGGCATCGGGCAGCAGACCCGAGCCTTCGCGCGCGATCAGGCGCGTCTGGTTACGATAGAGACGATCGGTGAAGTCGATCTGCTCGCGGCGCTTCGCCGTCGCCGCCATCGACGACAGGATCACATCGAACTTGCGCGCCTGCAGGCCCGGAATCAGGCCATCGAAGCTGCTTTGCACCCACACGCATTTCGCCTTCAGCTTCGCGCACAGCGCGTTGCCGAGATCGACGTCGAAGCCGACCACCGCCCCGCTCGTCGACAGCGATTCGAACGGCGGATAGGTCGGATCGATGCCCACGCGTATCGTCTGCCACTCTTTCGCCGACGCCGCACACGCGAGCGCCATCGATACCGCTGCCACCATCACTTTCAAGCTACGTTTCATCAAAGCACTCCTCGCTAAAGGTCAAGGGTCAAGGGTCAAGGGTCCAACGTCAAGAAAAAGCGAAGCGTTTGGGCGCGCGAGCCATGCAGCGTTTCAACTGGGAAACTCGCCGCGCGCGACATCGGTATCGACGGGCATGGCCTGCGCGAGTTGCGCAATCGTGACTGGTTTGACCGGCGCGCGAATCCGGTAGTAGCCGACATCGGCGGGGTCTCTCGCCTGCGCGTGCGCGATCAGTTCGCCGACCGTGGTGCCGCACAAGCGGCCCTGGCACGGACCCATCCCGCAACGCGAGAATGCCTTCATCTGGTTCGGTCCCGTGCAGCCTCGCGCGGCAATGCGACGTATCTCGCCCGCCGTCACTTCTTCGCAACGGCATACGATGACTTCGTCGGTGGGCAAGCGCGATGCGGGCGGCGGCGTATACAGCGCATCCAGCAACGGCCGAACGGCGAGATGATGGTTCAGTGCGGCACGCGGTGCGCGGCTCGCGCGGTCACGCGTTAGCGTGTCGAGTGCGCCGAGCTGCGCGGCGACGTCGAGCGCCGCGAGTGTGCCGGCAAACGCCGCCGCCTGCGCGCCGCCGATGCCCGCGCCATCGCCGGCAATCCACACATCGGCGACGCTGCTGCGCCCCCATGCATCCGTTTGCGGATGCCAGCAGGCCGTGCGCGCGTCCCATTCGTGCGCGCATCCCGTTGCGCGCGCAAGATTCGTCGACGGGATCACGCCCTGATGCAGCAGCATCAGCGATGCTTCGATCTGCCGCGCGTTGCCAGCGCCGTCGACAAAGCGAACGGCGCCCGCCCGCGTGTCGCCGATGATTTCGACGTCGAGCGCATGATGGTGAATCGCGATGCCCGCGCGGCGCACGGCGCGCATCATGCGCCAGCCCTTGAGCAGATAGTCGGCGGCCCTGAGCGCGCGCGGCAGATGACGCAGCGCTTTCGTATGCGCATCCGGCGGCGTCGTATCGACGATCGCCGCGATCCTGCGGCCGGCTTCGAGCAACTGCGAACCGAACAGCCACAGCAAGGGCCCGCTGCCGACCAGCACGGTCTGCGCGCACGGCACGAGTCCCGCCGACTTGAGCGCGGTCTGCGCCGCGCCGACGCCCATCACACCCGGCAACGTCCAGCCGCGAATCGGCCACGGACGTTCCTGCGCGCCCGTCGCGAGCAGGACGGCGCGCGCATGCACGGCCAGCGTGCCGCTCGCGTGATCGAGTCCGTGCGCGTTGCCGGCATCGGCCGCATTGCCGCGCGTGAGCATCGCCACGGCTTCCGTCGCGCCCGTGCGCTCCTCACGGCCGATCTGCCAGACGAGCGTGTGCGGCAAATACTGCGCGCCGCACGCGAAGAAGTGCTCGATCAGCGGACGCCCCGCCGCGTAGTCCTTGCCGAGCGCCGCGATGCTGCGCAGCGGCGATGTGCTCACATCGCGGTAGATCTGGCCACCGGGTGCGTGACCCTCATCGGCGACGATTACCGAGAGACCGCGCTCGCGCGCCTCACAAGCCGCCGCCATCCCTGCCGGCCCGGCGCCGACGATCAGCAGATCGCATCGTGTATCCGTCATGCGAGCCTCGACTTGCCTTGCATCGATCGCACGCGCATGCGTTCGGCGACACGCGTCATGCAGGCCTGCACATTCGGCACGCCGTCGATTTCGACGAGGCAATCGAAGCAGACGCCCATCATGCAGAACGGCCCACGCGGCGCGCCGCTCACGGCTGATGTGCGGCACGCCGCCTTTCCGTTCGCGAGCAGTGCGGCAGCGACGGTGAAATGCGGAGGAACGCGCAGCAGATCGCCGTCGATTTCGATGCCGACGGTCGCCGCCGATGCCAGCGGCAAGAGCTCAAACATGGGCTTGCTCCTGTCGCGGTTGGAAACGTGCCGTGACGAACGGCTCGATGATCCGCGGACGCGCGCGGCCCGCGATCCACGGTGCGAGCGTTTCGGCATGCGCGGCAGCGAGCGTCACGCCACTATGGCAGATCGCGACGAATGCGCCCGGATACGACGCGGATTCTTCATAGACGGGCAAACCGTCCGGCGTCATGATGCGCAGCGCGCCCCATGCCCGCACGACGCGCGCATGCGCGAGAATCGGAAATGCCGTCTGTGCACGACGCGCGATATCGGCCATCACGCCGCGCGTGGTGCCCTCATCAAAACCGACGTCTTCCGCGGAATCGCCGAGCATCACCGAGCCTTCGCGCGTCTGCCGCACGACCAGCGTCGGATAATCGAGGAACGGCGCGAGACGCTCGGTCACCATGATCTGTCCGCGCAACGGCGAGATGGACGCATCGAGGCCGACCATCGGCGCGAGCCACGCGTTGCCGAGTCCCGCCGCAAGCACGACGCGTCCGGCGTTGAGCGTGCCCGTCGCCGTCACGACATCGAAACTGCCCGAGCGCGGCAGCACTTCGCGTACTTCCTCACACGGCCGGTACTCTCCGCCGTTCACCGCGAACGCCTGCTGCAAGGCGCGCAGGGTATAGAGCGGGCTTGCGTGGCCGTCGTTGCGCGAATAGAGCGCGCCCGCGAGTTCCGGCGACGCCGCGGGAATGCGCTTGCGCAACGCGTTTGAATCGAGCACTTCGTAATCGAGCCCGGCGTCCTGCTCTCGCAACGATTCGAGCAGCGCGTGTCCCTTATCGAGTTCCGCGTGCGTTTCGAACAGTTCGATGCCGCCCGGACGCTTAAAGCCCACGTCGACATCCGTTTCGCGCGATAGCTGCGCGGCGAAGGTCGACCAGCGCTGCGACGAGCCGAGCGACCACTGCGCGTATGGCAGGCAGCGTCCGCCCTTGCCCTGCACCCACACGAGGCCGAAATTGCCGCGCGCGGCGCGGTATGCGTTGTCCGCGCCGTCGCACACGGCGACGCGAAGGTGCAGCCGCGCGAGACCGTACGCGATCGCCATACCGACGAGACCTCCGCCCGCAACGACGACATCGTAAGTGTTCGATTTCATGTCCGCACCCTGCTGGCGGAACGAATGTTATGGAGTTGATCCACTGCGTCGGTATCAGGAAAAATGCTGTCGGACGTAGCATCCAACAAGCAAAATGCCGCGTCAAATGCCGTTTTTTCGCTCGTCTATAAGTGAATGTTATGACTTCGGCCGACCTTACGATTCGACAGGTGGAAGCGTTCCGCGCACTCATCCAGCGGCACACGGTAACGCGCGCGGCGCAGTCGCTGCATATCTCGCAGCCGGCGGTGAGCCGCCTGATCGCTGACTTCGAGGACAGCGTGGGCTTCACGCTGTTCGAGCGTCAGCAGGGACGGCTCGTGCCGACCGCGGAAGCGCGCGCGCTATACGAGGAGGTGGAACGCGCATTCGTCGGTCTCGACCGCATTGGTCATGCGGCCCAGCAGATACGCGCGATGCGGCGCGGCTCGCTGCGGGTGGCCGGGTCGCCCGCCATCGCGCTCGAACTGCTGCCCGCTGCCGTCGCGCAGTTCATGCAGGCGCATCCGGGCATCGACGTGACGTTGCTCACGCATAGCGCGAGCACCGTAGTGGACATGGTGGCGTCGGGCCGATGCGACGTCGGGTTCATCGCAGAAGCGATTCCGCATCCGTCCGTGAGGCCAGAACGGCTGACGGATGCGTCGATGCGCTGCATTCTGCCGCTCACGCACAGGCTGGCAAGAAAGCGCGTGATCAAGGCGGCCGACCTGGAGGGCGAATCGTTTATCTCCTTCCCGCGCTCGTTCGACGCGCGCACGGCCATCGACCGCGTATTCGTCGAGCAGAACGTCCAGCGTCAGATGAGCGTCGAGGCACAGTTGTCGCAGACCATCGTCGCGCCGGTCGCCAACGGGGCAGGTGTCGCGCTGATCGATCCGGTGACGGCGGCGTACGCCAAAAACCGTGTCGCCGTGCGGCCTTTCGAGCCCGAGATTCGCGACCAGCTATACGTCGTGCGCGCGTCGACGCTGCCGCTGCCAGGCATCGCCGAGCTGTTCTGCGCACGAGCCCGCGAATCATTGACGCGACTCGTGCGCGCGGATCAGTCACCGTCGCCTGTCATTACAAGGAATTAGAAGCCACACCGGGGCGCAGGATGTTTGAGTAACCAGTCGATCCGCCCTCCCTCCATAGTCCTTCGCTCGAGCTTAGGCGTGCCGTCGCATTACGTCCACTCCAACGAAAGGGAGCCTCGGGCGAGCGTTTTAGATCGCCATCCTGATGGATGGCGAGGACGGATTCTGCCGTTTAGCCAACCAGTTTGCGCTCGAGCACTGCGTTAAGCGCGCTGTACTGACGCGGGCCTCGCCTGATCGCATAGGGCCTTCTCGCAAAGATCGCAGAACCTTCTCGCGCCGGCCACTCTCAAGCTGCTCTTCGCTAGACGTCAGGTGCGGGTCTGCGACAACTGAAGTGTGAAGCGGGAAGCGGTGCGCCGGGGCGGATATGAGCGCGGATCTTTTATTTCGCAGACACCCGATCTACGGATGATGATGGGGCGGTGAAGTGGGCGATGCTCGCATCGTATCTCTCACCCATACCACCCAGGGTGACCGTCGCGCGCTTCGCACCGTCAAGCAACGCCTTCAGCGCAACGTTAATAGTGTCTGGCGCATCGAATCTACCCTTGGGCCCGGATAGAGTCAGAGCGCCCACGAGTTGACCACTCGAATCGAACACCGGCACCGATGCTGATACTGTCTCAGGATCGCGTTCGCCGTATGACACCGCCCAGAGTTGCGCGCGCACGTCATTCCCGCGGGGGTCCAAAGATTCAGTGAACGCGAGCAGTATTTTGCCGGATGCGCCCTTGTCGATAGGGAATTCCTCGCCAACACGTATCGCGACCCTCACGCTCCTTGACGGCTCCACGCGGTAGAGCACTAAACGTTGGTCACCCTGCCGCACATAGAAAGATGCCGTCTCGCCCATGTCTCGACTCAGTTGCTGAAGGATGGGTTCGACAACCGGGCCGATTTGAAAGGACCGTTGATAAAGCGTTGCGAGGCGCAGCGGTTGATGGCCGATGGCGTACTGCCCGTCATTCAGCTTCCGTATGTATCCGCCGTGCTCCAAAGCACCGAGCAGTCGCAAAACCGTGCTCTTGTACAAGCCGGTGCGGCGCGAGAGTTCCGTTAGCGTGAGCCGTTCATCAACCGGTCCAAAGGCGTTGAGAATCGCGAATGCTCGATCCAGGACCGCGACGCCGCTCGACCTTTCTGACGTGTCGATCGTCGGCTCCGTCGGCGAGAGTGCATTGATAGGCACGTTTTCCCCCTCGAAGTTTGTGCTCACACTCTACAGTTCCGCCTGATGGAACTCAAGATCTATCTCTCCAAGTTTCCGGGTTTACCCGCCTTATCCGAGATTTATTGCGCGCATATAGTTCTTTCCAGCAGAACATCGATCTATTAGATAGAACACAGGAGCAGATTGTGATTACGTCCAATCCCAGGGTGTTGATCAGCGAGGTTGGGCCGCGCGACGGCCTGCAAAGCATCAAGAGCATCATGCCGACGGCGGCCAAGCTGCGATGGATTTCCGCGCTGGCCGCCGCTGGGTTGAAGGAAATTGAGGTGGGCTCGTTCGTGCCCCCGAAGTTACTGCCGCAAATGGCCGACATCCGTGAGGTCGTGGCTCATGCGCTGTCGATTCCTGGCCTTCATGTGGCGGTCCTCGCGCCGAATTTGCATGGTTCGCGCGGCGCGTTCGAAGCCGGTGTGCACAAAGTAACGCTGCCCGTCTCGGTGACCAACGAGCACTCGATGGCCAATATCCGCAAGACGACGGCGCAGATGATTGAAGAGGTTCGCGACATCGTCGCGTTGCGCAACGAGCAGTTTCCCGGCGTACAGATCGAAGCGGGCGTGTCCGTCGCATTTGGCTGCACGATCACCGGCACGGTCACCGATGACGAAACGATGCGTATGTGTCTTGCGATGGCCGAGTCCGGCGTGGACGAGATTGGCCTGTCCGATACCAGCGGGTGCGCCAACCCTGCGCAGGTTCGTCGCCTGTTCCGTCGACTGCAATCGGAACTCAGGGACAAGGCCGGCGGGGCGCACTTTCATAACACACGCGGTCAGGGACTCGCCAATGTGATCGCCGCGCTTGACGTGGGCGTCACAACGATCGATTCCAGTCAGGCTGGTCTTGGCGGCTGTCCGTATGCCCCAGGCGCTACTGGAAACATCGTCACGGAGGACCTTGCTTTCCTGCTGGAAGCCATGGGCTATGAGACGGGCGTGGACATCGACAAACTGGGCGCTGCACGTGCGATTCTGGCTGAAGCGCTGCCGGACGAAGCCTTGTACGGGCATGTGCAGGATGCCGGACTGCCCAAGGGATTCAGGTATTCAGATGGGCGCGTACCGAGCGCACCGCAACCGGAAGGCTGTCTGTTGGGAGTTGCGCAATGAGCCAAGAGCAAGCGAACCAAGCTCTGCCGTACAGCGGCGTGCGTGTTGTCGAGATGACGCACATGGTAATGGGACCAACATGCGGCATGGTCCTGGCTGATCTGGGCGCGGAGGTGATCAAGGTTGAACCGATTGCTGGCGACAGCACGCGCGCTCTTCGCGGGTCCGGAGCTGGCTTTTTCAGTACCTTCAACAGGAACAAGAAGAGTATCGCCGTCGATGTGAAGGATGCGCGCGGGCTCGACGTCGTGCACAAGCTGCTTGCCGGTGCAGACGTCTTCAGCGAAAACTTTAAAAGCGGCACGATGGATAAACTGGGCCTGGGATATGGGGCGCTTTCCAGGCTCAATCCGCGTCTCATCTACGTGTCGCACAAAGGATTCCTGCCCGGTCCGTACGACCATCGGACCGCGTTGGACGAAGTTGCTCAGATGATGGGCGGCCTCGCCTACATGACGGGACCGGAAGGGCGTCCGCTGCGGGCTGGCACGAGCGTCAACGACATCATGGGCGGCATGTTCGGCGCGATCGGCGCGATGGCGGCGCTTGCGCAACGTGAGCGCACCGGGCACGGTCAGGAGGTACAAAGCGCGCTTTTCGAGAACAACGTGTTCCTTGTCGCACAGCACATGATGCAGTTCGCCGTGACCGGAAAAGCTGCTGCACCGATGCCCAGCCGGATCTCCGCATGGGCGGTCTATGACGTGTTTTCAGTCAGGAACGGCGAACAGATCTTCCTGGCGGTCGTGTCCGACACACAATGGGCGATCTTCTGTGACGCGTTCGGCCTGACTGAGCTGAAGGCCGACGAGCGCATCGTGACCAACAATCAGCGGGTGCAGGCACGCGACTGGTTGTTGCCGCAGCTTCGCAAGCACATGGAAGCGTTCACGGCGTCCGAGATCAGCGCGATCTTCGAACGCTGCGGATTGCCATATGCGCCAATCACCAAGCCCCAGGATATGTTTGACGATCCCCATCTGCTTGCAACGGGGGGGCTTGCCGATGTGACATTGCCCTCCGACGCTAGTGGTGCTGGTCAACCTGTATCCACGAAGACCGCGTTGCTGCCTCTGACGCTTGGCGGGGAACGGCTGCAACTCCGCGCAGCGCCGCCTTCACTCGGACAGGATACGCGAGCGCTTCTGATGCAACTCGGTTACACGCCGGAAGACCTCAGACAGCTGACCGAAGCGGGCATCGTCAGGTGTCGGGACCAGCAGCCTGGCGATCCGGCGAGCCCGTCGGCTAACGAACTCGCCAGCGCTTGACACCCTGGCAGCACACAAGGAATCACTGCCGCGCACGTGCAGCATGGTTCAGCTCGGCCGTGATTCCACAGGAGACGGAACATGACATCGATATCACCGGAAATGACGGCCGACAGGTCCGTCGACTCCACACTGGAACAACAGGCGGTTAAGAAAGCGGCGTGGCGCTTTATCCCGCTTCTCGCGCTCGCGTACTTTTTCAATTACCTGGATCGGACAAGCGTTGGCTTTGCCGCGCTGACGATGAACCACGACCTCGGGTTGACTGCGACGCAGTTCGGCTGGGGTGCCGGCATCATGTTCGCGGGTTACTGCGTATGCGAGGTTCCAAGTAACCTTGCGCTGTACCGATTCGGCGCGCGACGCTGGCTGGCGCGCATCATGATCACGTGGGGCTTCTTCGCGGCGGCCACGGCGCTTGCAGTGGGACCGACCAGTTTCTACGTGCTCCGGCTCCTGCTGGGTATCGGCGAAGCGGGTTTCTTCCCGGGCGTGATCTTCTTCCTCGCAGTCTGGTTTCCGGCAAGCTATCGCACTCGCGTGCTCGCGTGGTTCACCGTCTCCACGCCGATCTCGTCACTCGTCGGCGGTCCGCTTTCGACGTGGCTGCTCAAGATGGACGGCTTCTTCGGGCTGGCTGGCTGGAAATGGATGTTCATTGTGGAGGGCTTGCCCGCGTGCTTGCTCGGCTTCCTCGTGCTGCAGCTGCTTGCGGACAAGCCCGCCGATGCCACGTGGCTGTCGCCGCAGGAGCGGCATGCGCTGCAGAGCGCCTTCGACCGCGAGGGCGCAGCCAGACAGAAAAAGAAGGATTTCGCCGCCGCGTTGAAGGATGTGCGCACGTACATCCTTGCGATGATCTCGTTCGGCTTCACGATGGGTTCCTACGGTATTGGCATCTGGCTGCCGCAGATGCTCAAGGCTCACGGCATGAGCGTGACGCAGACCGGCTGGATGTCGGCGGTGCCGTATTTCTTTGCAACCATCGCATTGCTGTGGTGGGCCAAGCGGGTCGATCGGCGCGGCGGCCCCATCGCGAGCCTGGCCGCGGGTCTTTTGATCGGAGCCGTGGCGCTCGGCGTATCGACCCATTTCCATCAACTGGTGCCTGCCATGACCGGCATCACACTGGCGCTCATCGGAACGATTGCGGGCCGCACGATTTTCTATACGTTGCCGAACAGGTTCCTCTCCGGGCAGGCCGCTGCCGGCGGCCTCGCGCTGATCAATTCGATTGGCGCGCTTGGTGGCTTTGCGGGACCGTATCTCGTGGGCTATCTCAAGGACAGCTTCGGTACATTCACGGCCGGAATGATCGGTCTGTCGTTCGTGCTGCTCATCACGACCCTGCTGACCCTCTCGCTCTACGCTTTCAACACGGAGAAGAAGTGAACATGGTACCGCTTCGTTCGCCCTTGCGACGCCGGCTCCTTGGCGCGGCGGCAGCATCGATCATGATCCCGGCCGTCTCTGCGCGGCAAGGATTCGCAAAAGAGGAAACCCGCAGCATGAGCACGACCAGCAATTACCTTCCCGTTCGCGCGGCGTGGCTCGCCTCGGGCACTGAATCCGCGCTCGAACCGGGCATGCCGATCGTTGACGCGCATCATCATTTCTATGAGCGCACGGGATGGACTTACCTGCTCGATGAATATCTCGAAGACGCCAGATCCGGGCACAACATCACCGCGTCCGTGTACATGCAGGCACTGACGCGTTATCGAAAAGATGGTTCCGAACCGATGCGCCCGGTCGGCGAAATCGAATATGTGGTCGGGGCCACCGCACCGTTGCAGAAAGGCAGGCCGCAGGTCGCGAAAGGTATCGTCGGTTACGCGGATCTGCGTCGCGGTACGGCAGTGCGAGAAGTGCTCGAAGCCGAGCTTCAGGCGGGCGCTGGCCGCTTGCGCGGCGTGCGGCATCTCGTAACGTGGGACGCAGACCAGACGCTCGTGAATCCCTTGTCGGCAGCGCCGCAGGGATTGCTGCTGGACCCGACCTATCGGTCAGGCGTCGCACAACTTGGGGCGCTCGGCCTCTCCTACGACGCGTGGCTCTTCTTCCCGCAATTGCCCGAACTCTTCGATCTGGCGAAGGCGTATCCCGACACGCCGTTCATCATCAATCATTGCGGCGGGATCGTGCGCATCGCCAGTTACACAGACAAACGCAAGGAAGTGTTCGACGCATGGTCGAGCTCGATGCGCGAGCTGGCGCAGTTGCCCAACGTGTATGTGAAAGTCGGTGGCTTGGGTATGCGGATCAACGGCTTCGACTTCGAAAAAGGAGAGCTTCCGCCTTCATCGATCGAGCTGGCGGCAACATGGAAGCCGTGGATGCATACCTGCATCGAGACGTTCGGCGCGAACCGCTGCATGTTCGAAAGCAATTTTCCGGTCGATAAGGGCTCGTATCCCTATAGCAACGGCTGGAATGCGTTCAAGCGCTTAACCGCGCAGGCGAGTACGCAGGAACGGGAGGCGCTGTTCCGAGGAACCGTGACCAAGGTGTACCATCTCAGCTAACTCAATCGATAACCATCGGGCTTTGGGCGAATCATCGCGGGCGTCGAAGGGCGGCTTGGGTCGGTCAAACTCAGGAGACGGGGCTTGACTCGCATAGGAGTCCCGTAAGCTGATTTGATCAGAGTTCTGGAAGCGAATTATGACTGGAAGGTATCTAGTTGGTCGATGGGAGTCGCCGTGGGCCAGCGATCCGTTTCTGAAAATCCGCATTGCCGTTGAGGTTGATACACAATCCGTCGTGACACTGCACCATTTCGTTGACGGCGCATGGCGCCGGTTTCGCCCGGACGAGGACGCATACGTGCGCGACCTCGTCAATGACGAGATTGACGCGATCATTGAGTGTCCGGAGGAGTACGGGTTGGACGAAACCGATGCCATACCGACTGCGTGGTCGAATGACGAAGCGAACCCGGTGCCGGAACTGCCGGAGGATGATGAGGACACGAGTACCGACCAGTTTGAACAGGAGGGCTGTAGCTGCTGCGAACGATGGTATCGCGAGGGTTCAGTGAGCGAATGTGAATGCGCCTGAAAACAGGCATTTCACAATGCAAAAGCAGCACAGGTAGACGGCTGATACGCGCCGTGGAGTTGCCGGAAGGGTCCGTGTTTTCGGCTTAGTCGGCGCGAAATGCAGTTGCACGCTGGCTTCGTCTCGCGGCTCGCCTGACGGCATGGGTGATTCCGCAGAATCACGAAGCACGTTAATCGCGGCTCGTAGAGCAAATGCGGTGGTCAACTTAGCCATGACTTTTTTCTACTCGTGATCGGCAATCTGGTGCCTGCGTGCTTCCGTCGCGGGCAGCGCTACAGGCTCGCGCGCAATCCCCCACGCTTCAAGGAGACCATCGAACGAAGGAAGCGCGACATGCATTCTAGGCGCCGGCAACGCAACGCCGGTCGCGCGATACCGCATCCGCTCTTTGGCGCTCGCGCCTGCCCGGGCGACGCGCTCAAGCGCACCGCTCCGAACGGCATACCGGATCGCATCAGAAGCGGTGCGCGACTTCATTAGACCGGACGCGGCAATCTCCTCTACCGTCGCGCTTTCGCGATCGCGAAGCCACGCCAAAAGCGCCTCGGCGTTTGCGTGCGTGCTCATGCTCAACCTTTCCCGTTTTCCGTCTTGTTGCCGCTCGTTAGTTGGTAACTGCCACAATCGCGCCGCACGCTGCCCTAGCGTAGATCGCTCATACCATCAGTGGCCCTTTCCCGTTTTCCTATCGATCTACCTTAGTTATGCCAATATTTCCGAGCATTGGCAGGACTCCGCTACTCCCCAGTACTTCCGGCAAGTGGCCATCCCACTTTGCTACTGCTTGCTGCTGAATGATCTCGGGCGTGATCGTCTGTTGGAGTAGTTTTTGCGCTTCGGCCTGCGCGTTTGCCTCGACTATCTTCTGATCAGCAAGGACCCTGGCTTTCTGCAACTCGTATTGCGCCTGCTGTGCACGCTGCTGGGCTACCTGTTTCTGCTCGATCGCCTGTGAGAACTGCGTGCTGAAGTGAAAGTCAGTGATGTTCACAGAATCCACCATCAGCCGATATGGTTTGAGTTCGGCGGTGATTTGCGCCTCGATTTGTCCACGCACCTGATCGCGGTGAGTGATCAAATCCTCCGCATTGTAGTGGGCGGTCACTGCTTTCACGGAGTTGCTGATCGCCGGCTTAATGATCTTGAGGACTAGAGCGGATTCGTTGCCAATGCGCTGATAGACCCACTCTGCGTCGGCCGGCAGGATGTGCCAGTTCGTCGCCACCGTCGTGGTCACATCCTGCAGATCAAGGCTCGCCGCCGTCTCCGCATCCTGGGAGTTTTGCACCTGAACGTCCATTTTGGCGACCGACTGCGCGAACGGGACCTTCAAATGGAGGCCCGGGTCAAGTACACCCGGTTCGACGGCGCCCCATGTCATAAGCACGCCCCTTTGCCCGGGGCCGACAGTCACAAAACCGCCGGCAATCAGCGCGAAAACAAGAAGAACGATCACAGCGAGACCGAAAGCGCGAGGCCTGGCTGGCAGATTCACCTGTACGCTCATTGTTGTTTTCTCTATTCTGAATTATTGGAAACGTTGTTCAGCAACAGACACGTTTTATTGCGCTCACGCTGATCCCCGCGCTGTTGTGCAAACTGGCTAGCAATGTCCCCGATTTCGTGTCATTAGATCACCCTGCTGACAGAGAACGCCGGCCGAACCGGATCAGCCTCTATCAATCTGTTAACGGCAGACAAGCTGAAAACTCCAATCAACTCCTGAATCAGCTTTAACGACAGGCCGTCACGGGGAGGCGTACAGCAAACGTTCGGCGAGCGGCACTTGCGTTCCAGTTCTCTTTTCCTCTATAGCACCTTTATCTGGCCGGAATTGGCCTCGCACGGAACGCGCTCGCCGCTCGGAGTCCGCGCTGGCCACCCTCCAGGACGACGGTTCGACTCGACCAGCTGGCGCAACCGTACGGTTCTGTCGATACTCGCGGCCCCATGCCGGGCTCAGTATCTCGGCAGCGAGCAGGACGTCCGGCCCGATCTGAATGTAATGACCCATTTGACGGCGTTCTCCCCGTTTTCCGGTCTATTTGCTCAATCGAACGATCCCGACTCCAGGTCGTTCTCGAAGTCGGCGATCCAGGCACTTCCGCGGCCGCCGTCGTATAGAGCCACGGATGACTTTCCGCGCAGCGCCACGGTCATTTGCCGGCCAATCGGCCCGACTCGGCCCCCGCCCGGATATTGGGCCTCGTCGACCGCTTCGAATTCGCTGACGGCGCGGCCGTACTTCTGGCATACGGCCGAAAAGTCGTCTTGCTCGTCCTGCGGGAACTGAGAGAGCAGGTGACTCGCCATTCCTACCTCCGGCGCTTTCCTATACAAACTTCGTGGTTCGTTGGTCCCAGCGAGTGTCCATGAACAAACTCGTCGCGACATCGTGTAGTTGCGGGTCAGTGACAGGCGCGGACTCAATCTCTTTGATCGCTTGCCACACAATGTCATGGCTCGCTCGGCCACCTTGCGAAGCTCTCGAATCTTGCCCTTATCGATCGCATCGTTGTATTCATTCGCGACCGCCTGGAGATGTTCGCGCATGTGCATGCTTTCCTACCCTTCGAAGGGAATGTGCTGGCCGGCGCGCGACTGCATTCCGAGCTTGCCCTCACTCCCCATCGCATCCTGCCAGGCGATCATCGCGTCTGCAACGGCATCCTTTTCGCCACTGAATGCGAGCACGGTTTCACTGCATGACGGGCAGATGCCGCCAAATGCAGCACCAATGCTCCGCATGTTTCGCGTGTCCATAGCATCAAAGTCGGTGAATGCCGTTTTGCAAGCACCACACACCAGCTTCTCCGGGCGCAACGCATCAGTCTTTGCCTTCGCTTGTGCGATCCGCTGTTCCTTCGTGCCACGCTGCTTTGCTTGCCCCATCAAATTCCCCTGATTCCGTATTCCTCGTTGTCCCCGGTATTACTCGCGGCGCAGAGCAGAGGCAATTCGGCCCTTCCATGTTCCCGGCTGAACTTCATATCGTGCCAGTCGGTCTACGAGCCTCTCACTCGGCGCGGTGCTCGTATATCGGCTGCCTTCAGGCCACGAGTCGGTTTGAAGCCAGCCCATCGACTGGCCAACGCCCAGTGACTCCCGGTAGGTCAGCGCGTAGATGATAGCCGTCTCCGGTTGCCCGACACCCCACATGTACGCCAAAGGGAGGTCGGGGAATTTGGCATACTTCCGGTCGATCGAGAACGAGCGCTGCGTCGCCGCTTTGATCTGTATCGGAACGGATGTGAACTTCCCAATCTGCTCGTCGATGTCCACGTACGCAATCAGGTCGACACCCCCAATCGCGGACCGGCGTGGCGACCTCAACACCGCTCCGCAAGAGATCGTTGATCAGCCGATTCCGTCCAAAGATCGCCGTTAACTGTGTATCCGTCGCCGTCGGCATTCGCGCAGCCCGTTTCCTGTTTTCCCTACTTGTTGAGCCAGTTTTCGAGCCTGATACCGGGATAGCTGGCAAAGTCGCGCTCGTTGTTGGTAACGAGAATAACGTCCAGCGCAATCGCGTGTGCGGCGATCAGCTTGTCAAGAGCATCCTTCTTGCGCTCGCGCGTCGCTTCGCGCACAGGCCCGTAGGCCGTTGCTGCGGCAGCGTCGAACGCGGCCACAGGAATATCCTCGATTAGGGCGGCGAGATTGCGGCGCTCGCGAGTTCGGTTCGCAGACACTACGACGCCGTATTCAAGTTCAGCGTAGGTGACTGCGGACATAACCACATCCCCGACGTAGCACTGCGCAAATCGCTTCGCGACTTCTTCAGGCTGATTCTTCATCAGGTAGATGCACATGTTCGTGTCGAGCATAAAGCGCGGCATCACAATCCCTCGCGCTCAGCCTGCTCTTGCTCGCCGCGCCCTTCAGCCATGAAATCCGGCCCGAATTTCGCGAACTTCTTGAGCACTCCCGCCAGCGGACGACGCGCCGGACGGATTCGGATCTCATCGCCTACGCGCTCAATTTCGACCTCGACATCGCTCCGGTCGTAAGCAAGATCGGCCGGAATGCGAACGGCTTGCGAGTTGCCATTCTTGAAAACGCGGGTGGTATGCATAGCGGTTCCTGCTGTGTGTACGGTGGATGTACTATAGACTATCTCTCGCTCCATGTAAATACGCGTATGCACATGGGCAGCGACTACACTCCACGGCTTGAGCGGATCGTGCGCGGTCATGCCTCGGAACAAGCGCGCCTTGGGCCACTGTTACGAGGATGTTTGCCTCCACGAGCGCAAAAGCCGGTCCGCGAGCCCCGAATTGTCGGCTTTCCTCGGAAAACCCGGAGCGGTGCCGCGCCTGAACATCGAGTCCGTGATCGGGAAGGGGTAGGCCTCGCGGCCCGACCCCTCCCACGCCACCGTGCGTACGGGTCCGTACACGGCGGCTCGGATCGGTTAACCGACTGGTGTGGCGCGACAATCCGGATGAGAGACGCGCGACAATCAAGTTGAGAATGTCGCGGCAGAAATGATGATGCCGATGTTGATTGACGCTGGCAAGCGTTTATTGATTGACGCGCGGCGTTGATTGACGCGGGCGAGTGGGTGTCGCGCGACAATCAAGGTGAAGCCACCAGTCGTTGAGGATTGCTGTGTAATGGTGACGCCGCAGGTATTCTGGCTGCGCGACAATCAGGATGAGAATGTGGTGGCGTGGAAGGTGATGCCGGGTTGATTGACGCCGGCTAGCTTTGCGTGCGAGCCGCGCGTCAATCAGGATGAGAACAGCGGGTCATTCGGTGAGGTCGATGCCGTGCTGATCCTCCTGTGTCGGTGGCACGCCAACGTTCTTTGGTGTCGCTCTACTGGCCGGGCGTCCCGGTCCCTGCTGCTTGCGCTGCAGGGCAGTACGGCGACGGTAGCTTTCGACGTTCAGCTCAAAGATGGTCGAGTGATGGACCAGCCGGTCGACGGCGGCCACCGTCATGGCCCGGTCGGGGAAAACCTTGTCCCATTCGCCAAACGGCTGGTTGGCCGTTATGCAAAGGGAACGGCGCTCATACCTGGCGCTGATGAGCTCGAACAGCACCGACGTCTCTGCCTGATCCTTGCTGACATATGCGAAATCGTCCAGGATGACCAGATCGAAGCGATCCAGCCGGTTGATTGCGGACTCCAGCGCGAGCTCGCGGCGCGCGACCTGCAACCGTTGCACGAGGTCGGTAGTGCGAGCGAAAAGGACCTTCCAGCCCTTCTCCAGCAGGCTCAGTCCGATGGCCGACGACAAGTGCGATTTGCCCCCTCCGCTCGGCCCCAGAAGAATCAGGTTGGTGCCGTTACGCAACCAGCCATCGCCAGCGCAAAGCGCCGAGACGTGCGCGCGCGACACCATTGGCACCGCGTCGAAATCGAAGTTCTCCAGTGTCTTGCCCGGCAGCAGCTTTGCGTCCCTGAGGTGACGTTCGACCCGGCGTCGATCGCGCTCGGCGATCTCGTGTTCGGCCAGCGCCATCAGCAGACGCGCTGCCGGCCAGCCTTCCGTGTCGGAGCGTTCAGCAAAGCTGGACCAGATCTGCTTGATGGCGGGCAGCCGCAAATCGTTGAGCAGCAGCGACAGGCGGGTGGCGTCGATGTCGAGACTCATGCCGTCACCTCCCTTGTCATGTCGTCAAGCAGGGCTTCGTAGTCGCTCAGCGGTGCTAGCTGGACGTTCACCTCCGGCATGCTGTTCGTGCGCTTCGCTTCGAAACGCGAGCACAGTGCGTCCAGGTCGGGTAACTGTCCATCGTCCAGGCACTGCTGCAGCGCCTGGGCCAGTTGCGCTTCGCAGTTGTGCTCGTGGGCCAGGCTGAGCAGTTCAACCATGGTCCTGCATGCCTGACGCTCCGGGAGCTGCTCGAGCAGGCGATCGAAGCTCAGGCGAAAGGCCTCGCGTGGAAAGATCTGATCGCGGTAGACCAGGTTGAGCAGTGCCATGGGCTTGCGGCGCAGCGCGTGGATGACGTGCCGGTAGTTGATGACGTGGCCGTGCTTGCCCTTGGGACCCGCACGGCCGCGCTGCAGTGTCATCAGGGCCGTACTGCCCAGAAACAGCTCCAGCCGGTCGTCGTACAG
>NZ_FNYE01000075.1 GCF_900108945.1 Paraburkholderia diazotrophica | reverse complement strand
CGACACGAAGCCCTGGAACATACCGAACATCGCACCCGACAGGCCGCCGAACGACGCGCCCATCGCGAACGCGAGCAGCTTCACGTCACGCGTGTTGATGCCCATCGCCTTCGCGGCGATTTCGTCTTCGCGGATCGCGGCCCATGCGCGGCCGATGCGCGAGTGCTGCAAGCGCGTACACACCCAGATCACCAGCAGCGCGCACAGCACGAACACGTAGTAGTACGAGTACACCGACGGGAACTGGAAGCCGAACAGCGAGTGCGTCTGCGAGAGGCTGAAGTCGCCGACGTGGATCGGATCGATGCCCGTGATGCCCTTCGGGCCGTTCGTGATGTTCGCCGGACGGTCGAGGTTGTTCAGGAAGATCCGGACGATTTCCCCGAAGCCCAACGTCACGATGGCGAGGTAGTCGCCGCGCAGGCGCAGTGTCGGTGCGCCGAGAATCACGCCGAAGAACGCGGCAATCGCCATCGCGATCGGCACGATGATCCAGAACGGCGTGTGCAGGCCGCCCGGCGCAAGATGCGCGATCCATTCGAACTGCGACGACAGGTGTGGCGAGCTCAGCAGTGCTGCCGTATAGGCACCCACTGCATAGAACGCGATGTAGCCCAGGTCCAGCAGGCCGGCGAAGCCGACCACCACGTTCAGGCCCAGCGCGAGCATCACGTACAGCATCGCGAAGTCGAGCACGCGGACCCAGTAGTTGCCGCCTGCCGTGCCGATGATCATCGGCGCGGCGATCACGAACGCGGCGGTGAGGATGCCCACCGTCAGCGTCTTCGCCGGGTTCCGTTCAGGGATGAGCGTCGTGGACGGCTCGATGCGCTGGACAGAGGTCATAGTTACGTGTCTCCATATATTGATTTGCTACAAAACTCATTTGCCGGCCATGCGACGACAACTTATGCGCGATCTGCGACCCGCTCGCCAAGCAGGCCCGATGGACGGAACACCAGCACGATGATCAGCACGATGAACGCGAACACGTCCTGATAGTTACTGCCGAACACGCCACCCGTGAGGTTGCCGATGTAGCCCGCACCCAGCTGTTCGATGAGCCCGAGCACAACGCCACCGACCATCGCGCCGCCCAGGTTGCCGATACCGCCGAGCACGGCTGCCGTGAACGCCTTCAGGCCGGGGATGAAGCCCATGTAGAAGTGCGCGTTGCCGTATTCGGACGCGATCATCACGCCCGCCAGCGCAGCGAGCGCCGAGCCGATCATGAAGGTCGCCGAGATCACGAAGTTCGGGTTCACGCCCATCAGCGAGGCAACGCCCGGGTTCTCGGCGATCGCGCGCATTGCGCGGCCGAGCTTCGTCTTGTGCACGAGCAGCAGGAGGCCCGCCATCACGAGGAACGCCACGACGATGATCACGATTTCGGTCATTGAGATCACGGCGCCCGGCGTCGTGTCCGTGGCCTTGATCACATTGAGGGGATCGGTCGGCAGAAGCTGCGGGAACGGCAGCGGGTTGCGCGACCAGATCATCATCGCGAGCGTTTGTAGCAGGATCGACACGCCGATCGCGGTGATCAGCGGAGCGAGACGGGGTGCCTTGCGCAACGGCCGGTACGCAAGCCGCTCGATCGTGTAGCCCACCACCGCGCACACTACGGCGGCAATGGCCAGCGCGATGCACAGTGTCGGCACATTGCCGAGACCGGGGAAATGGTTCTGCAATACGCCAATGGCCGAGAGCGCGATCATGGCACCCACCATCAGCACATCGCCGTGCGCGAAGTTGATGATGCCGAGAATGCCGTACACCATCGTGTAGCCGAGTGCGATGATGGCGTAGACACTGCCAAGCACCAGTCCGTTGAGAATCTGCTGAATAAAGATATCCACCAATACCTCGTGATGCTCCACGGGAGCAATGTGGTCGAACGGCCGGCGTTCACCCGCCGACGCGACGACAAAAAACAGAAACAGTGCGCCGCGAACAATGCACGACCCACCCACCGGAACGCGACCTCAATCCCCTCCCAAAAAGAACCGAAAACTAGGTTTTCCGAGACTCCTCGCCTATAGGTACTGTTACTGATACCGGCTGGCCTCAACACCCGTGCAACGAGGCTAGATCGGTACAAATCCTTTGTAAAACAGGGATTTACATTCTCGATACGCTAAATGAAAATAAAGCCCGAAACAAAATTTTTTTGTTCGTGTTGACAGCACTGTAGGACGTCACTCATCATATGTCAACGGGCGAAAAATAACGGCTTGGGCGGCCGTCATGCCAGGAGGAGATGGGGCGGTTGAAGAGGCGCAATCTATCGGCTGCGCGCTCCTCCAATCGCTGTCGACAGGAACTTTCGTCGGGCTTTCCGCCCGGCGCATGTCACAGGTCTTAAACAGGAGAGTCATGGTGGCCAGTCACGACAAGGCGCGGGTTGGTGTGGATATTGGTGGGACGTTCACCGACGTCGCGCTTGAACTCGGTGGAGGGCTTTTTTCCACCAAGATCCTTACGGACTACACGGCGCCCGAGCGCGCCATCATCAAGGGCATCGGCATCGTTGCTGACAAGGCCGGCATCGCACTGACGGACATCGGTGTCATCATTCACGGCACGACACTGGCCACCAACGCTCTCATCGAAAGACGCGGTGCAAAGACCGCATTCGTCACGACACAGGGGTTTCGCGACACGATCGAGATGCGTACCGAGAACCGGTTCGAACAGTACGATCTGAACATCAAGCTCCCTCCCCCGCTGGTCGAACGCTGCGACCGTTTTACGCTCGGCGAGCGGATCGACGCGCAAGGCGGCGTCCTGCTCGCTCCGACCGAGGCCGAGATTGATGCCATCGTCGATCGCATCGCGCAAGGCGGCTACGAAAGCGTCGCAGTCGGCTTCATTCACGCGTACGCCAATGGCATGCACGAACGCCAGATGCGCGATGCAATCGAAAAGCGTCTGCCTCACGTCTCGGTGTCAATTTCGAGCGAAGTCTCGCCGCAGATCCGCGAATTCGAACGCTTCAATACGGTCTGCGCCAATGCCTATGTCCGCCCGATCATGAAGTCCTATCTGGACCGGCTACTGGGCAAGGTCCGTGAAGCGGGCGCCCTTTGCCCGATCTTCATCATTCACTCCGGCGGCGGCATTGTTTCGATCGAAAGCGCATCAGAGTTTCCGGTGCGCCTGGTCGAGTCGGGTCCGGCGGGCGGTGCAATCTTCGCCGCGCACATCGCCGCGCGCTACGATCTGAATACCGTTCTCTCGTTCGACATGGGTGGCACGACCGCCAAGGTCTGCCTGATTGACGATCTGACGCCCAAGACGGCCAACACCTTCGAAGTCGCCCGCACCTATCGTTTCAAGAAAGGCAGCGGCATGCCGATCTCGATTCCCGTTGTCGAAATGGTCGAGATCGGCGCCGGCGGCGGATCGATTGCCTCGCTCGATGTGATGCGCCAGATCCGCGTCGGTCCGCATAGCGCCGCCTCCGAGCCCGGTCCCGCCTGTTATCAGCGCGGCGGCACGCAGCCGACTGTGACCGATGCCGACCTGCTGCTCGGCCGACTGGACCCCGCGAACTTCGCAGGTGGCTCGATCCAGTTGTCCGCCGATAAAGCAGCGGCGGCAATGGTCAAGGAAGTGGGCGGCGCAATCAGCCTGAGCGCCGAGGAAACCGCCTATGGCGTGGCCGAAGTCGTGGACGAGAACATGAGCAACGCCGCGCGCGTGCATGCTGTCGAAAGCGGCAAGGACATCAGCGACTACACGATGATCACCTTCGGCGGCGCCGGCCCCCTTCACGCTGCGCGCCTGTGCGAAAAGAGCGGCATCAAAAAATTCATTGTTCCGCCCGGCGCGGGTGTCGGCTCGGCAATCGGCTTTCTGCGCGCGCCGTTCGGCTACGAGAGCGTTCGCAGCGCGAGCATGCGGTTCAATGAATTCGACGCGAGCGCGCTCAACGAGATCATCGATCAGTTGAGCACCGAGGCAGTGCACTTCGCGCGTCAGGGCTCGGGCGAAACGGAGCCAGTCGTCGAAATCAAGGCTTTTATGCGCTACGTCGGTCAGGGCTGGGAGATTCCCGTCACGATTCCGCACCGCCGGTTCACTGCCGAAGATCGCGTGACATTTACCGAATCATTCACCAGGTCCTATACCCAGTTCTTCGGCCGCCCGATCGAAGGCCTCGATATCGAAATTGTCAGCTGGGCCGTCAAGGCCAGTTCACCGCTTCCGCCTGTCGAGCGACTGAAACTTGTGACGTCCCACGAAGCCGTTGTCCCGCAAAAGACGCGCAAGATCTTCGACGCGGCCCTGCATCGCTTCGTTGACGCAGCGATCGTTGAGCGCGGCTCGCTGAAGGTGGGAGAAACGGTGACGGGTCCGGCCATCATCGTCGAGCCCGAAACGTCGACCCTTGTCACCTCCTCTTTCGACGCGACGGTCCAGCCTGACGGCTGTCTGCTTGTGGTCGCAAAAGAACTCAACGCCGCCGGTAATCAGGAGCAAAACCATGTCTCTCAGTAATCTCGACACGATTCACATGCAGGTCATGTGGAACCGCCTGATCTCTGTGGTGGAAGAGCAGGCGATGGCCTTGATCCGTACTGCATTCAGCACTAGCGTGCGCGAAGCAGGCGACCTGTCAGCCGGCATCTTCGACAAGCGCGGCCGCATGCTCGCACAAGCCGTGACGGGCACACCCGGCCACGTGAACACGATGGCCGAAGCCGTCGAGCACTTCATGAACGCCATCGGCGTCGACCGGATGTACGAAGGCGATGTGTACCTGACAAACGATCCGTGGAAAGGCACGGGGCACCTGCATGACTTCACGGTCGTCTCGCCTTCGTTCCATGAGGGCGAGCTGATCGGCTACTTTGCCAGCACCGCACACGTCGTCGATATTGGCGGCCGTGGCTTCGGCCCTGATTCGCGGGAAATCTACGAGGAAGGACTCTTCGTGCCGATCATGAAGCTGATCGAGCGCGGCGAAGTGAATCGCGATCTGATCAATATCCTGCGCAATAACGTACGCGAGGCTGACAAGGTCGTCGGCGATCTGTACGCACTGGCGTCATGTAATGAGACGGGCCACAAGCGTCTGGTCGACATGCTGAGGGAGTTTGACCTCAAGGACGTCGAAGGCATCGGCGAATTCATCCTTGCGCGCAGTCGCGAAGCGACCCTCGAGCGCATCGCCGCGTTGCCGAGGGGTACCCAGACCAACGAGATGACGCTCGATGGCTATGACACGCCTGTCAAGCTTAATGTGACGCTCACCGTCGACGAGGATCACCTGCTGGCGGATTTCGCCGGATCCTCCCCCGCCAGTCCGTACGGCATCAACGTACCGCTGCTGTATGCGAAGGCCTACGCCTGTTACGGCCTGAAGTGCATCATCGCGCCGGAAGTGCCGAACAACGCTGCATCGCTGGAACCGTTTCGCGTCCAGGCGCCGGAAGGCTGCATTCTCAACGCGCAGCGGCCCAGCCCAGTCGCGGTTCGCCACGTGCTCGGTCATTTTGTGCCCGACCTCGTGCTGGGCGCGCTACACAAGATTCTGCCCGATCGCGTGCCCGCCGAAGGTTCCGGCGCACTGTGGAACCTGCATGTCAGCGCACGCCCGGTACGTGAGGGTTCGGGTCTGAAGGGCAGCGAAATCCTGATGTTCAACAGCGGCGGCACGGGCGCGCGGGCGGAACTCGATGGCCTGTCGGCCACCGCCTTTCCGAGTGGCGTACACGCCATGTCGGTCGAAGCGACGGAACAGGTGGGACCGATCGTCGTGTGGCGCAAGGAAATTCGTTCCGGTTCAGGTGGCGCGGGCAGGCTGCGTGGCGGTCTGGGTCAGATCGTCGAAATCGGACCGCGCGCCGGCTATCACTTCCGCTTCAATGCGATGTTCGACCGCATTGATCATCCGGCCCGCGGTCAATCGGGCGGCCAGTCCGGCGCGCCGGGGCAGGTCGCGCTGTCGGATGGCACGAAGATGAGAGGCAAAGGCACGCAAGCCGTTGCTGAACATCAACGCGTCACGCTCTCGCTGCCCGGCGGAGGTGGAGTGGGTTCTCCGGAACAACGCGACCGCGAAGCCTTGCTGCGCGATATCCGCAACGAGTACATCTCCGAAGCGCAATTGCGTGATGACTACGGCATCACGCTCGACGCTCTTAAGACATCGGCTGGTCAGTAAGGAGCAGACATGACCGACATCACCAAGCCTCCCTTCGAGAACATCCTGATTACGGGCGCGGCGGGCGCGCTTGGCTCCGTGCTGCGCGACTCGCTGCGACCGTACGCCGAACAACTCACGCTCAGCGATCGCGAACCACTCGGCGACGTCCGCGCGAACGAACGGCACTTCGTCTGCGATCTGGCCGACCGAAATGCCGTGTTCGACATGATAAAGGGCGTCGACATTGTGATCCACCTGGGCGGCGCGCCTCGCGAGAATACCTTTCAGGTCATTCTCGATTCGAACATCATGGGCAGCTACAACATCTACGAAGCCGCGCGTCAGGAAGGCGTGAAGCGCGTGATTTATGCGAGTTCGGTTCATGCGATCGGGTTCTATGAATGCACGCAGACCATCGATGCCAACGTGCCGCAGCGGCCCGACAGCCTGTATGGCGTGAGCAAGACGTTCGTCGAAAACCTGTCGCGCTACTACTTCGACAAGTTCGGCCTCGAATCCGTATGCGTGCGCATCGGCTCGTGTTTTCCAAAGCCGATCGATCGCCGCATGCTCGCGACGTGGCTCTCCTACGAAGATTTCTCGCATCTGTGCATCCAGTCGATCATGACGCCGAGCGTCGGTCATATGATCGTCTACGGCAATTCGAACAACAGCGCGAACTTCTGGGACAACTCGCAGGCGGCCTATCTCGGTTACCGCCCGAAGGATTCCGCCGACGCATATCGCGCCGAAGTCTATGCGAACACGCCTGTGGGCGATCCGCGCAATCCCGCAGTCCGCTTCCAGGGTGGTCAATTCGCTGCGGACGGACATTTCGAAGATTCGAAGACGAAGTAAGCTCGCAACCCCGATTGACTTTCTGGAAACATTGAGATGGCACAGCAAGCATCCAAGCCCCGCTACGATGTCGTGATCGTGGGCGGCGCTGTCGTCGGAAGCGCGACCGCATACTTTCTCGCGCAAAACCCTGATTTCAAGGGCTCCGTGCTGGTGGTCGAGCGCGACTGGACGTACGCGCAATCTGCGACCGCCCTGTCGAGCGCCTCGATCCGTCATCAGTTTTCGAACCCGCTGAACATCAGGATCTCGCAGTTCGGCACGGAGTTCATCCGCAACTTTCATGAACTTGTGGCGGTGGACGGCGAAGCGCCCGAACTCGGGTTCAAGGAGAACGGCTACCTGTATCTCGGGGACGCGACGGGCGCGCCGATGTTCGAGCGCAACTATACGACCCAGCGCGAGAATGGCGCGGATGTCGTGCTGCTCGATCCCGATCAGCTGAAGACGCACTTCCCGTGGCTGAATACCGAAGGTCTGGTGAACGGGGTTTACGGTCAGAGCGGCGAGGGCTGGTTCGACAGTTACGGCCTGCTTCAGGGCATGCGAAAGAAAGCCCGCGCGCTCGGCAGTGAATACATCGAGAACGAGGTGGTGGGCGTCGTTCGTGAAGGCGCGCGAATCACCGGCGTGACGCTCAAGAGCGGCGAGACGATCGGTTGCGGCGTCATGGTTAACGCGGCCGGCACGCGCGGCCCGGCGATGGCGCGGCTCGCGGGCCTCGACATTCCCGTTGAACCGAGAAAGCGCTGCCTGTTCGTATTCGACTGCCGCACGCCGCTACAGGGCATCGTGCCGCTTACGATCGACACGACGGGCATCTTCTTCCGCCCGGAAGGACAGTACTATCTCACCGGCTGCTATCCGGACCCCGACCCGCTTGCGGACGTCAACGACTTCGACGTGGTTCACTCGGAGTTCGAAGAGGTGATCTGGCCGGCACTGGCCGAACGCATTCCCGCTTTCGAGGCCATCAAGGTCGTCAATTCGTGGGCGGGCCATTACGACTTCTGCACGCTCGATCACAATGCTGTCGTGGGGCCGCATCCCGAGGTCACCAACTTCCTCTTCGCCAACGGGTTCAGCGGGCACGGTCTCCAGCAGTCGCCTGCTGTTGGTCGAGGCCTGAGTGAACTGATCACCTACGGCAAATACCGGTCGCTCGATCTTTCGCCTCTCGGTTATGAGCGCGTGGTCAAAAACGAGCCGTTCCTCGAAGAAGGCGTGATCTGAGTTTGTTCCCAATTAATTTCAAGGCAGGAACATGACTTCCCATTCTTATCAGACCGCACTGGTCACCGGCGCATCCAGCGGCATCGGGCGCGCGATCGCCCAACGGCTCATCAAGGACGGCCTGCGCGTCTACGCACTTGGGCGCGACGCCAAAGCGCTCGATGCGCTCGCGACCGGGTGCAATGTCACGCCGATCGCGATCGATCTGCAGGACACGACGCCGCTGCACGATCTGTTCGAGCGCGTCGAAATTGATGTTGTGGTGAACAATGCAGGCCTGCTTCCGGCCATCGCCAGGTTTGGCGAGAGCGATCTGGCGGATATTGACCGCATGATCGATATCAACCTGCGCGCGCCGCTGCGTCTTGCGCACATGGCGCTTGCCGGCATGATCAAACGCAAGCGCGGCCATCTGTTTTTTGTAGGGTCGAGCGCTGGCCGTTTCCCCCACCCGAATACTGCTGTCTATGGTGCGACGAAGGCTGGCATCAGCATGTTCTGCGATTCACTTCGTTGCGATCTGCTGGGCACGAAGGTGCGCGTCACGGAAGTCGCACCAGGCCGGGTGCAGACAAGCCTGTATCGCACCGCGCTCGGCGCCGAAAGCGCGAACGAAAAGCTGTATGACGCCTATCGCTCCATCCAGCCTGAAAACATCGCTGAACTGATTGCCACGGCGCTTTCGCTGCCCGAGGCCGTCGATGTTTCGCGCATGGAAGTTTTCCCTACCGACCAGGCAGCCGGCGGATCACAGATCGTCTCCGTCGAGTAATTCACCACACTGGAAAGGACATTCGCAAATCATGAAGAATCAACGAGTCGTTATCGTTGGCGGCGCTTCCGGCCTTGGGCTGACAGTCGCCAGGCTGATGCTGGCAGATGGCGCAGAAAGCATCGCGCTGATCGACAAGAACGGGCCGCTGCTTGACGAAACCGTTGCGGCGCTGAAGGCAGACGGTCATCAGGTATTCGGCGCGGTTGGCGACATCACGCGCAAGGATTCCGCGCACGAAGTTTTCGGCAAGGCGCTACAAGCGCTGGGCCGTGTCGATTGCCTGATCAACAGCGCCGCGATCTATCCGCGCCGTCCCCTTCTCGAAATTTCGGATGACGAGTGGGACCTCGAGAACGCGGTCAACATCAAGGGCACGTATCACATGATGGTCGCCGCGATCGAGCACATGCGTAGCCGTCCGAAAGTCGAAGCGCATGTCGCAGGACGCATCGTGAACATCACGTCCGTCGATGCATTCAAGGCACATCCCCAGAACGCACACTATGCGGCGACGAAGGCCGCCGTCGTGAGCCTCACGAAGTCGTTCGCACATGAAGTGGCGAAGGACGGCATTCTTGTGAATTCCGTTGCACCCGCGGGCTTCGCGACCGAGAAAGCAAAGAAGGCCGGCTTCCTTGGCGAACTCGCCGCTGCTAACCCGCTCGGTCGTGCGGCCGAACCTGAAGAAATCGCTCAGTGGGTCGTCATGATGGCAAGTGCGCGCAATACATACGCGACCGGCGAAAACGTCATCGTGAGCGGCGGTTACATCTACGCCTGACCTGCATCACCGACCCGCCTCGCGAACGTCGTGGGTCGGACGACGGTGGCGGGTGTGTGGTAAAGTCATACTATGTCATACGGCGCAGGTCAAACCCCGGATTCCTGGACGCCGGCACGGCACGCCTGCAGCCGAGAATTGCAGGGCACTCCCCGATCCGGTGTGGAGTACACGGAATGACTCTGGACGCTGAAACGCTATTGAAGACTGCCGCGAGCGCGGGAAAGCGCCGCAGCCTGACTGAACTGGTTATCCAGGCACTGAACGACAAGATCGACCGCGGCGAATATGCGCCCGGTTCGAAACTGCCGACGGAACCAGAACTTTGCACTGAGTTTGGCGTCAGCCGTACCGTCATACGCGAAGCCGTTGCTTCGCTCAAGCTTGGCCGCCGTCTCATCGCACGCCATGGAGTCGGCGTTTTTGTTTCCGATGGTGCCGGACAGTCGGCTGAGATGGATTTTATCGATACGGCGACGCTGAACAACTCGATGCATGTGCTGGAACTGCGCATCGGTGTCGAGACTGAATGTGCGGCGTATGCAGCAATGCGTCGCTCGCAGCATCACCTCAAGGCGCTGAAGGAAGTCTATGCCCGAATGGAAATCGTCGCCGTTGACGACGACGCGGCGTGCGCGCGAGCGGATTTCGAGTTTCACCTGGCCGTGGCGACCTGCTCAGAAAACCCGCACTTCACCTCTATCCTCCGCACGCTAGGCCAGGAAATTATCATCGATTTGCGTCTCAAGCACGCGAAAGCGAACGCCAAGGAACGCAAGACGTACATCAGGCGGATACAGCGTGAACATGGCGACATCCTTGAGGCGATCGAGCGACATGACGAAAGCGCCGCGCGGCGCGCAATGCGACGGCACCTGAATGAAAGTCTTGAGCGTTATCACAATCTTTCGAGCACCCGCTCCGATTAGATGATTGTTCGTCGATCGCATCCATCCTGACGTCGAAAAAGGTCCACTGCCGCAAGATTAGATCTGCCGGACTACAGACAGGTATCCGCTGTTTTGTAGATCATGTAGCCAACTCCAATCCCACATTTCATAATTGACCGGTGCTTCAGTTCTTGATGGCTCGACCTTATCGCACTAGGCGACCACATGTGGCGCCTATCTGCCGTCGCCGTCAAACGGATGAGGGTACGCGCGGGGCGCAATGCGGCGTCATCTGATCGACAGTCTTATCTCTCGAACGCACGTTCCGAGTAATCGGCGCTCAACGTGAGCGCCCTATACAGCAATATTGCTCGACGCCGCGGGAGTGCCCGCAAGCAGATTCCGGGTTCGCCTCCCGGTAGTGTTGAGCACCACCCGCAATTCACTTCAATTCTTCCCTCGCTGGGACGGGAGAACATCATCATCGATCTGCGTCTGAAGCACAAAGCGAAACGCGAAGGACCGCAAATCGTACATCGCTCGTATCCAGCGCGAGCACGGCGACATCCCTGACGCAGTCGAATGAAAGCGAGACCGACCAGATGCGGGAACCGTAGGCCTTCGAGTCTGAGGAATTCCCTTTCTGTAACGCGTTGATCAGCACATATGGTCGTCGTACGTTGAAGGCGAGTAAGCCCCGTCCACTGATCTTGTAGCCGGATGCGCTGAAGGGAGTCTACGCCCCGCATCGAAATCGTCGCTATCGACCCGTGGCGATCGAGATCATCGTACAGGACGGGAGCCCCCGTGTTGCTGCGAGAAAATCGCCCTGCTCGTGACTGTCGTCGAGGCAATTTGCAGTTCCTCTCGATCGCGGTCGATGCAAACACCAATCGATCGGACCTTCACTTTTCGGGCGCCGGTGGATCAACGCGTTACTTGATAGTAATGACCCACCGGCGTACTGGACCAACCGTGGTTGTTCGTCAGTTCTGCAAAGGCTCAACCTTGTCGCCGTACGCGACTGCCTGCGGTACCCATTTGCCACCAATCACCTTGTAGAACGTCGCAGCCGGATCTTTCATGTCCCCGTTCTGCATAAAGGCGATATTTCCCGACACGCCTTCGAAGGAAACCGACCTGATGAGCGGACCGTAGACTTTCGGATCTGTCGAATTTGCCTTCTGCATCGCATTGATCAGAACCCACGTCGCGTCATAGGCGGAAGGCGAATAGGCCACGACCCCTTCGTTGTACTTCGCCTTCATCTTGTTGTCGAATTCTTTGCCTGCCTTCAGCTTCGACAACGGGACGCCATAGTCCCATGAGACAGCACCTTCGGCGCTCTCGCCCGCAACCTTCAGGAAAGTCTCGTTTTCAAAGCTGCCACCACCGAGCAACGTAGCCTTCATGCCAAGCTGGCGCATCTGCTTGATCAGCATTCCTGCCTGCTGATCGAGCCCACCCCAGAAAATGACGTCAGGATTAAACGATTTCATCCGTGTGAGCTGGGACTTGAAGTCGACCGCCTTATCGGTTGTAAATTCACGATCGACGATTTTTCCGCCGGCAGCTTCGACACCTTTAACGAACTCATCGGCCATTCCCTGGCCAAACGCCGTCCGGTCGTCAATGACGGCGATGTTCTTGCCTTTCAGAGCCTGCACCGCAGAATGGCCGGCGAGTTGACCCATCTGCGCATCGGAGTTGGTCACGCGAAATACCGTCTTGAAACCCTGCGAGGTGAGCATGGGGTTCGTTGCGGTCGGAGACACCATCGGGATGCCAGCGTTGTAGTAGATGCGCGATGCCGGGATGCTCGTCCCTGAATTGAAGTGACCGACGATTCCCGCAACCTTCGAGTCGACAAGCTTTTGTGCGACCTGCGAACCCATCCGTGGATCGCCCTGGTCATCCTCCGCATCCAGTACGAAATGCACCGGCTGTCCGCCAATGACGAGCTTTTTGGCGTTGGCGTCGTCAATCGCCAACTCGACGCCACGCTTTAGATCGACGCCGTAGTGGGCGGACGCCCCCGTCAGCGGAGCGGCGAAACCAATCGTCACGTCCGCCGCAATCGCCGCCGGACAAACGATAAATGAACCGGTGGCCAGGCATGTCGCTAACGCGACTAATTTAAGTGAATGCGGAATCTTCATAAGTTCCTCTGCGGGGTCAAAAAGTTGAAGCGCAAGATGCCGGCTGGCGCAACGACCATCCGTACGGGCTGCGGATCGCTGAGCCGAACGACGCAGACGACGTTTCACTCCGGTCCGTGTCATATACAGTATTAGGTGAGACGTCATATGTCAACGAATCAAAAGGCTCTGACGATCCAGGGTTTTCGACAAGTAGGCGCAGTCGTCGCAAGTTGCCGCCGATGGGAAATCGACGAAGGTTGTTGGCCGTTGTTCTCTGGTTGAGACCGCCTCATGGTTCGCAACGCGCACGCGTTGGCTTTTACCACATACGCGTCCACTGCCAGGTTGGAACGTGCCGCGATGACGTGCGGCTCTCAATGGAATCGCAAGCGCATTCGTTTAGCTGCAGGGGCACGCCGACGGCTGGCTTCTGCAGCCAGCGAGCGCAGTCAAGGCAACTTTCCGCGCGCTCACTGACGCAACGCGAATATTGGGATCGCAGCCGCGTGCGGACCGTCGCCGGTGACGACGCACGGATCGTGGCGCTGTTCCAGCGCGATCGCGCGAACCGCATACACTGCGCGCGTACCTCGTCAGTCTTTGCCTCTGAAAGCACTCCCGAATCGGCCCGATCCAAGAAGCTCTCACCAGCGGCGAGCGCGAGCACCCAGTCGGCTCGCCACTGCTCGGACCCACCCATGAGCATGGAAGGCAGAGCGCCATTGCTCCGACGCAAATCCGAGCGGTGTCCCGTGAAAATGACGCGCATAGCGGACCGCACGCAATGCCGGCGGCCAGCCCTGCGATTCTCGACGCATGCCAGGCGTCAAGGAGCCAGCCCGAGCCGATAATCGAATCTACGCCTGTAACGGCAATACAATTAGCCCCGCACTTCGGTTGACGGTACCTTCATGATGCTGAATCGCGTCCTGAGGCACGACTCATCCTCGCTCTCGCGGCGCTTTCTTATGTGCTGGTCGATGGATGCCGTCATTGCGGTTGCGATGACGGCAATGCGAAATTCGCTCAGGCTATCGCTTTGGCACGCCAGGCCAGTTGGCGCTCATGAACGGATTCGGCGGACTCCCCGACCAGTTCCTGATAGGTAGCGGGCGCGGTTGCGCCTTCAGTATTGACGAGCAATACGCGGGAAGCGCTATCGAGGCCCACTTGCCTCGCCAGCTGCGGGTTCTGCAGCAGTACGATGAGACCCGCGAGACCCGCTACACCCGACTCGCCAGCAATGATCGGTGCATCTGTATCGCTGCCGGCAGCCAGAATACGCATGGCGTTCACTGCATCGTCATCGCTGATCGTCATGAAATCATCGACACCAGGTTGGAGAAACTTCCATGCGAGCGGCGAGGTCTCGCCGCAAGCGAGTCCAGCCATTACGGAGTCGACCGAGCCCGTCGCACGAGCAGCGTGTCCCGCCAATGCGCTCTGATACAGGCAGTCGGCCTGCTGCGGTTCGACGACGATAAATCGCGGACGATGTTCGCCATGGAATTCCCACAGGTAACTGGCCAATCCTGCTGCAAGGCCACCGACACCGCCCTGAAGAAACACGTGTGTGTAGGCCGGCTGATCCGGCTGGCTATCGCTCTGCTCGACGATCTCCGCTGCAATCGTGCCGTAGCCTTGCATCACATCACGCGGGATGTCTTCGTAACGGTCGTATGACGTGTCGGAAACGACGTGCCAGCCGTTCAGCGAAGCCAGGCGAGCCGCCTCTTCGACCGACTCGTCGTAGTTTCCGGTGATCCGGACAATCTCGGCGCCATACGC
>NZ_FNYE01000103.1 GCF_900108945.1 Paraburkholderia diazotrophica | reverse complement strand
CAGGAAAAAACAAGCGGAAAGCTTCTCTCACGATCAATCTGCCTCTGTTTGCGCCCGAATGGATGAAAACAACGGCTTGTTCAGCGTTGCCCTAACACGCAGAAGGCCTTCTGATGTGGGCCGCCCGGATCTGTGCAGCACCCCTTTCGGCCCGTGCAGTGCGCAGTGCCCCCCGTCACCTCGCCGCGATGCGTTCGAACACGGGGAGCCCCGGTGGAGCGCATTCGAATCTTCGGCGCAATTGCGCGAACGCGGCGGCGATATGCTTTGCGCGTAACGTTCTACCCAATGCTCGTTCGATCGCTCCAACAAGCGACATTCCGACTCTTGCGAAAGCAACGGCCGGTTCATGACTTGAGCCGACGTTTGAACGTCTGCGCGATAGTAGGAGTAAATGACGCCTCATGGCCCGAGTCTTGCCACCTCATCGCAGGGCTAGACGTTGACGGATTCAAAGCGCCCCGTGCGGAAAGCAGATTCCGGCGACTTCAGCCGTTTCCCATGCGTGTAACCAACGCGAGCAAGCGAGCATTCATTTCCTTGGCCGGCAAGTGCGCGAGCCAACCGTGACCAGGAAGCAGCCATTCGAAACGATACGCGGCCAGCCTGCCGAGCGATTCGGTAAGCTCGGTCCAGGAGTACCAGCACGCGTCCCTGAACGCGACGAGGTCCTGCTCGCGTGGGCTCCAGGCAAGTGAATCACCCGAAAACAGCACACGATCGTCGAGCAGGTAGACAACGCTTCCCCGAGTGTGCCCGGGCGTCGAGATTGCGCGCACGCCGGCCGCGATGCTCGGTGCTGATCCGCCGTCGAGCAGATCCGTAGCATAGGGGGCAGCCGGCTTGTCCTCGCGGTGGATCCAGACACGCGCGCCGAACCGGCGCGCGTATTTGTCTGCGTCTGCGACGTCGTCACGATGCGTCAGAAGGATGTGCGTAATTCCACCCGAAGCGTCAAACCAATTCACCAGTTCTGCCGCATACCGCGGTGAGTCGATTAGCAGATTGCAGTCTGGCCGCGCGGCAAAATAAGAATGTGCGCCAAACGACGACCGGGCGTTGAATCCGCAGCGCCACACGCCCGATGTGATCTGCTGCGGAAAGATCGCGACTTTCGGGCGAGGCTGCTTCGTTTCGCTACGTACCGATGCGGTAGGACATACCAACACCGCACGCCAAACAGCAAGCTGTTCTTCTGACGTGACGGGCTGCCGAACGAAGACACTTCTGTCGTTTCGCTCGGCAATCAGCCCAGGCGCGACGTGACGCGATGCACCGCAATTGATGCACGCCGTGTCGATGTACCACTCGCCTGGCACGGAGTCGGTATTGCGTGGTGGCTTCATTCGATGCTCCGGTCCTGACAACGCATGGCAACCTCACAGTTCCCATGATAGATCCAGCCATCCGTTCGTTCGCGGTCGCCTCTGTTCAGTGCGGCAATCAAGAATCAGTGCCCCTTTCCCGAAGCGGAACAAAAGACAGCCGAAGCACCGTGTCCCATCCATATGCCGTCAGCAGTCCACCCGACAGGAACGAGCCCAAGGCCATCGTTCCGAATACGACGAAGTCATTGAGCGACTGCACGCGTGCCTTTTCTTCCGGGTAGTAACACTCGAGCACGAGAGCCGATGCGCCCACAAACCCGAAGTTCCAGCCGATGCCGAGCAGGGCAAGCGTGAGCAA
>NZ_FNYE01000048.1 GCF_900108945.1 Paraburkholderia diazotrophica | reverse complement strand
GCCGAGCACGGGCGCGAGGTTCGGCAGTACGCCGAACGTCGCGATGCCCGTCGGACGCGTGCCGCTGTGCGGCAGCGTGCCGCCGCTCGCGCGCAGCGTGGCCGTCAGCGCGCCGTAGCCCGACCACGTCGACGTACAGGAGATCGTGTTGGTCTGCACGCCGGAGTTCACGGGGAAGCTGCCCTGCGTCTTGATCGCGCCGTTCGAATCGGCAATCGACCACACCACGGTATCCGCGTTCGGCGCGTTCGTCGTGATCGCGAGCTTGAACGGCGTGTTGTTCTGGAATACGCGCAGGCCGTCGCTCGTCGGCGTGTCGGCCGTGATCAGGCCGTTCGCCGTGCCGCCCGCCTGTTGCGTCGGGTTCCCGCATGAGAGCGTCGAGTTGCCGACGGTCGCTTGAGCCTGTGCATGTTCTGCACCAAACGATGCCAATATAGTTGCCGATGCAACCCCCAGTAATTTCCAATAGCTCATCATTGTCCGTATGTTTAGCCGAAGACAGTTTCCCCGAGGACCAGCAAGATCGATCCAGGTCGTCATCCCGTCTTCGTGTTATCAAATAGGAGGAGAAGTGGGCGGGAGGATGCCACGCGCTCAAGCTCGCAAATCTCCGCGAGCCGCCCACCTGCTATTACGTACACCTTAGTTATTACGTATGAATAAGACGTGCTCGAAACACCATTCCTCGAAACTGAAAGCGCTCGACTTACGCACCTCTTGCGTGAGCAGATGACCATCGACACATGCCATCGATCCGCCCTACGTGCGACCACGCTCGCATCAGCGGGATGATGTCAGACGATCGGTTATGAATCGAGTCAAATGCCGGCCACCGCGCCTGTCGTCTGACTTCCGCTTTGCGAATTTTTGGCCGATCGATCAGGATTCCTGATCGGTCAGACTCGTCCTTCGCCTTGCGTTGACGACACAATGCTGTCGTCGAACCCCAGCGGTTCGACGACGCTGCTACGCAATCCTGCAACTGAACAGCCAAGATCCGTGCGTCGGGTTTCCACACTGAAAAACCGGCGCAGGAATTGACAACCAGACATTCAGGTCCGCTCGCTTTTCGCTGCAAGACGATGTCTGGCTACACGCAATGCCCTCTTCGGTAGCTATTACTCAATGCTCAGCATCTTGGACGTCGAGCGGATCGCTTACGGAAGAATTTTCAGGCAGGTGAATTATAAGCGTTTCATGCGGGTAGAGTTAACCCGCCGTAGCGCAGAAAAGTACTGATTTCAATAACGAGCGCCTAAATCGTCCCCTGACGTTCTACATGTCAGACTCGTGGAGGCAATCTGCCTCAAAAGCCCAGAGAAAAGATGGATGCATGATCGGTCTGGATATCTTTTTCGTGAATGGCGTTTCTATAATATTAATATAAATCGCTTCGGGTTTGATCCCTCTATTTCCGGTCACTAACCTTTTACGCAAATGGGGAAAGCAATTCAAATTGAGCCAATACGGAATTTATATTTGGAATGCGAATCATATTTCACCGCGTACGGCGTATTTTCAGCTCAAGGCACAGTTCGCAAGTGCCGCTCCGCAACTCGACAAATGCTGCAAGTTACTCCGTATCTTCGGAACCCTCCGAACCGACGGTACTGTGCATGATCGTTGACAACGAGAACCAGTTCTTCTCGGTTTGCGCGCCTGAAACCGCAAGGCAACTCGCGTGGCGTGGCGTGCATAGGCGACTTTCAGGTCTCGCTCGCTCAGCGCTGCACCTATGAGTTCGCACGACAACAGGGATGGCGGCTTCGCGGTCACATGCGGGCCAGTTCTTCAAGCAATAGTCGAGGGCCGCAGGCACGCGCAGTCAGTTTTCCGAATGCGCGTGCCCGGTGCCTCCTGCCAACCGGTGTACCCGATGTCGAAGGCAATCGCGTCATCGACGGGATTCACGCCGCCCGGTACGAGCGGCGCTAGCGCGGGCGCCCGATTACTGCGGCGACTGCAGCCGCTGCCGCCCTCCTCGCGTCAACCGCCGAATTTTTCGACTCCTGAATCTGTGCCGCCGCCAACCCGCACGCGGACCAGATCCCTGCCGGTGAGCCCTCGGCGGTGTTCTGATTTAGCCATGTACCACAAGACCTGCAGCGATACTCAACGTAACGCGCGATTGGCTTTTGAGGCGTACCGAAAACACCAGTCCCGACACGCAAGAGGTCTCTGTGCGGAGGGTGCATTGAAGGCATCCCGACCAACGCTTGGCAAGCAGGGCACGCTTCCATGGTTGCCTCCTATTCGACATCCGTCCGGCGGATGGTATGAGCATACGCCATGCCGAAGCAGGAGCGAAGGCTTGCTGCCGCGTGCGCCCGACGACGCGAGTAAGACGCTGCGCCCGGTGCAGTGGCTTTATCCCCATATGCCCCGCCGACGAGGCCCCCGAATGTCGTCCCATCGTCTCGCTCACTGGACGCCGTCACACGTCACACAAATGCTGCCCGCGCTCTCGGCTCTCCGAATGCCCGCCGGACAGTCGTGACCGTCACTCGTGGCGGGACCATAGCGAGACAGCTCGAGCTGCTGAAGTTTTGTTCGCAACTGAGCGAGCATCGGCCTGCTGCGTTCGTGAATTTCTTTTGCAAAAGAGTCAGATCGCGCAAGACGTGCTGCAGGACGTCAGCCAGCTCCAGGAGCTGCCGCCAGTTTCCCGCTGCCATCCCTTCTAGCGTTGAGCGCTGGATAGCGCTGATTGGCATTGACGATCCGAAAGGCAGATTTCTGCTTTTCATATAGCGCTGAAACGGTACAAACCGCGGTCACGTGATTGCGTTCCAGTACTGCACCCGTCGCCTTCGGCGAAGGGTTAATGACGAGGGCCATTCGGACCGTATGTGTGCCTGATTTGGGCACACATACGGATTCAAAGCCACGAAAAATGCCGCACGCTCTGAAGAAGCTGATCGCTGATCGCCTCGGGCGGCTCAGGTTTTTACGGCGCCTTAAGGCGCTCACCCGATAACCCATTGGCTTTGCGCGGATCACTTAATTCACGTATGGCGCGGCGCAATCCGAAATACACTCGAGAAGGCACTGCCGCGCGCTCGCCTCAAGCCGATGATGTCGGCAATTCCGGTGAATGTGAAAATGAAGTACCCAACCGAACCACGTCTACGACACCTGCGCGATTCGGGGATTGGACCGGCATTGCAACTGGCGTAGTGCAATCCCCATCTCGTTGACGACATATTGCACATCAGTGAGCCTTTGCGCGTTGAGATGCCATCGTCTCCAATTCGAGCTTGATAGGCGTTCCCATAGCATCCCGGATCAACGCGTTCACGATGTGTATCCGATGCATCACCGTTCGCATGCGGCATTGCTCCAAAGACGTGCCGGCAAGACCGCGTCGATGACGAACTGCGCCGTGGCCTGTTTTCGTTGTCGTTAGCGCAAAGTACTGCGCCAGACAGTCCACGAAAATTCGGCGCATCAGGAACGAGCCATGCTGATTGGGAATGCGCGCGCTTGTGCGCGAGAGCAGCATGCGTGTGATATCCGACGGGGAGGCTCCAGGTCGTTGAGCACAACGCACTCGTTGGAATAACAATTGGCCTCCTCAAGCAGGCCAGTGCCGAGTTCGGGGTATTACGGAGAGCGCGAGTGACCGAGGCGAACCTTTATGACCGTAGCTTCAGCGAGGGCTACGAAAGAGGCTTTGCTGGCCGGGCACGCGAGTGCCCATACATCACCAGCGAAGGGAAGTTCGACGAGGAGCAGTGGCATGCCGGTTATCTGTACGGCCAGCATGTCGCCGCCATGCAGCATCTGCGCCCACATCACAATCATAATAGTGGTCAGTCATTCAGCCTTCGGACGATCTGCACGAACATCGTTATTCCAGTCGCGAAAATTGTCGGGATGGCGTAGTCGAGGCCCTCGATCGGCGCGACTGTATTCGCGCTCGTCGTTTTCCTGATGATGGCCGCGTCGCGTGCGTTCGACCCGCGGATCATGTGGGACGCCACCTCTCAGCACGCGAAAGACTGATCGAACGGGCTCAACGAGTCGACGTGGTCGCCCGTCCGCGCGATCATATCCATGACAGTCCCGCCGCCGTACCTCAGCTGATCTCGTGTGTACCCAGTGAACCTTCGGCTGTTTACCAAAACCCCATGAGCAGCAACCGCTTTCGTCCCCGAACGTCCGTCGTGGCGTTGACGTATCGGGTCGAGTGTTTTCTGGTTACATTGAGGGCGCATGCCTTGGCGCGCAGAGAAACGTCATCGCCGATCATGCCTCCGACGCCGACATGGTGATTGGCCAGCCATTTCCATGGACTGCCGGGCCACTTGCCTGTCTGCTATATGGCCGAGCGGATGTGTCTTAGGACGCCGGTGTTCTATGAGGCCGGATGCACGACTTGTCCATTGGCAGCGAGGAAGAACTTGTCGCGCTCGATCTGCTCGCGCTGCAGTCGTCCGATTATCTGCTGCGTGTCGTTCATTGGCCATCGACGCCAGGCAACGGCGCGCTGCGACAACGGATGCCTCCCGTGCTCGCAGCTCTTCCGTTCTACGTGCTGTCGTGAAGCGCCGCGGCGGTCCATTATTTACAAGACGTCGTGTAAAAAGCGCAGTGCAGGCTCGCGGATAGCAACGCGAAGCGTGAACTGACGGTCGAACCCGTTGCTCGTCGCGACACTGTGTTACCTCGCGGGCATTCGGCATTGGCTCGCGCTGCCGCGTATACGCTGCTCAACAAATGGCTGCGCAAGACCGAGCGCGAGCAAGGCGAGCATCACAAAGCCGAGCGACAGTGGATGAGGGTCAGCGCTATTGGCGCGAGCTCCCGTCAAGCCAGCAGCGTCCAGCCGTCGACTCATAACGTGACTTGTATTGATGGAACGCGCGCGCATTGTCATTTCCAATAACAACGGACACGTACCTGTCGCGGCAGTCGGTACGTCGGCGATCGATTCGTACACGCTCGCCCCGCTGCATCGTAGTCGCCCGTTTCCGATCTGCGCGATTTCGCCAGCGCGCATGTTCACCTTGTGCGACCAGTCACGCGTTGGCACGCACTCGCCCCCGCGCCAACGGCACGCCTCCGGGCAGGATTCCTGCTGCGCCGTGGATGTTGCATCACGTTCGACGTTCCCTCTCGTTCAATCATGGCGGTCTTGATCCAATGCGTGTCCTTTTCATCATCGGCAATCTGGGCGACTATCACGTCCCGCGCTACGAAGCACTCGCAAGGCTTGCGACCGCTCGCGGACACAACGTCTACCTTGTCGAGGTATTTGGAAGATCCGGGGCTTATTCCTTCCCGCAGGAGCGTCGCATCGCATTTTTCCAGAACTGCCCACCGGATGCTCTCACGTTGGTCGAAAATGCCGACGAGGCAGATCATCATTGGTGGCGCGTCGGTAACGGGTTGCTCGCCGCGCTACGTCGATGCAGGCCCGACGTCGTCGTGACGCTCGGCTATAACACGTACTATTCCCTTTTCCTGCGATTGCTGAAAGTCTTGGGAAGACGGTATACGCTGATCTACATGTCGGACTCGAAAGCAGATGACGGCACGCGATACGTACTCAAGGAGCGCCTGAAGCGGCTGTTGGTCTCGGGCTTTGACGGTGCGCTGGTCGCCGGCGAAAAACACCGTGCTTATGCCCAATCGCTGGGTATTCCATTGAGCCGGTCGAGAATCGGCTTCGACGTAATCGACGTTGAGCATTTTTCGGCTGCTTCACGCGCAGCCCTCGCGAACGCGTCAACGATTCGTTGCAACTTCGGACTTCCCGCGCGCTACGTCATCTGCGTCGGCCGGTTCATCAAGCGCAAGAATATCGATCTGTTGATCGAGGCATTCTCTCTGTCACAAGTGCATGCGGCGGGACTTTCCCTGCTACTGGTGGGACAGGGCCCGTGCGCGCCGAAAGTCCGCAATGCAATCGATCAACAGGGCATGAACAGGCACATACAAATCCTCGATTGCGTCCCCTATTGCGAAATGCCGGCCCTCTATTCACTTGCCGAATTCGCCGTGCTGCCGAGCGCGTACGACCAATGGGGCCTTTGCATCAGTGAGGCGTTCGCCGCAGGCAGGCCGGCCATCGTAACCAGGACATGCGGCGTAGCAAACGAACTGGTGCTTGACGGTATCAACGGCTTCATCGTCGAGCCGGGCGACGCCGCAGCCCTGGCCGACAGGCTCGCACGACTGGCAACGGACGAGGCGTTGCGGGAGCGATTCGCGCAGAACGCCGTTTCGACGGTCCGTCGCTGGACGCCCAAGCTCTTCGCGACAAATGTCATTGAGCTTGCCGATTCGCTCAACGGAGCAACAGCATCGCTCGCCCCGAGTAGAGGTGCCGCGACGTAGCTCGCCGCACGATCACAGCAAGCGCACAAAAATCGGGCGCGCGTTGGCTACGACTGTGCGCTTGAGCATTCTCGCCATCGAGTACACGGCCGAACCTGAAGCCATTGAGCCATTCAAAGGTGGAAGCGCAGGGGCCTCCATAAAACGTCGCTTCGACGTGGGGAAAGATGTAGCCTGGCATCGCACCACCTCGGCCAATCTTGCTCCACCGCACTATATTCGGCGCTCGTCTTTTTGATTAACGGCTGCCGACCGTCGTGCGTAGCGGATGAGTCACCGTGCTGTCATTGCTGCCTGGCTGCGCGTCTGGCTCAGCGACCAGCTGACCAAGGATCAGGAACACGCGATGCTATCTTGTTCCCGGCGTAGCGCTCAGCCGAAGTTACCATCAGTCAGGCGACTCGCAGACCGGGGCGATCGTGTCAACTGAGAACGTCTGGGAAGCGCCGCCACTTTTTTGCCCAGCGCTGAACTTAACCACGAGCCACGGCTATTCACATAACGCGGATCGGCTGGCAATAAGGCAAGTAAGGGCACCCGGTAGGAGAGCGTGATGAACGATACGGATCATGACCTCGCTGCCGTAATGCCCCGAGTCATGAGGGCATTGAGAACCTCGACGATTACCACGACGATTGCAGTCGCACTCGCTGGATGCGGAGGTGGCGGCACCGATGGCACAGCCAACGCGGCCGCCGCCAACAACGCCGTCATCAACTCGGCCGGTGCTGCCGTCAGCAACTCAGCCGCGCATGCGGGGTCAGCTAATCATCAAGTCGTTCCGCGCTATGCACGCTTCGAGAGGAAAACCTACCGTCAGTGGGTAGTGTCCTTCTGGCAGTGGGTGAACATGACAGACAACGGTCCGTTTTTTCCAAACCCGCTAATCAACTGTACTCGTCCTATCTCAGCCGGGCAAAGCGGCAATCTCTGGTATTGGGCCACGCCCAGTTCCTACTTTCACGCGCTCAGCGTTCCCAACGCTCCGCAGACTTGCGACCAGTCCGCAAATGTGATTCCTGCGGGCACATCCATCTTGCTCGCGACGCTCGATACTTTTTCTTCGACGCTGCTGCCCCCTGGCGCCTACACTGCCACCACGGCGGCGGACGAACGGGTCATTGCCGACCGCTTCGCCGATCGTATTCAAGACCTGTTCGTCACAATCGACAACGTCCCGGTCGCCGATGTTACGGCGTATCGCGTCCGTACCGACCAATTTACGTTTAAGGCAGCGTTGCGCTGGGTCTTCGGACTACCAGAACATAACTACGGAACCGGCACGGCCGTAGCCGACGGCTACTATTTGATCCTGAAACCGTTGCCTACAGGCTCACACACGATTCACTATGGCGGCAGGTTCCACTATCTGGCGGGAGACTTCGGACCAGGAGCCCCGCCGCCGGATTACGTCGTGGACATCACGCTCATGATTACGGTCGGGCCTTAAGTCTTCCCGCGACGGCATAGTTGTGCCGTCGTGTGCATCAACGAGTCGCGACGGCTCGATACGTCCAACAGTCAATCATCTGCCTGTCAGGTAAGCAGAGACCCGCCAACGCGCAGCCGCGGGACTTCCCGACAGGTCCAGTATGTCCGCTTCGGTCAACACACCTGCAACATGTCCATGCCAGTCGAGAACGGGCAGACAGTGGCATCCCTCCTCGGTCAAGATCGCAAATGCAGTCGCTATGCTATCGGTTTCGCCCACAGCATCGATGTCGGTGAGCATTACCTTGCCGACGCATTGCCGATCGGCAGGTGTCGTCGCATGGAGATGCTCAGGTCCAGCCGTCAGACAACTCGCGGTCACCAGCCCAACGAGATTCTGTTCTCTGTCGACCACCGGCATGGCCTCCGCTCCGTTGTCCAGAAGCAGTGCTAACGCGGCGTCTATCGGCGTATCTGGCGTACTGACAAGTGGAGAGCGCATGACATTGATGCATCTGAGACGGGTCCAGTCGTCGTTGGAGTCCTGTTCCCGCCAGATCCGGGTCCACGCCCCCAACTGTGAATGATCGATCGAGCCTTGCATCGACTCTTGCTGACGGAGACCGCCCGATCCTTTCGTCCTCGTGAAGGCGCCAGCCACCCACTGACGTATCGTTGCCAAAGTCGACATCTCGTGCTCCGCTGTTCGCCCGGCAGGGTGAGCGACTGACGGGATACAGCAATTGCTATGCCGCGTCAGGCCGGCTGTGTAACGGCACTTCCGCAGAATTCCTGCCGTGTTTTGCGGGCGTGCAGATCGAGACACAGCCGGCCGATCTCCGCGACTTCATCAGGCGCACACCGGCGGCTTGTGAAACGCATTCCGCCTCGCGCCTAAGGGAGTGGAATCTGATTCGGCCTATCCGAGGGCATCGGCACACGTGGCCGCGTGAAGGGCCGTTACTTGCCGTACATATCGAACGGGAAGTACTTCGCTTCGATCTTCTTGTACGTTCCATCGCGCAGCATTTCAGCAATCGCGACGTTCAACGCATCGCGCAAATCGCTGTCGGACTTGCGCACGCCGGCGGCATCGCCATCGCCCATGATCGTCGGATCGTAAACAACGTTGCCCGCGAACGCGAAGCCCTTGCCGGCCGGGGTATCGAGAAAGCCAAGCTTGCCTTGCACCGCGTCCATCAGCACGGCATCGACGCGGCCCGTGCCGAGGTCCGCGTAGGCCTGGTCGTAGTTCTGGTACGGCACCACCTCGACACCAGCGCTCGCCCACTTCTCGCGCGCGTAGGTTTCCTGCACCGTGCCCTGCTGAACGGCGACACGCCTGTGCGCGAGCTTCGCGGCATCGGGAAGCAGACCCGAGCCTTCGCGCGCGATCAGGCGGGTCTGGTTACGATAGAGACGATCGGTGAAATCGATCTGCTCGCGGCGCTTCGCCGTCGCCGCCATCGACGACAGGATCACATCGAACTTGCGCGCCTGCAGGCCCGGAATCAGGCCGTCGAAGCTGCTTTGCACCCACACGCATTTCGCCTTCAGCTTCGCGCACAGCGCGTTGCCGAGATCGACGTCGAAGCCGACCACCGCTCCGCTCGTCGACAGCGATTCGAACGGCGGATAGGTCGGGTCAATGCCCACGCGTATCGTCTGCCACTCTTTCGCCGACGCCGCACACGCGAGCGCCATCGATACCGCCGCCACCATCACGCTCAAGCTATGTTTCATCAAAGCACTCCTCGCTAAAGATCAAAGGTCAAAGGTCAAGGGTCCAACGTCAGGGAAAAGCGAAGCGTTTTGCGCACGCGAACCATGCAGCGTTTCAACTGGGAAATTCGCCGCGCGCGACATCGGTGTCGACGGGCATGGCCTGCGCGAGTTGCGCAATCGTGACTGGTTTGACGGGCGCGCGAATCCGGTAGTAGCCGACATCGGCGGGGTCTCTCGCCTGCGCGTATGCGATCAGTTCGCCGACCGTGGTGCCGCACCAGCGGCCCTGGCACGGACCCATCCCGCAACGCGAGAATGCCTTCATCTGGTTCGGTCCCGTGCAGCCCTGCGCGGCGATTCGACGTATCTCGCCCGCCGTCACTTCTTCGCAACGGCATACGATGACTTCGTCGGTGGGCAATCGCGATGCGGGCGGCGGCGTGTACAGCGCATCCAGCAACGGCCGAACGGCGAGATGACGGTTCAGTGCGGCGCGTGGCGCGCGGCTCGCGCGGTCACGCGTTCGGGTGTCGAGCGCGCCGAGTTGCGCGGCGATGTCGAGCGCCGCGAGTGTGCCGGTAAACGCCGCCGCCTGCGCGCCGCCGATGCCCGCGCCATCGCCGGCAATCCACACATCGGCGACACTGCTGCGCCCCCATGCATCCGTTTGCGGATGCCAGCAGGCCGCGCGCGTGTCCCACTCGTGTGCGCAGCCCGTTGCGCGCGCAAGATTCGTCGACGGAATCACGCCTTGATGGAGCAGTATCAGCGATGCTTCGATCTGCTGCGCGTTGCCAGCGCCGTCGATAAAGCGAACAGCGCGCGCCCGCGTGTCGCCGACGATTTCGACGGCGCGCGCGTGACGGTGAATGGCGACGCCCGCGCGGCGCACGGCGCGCATCATGCGCCAGCCCTTGAGCAGATAGTCGGCGGCCCTGAGTGCGCGCGGCAGATGACGCAGCGCTTTCGTATACGCGTCCGGCGGCGTCGTATCGACGATCGCCGCGACCCTGCGGCCAGCTTCGAGCAACTGCGAAGCGAACAGCCACAGCAAGGGCCCGCCGCCGACCAGCACGGTCTGCGCGCACGGCACGAGCCCCGCGGACTTGAGCGCGGTCTGCGCCGCACCGACGCCCATCACACCGGGCAACGTCCAGCCGCGAATCGGCCACGGACGTTCCTGCGCGCCCGTCGCGAGCAGGACGGCGCGCGCATGGACGGCCAGCGTGCCGCTCGCGTGATCGAGTCCGTGCGCGTCGCCGGCATCGGCCGCATTGCCGCGCGTGAGCATCGCCACGGCTTGCGTTGCCCCCATGCGCCCCTCACGGCCGATCTGCCACACGAGCGTGTGCGGCAGATATCGCGCGCCGCACGCGAAGAAGCGCTCGATCAGCGGCCGCCCCGCCGCGTAGTCCTCGCCGAGCGCCACGATGCTGCGCAGCGGCGATGTGGCCGCATCGCGGTAGACCTGGCCACCCGGTGCATGACCCTCATCGGCGACGATGACCGAAAGACCACGCTTGCGCGCCTCACAGGCGGCCGCCATCCCTGCCGGCCCCGCGCCGACGATCAGCAGATCGCATCGTGTATCCGTCATGCGAGCCTCGCCTTGCCTTGCATCGATCGCACGCGCATGCCTTCGGCGACCCGCGTCATGCACGCCTGTACGTTCGGCACGCCGTCGATTTCGACGAGGCATTCGAAGCATACACCCATCATGCAGAACGGCCCGCGCGGCGCGCCGCTCACAGCCGATGTGCGGCACGCCATCGGTCCGTTCGCGAGCAGTGCGGCAGCGACGGTGAAATGCGCGGGAACGCGCAGCGGATCGCCGTCGATCTCGATGCCGACGGTCGCCGCCGACGCCAGCGGCAAGAGTTCAAACATGGGCTTGCTCCTGGCGCGGTTGGAAACGCGCGGTGACGAACGGCTCGATGATCCGCGGACGCGCGCCGCCCGCGATCCACGATGCGAGCGTTTCGGCATGCGCGGCAGCGAGCGTCACGCCGCTATGGCAGATCGCGACGAATGCGCCCGGAGACGACGCGGATTCTTCGTAGACGGGCAAACCGTCCGGCGTCATGATGCGCAGCGCGCCCCATGCCCGCACGATGCGCGCGTGCGCGAGGATCGGAAATGCCGTCTGCGCGCGGCGCGCGATATCGGCCATCACGCCGCGCGTGGTGCCGTCGTCGAAACCGACGTCTTCGGCGGAATCGCCGAGCATCACCGAGCCTTCGCGCGTCTGCCGCACCACCAGCGTCGGATAATCGAGGAAAGGCGCTAGACGCTCCGTCACCATGATCTGTCCGCGCAACGGCGAGACGGGCGCGTCGAGGCCGACCATCGGCGCGAGCCGCGCATTGCCGAGTCCTGCCGCGAGCACGACGCGTCCGGCGTTGAGCGTGCCCGTCGCGGTGACGACATCGAAACTGGCCGAGCGCGGCAGTACTTCGCGTACTTCGGCATGCGGCCGATACTCGCCGCCGTGCACAGCGAACGCCTGTTGCAAGGCGCGCAGCGTGTAGAGCGGGTTGGCGTGGCCGTCGTTGCGCGAATAGAGCGCGCCCGCGAGTTCCGGCGACGCTGCGGGAATGCGCTTGCGCAACGCGTTCGAATCGAGCACTTCGTAATCGAGCCCCGCGTCCTGCTCGCGCAACGATTCGAGCAGCGCGTGTCCCTTATCGAGTTCCGCGTGCGTTTCGAACAGCTCGATGCCGCCCGGACGCTCGAAACCCACGTCGACACCCGTTTCGCGCGATAGCTGCGCCGCGAAGGTCGACCAACGCTGCGACGAGCCGAGCGACCACTGCGCGTACGGCAGGCAGCGTCCGCCCTTGCCCTGCACCCACACCAGGCCGAAATTGCCGCGCGCGGCGCGGTATGCGTTGTCCGCGCCGTCGCACACGGCGACGCGCAGGCGCAGCCGCGCAAGACCGTACGCGATCGCCATGCCGACGAGCCCTCCGCCCGCAACGACGACATCGTAGGTGTTCGATTTCATGTCCGCACCCTGCTGGCGGAACGAATGTTATGGCGTTGATCCACTGCGTCCGTATCGATAGAAATGCTGTCGGACGTAGCATCCAACTGGCAAAATGCTGCGTCAAATGCCGTTTTTTCTCTCGTCTATAAGTGAATGTTATGACCTCGGCCGACCTCAACATCCGACAGGTGGAAGCTTTCCGTGCACTCATCCAGCGGCACACGGTAACGCGCGCGGCGCAGTCGCTGCATATCTCGCAGCCGGCGGTGAGCCGCCTGATTGCGGATTTCGAGGACAGCGTGGGCTTTACGCTATTCGAGCGTCAGCAGGGACGGCTCGTGCCGACCGCGGAAGCGCGCGTGTTATACGAAGAGGTGGAGCGCGCGTTCGTCGGTCTCGACCGCATCGGTCATGCGGCCCAGCAGATACGCGCGATGCGGCGCGGCTCGCTGCGGGTGGCCGGGTCGCCCGCCATCGCGCTCGAACTGCTGCCCGCCGTCGTCGCGCAGTTCGTGCAGGCGCATCCGGGCATCGACGTGACCTTGCTCACGCATAGCGCGAGCACCGTCGTGGACATGGTGGCGTCGGGCCGATGCGACGTCGGGTTCATCGCAGAAGCGATTCCGCATCCGTCCGTGCGGCCCGAACGGCTGACGGATGCGTCGATGCGCTGCATTCTGCCGCTCACGCACAGACTGGCAAGAAAGCGCGTGCTCAAGGCGGCCGACCTGGAAGGCGAATCGTTCATCTCGTTCCCGCGCTCGTTCGACGCGCGCACGGCCATCGACCGCGTATTCGTCGAGCAGAACGTCCAGCGTCAGATGAGCGTCGAGGCACAGTTGTCGCAGACCATCGTCGCGCTGGTCGCCAACGGCGCCGGTGTCGCGCTGATCGATCCCGTGACGGCGGCGTACGCGAAAAACCGTGTCGCCGTGCGGCCTTTCCAACCCGAGATTCGCGACCAGCTCTACCTCGTGCGCGCGTCGACGCAGCCGCTGCCGGGAATCGCCGAGCTGTTCTGCGCACGAGCCCGCGAATCATTGATGCGACTCGTGTGCGCGCATCAGTCGCCGTCGCCTGTCACCACAAAGAACTAGACGACACGCTGCGCAGGATGCTTGAAAACAGTCATCAGCCGACACGCGAACGCGAGCGACGCATGCGTGGCTTTCGCGATCCAGAGCGCACCCAGGCTTTCCTGTCGAGCTTCGGTTCGATCCGACAGCTCTTCGCGCTCACGCGACACCTGCGACGTGCCCCGCTCTATCGCAAACAGCTCGCGGCACGCTTCGCCGCCTCGCATCATTCCACTGAGATCACCCAAGGTCTGTTCGCTTTCTGAGCAAATGCACGTCCTCGCAGCTAATGCGTCGCGAACACTTTAACGCGACAACTCCGCGTCAATGCATCGGGCCGTCCGTATCACCCGGCTCGATGCGAGGCAATGCGAGCCGATGCGCGCAACGGTCCCGATCGTCGATCGCGTTCAGCATCAGTTCGGCAATGGCTTTGCCGGACGCGTGGCCAGTCGGCTGCACGACGCCCGTCACTGCATAGGGATGCGAGACGTCGGAAGGCACGCCGTCATAGACGATCAGTGAAACATCGCGGCCGAGCTTGCGGCCGCTGTCGACAATCGCCCGAAATGCGCCCGCGCCTGCGAGGTTGTTGTCCACGAGCACCGCAGTCGGCGGGTCGGCGAGGTTCAGCAGCGCGGTGGCTGCATCATGACCGCCCGCGCCGTCGAACGTACATTCGACCATCAGTTCAGGCGACGGTGCGAGCCCCGCATCGCGCAGCGCGCTCACAAAGCCTTCACGGCGCTGGGCCGCGAAGGTCATCGCCAGCGGCGCGCTGATCAGCGCGATCCTGCGATGACCGAACTCGATCAGCCGCCGTGCGGCAGTCCGCGCGCCCGCTTCGTTGTCGAAGTCGAACCACCAATAGGGCTGCTCGGTATTCGTGCGGCCGTAAGCGACGAACGGAAAATTCCGCTCCTGGAGAAACGCGATGCGTCTATCGTCCATCCGCGTGCGCGCGACGATCAGGCCATCGACCGAGCGTCCTTCAACGAGACGCCGGTATGTCTCAAGCTCCGCATTGGGCCGCGCGGACGCGATGATCAGATCCATGTCACGCTCGCCGAGCGCCTCGGTAATGCCCGCGACGACCTCGCAAAAACGCGGGTCGCCCAGATCGCTCGCGCCAAACGGATACACGATGCCAATCGCGTCGGCGCGCCCGGTGGCCAATCGGCGCGCAGTCGGATCGGCCTGGTAGCCAAGCGCCCGCGCCGCTTCGATCACCCGCTGCCGGGTTGCCTCGCTCACGTCGTCATAGCCGTTCAGCGCCCTGCTGACGGTCGTTCTCGACAGGCCCAGCGCGTTAGCCAGTGCCTTCAAATTCGTTTTCAACTCTTCCCCCCAAGATCTCGTCGCGCCCCGTCATCACACCCGTGTGACGAAATGATGAGCAAGCCGGCTCATCATACTGCTATTCCGTCCTATTTTGACTTCCAAATCGGTTTTGACTTACTATCCAAACCGATTTGGAAACAAACCCCGCCCTCACTCAAAGGACGTCCACGATGAATGTTGCCCACTCCTCCTCGCGTAGCCATTCCCACCACTCGCGCTTGCGCATGCGCCTCCTCTCGGGAGCCCTGCTGTCGGCAGTTGCGACGGGCGCGCTAGCCCAGACAGCGGGATTCCCTGCGCCGACACCCCATTCGCAGCAGGCCTACGACCCCGAGAGCAGCTTCACGATGCGCTGGACGCGCGCCGACATTCGCCAGATCAAGGCGCAGTCGCATACCGCGACGGCTGCGGACAAGAACTCGCTGCCGACGGCGTTGACCATGCCGGACATTGCGCAGGATTTCCCGCTGATCAACCCGAACGTGTGGGTATGGGATACGTGGCCGCTCGCCGATATGCAAGCAAACCAGATGGCGTACAAGGGCTGGGAGGTGATCTTCTCGCTGACGGCCGACCCGCATGCCGGCTACACGTTCGACGATCGTCACGTGCATGCGCGCATCGGCTTCTTCTATCGTCGCGCTGGCGTGCCGGCGGCGCAGCGCCCCGCGAACGGCGGCTGGATCTGGGGCGGCCATCTGTTCCCCGATGGCTCGAGCGCGAAGGTCTTCGGCACGGCGCCGATGACGAACAACGCCGAATGGTCAGGCTCCGCGCGACTGGTCAACGGCAATCAGGTGAACCTCTACTACACCGCGTTGTCGTTCAATCGCTCGGCGCCGGGCGGATCGGACATCACGCCGCCGATCGCGATCATCACGCGGGCAGACGGCCAGATTCACGCCGACGATAGCCACGTGTGGTTCACCGGCTTCGATGATCATCAGGCGCTGTTGCAACCGGACGGGACGATGTATCAGACAGGTCAGCAAAACACCTACTACTCGTTCCGCGATCCGTTCGTGTTCACTGACCCTGCGCATCCCGGCAAGACCTATATGGTGTTCGAAGGCAACACGGGCGGCGCGCGCGGCGCGCGTACCTGTACTGAGGCCGATCTTGGCTATGCGCCGAACGACCCGTACCGCGAGGATCTGAACACCGTGATGAACGAAGGCGCGGTCTACCAGAAGGCCAACGTGGGTCTTGCCGTCGCGACCGACAGGCAGCTCACGCAGTGGAAATTTCTGCCGCCGATTCTGTCGGCCAACTGTGGCGACGATCAGACCGAGCGCCCGCAGATCTACATGAAGGACGGCAAGTACTATCTGTTCACGATCAGCCACCGGGCAACGATGGCGGCTGGCGTCGATGGGCCGGATGGTGTGTATGGCTTCGTCGGCAACGGCATTCGCAGCGATTTTCTGCCGATGAACAAGGGCAGCGGCCTCGTGCTCGGCAACCCGACCGATTTCGATGCGCCCGTTGGCGCGCCCTACGCCGAGGATCCGAACCAGAACCCGCGCACGTTCCAGTCGTACTCGCACTACGTGATGCCTGGCGGTCTCGTCGAGTCGTTCATCGATGCAATCGGCACACGGCGCGGCGGCACGCTCGCGCCGACCACCAGGATCAACATCAATGGCGATACGACGGCCGTGGACCGGACGTATGGCAAGGGTGGTCTTGGCGGCTACGGTGACATTCCCGCGAATCAGTCGGCGCCTGGTAACGGCCCGAACGGCAACGGTCAGGGCAACCAGTAATGCTCCCGGCGAAGCTTGCAGCGTTCGCCCGTGCAAGCTTCGTTAATGTCGGGCTGCGCGCACCGTGCCGGCGGCGCGCGCAGTGACCCCACCCGAGCGAGTGCCGCCATGAAGTTCGGGATTTCCGAATTGCCTTCCCGCAAGCGGCCAGTGTATCTGGCGGTAGTTCACGAGATCGAAGCCGGTGGTGCGAGGCCCCCCGGACAAGTACGCCTCCCAGTGAGGAAAGACATTCAATGCACGACCCACAACGTCCAATGTTCTTTAGATCGCGCACGCTGTCGTCATGGCTCTTTACCGCGCTAGCCACGACGGTTACAGCATGCGTCCCCCCGTCAACGTCGTTTGCGGCGAGTGCAACGGATACACCGCAGTGGCGCTCCACACTTCACTACACGCCGGAGCGCAACTGGATGAACGACCCCAACGGCCTCGTCTACTACAAAGGCCTGTATCACCTGTTTTACCAATACAACCCGCATGGCAACTTCTGGGGTGATATGTCGTGGGGACACGCCACTAGCCGTGATCTGGTCCATTGGGAAGAGCAAGCGGTCGCGATGCGCGCGAACCGTACCGAGGAAGTATTCTCGGGCTCGGTCGTCGCCGATACGCGCAACACGTCGGGGCTCGGCACCGCAAACGCGCCGCCGCTCGTTGCGCTCTACACGAGTGTGTACAAGGCCGGTTCCGGGCACGAACCAGGCGTTCAGGCGCAGTCGCTCGCCTATAGCACCGACGATGGCAAGACCTGGCAGCAGTACGTGCATAACCCGGTATTGACCTTGAACCCCGAGTCGCACCACTTTCGTGATCCAAAGGTCTCCTGGTATGCATCAGGCGGATATTGGCTGATGACGGCCGTTGTTGCCGATGCGCATGTCGTCAAGCTCTACCGGTCGGACAACCTGGTCGACTGGACGTTTCTGAGCGACTTCACGCTGCCCGATGTCCCGCATCGCGGTGCGCTATGGGAAATGCCGGACCTGTTTGCGCTTGCGTTAGACGGCGATCCGACGCGTCAGAAGTGGGTGATGATCGTCAATGTGAATCCGTGGTCGATCGCGGGCGGATCGGGCGCCATGTATTTCGTCGGGCAGTTCGACGGCACGCGTTTCGTTCCAGACGATGTCGCATCAGCCAGCTCCGATCCCGCGCAGTATCAATGGCTCGATCACGGTGCGGACTACTATGCGGCGGGAACATTTTCGAATGCACCAGCAGGCAAGGCGTTGACGATCGGCTGGATGAGCAACTGGGACTATGCGAGCCACGTGCCGACATCGCCGTGGCGGGGGGCGATGGCATTGCCCCGTGAACTCTCGCTGAAGACCATCGACGGAAAGCCGCAGCTAATGTCGACACCTGCGCAGTCGTATGAATCGCTGGTAAGACGGTCTGCCGGAAGACGGATAAAAGCGCTCGAAGTGTCGTCGGCTATGCGAGATCTTGCACCGCTCATGCACGGCGCCGTTCAGAATATCGAATTGACTATCCGGCCTGGCACTGCGCAGCGCGCCGGGTTGATCGTTCGAGGCTCAGCAACGGGCGACACCGGGACGCGAATCTATTACGACGCGCGCAAGCAAGCCCTCGTTGTGGACAGATCGCGATCCGGCAACATATGGTTTTCAGATGCATTCAGCAAGGAGCATATCGTCGATCTGCCGCTGCGCGATGGCAAGCTTCATCTGCAAGTGGTGGTCGACCGCAACTCGGTAGAGGTGTTTGCCGATCACGGTCGCACCGCAGTAACGGACCTGATCTTCCCGTCGATCGACCACGACAGGACTCGCGTTTTCGCAGAAGACGGCGATGCGATGTTCAGTGACATAGCGGTAGCAAATCCCCGCTAACAGCAGGCTTTCGCGATGAGCAAAGCAAATACCCATTTGCATAACGGACGATTGCCAATGTCGAATGAAACGCGAGGTCGAAGATCGCACAGTGGCAACGGGGACGATCGCACGACAGTTGCACATCAAAAATCAGCCACGTTCGATGACTCCGCGCCGAGCTGCCGCTTGGGCAAATGAGCGCTCGCCAAGGCACCCGATTAGTGCGCGTACGCGCGGCCATATCGCCACTGCGCCTCAAGGTTGTGCACGATCGATCCTCTGCAAGCGCGAACCGACGTAGTGACAGCGATGGCATGCTTATCGCTTAGAGAAGAGCAGGAGCCGGTGCAGCATCCGGTTTAGCAGTCACAATCTGGCAAATGGACGACTAGGGTTCCGGTCCGCATCGATGCACTCGATGCGCGACGCTGGTCCGAGAGTTGTCGACCTCGGACGAGGTTACACGGCGGGATAAAAGCCCGGGAGAGAACGCGATGCGTCGCGCCGCTCCTGCCGTCGATAACCGTCCCTGCGAGGTCAACCTCATGCGCAAGCTCCGTTTTTTCGCCGCTGCCGCCGTCGCTCTCTCCCTTTGCATTTCCACTCCGTCATTCGCTCAAGCCCGCAAGGACTTCAAGGTCTGCTGGACCATCTACGCCGGCTGGATGCCGTGGGGCTATGCGAAGACGCAGGGCATCATGTCCAGATGGGCGAAGAAGTACGGCATCAATGTCGATGTCGTGCAACTGAACGACTACATCGAATCCATCAATCAATACACGGCCGGCAAGTTCGACGGCTGCGCGATGACCAACATGGACGCGCTGACCATTCCGGCAACGGGTGGCGTGGATAGCACAGCGCTCATCGTCAGCGACTATTCGAACGGCAACGACGGCGTGCTCATCAAGGGTACGGGCAAGAGAGTCGCCGATCTCAAAGGCCAGTCCGTCAATCTCGTCGAGCTCTCCGTCTCGCACTATCTGCTCGCGCGCGCGCTCGAATCGGCCGGAATGAGCGAGCGCGACATCAAGACCGTCAACACGTCGGACGCCGATATCTCCGGCGCATTCGCCACGCCCACGGTGAGCAACACGGTCACATGGAACCCGATGCTCGCCGATCTGAAGGCAAAGCCGAACGTGACCGAAGTATTCGATTCGAGTCGCATTCCGGGCGAAATCATGGACATGATGGTCGTCAACACGAAGACGCTGCAGGACAACCCGGCGCTCGGCAAGGCGCTGACGGGTGCGTGGTTCGAGATCATGCAGCTGATGCACGGCACGTCGCCCGACAGCCAGTCCGCGCTCACGTCGATGGCCAAGGCGTCGGGCACCGACCTCGCCGGCTACAAGGCGCAACTGTCGACCACGGCACTCTTCTACACACCGCAACAGGCGCTCGATTTCGCCACGAGCCCGAACATGCCGAAGATCATGACGCGCGTCGCGCAGTTCTCGTTCGATCACGGCCTGCTCGGCAAAGGCGCGTCCAACGCGGGTGCGGTCGGCATGGCATTCGACAACAACGTGATCGTCGGCAGCAAGAGCAATCTGAAGCTGCGTTTCGATCCGACCTATGTGCGCATGGCCGCGCAAGGCAAGCTGTAAACGCCGCTTCATTCTGACCAGGAGAGGCCCATGCGGCTCATCAACCGACATCCTGGCCGCACCGGCAGTCTGATGCTGTTGCTGCTGCCCTTCATCGTGCTGATCGCGGTGTACTTCACAGGCTCGTCGCTGCGGCTGCAGGCGAACCCCGACGACAAGCTGTTGCCGAGTGCCGCACAGATGAAGGACGCGCTGCACGAATACGCTTCACGGAAGACAAACGCACGGGCGAATACATGATGTGGGACGACACCGTGTCGAGCATGAAGCGCCTCGGCATCGGTCTCGTCGCAAGCGCCGCGCTCGCGCTCGTGTTCGGCATCGTAACGGGCAGCATCCCGCTCGCGAGCGCCACGCTGTCGCCGTTCATCACCGTGATATCGATGATTCCGCCGCTTGCGGTATTGCCGATTCTCTTCATCGTGTTCGGGCTCGACGAGTTGTCGAAAGTCGTGCTGATCGTGATCGGCATCACGCCGATGATGATTCGCGACCTGCAACAGCGCACGCGCGAAATTCCCGAGGAGCTATGGATGAAAGCGCAAACGCTCGGCGCGTCGAGCTGGACACTGATCGTGCGCGTGATCGTGCCACAATTGCTGCCGCGCCTACTGATCGCATTGCGGCTTGCGCTGTGTTCGGCGTGGCTCTTCCTGATCGCGGCAGAAGCGATCGCATCGACGGACGGGCTCGGCTATCGCATCTTTCTCGTGCGCCGCTATCTCGCGATGGATGTGATCCTGCCGTACGTCGCGTGGATCACGCTGCTCGCGTGGCTCATCGACGAAGCGCTGCGCCGCGTCACGCGATGGGCGTTCCCCTGGTACAACGGGGGCCGCGCATGATCGAGATCCGCAACCTGTGGAAGCAGTACGACGATCAGGTCGTGCTCGAACGGCTGAATCTGCGTATCGCGGAAGGCGAGTTCTGTTCGATGGTCGGCGCATCGGGCTGCGGCAAGTCGACGTTTCTGCGGCTGCTGCTCGGCCAGGAACATCCGACGCGCGGCCAGATCCTGCTCGACGGCGAACCGCTGCCGGCCGAGCCGGACCCGCATCGCGGCGTCGTGTTCCAGCGTTATTCGGTGTTCCCGCACCTGAGCGTGCTGTGCAACGTGATGCTCGGCCTTGAACTGCCGCATGCGCCCTTCACGGGAAGACTGTTCGGCGCACGCCGTCGTCTTGCACGCGACGAAGCCGCCGCGATGCTCGCGCGCGTCGGCCTCTCTGATTCGCTCGACAAGTACCCGCATCAGCTGTCGGGCGGCATGCAGCAACGCCTGGCGCTAGCACAGGCGCTCGTGATGAAGCCGCGCGTGCTGCTGCTCGACGAACCCTTCGGCGCGCTCGATCCCGGCATCCGGCGCGACATGCACGAACTGCTGACCGCGTTGTGGCGCGAAGCGAGACTGACCGTCTTCATGGTCACGCACGATCTGAAAGAAGGCTTCACGCTCGGCAGCCGCGTGCTGGTGTTCGACAAGGTGCGCGTCGATCCCCAGGCACCGCAAGCCTACGGCGCGCGCATCACTTACGACATTCCGCTCGAACGCAACGGCGTACGCGACCCGCACGCGGCCACGGCGATTCCGCCGCTGCTTGCCGTGCCCGCATGAACCGTGCGCTCCACGCGAATACAACAAGGACACGAGATGAACGATATCAACGCCTCATTGCTGGAAGAAACCGTGCCGGGCGGCGGCCACGCGTCGCTGATCGTCAGGCGCGGCCAGTTGCTGCGCATCACCGACCTGCGCGGCGGCGCGAACGTCAGCATGCTGCTCTTCAATGCCGCTGAAAAAAGCGAACGCCTCAATCTGCCCGACACGCTCAAGTGCCAGCACACCGCGAAGCTGACCAAGGGTCATTGCCTCTATTCCGACATGGGCCGCGCGCTCGCCGCGATTGTCGCGGATACGTGCGGCTGGCACGACACGCTCGCGGGCGTTTCGAACGCTGCGGAAGTGCTGGAGAAGTACGGACAGGGCCGCTATCAGGAGTTGCGCAACGCGTTCCATCGCAACGGCGCGGACAACCTGCTCGTCGAACTCGGCAAATGGGGGCTTGGCGTTGCGGATCTGCTGATGACGCTCAATCTCTTCAGCCGCGTCGACGTGACCGATGCAGGCGCGCTCAGTCTCGCCGCGGGCAATTCGAAAGCGGGCGATTACGTCGAACTGTATGCGCCGATGAACACGCTCGTCGTACTGACGGCGATCCAGCATCCGCTCGACCCGAACAGCGAATACGCGCCGAGGCCCGTGAAGCTCACGCTGCACGCCGCCCACCCGCAAGTGGCGGAAATCTGCCGCACGTCGTGCGACGAAAACGCGCGCGGCTTCATCAACACCGAACGATTCTTTCTCTGATCACAGCGCACCATGACGACACAGACACTCACAGCCAGCACGCTCGATTCCGCGAACGCGGTCTTCCGCGCGACATTGCCTGCGGGCGAGCCGTGGCTCAAGGAACTGAAGGCGGGCCAGACACTGCGCATCCGCGACCTCGAAGGCAATCAGGCGATCGATACGCTGTTCTACAGCCTCGCCGATCCGCGCGAGCGCTACGACGCGCAACGCACGCTGCGCCGCCAGAACAGTCTTTATCTGACGACGGGCACCGTGCTCTATTCGAATCTCGGCAACCCGATGCTGACCATCGTCGCCGACACGTGCGGACGTCACGACACGCTCGGCGGCGCGTGCGCGCAGGAAAGCAATACCGTGCGCTATGCGCTGGAAAAGCGCTACATGCACAGCTGCCGCGACAACTTCCTGCGCGCCTGCGCGCACGACGGCCGGCTGTCGAAACACGACATCGCCGCCAACATCAACTTCTTCATGAACGTTCCCGTGACATCCGAGGGCGGCCTCACATTCGAAGACGGCATTTCCGCGCCGGGCAAGTACGTCGAACTGCGCGCCGAAATGGACGTGATCGTGCTGATCTCGAACTGCCCGCAGTTGAACAACCCGTGCAACGCGTACAACCCCACTTCCGCGGAGCTGACGATATGGAACTGACCGCGCTGCGTCGGTGGCTCTACACGCTGATGAAGGTTCGCGCCGAGCGTTTCTTGCCGATCGACCGCGCTTCGCGCCGCGTTGAACGGCACGCGCGCCACTGAACGCTGCTCGCTCCGAAACGCGAAAGCGAAGCGGCCTGCCGTGGACGACCTCGGCACGCATCTCCACGTGGCGGGACGACCCGCCCACGCATTGAACATCCACTCATGTTCGATAAAGTCCTCATTGCGAATCGCGGTGCGATCGCCTGCCGCATTCTGCGCACGCTGCGCGAGCTGAACGTCGAAGGCGTGGCTGTCTATAGCGAAGCTGATCGCGCAAGCCGTCACGTCAGTTTCGCCGATACCGCATGCAGTCTCGGCGACGGCGCAGCGAGCGCAACTTATCTCGACGTCGCGAAGATTCTCGACGCCGCGCGCGCGCACGGCGCGCAGGCGATTCATCCGGGCTACGGCTTTCTGTCGGAAAACGCTGCGTTTGCCGAGGCTTGCGAAGCCGCGGGCATCGCGTTCATCGGACCGACGCCTGCGCAGTTGCGCGCATTCGGCCTCAAGCACACGGCTCGCGCGATCGCCGCCGGACAAGGTGTGCCGATGCTCGAAGGCACTGGCCTGCTCGACGATCTACGTGCGGCATTCGAAGCGGCCGAACGCGTCGGTTATCCCGTGATGCTGAAAAGCACGGCGGGCGGCGGCGGCATCGGCATGCGCGTGTGCCGCTCCGCCGAAGAGCTTGCGGCGCAGTTCGATATCGTGAAGCGCCTCGGACAGAACAATTTCAGCGACGCGGGCGTGTTCCTCGAAAAGTACATCGAGAAGGCGCGGCATCTCGAAGTGCAGATTTTCGGCGACGGCAAAGGCGCGGCGATCGCGCTCGGCGTGCGCGATTGTTCGGTGCAGCGGCGCAATCAGAAAGTGCTCGAAGAAACGCCCGCGCCGAATCTGCCCGACGGCGTCGAAGCCGCACTCTGCGATGCCGCGATCGGGCTTGCGCAAGCGGTCGCCTATCGCTCGGCGGGCACGGTCGAATTCGTCTACGACAGCGATGCCGCGCGCTTCTATTTTCTCGAAGTGAATACGCGTTTGCAGGTCGAGCACGGCGTCACGGAGCAGGTGTGGGGCGTCGATCTGGTGCGCTGGATGATCGAGCTTGCAGCAGGCACGCTTGCGCCGCTCGACGTGCTGTCGCGCGACCTGAAACCGCAAGGGCATGCGATCCAGGCGCGCCTCTATGCCGAAGATCCGGGCCGTGATTTCAAGCCCTGCCCGGGGCTTTTGACCGATGTGTCGTTTCCGTCAGCCGATGGCCGCGCATTGCGCATCGATACATGGATCGAAGCCGGTTGCGAAGTGCCGCCGTGGTTCGATCCGATGCTCGCAAAGCTGATCGCCTGGCAGCCGACGCGCGATGCCGCACGCCGCGCGCTCGACGCAGCACTCGAGGCCTCGCGCATCTATGGCGTCGAAACGAACCGGGACTATCTGCGCCAGATTCTCGCTGACGCACCATTCGCAAGCGGCCATCCGTGGACGCGCTGTCTCGACGGTTTGCGCTATCGCGCATCGACGTTCGAGGTGCTCGGCGGCGGCACGCAGACCACCGTTCAGGACTATCCGGGGCGTCCTGGTTATTGGGCCGTGGGCGTGCCGCCTTCGGGCCCGATGGACGATCGCGCATTGCGCCTCGGCAATCGCCTGCTCGGCAATGACGCGCAAGCGGCCGCGCTCGAAATCACGATGAGCGGGCCCATGCTGCGCTTCAACGCGGACGCCGTCGTGGTCGTCACGGGCGCGACGCTGCCCGTCATGCTCGACGACATCCCGCAACCGATGAACACGACGTTCTTCGTCGCGGCCGGTTCGACGCTCGCGCTCGGCACGATACGCGGCGCAGGCGCGCGCGCCTACCTGTGCGTCCGCGGCGGTCTCGACGTCGCGCAGTATCTGGGCAGCCGCAGCACGTTCACGCTCGGGCAGTTCGGCGGACATGGCGGGCGGGCGCTGCGCGCGGGCGACGTGCTGCATCTGCATGCGCTGGCCGATCGCGCCGCGGGCGCGACGTTGCGTGCATCGCTCGCACGGCGCCTCGACGATGTGCGCGTGCTCCGTGTGGTCTACGGTCCGCATGGCGCGCCCGAATACTTCAACGCGCGCTATATCGAACGGTTTCTCGATACGGACTGGGAGATCCACTTCAATTCGAGCCGCACGGGTGTCAGGCTCATCGGTCCGAAGCCCGAATGGACGCGTGCCGATGGCGGCGAAGCGGGTCTGCATCCGTCGAACATTCACGATAATCCGTATGCCGTCGGCGCGATCGATTTCACGGGGGACATGCCCGTCATTCTCGGCCCCGACGGTCCGAGCCTCGGCGGATTCGTCTGTCCCGTCACGGTGATCGAAGCGGACCTGTGGCAGATCGGCCAGCTCAAGGCAGGCGACAAGGTGCGCTTCGTTCCCGTCGACATCGCGACGGCGCGCGCAGCGGCACGCGCGCGTGCCATGGAAATCGAAACACTCGCAGAACAGACGCTGCCGACGCGCACTGCAAATTCGGCGCAACTGCAATCGCCAATTGTGCTGAACGTCGGCGAAGGCGACGAGCGGCTCGTCGCGCGTCTTTCCGGCGACACGCATCTGCTGCTCGAAATCGGCCCGCCCGAACTCGATCTCGTGCTGCGCTTTCGCGGCCACGCATTGATGCAATCGCTCGAAGCGTTGCAGTTGCCCGGTGTCGTCGATCTCACGCCCGGCATCCGCTCGTTGCAGGTTCACTATCAGCCGGAGCAATTGCCGCTTGCCGCGCTGCTCGAACACGTCGCCTCGACATGGCAGCGCGTGCTGCTGCAAAAGGATTTGCGCGCGCCGTCGCGCGTCGTGCATCTGCCGCTGTCGTGGGACGACCCCGCTTGCCGGCTCGCCATCGACAAGTACATGACCACGGTGCGCAAGGATGCGCCGTGGTGTCCGAGCAATCTGGAGTTCATCCGGCGCGTCAACGGCCTCGACTCGATCGATGCCGTCAGGCGCATCGTGTTCGACGCGAGCTATCTGGTGATGGGCCTCGGCGACGTCTATCTCGGCGCACCCGTCGCGACGCCGCTCGATCCGCGCCATCGGCTCGTGACGACGAAGTACAACCCGGCCCGCACATGGACGGCGGAAAACTCGGTCGGCATCGGCGGTGCGTATCTGTGCGTGTATGGCATGGAGGGGCCGGGCGGGTATCAGTTCGTCGGACGCACACTGCAAATGTGGAACCGCTATCGCGCAGTGGCGGATTTCGCGGGACGTCCGTACCTGCTGCGCTTCTTCGATCAGATCCGCTTCTACGAAGTGAGCGCCGACGAGTTGCTGCGCATCCGCGAAGCCTTTCCGCTCGGGCGTTATCCGCTGAAGATCGAAGAGACCGAACTGTCGCTCGCGGACTATCAGGCGTTTCTCGCACGCGAAGCCGGCGAGATCGCACAGTTCCGCGCGCGCCAGCAGGCTGCGTTTCAGGCGGAGCGCCAACGCTGGCACGAAGCGGGCAGCAACGAAGACGCGCTCGAACCGCCCATCGCAGCCGACGCCGACATCGCGCCGCTCACCGACGGCCAGATTGCCGTCGATAGCGAAATCGCGGGCAATCTGTGGCAAGTGCGCGTCGAGCCCGGCGCGACTGTCGAGGCAGGCGACGTGCTGCTCATCATCGAGTCGATGAAGATGGAGATCTCCGTCATTGCGCCGTGTGCAGGCACCGTCGGCGAGGTTCATGTCGCGCCGGGTTCGCCCGTTCGCGCGGGGCAGCGCGTCGTCGTGATCGAACAGCGCACCTGACACGGCATTCCCTATCAACGCTTCCAAGGAACCACCGGGATGAATTCATTCGATCTGCGTCTGCCCGCGTTGCGCGCCGCGTACCGCGAAGGCCGCACGACGCCGCGCAGGCTGATCGGCGCATTGCGCGAGCGCGCGCGGCGCTGAACCCCGACTATCACCTCTTCATTCACCTGCTGTCCGATGCGGAAATAGAGCCGTATCTGGCGGCGCTGGACGCAAGCGCTATCGATGCGTTGCCGCTTTACGGCGTGCCGTTCGCATTGAAGGACAACATCGATCTCGCAGGCGTTCCGACGACGGCCGCTTGCCCCGGTTTTGCCTACACGCCGGACGAATCGGCGACGCTCGTTGCACAACTGATCGCACTCGGCGCGGTGCCCATCGGCAAGACGAATCTCGACCAGTTCGCGACGGGACTCAACGGCACGCGATCGCCGTATGGCAAATGCCGCAACAGCGTGCATCCCGCGTATCCGTCGGGCGGATCGAGCGCGGGTTCGTCGCTGGCCGTCGCGCTCGGCGTCGCGGGCTTCGCGCTCGGCACCGATACGGCGGGTTCGGGCCGCGTACCCGCCGCGCTGAACAACCTCGTCGGCACGAAGGGGACGAAGGGTTTGCTGTCGACCGCGGGCGTCGTGCCTGCGTGCCGCACGCTCGATTGCGTGACGTATTTCACCGCGACCGCGAGTGAGGCGAGCGAACTGCTTGCCCTGACCGCCCGTTACGATCCGACTGACGCCTACAGCCGCGTCAACCCGCAATGGAACGACGCGGCGGCGTTCGGCGAAATCACGCGCTTTCGCTTTGGCGTGCCGCGTCAACTCGAGTTTGCGGGCTGTGACGAAAGCCCCGCACTGTTTGCGCGGGCACGCGCGGCGCTCGAAGCGATCGGCGGCGAAGCCGTCGAGATCGATTTCACGCCTTTCGTCGAAGCAGCGCGCCTGCTCTATGAGGGCCCATGGGTCGCCGAGCGCTATAGCGTGGCGGGTGCGCTGTTGGAGTCGCAACCCGGTGCCGTACTGCCCGTGATTCGCGACGTGCTTGCGAACGCGCCTGGCGCCACAGCCGTCGATGCGTTCCGCGCGCAGTACAGGCTTCAGGCGTTGAAGCAGCGTTGCGATGCCACACTCGCCGAACTCGATTGCGTGCTGACGCCGTCCATTCCGCGCGCGGTGACGCTCGCTGAACTCGAGCGTGATCCTGTCGGTGCGAACTCGCTGCTCGGGCATTACACGAACTTCATGAATCTGCTCGACTATGCGGCTGTCGCGACGCCCGCAGGGTTCATGCGCAACGGCCTGCCATGGGGCGTGACGCTGTTCGGCCGTGCATTCACGGATCAATACCTGCTGAGCATCGCCGATGCCTTGCATCGCAAGCTCGCCGTGCCGTTGATCGGCGGCGCGCCGCAGGACGCGGATGTGCCCGCACGCGCCGCGCATCACGACAGGATGAAGCTCGTCGTGTGCGGCGCGCATCTCGAAGGGCTTGCGCTGAATGGGCAGTTGACGGCGCGCGGCGCGCGGCTCGTCGAAGCGACGGCGAGCGCGCCGCGCTATCGGCTGTATGCGCTCGCGGGCGGTCCGACGCAGCGCCCCGGCATGACGCGCGATACGGCAAACGGTGCATCGATCGCTGTCGAAGTGTGGGAATTGCCGAGCGCCGAACTCGGCTCATTTCTCGCAGGCATTCCGGCGCCGCTCGCGCTGGGCAAGATCGAACTTGCGGATGGCCGCTGGGAAACCGGCTTCGTTTGCGAAGCCGGCGGCCTCGACGCCGCCACCGACATCACGCAATACGGCGGATGGCGCGCGTGGCTAAGCAGGCTCCGTCAGTGACGGGTTGCGCATAGTCACGCTTCCGATCGGACACTGCCCGCGATGCGCCTGAACGGTCCAGTCCGGGCAGTGAAGCGACGTGTAGCCACCTGAGCAATGTCGATACGCGATTAGTCGTTTGACGCTGCGTCGAAGCTCCAGCTTCCCTCGACGTCGATCACCGTCTTCACCGAGTTCGCCAGAAAACACGCATCGTGCGCGAGATGATGGAGATGGTGAAGCGCATCATCGCTCGGCGCTTTCGAGCCCGCAAATGCAACGGCCGGCTTCAGCACGACTCGCGTCACTACGTCCTTGCCCGCTTCGTTCTTTGCCATCGTGCCCTCGGCTTCGTCCCGATACGAGGTCACGACGTAACCCTCGCCCGCTGCAATCGACAGAAACCACAGCATGTGACAACTCGACAATGCCGCGACGTACGCCTCTTCGGGATCGACACCCGCCGGATCGGAGAACGGCACGCGCACCACGTGCGGCGAACTCGATGCGGGCACGACCGCGCCGCCGTCGAACGTCCAGCGATGCGCGCGGCTATAGCGGTTGTCGGTGAACGGGCTGCCGTTGTTGCTCCATTCGATCAGTGCCGTATGTTTGGCCATATACGTGAGGTCCTCGCGTAGTGAGTAATCCAATAAGCGTCAGCCGATAAGCGTCAGTCAGATGGGCGTGAGCACGTCCTGGCCCGCGAAGTGACGCGTGGCGTTCGCGATGAAAGTATCGACGCAGGCCGCGTTCGCTTCCGGCGACGTGCCCGCCACATGCGGCGTCAGCACGACATTGTTCAGATGCAGCAGCGACTGCGGCGGATGCGGCTCGCTTTCGTACACGTCGAGCCCCGCTCCCGCGATGACGCCATTCTTCAACGCATGCGCAAGCGCATCCGTATCGACGACGCTGCCGCGCGACACGTTGATGACAAAGCCCGTCGGCCCCAACGCTTCGAGCACGTGCGCGTCGATCAGATGATGCGTGAGCGCGCCGCCCGGCGTCGCGACGACGAGATAGTCGCTCCAGCGCGCGAGATCGCGCAGGTTGTCGAAGTAGCGCAGTGTCACGCCGTCGCGTGGCTTGCGATTGTGATACGCGACGTCGATATCGAAACCAGCCGCGCGGCGCGCCACCTTCTCCCCGATATGTCCAAGACCGACGATACCGAGCCGCTTGCCCGACACCGAAGGCCGCAGCGGCAACGCATCGCGCCAGATGCCTTCGCGTGTCGCGCGGTCGCGCTGGGGCACATCGCGCACGACAGCCAGCAGCAATGCAAATGCATGATCGGCGACGCAATCGTCGTTAGCGCCCGCGCCGTTCGTGAGCACGATGCCGCGTGCGCGCGCATGGTCCGTCGCGATGTTCTCGTAGCCCGCGCCCAATGCGCTCACCAGTTCGAGCGCGGGCAACCGGTCTATTTCATCGGCGCTCAGACCTGTGGTGCCGTTGGTCAGCACCACGCGAATCGCAGCACCGTGCTTCGCGATCGAATCGGCGCGCGCTTCGTGCGTGGGCGCATAGAGGATGTCGAACGAAGCGGCGATGCGCTCTCGATTGTCGTCGGGAAGGGAAGTCAGTACGAGCAGTGACGGTTTCATGAGCGGGACGCGAGCAGGAAACGGGAAGCGCTGCAAGAGATGTGCTGCAACGAAGTACTGGCAACGCGCAGTGTAGCAACAAGCCGCATCGGCTGCAGCGGGCCGGGCCATCGCCCGCCATCATTGCGCGGCCCATTCGGCGAGCGTCGCGATCGTGTTGATATTGCGCGCGGTCCCTGTTTTCGCAGCGGGAATTTTTAGTTTCGAGTTCGCCATCCCTTCGCCGTAATGCACATAGATTTCCTGCTTGCCGAGCGCGACCTTTTCGTCGCGCTGACCGGTCATGTGTTCGAGCGTATCGGCGGGCGGCGGGCCATCGAGAAAGATCGCGACGGTGCGGTTCGGCGCTTCGTCGCTGAACGGATTGGCGCGCAGCACGTCAGCCATTTCCTTGCCCGTGCGGATCAACACGCCCACGGGCTTGCCCGCGTAGGCTTCGAGTCGGCTTTCGAGCGCGGCTTGCACCGCGCGCCTCGCGAGCCTGCTTTCGAACACGACATTGCCGCTCGCAATATACGTGCGTACGCCGATGAAACCCGCTTCTTCGCACATCCGGCGAAGCTCGGTCATTGGCAGCTTGCCGGTGCCGCCGACATTGACGGCCCGCAACAGCGCAACGTAGGTGGTCATGTTCCGTTCATGGAGTCGCGATGGATGCGATGTTATCGCGTCGGAAACGAAGCGCAAACGCCGGCGTATTCCGTATCGCGCGACAGACCGTGCCGCTTGAATAAAAAAGCGGCGCATCCCGCAAGAGGATGCGCCGCCATCGCATACGGTCCGCGTGCGCGCCTAGCTGTTGATGAACGCGAGCAGATCGGCGTTGATCTTGTCCGCCTCCGTCACGCACATGCCGTGCGGGCTGCCCTCGTAGACCTTGAACGTCGCGTTCTTCACGATCTCCGCGGACATCCTGCCGGCGGCGTCGATCGGCACGATCTGATCGTCGTCGCCGTGCAGGATCAGCGTCGGCACATCGAACTTCTTCAGGTCTTCCGTGTAGTCGACTTCAGAGAACTCGCGGATGCACAGGTACTGGCCGTGAATGCCGCCCGCCATGCCCTGCGCCCAGAACGCGTCGATCGTGCCTTGCGACACCTTTGCGTTCGGACGGTTGAAGCCGAAGAACGGCATCGCGAGGTCCTTGTAGAACTGCGAGCGGTTGTCGGCGACGCCCTTGCGAATGCCGTCGAACACGTCCAGCGGCAAGCCGCCGGGATTCGCTTGCGTCTTCAACATCAACGGCGGCACCGCGCCGATCAGCACCGCCTTCGCGACGCGCTTCGTGCCGTGACGGCCGATATAGTGCGCGACTTCGCCTCCGCCCGTCGAATGCCCGACGAGCGTCGCGCCCTGGATATCGAGTGCATCGAGCAGCGCGGCGAGATCGTCGGCGTAGGTGTCCATGTCATTGCCGCTCGACGGCTGGCCCGAGCGGCCATGTCCACGGCGATCGTGTGCGATCACGCGAAAGCCCTTTTGCAGCAAGAACAGCATCTGCGCATCCCATGCGTCCGCATCGAGCGGCCAGCCATGCGAGAAGACGACGGGACGGCCCGAGCCCCAGTCCTTGTAGAAAATCTGCGTGCCATCCTTCGTGGTGATCGTGCTCATTGAACTTCGCTCCTTTAGGTGGTGACACATTGAGGTGGTGACACATTGCGCCGCCGATGGGGCGGGTGGATCGACAGGAAAGCAATGAGTGAACGCGCTTCGCACCGATGCGCGCACAATCATCCATCAACATCGTTTCGATCATCGACGCCGATGGTACAGCGCGACAAGACTCTCTTCAGCAGAGGGTCCGCGCGGCCAGACGGGACCGTGGCGCGCCGCGAAAAGACGCGCCGGAGGGAAGGCACATAGAAGCTGTGGCCCGCTATCGGAGCCAGTCCCTTTCGCCTTGTTTCGACTCGATGAAGAGGCGCAATGCTTGCCGGCCTGCTTTGACGCGGAGTGCCGTCAATGCTCATTCCTGGGCGCAGCATTGGCAACCGCGCCGTCTTGCGCGACGAGCGTTTGCATCTGCGCGGGCGCGTCCACGCCGCCCGTTTCCGTATCGTCGTGATGGGAGACGATCGTCTTCACACCGGCTTCGGCAGCGGGTGTCGCGACATAGGGAATGAAGGCCGAGATGGCCATCACGATGACGTAAGTGAACATGACGCTGCCCCTGTTCTTTTCAGGCATGAGGAGGCGCACCGGGATGCCGGTGCGCGCAGACAGATCGTCGCCCGCTCACGGCGAAGCGCTTCGAATGGCTTCGCCGGAAAACACGTGTTCCTCGTATTGCGCGTGTCGCTCGCGTGTGTGCCGCGATGCGCGTTCACGTGGCCAATGCGCGAATTGCGTGTACCCTCCGTACAGATTCCGGTGACTCGTATGATCATTTGCACCGATAAACCGACGACCGGTTAAATCGATTCGTAGGGCATCGCAATGCGAAAGTCAAATGACGGCTCGGCGCGCAAGTTATCACCCGTCGTACTGTTCGGCGCGTTCGACCGGCACAACCTGGGCGACATGCTGTTTCCCCACGTCGTCGCACGCATGCTGGGCGAGCGCGACGTGCGCTTCGCGGGACTCGCGGCTCGCGACCTGCGCGCGCACGGCGGCCATCGGGTCGGAGCGCTCATGCAGATGCACGAACGTGCGGTCGATCTGATCCATGTCGGCGGAGAAATCCTCACGTGCGATGCATGGGAAGCCGCCGTGATGCTGCAATCGCCCGACGACGTGCAACGGCTCATCGCGTCGCATCAGCACGATCGCGATCGCCTGGCGTGGGCGCATCGTGTGCTCGGTACGCGGGCGCATGCGCCCTATGTGTCGTCGAAGGAAGCGCTGCCCTCAGCCGCGCGCGTGCTCTTTCATGGCGTCGGTGGCGTGGGCCTGAGCGGCCGCGACGAAGCATTGCGCAGCGAAGTGCTTACGAAGCTCGCTGCCGCTGACGATGTCACCGTGCGCGATGCGCACACGCAGGCATGGCTCGCGCAGTCCGGCATCGAGGCGCGGCTCGTCCCGGATTGCGCCGTCATGGTAGCGAACCTGTTCGGCGATACGATCCGCGAGCGCGCGTCGACGCCGGCAATCGAACGGATACGCTCGGCGGCACCCAACGGCTATCTCGCCGTGCAGTTCAGCGCCGATTTCGGCGACGATGCGACGCTCGCGCAGATCGCCGCGCAACTGGACCGCGTCGCGCACACGCACGGCCTCGCCGTCGTGTTCTTTCGCGCGGGCGCTGCGCCGTGGCACGACGATCTGTCGTGCTTCGAACGCACCGCTGCGCGCATGCACGCGTCGTCCGTCCATGTGTTCGATTCGCTGAATATCTGGGACATCTGCGCGCTGATCGCACACAGCCGCGGGTATCTCGGCAGCAGTCTGCATGGGCGGATCGTCGCGATGGCGTTTGCGCGGCCGCGCATCAATCTGCTGCATGACGAAGACTTCGTGCGGCCCTGCAAGCAGACCGCCTTCGCCGAAACATGGGAAGACCCGGATTCGCCCAAGGCCGTCACCGTGAGCGGATTGGCCGACGGCGTGAACGACGCTTTATCCGTTGACCAGAAGCGGCTCGATCAGACCGCCGCGCGGCTCGTCACGCTTTACCGCGACGATTTCCCGACGCTCGCGTCGCTTCTCGTCTGACCGGTCTGCACGCACATGCGCTGCAGATTCGCCGCGATTTGCCGATATCCCGCTTGCGGCCGGACTCATCCGTTCCAGCGCCGCACGCCCGCTCTTTTTGCCGGGCATCGCAAATTGGCACCGTAGAATAGCGAGACTTTCGATTCTGGACCCGTCATGCCCAACTCCTCCAGCCGGCGCAGCACAGCCGACGACGACTCCGAAATGTTCGACCTCGCCCCCGTCGCGCTGTGGCTGGAAGACTTCAGCGGCGTGAAAGCGCTGTTCGAAGCGTGGCGCGAGCAGGGCGTGACCGATCTGCGCGCGCATATCGGCGAGGACGTGCGGCGCATCGCCGAATGCGCGAGCCGCATCCGCGTGATCAAGGTGAACCAGAAGGCGCTGTCGCTGTTCGAAGCCGCCGATTTCAGCTCGCTGACGGACAACCTGTCCACCGTCTTCCGCGACGACATGCTGAAGACGCACCTCGAAGAGCTGTGCCAGCTATGGTCCGGCCAGCCGCACTTCACGAGCCAGACCGTCAACTACACGCTCGGCGGGCGGCGCCTCGACATACTGCTGAAGGGCAAGATCCTGCCGGGACACGAGGAACGCTGGGATCGCGTGCTGGTGTCGACGGAGGACATCACGGAGCTCGAAAACGCGCGCCATCGTGTGACGGCCGCCGAACAGCACGTGCGCGGGCTGTTCGAGCATTCGCCCGTGTCGCTGTGGGTCGAGGATTTCAGCGCGGTCAAGCGTCTGCTCGACGAAGCGCGCGCCGCCGGCATCACCGATTTCCGCACGTTCACCGATGTCCACCCCGAGTTCGTCGAGCGCTGCATGGCCGAGATTCACGTGATCGACGTGAACCGGCACACGCTGGAGATGTTTGCCGCGCCTGACAAGAAAACGCTGCTGTCCCGCCTGCCCGAAGTGTTCCGCGACGACATGCGCCCGCACTTTCGCGAGCAGCTGATCGACCTGTGGGACGGCAAGCTCTTTCAACAGCGCGAAGTGCTCAACTATTCGCTCGAAGCGAACGAGGTGCACGTGCACCTGCAATTCTCGGTGCTGCCGGGCCACGAGCGCACATGGGACCTCGTGCTCGTCGCGCTGACCGACATCACCGCGCGCAAGAAAGCCGAGGCGTATCTGGAGTTTCTCGGCAAGCACGACGTGCTGACGAAACTGCGCAACCGTTCGTTCTATGTCGACGAGCTGAACCGGCTGGAGCGCAAGGGTCCGTTCCCGGTGACGGTCATCATGGCCGACCTCAACGGCCTGAAGCGCGTCAACGACCAGTTGGGCCACGCGGCCGGCGACGCGCTGCTGCGCCGTGCCGGCGAAGTGCTCGCGAAGGCGATGGAGACGCCGTTCAACGCGGCGCGTATCGGCGGCGACGAGTTCGCGATCCTGCTGCCCGGCACCGACGAGCGCGGCGGCGCGGCGATGATCGAGACGATCCGTCAGCTCGTCGATCTGAACAACCAGTTCTATCCGGGCTCGCCGATCAGCTTTTCGATGGGCGCCGCGACGGTGCAGCGAGGCGAGCGGATCGAAGAAGGCGTGCAGCGCGCCGATCTGCTGATGTACGACGAAAAGCGCGCGCACTATACATCGCAGGAAGCGGGCAGCAAGTGAGCGGCGTGCGTTGCGCGCCCCGTAGCATGCTCAGTTGCGTGCTCAGTCACGCACTGGAACGCCATATGCGCTGACGATGCGGCGATCCTGCTCCGCCGCCGAGAACAGCTCCCATTCGAGCCCGTTCACATCGACGCTGCTCGAATAGCCTTCCGCCGAGTCGTCCTCGAAGCCGACGTGGCGCAATTGCCCTGCTTTTTCGGGCTTTTCGTTGATCGAGAAGTTGAGCAGATCGGTGCGCCACATCGCGTACTGCCCCGGCACCACGGCCGACGGCGGCTGTCCGAGCCGGCCGCTATAGTCGGCAATCGATTCATCGAGGTTCGCAACGGCCAGCGCGATATGAAAACGCTTCATGATGTCGGGCTCCGCGTAAGGTTCATGTGTGTTGACGACGCGACCATCGTAATTGCCGCGCGTACGCGTAGCCAGATCAGCAGTCATGCTGGTATCGGCGTTACCTGTCTCCCAGGCTGTGCCGGGCTTTGATCTGAAAGGAGCCGCTTTCGATGCTTTCCCACGTGTTCATCGGCGTCAACGATTTCGAGCGCGCGTATGCGTTCTATTCGGCTCTATTGCGCGAACTGGGACTCGTGCTCAAGTTTCGCGAGGACGACAGGCCGTGGGCGGGATGGATGACACCCGGCGTCGCGCGGCCGCTCTTTCTGGTCGGCCGGCCGTTCGACGGGCAGCCGGCCGTCGCGGGCAACGGCCATATGGTCGCGCTGCTGGCGGCTGATCGGCCAACCGTCGATCGCGTGCACGCAACGGCGCTCGCTCACGGCGCGACCTGCGAAGGGCCACCCGGTCTGCGCCTCGAGTATCACGCGAACTATTACGGCGCGTACTTTCGCGACGCCGACGGCAACAAGCTGTGCGTCTGCTGTCACGACCCCGCTTGACAGCGCGATCACAGCAACGCAGTAGCGCGGTCGCAGCGCGTCAGTTCGTCGTCACGTACTTGCCGAATTTACGCGCGGGCGCGGCTGGCCGTTGCGGCGGCACCGAAACGGCCGGGTCCAGCGTGCCGCGCATGCGCTTCACTTCGTCGACGGGACTGAGGCCGAACAGCCGCTTGAACTCGCGGCTGAACTGCGATGCGCTTTCATAACCGACGCGCGCGGCCGCCGCGCTCGCGTTGAGCCCGTCCTGCACCATCAGCAGGCGCGCATGATGCAGACGCGTCGTCTTCACGTACTGCATCGGCGAAGTCGACGTGACGGTCTTGAACTGCGCATGAAACACGGCGAGGCTCATGCCGGACTCGCGCGCGAGCGTCTCGACGTCGAGCGCGCCGTCGTACTCGGTGTGGATGCGGCGCAGCGCCTTCGCGATGCGCCCGAAGTGATGCTGATGCGTGAGCGCCGCGCGGATCGCATCGCCCTGCACGCCCGTCAGCACGCGATAGCAGATCTCGCGCACGACCGACGGCGCGAGAATCCGCGCATCGAACGGCGACACGAGCGCTTCGAGCAGACGCAGTACGGCATCGCTCAACGGCTGGTCGAGCGGCGTCGAGTAGATGCCGCGCGGCTCGCTGTCGACGGCGCCATGCGTTTCGTTCAGCAGCATCAGCAGTTCCGCGACCATCGTCAGATCGACGCGGATCGAAATGCCGAGGAACGGCTCTTCGATGCTCGCCTCTGTCTCGCATTCGAACGGGAGCGGCACGGAGAGCACGAGGTATTGCTGCGCATCGTAGATGTACGAGTGGCCGCCCAGGTACCCGCGCTTTCTGCCCTGGCAGACGATCACGATGCTGGGCTCGTACATGACGGGTCGGCGCGGCATCGGATGATTCGCGCGCAGGAACTTGACGCCTTCGAGCGGCGCATCCGTCATGCCTTCGTTCGGCGCGAGCGTGCGCAACAGTTCGACCATGCGCTGCTGCGGCGTGTATTGCGCAAGCGCGTTATTTGAAAGTTTTGTGTCCGACATGATTAAATCCGTTCGGCGCGACCATGATGCGCCATAGAATATGGCTTGAAATCTAGCATTAAATGGCCTACAGCGGACGGCATCAGGAGAAATAGGCAAGTCTTCAAGACCTTCAGGTATTCCCTGGGGCGCATGCGATCCCTACTATGGGAACCCTGTCGCAAAGCCCGCTTTCTGTCCGCGACCACCACCGTCCATCGCCTCTCGCACGAGGCAAGCGAAGCGCGCACCGCCGCCTTCCCGTTCATCGGACGGACATTCCAACGGACTCCCGCGTGCCTCGGCGCACGACAGATTCGCCCGCCGCGCGTTGTCAACGCGCGTGGCGCCTCGCTGAATTGCATCACCAGGATTGGAGCTTTCATGACCACGACCCACGCTTATGCCGCAACCGACGCGCAATCGAAACTCGCGCCGTTCGAATTCCAGCGTCGCGAGTTGCGCGAACACGATGTGCATATCGAAGTCCTGTTTTGCGGCGTCTGCCATTCGGACCTGCATCAGGCGCGCAACGAATGGAAGAACACGATCTACCCCGTCGTCCCCGGCCATGAGATCGTCGGCCGCGTGACGAAAGTCGGGCCGCAAGTGTCGAAGTACAAGGCCGGCGATCTCGTCGGCGTCGGCTGTCTCGTCGATTCGTGCCGCATCTGCGCGAGCTGCCAGGAGGGCCTCGAACAGTATTGCGAGAACGGCTTCGTCGGCACGTATAACGGCAACGACCGCGTGACGGGCGCTGTCACTTACGGCGGTTATTCGACACAACTCGTCGTCGACGAAGCGTTCGCGCTGCGCGTGCCGGAGAACCTCGATCCCGCGGGCGTCGCGCCACTTCTGTGTGCGGGCATCACGACGTATTCGCCGCTGCGCACCTGGGGCGCCGGGCCGGGCAAGAAAGTCGGCATCGTCGGCCTGGGCGGCCTCGGGCACATGGGCGTGAAGCTCGCGCATGCGATGGGCGCGCACGTCGTGCTGTTCACGACGTCGCCGTCGAAGATCGACGACGCGAAGCGCCTCGGCGCCGATGAAGTAGTGATCTCGAAGAACCAGGCAGAGATGGATGCGCACGCGAACAGCTTCGATCTGATCGTGAACACGGTCGCGGCGCAGCACGATCTGAATCCGTTCATCAACCTGCTCAAGCGTGACGGCACGCTGACGCTGGTGGGTGCGCCGGAGCACGATCACCCGTCGCCGCAAGTGTTCAACCTGATCATGAAGCGTCGCCGCCTGGCGGGCTCGCTGATCGGCGGCATTGCTGAGACGCAGGAAATGCTGGACTTCTGCGGCAAGCACGGCATCACCTCCGACATCGAGATGATCCCGATGCAGAAGATCAATGAAGCATATGAGCGCATATTGAAGAGCGATGTGAAGTACCGCTTCGTCATCGATCTCGATTCGCTCCGGAAGTAACGGGCAGCAGGACCCTCCGCTTTACCCCTTCCACCCGGGCCGCGCAGGACGGCGGCCTGTCCCTGCTTCCCGCGTTGTATCGCTCTTGTATCTGCATTACCGGCGCGCCTTCCCGACGGGACGGGGCATGCCGCGGCTTTTCTTGCTGATCTGGTTTTGGAATGTCCCGTTTGCAGCAATCAACTGGAGAGTTCCGTGATCGACCGTATCCAGGCGATGCGTACCTTCATGCGTATCGTCGATACCAATAGCTTTACCCGCGCCGCGCAATCGCTCGACCTACCTCGCGCGACGGCGACGACGATTGTGCAGAATCTGGAAGCGATGCTCGGCACCGCGCTGCTCGTGCGCACGACGCGCCGCCTGAGCCTCACGCCGGAAGGCGCGGCATATTACGAGCGCTGCGCGCAGATTCTCGCCGACATCGACGAGATGGAAGCAAGCCTGCGTCAAACGCAGGACAACCCGAGCGGACGGCTGCGCGTCGAAATGCCGGGCGCGGTGGCGACATCGATCGTATTGCCGGCGCTCGACGATTTTCATGAACGCTATCCGGCCATCGATCTGGCGATCGGCGTGAGCCATCGCAATGTCGATCTCGTCGGCGAGGCAGTGGATTGCAGCATCCAGTTGGGCGAGTTGCCCGATTCAGGGCTGGCCGCGCGGCGTCTTGGCTCGCTCGAACATGTGACGTGCGCGAGTCCCGCGTATCTGGAGCGCTATGGGGCGCCGGAAAGTCTCGACGATCTGTCGGGTCATGTCGCGGTGAACTGCATGTCGCCGCACAGCGGCCGCGCCGTCGATTTCGACTTCGATGTCGGTGGCAGCCCGTTGACCGTGAAGGTGAATGGCTTCATCAAGGTCAGCGACGAGCATGCGTATCTGACATGCGGTTTGCAAGGGCTCGGGTTGATCCAGCCCGCGCGGATCGCAGCGCAGCCGCTGCTCGAAAAGGGGCTGCTGCGGGAAGTGCTGCCGCAGTGGAAGCCGATGCCGATGCCTGTGTCTGTTGCTTATGTCAAAGGGCGTCGCGTATCGCCGCGCGTGCGGGCGTTCGTCGATTGGCTCGCTGAGCTGTTCGAGCATCAGGGGCATGTCGAGGCGGATATGTCGCGTGTGCGGCAGTTGATGCGTGGGGGGTTGCATGCGGCGTGAGGGGTGACGAAAGCTCCCGACTGACGGACCGCCACGTGGCCCTTTTTGCATCTGTTACTCGCTGCCGAGCGGAGGATCTACGGTCCACTTCATCGGCGTTTCAGTGGTGATTTGCAATCGCTCACGCAGTTCGGGATGGGCATATGCCTGCATAAGCATTACCATTCCGCCGAGTTTGCGCCCGTGTTCGTCGGTAAGTGGCATCGTGCTGTGGTCGGGCGCGTCGGGAGGTATCCTGATTCCTCCCGTGCGCGTCAGTTCTCGATCAATGACGGCTTGTACGTCTCGCCGGTTCACCGTGCATACGGTCATCTGCTGAGTATCGTCGTTATAAAAAACGATACTGGCATAGAGCTGTTTGGGCATTAGTAGCCTCTACATTGCTGGTAATTGGCGAAAGCACGGCGCGAGCACTCCGCGTAGGTGCGTGTGTCCCTGGAACATCGCGCCTGCGGCCTGGCAGGCAATCATTTCCCTTTCGTACTCTGCAAAGCATTCGGCCTCCTGCTGCTCGCTCGCGCCACGCGCGGCCACGGTCAACACGTCGTCACTGTCAGGTAATTCGCCAAGATCGAACGGCGCGGCGTCGCTGATCGCGGTCGTTTCGTCGTCGGTATCAGCAAAGCCGTCCAAAGGCTATTGTCTTGCGTATCCGCGCCGTCGCCGGTCAATGCGTCCGCAACGCTTTCAACCCCACCGCTCAATGCCGCCCGCGCAGCAGCCAGCCGTGATCCCAGCGTGGCCGGGTCATATGGGCCCGAAAGAACCGGTTCGCCCTCCCATGACAACTGACCCGATAAGCCTTCAAAGGCGGCCCATCTGGTTGCACCATGCCTGCGAGGGCCACCGCCGCCCTCTCCGCCGATTGGCGGCCAATTCAGCGGCGCGGGCGTCGGCCGCCAGTAGCGCGTCGCCAAACGCCATTCACGATTCACAATGGGTACAAGCCAATCATCCTCGACGGCCTCCCGAAGCGCCCGTTCGACCCCTTTGCAGTCTGACGGCAAATTCCAGTGCGCCATATGGAGGATACGACTCAAGAACGCCCGAACTTCGTCAAGCGCTCTCTGGTCGGTGATGCGCCCCAGGTCGAGCCGTGGCCGAAAGTATCGGACAAATGTCTTTATGTCCTCGTCAACCTGCTTGCGTTCGTCGTCGCTCATGAACCGCGAAAACCGGTCGCCCGACGGGCTGCGGTATTGACTGGCCGGAACCAAAGTACATTGCCATCCGATTTCGAGCGGTACGTCGAGCGTGTTCCATTGCATAGGATACCCAATCAGTAATCACGCGATCAGGGGGTATACGTAGCATGGAGCCGAGGTCAGTTGCAAAACAGTGTCAAGACGCGGCAAGGGTTCGAGGCACCGCCGCATACGCGCCAGCACAGGGCGCATCGCGCGCCACTCGGCGCGGTCGTAATAGAAAACCACAGACTGCACGGCAGTCTGCCTCCGTCAATCGCGAACGTCCGCACGCATCGAACGCGCGTCCCGCTTCACATCGCGGCACCCGCCAAAGTGATGAGTTCGCGCACTAGTCACGGTATTCGTGACGAGCATACCTTCCCGCCCTCGCCCGCGCCTCCCCCACCACCCTTGCCAGCGTCGCGGGGCTCATCCGCGCGGCAACTTCCCGTACATACTCGTGATGCCTCGCATCGAGCGGCGCGTCCAGATGTTGCGCCTGCAAATAGCGGATCAACGCAATCCGCCGATGCCCCAGCGCAATACTCTGATCGAGCAGCGCGACAGCCGCGTGCGCGTCGCCGGCCGCATACGCACGCTTGAGCAGTTCGGACGTATGCTCACGCGACATATCGAACGCTCGCTCAACGCCTGGCAGCCGAAGCCGCGCGATGCATGTCGTAATCGGCGCGCGTCCAGTCCAGCTCGACACCGATCCGCTTCGTGCCCTCCCGAATCTTCGGCTTATGCAACGAAAGCGTGAGCGCATCGAGCGCGGGCCACTCGTCGAACGAAAGCTGCGCGATCTCGACGGCGAGCGTTTCGAGCATCCGCGTATGCGGCTTCGTCGCGAGAAACGCACTCACGCGGTTGCAGTAACGCTCATAGTCGATCATCGCGTGCGAACCTTCTTCCGAAGGCTCGCAGCGATATGCAAGGCTCGCGTCGATCACGACAGGCTGCGGCGCGAGATGCTCGTGCGCATGAATGCCGATGCGCGTCGACACGGCCAATTCGTCGATGAAGACGCGCCAGCCCCTGCCGCGCGTCCCATGCGAGCCGCGCAACGGCTGCACGTAAGCCGCCAGAGGTTCTTCGAACGGCTTCACGACATCAGCGGCTCAGCCGCGTCGAGCATGATACGGACGAAGTAATCGGCGAAGCTGCGGCGCACGATGATTTCATACGTATTGTCGGCGACGGGCGCGAGCACGATCGATGCCTTGAAATAGTGGCTCTGCGCGCACTGGCCAGGCGCGAACATGCGCGGATGCAGATCGAGCGGACAGCCGCGCGCGATCACGTCACGTACTTTCTCGCCGCTCACTTCGAGCACCGTCCAGCCGCTGCCGATATCGACGGCCGATGCGAACTGCCCTTGCAACGCCTCGACCAGCTTGTCCTCGGCGACGGACGCCTGCGCTTGTTGCGAACGCACCAGCCATTCATCGGGGCCCAGCCACAGCACGTCATAGCCGTTGCCGCGCGCAACCGTATTCGGCTTCGCGGGCGGACGACAGCCCGTCACGCTTTCGACGGCGCCGAGAAACGCTGCATCGCGCGCATCGCCACGCAGCGTCACGAGATCGCAAAACGCCTTCTCTCGCAGATGAAACTTCGTCGACGGCGCGGCCGCGTGCTTCTTCACGAGGTCGTTCACGCCGACGAGCGGCGACTCCTGCCAGGGCTGGCCCGCCACTCGTTGCGCGACAGCCGAGGTAGCGCCCGGTGCATTGTTCCTTGCTTCATTCCACATGTTGACGCACTCCTTCGGTGTCGTAGAAAACCGGGCTCGCGATCTTCGCAGCGATCTGCTTGCCGCTCGACAGCGGGATCGTCACGCTCTGGCCCATCTTGTTCAGCCCGCCCTTGACCACGGCGAGCGCGATCGAACGCTTGAGAATCGGGCTGTAATAGCTCGATGTCACGTGTCCGAGCATCGGCGCCGTGTCGCCCTGGAACGGACCGGCGACGATCTGGCTGCCCTCCGGAATCACGAACTGCGGATCGTCGGAAAGCAGGCCGACGAACTGCTTGCGCCCTTCCTTCGCGGTGTCCGAGCGCGTGAGCGAACGCCGTCCGAGGAAGTCCTTCGACTTTGCGACCAGCCCGCCCATGCCCAGATCGTGCGGCGTGATCGAGCCGTCGGTGTCCTGGCCGACGATGATGTAGCCCTTCTCCGCGCGCAGCACGTGCATCGTTTCCGTGCCGTATGGCGTGATGTCGAACTCGGCGCCCGCGGCCATCAGCGCTTCCCATACCGCACGGCCCATGTTCGCGGGCACGTTCACTTCATATGCGAGCTCGCCCGAGAAGCTGATCCGCATCACGCGCGCCTTCACGCCCGCGACCGTGCCGTTGCGATACGACATGAACGGGAACGCCTCGTTGGCGAAGTCGATGTCGCTGCACACCTTCTGCACGACCTTGCGGCTCTTCGGACCGACGACGGCAAACGTCGCCCAATGATCGGTGACGGATGCGAGGCGCACCTTCATGTCGGGCCATTCGGTCTGCAGCCAGCGCTCCATCCACGTGAGCACGCGCGCCGCGCCGCCCGTCGTCGTCGTCGTCATGAAGTGCTGTTCGCCGAGGCGCACGGTCACACCGTCGTCGAACACCATGCCGTTTTCGTCGAGCATCAGACCATAGCGGCACTTGCCGACTTCGAGCTTGCTCCACGGATTCGTATAGACCCAGTTCAGCAGCTTCGCGGCATCGGGGCCCTGAATGTCGATCTTGCCGAGCGTCGACGCATCGAGAATGCCGACGCTGTTGCGCACCGCGAGGCATTCGCGCTTCACGGCCGCGTGAAGATCTTCGCCGTTCAACGGGAAGTACCAGGGGCGCTTCCAGTTGCCGACGTCCTCGAACATCGCGCCGTTCTCGACGTGCCATTCATGCACGGCCGTCTTGCGGATCGGGTCGAGCAGATCGCCGAGTTCGCGGCCCGCGAACGTGCCGAAGGTCACGGGCGTGTAGTTCGGGCGGAACGTCGTCGTGCCCGTCTCGGGGATCGTCTTGCCGAGCGCATCCGCGAGAATCGCCATGCCGTTGATGTTGCCGAGCTTGCCCTGATCGGTGCCGAAGCCCATCGCCGTATAGCGCTTCACATGCTCGACGGATTCGAAGCCTTCGCGCGCGGCGAGCAGAATGTCGGCTGCCGCCACGTCGTTCTGGAAATCGACGAACTGCTTCGGTCCGCGCGCCGCTTCCGTGCGGCTGCCGACGAGCCACAGCGGCTGGATCGGCGACTCGGTGACTTCCGCGACCTGCGGCACTTGCGGGCGCTTCACCGCATAGCCGATCGACTTCACGGCTTCAACGCCTGCATCGACGGCCAGACGCAAGCCGCGCGCGAGGCTGAATTCGCCCGCTGCTGCGCCGACGCTCGTTTCCGGCTGCATGCCCTTGCCCGGCACGAAGCAGGCCTTCGTGTCGTTCCAGTGCGCCTTGCCGCCCGACTGCGCGAACAGGTGCAGCACGGGGCTGAAGCCGCCCGACATCGCGACGAGATCGCATTGCAGATCCGCCTGCTTCGCGCCCGTCTTGCCGTTCGCGTACGCGACCACCTCGACCGACGTCACGCGCTGCTTGCCGTGCGCCGTCATCACGGCCGCGTTGTTCATGATCTTCACGCCATGACGGCGCGCCGCCGCCTGCAATGCGCCGCTGCCCTGCGCGCGCGGATCGACGACCGTGACCGTCGCGCCGCATGCCTTCATGTCGAGCGCGCATTGATAACCGGCGTCGTTGTTCGTGAACACGACGGCGTTGCGGCCCGGCATCACGCCGAAGCGCTGGATATACGTCGACACCGCCGACGCCAGCATCACGCCCGGCAGATCGTTGTTGCCGAACACGATGGGACGCTCGTGCGCGCCCGTCGCGAGAATCACGCGCTTCGCGCGGATCTTCCACAGCAGTTCGCGCGTGCCCTTGCGCATCGACACGGGCAGATGCTCGGTCAGACGCTGCGTCACCGTGACGAGGTTGTGGTCCTGATAGCCGAACGCCGTGCTGCGCGTGAGGATCTTCACGTCCGGCATGCGCGACAGTTCCGCTTCGATCTTCTCGACCCAGCTCATTGCCTGGCGTCCGTCGATCTCCGTCTTGCACGACAGCAGGCTGCCGCCCAGCTCTCGCTGATCGTCGACGAGAATCACGCGCGCGCCGTTGACAGCCGCCGCATGCGCGGCCGCGAGACCCGTCGGTCCGCCGCCGACCACGAGCACGTCGCAATGCGCGTAACACTTGTCGTAGCGATCGGCGTCGCGCACGTCCGGCGACTTGCCGAGGCCGGCCGCTTCACGAATCTTCTCTTCGTACTTAGGCCACCATTTTTGCGGCCACATGAACGTCTTGTAGTAGAAGCCTGCGGGCATGAAGCGCGAGAACTTCTGGTTGATCGCCATGCGATCGTGTTCGAGATTGGGCTCGGCGTTCACGCTCGTCGCGACGAGTCCCTGATACAGCTCGATCTCCGTTGCGCGCGCATTCGGCACCGTGTACGCGCCGCGCTCGAGTTGCACGACGGCATTCGGTTCGGCGACGTCAGCCGTGACGATGCCGCGCGGACGGTGATACTTGAAGCTGCGCGCGACGAAGTGCACGCCGTTCGCGAGCAGCGCCGACGCGAGCGTGTCGCCCTGAAAGCCCTGGTACGTGCGGCCGTTGAACGTGAAGGTCAGCGGAATCGCGCGGTTGATGCGCCCACCGGCGCCGAGGCGGTTCTTCTGGCTCATTGCTTGTTGCCCCCTTGTGCATCAGCAGACGTGTTGCCGACCTTGAACGTGTCGTAGCTCTGGATGTTGTACGAGACCGTGTCGCGCGTCGCCATGAACCAGCGGCGGCAGCCCTGCGTATGCATCCATTGCTCGCGGTGCACGCCGCGCGGGTTCTTGCGCATGAACAGGTAGTCGCCCCATTCGCGGTCGCTGAGCTTGTCGGTGTCGAGCGGACGCGCGATGTCGGCTTCGCCGCCACATGAAAATTCGGATTCGGCGCGCGGCCCGCACCACGGGCATTCGATCATCAGCATGTTTCTTTCTCCAGGTGTCCGTGATTAGTGGGCCACGGCGGCAGCGCCGTGTTCGTCGATCAGATGGCCGGTGTAGAAGCGGTCCAGCGAGAATGGCGCGTTCAGCGGATGCGGTTCGTCGTTCGCGATCGTGTGCGCGAAGACCCAGCCCGAACCCGGCGTCGCCTTGAAGCCGCCCGTGCCCCAGCCGCAGTTGAAGTACAGGCCCTTCACGTCCGTCTTGCTGATGATCGGGCACGCATCCGGTGATACGTCGACGATGCCGCCCCACTGGCGGTTCATCCGCACGCGCGAGAACACCGGGAACATTTCGACGATTGCCTGCAGCGTGCCTTCGATGATGTGGAAGCTGCCGCGCTGGCCGAAGCCCGTGTACTGATCCACACCCGCGCCGATCACGAGATCGCCCTTGTCGGACTGGCTGATGTACGCGTGCACCGCGTTCGACATGATCACCGAATTGACGACGGGCTTGATCGGCTCGGACACGAGCGCCTGCAACGGATGGCTTTCGAGCGGCAGACGGATGCCCGCCATGTCGGCGAGCGTCGTCGTGTTGCCGGCTGCGACGACGGCGACCTTCTTTGCCTTGATGAAGCCCTTCACCGTATCGACGCCCGTCACGCGGCCGCCGTCGCGGCGAATGCCCGTCACCTGGCAGTTCTGGATGATGTCGACGCCCGCCTGGTCCGCGCCGCGCGCGAAGCCCCACGCAACCGCATCGTGTCGCGCGACGCCCGCGCGACGCTGGATGGAAGCGCCGAGCACGGGATAACGGCTGTTCAGGTTAATCGTCGGCTCGATTTCCTTGATCTGCTCGGGCGTGAGGAACTCGGCATCGACGCCGTTCAGCCGGTTCGCGTTCACGCGGCGCTCGGTGTCGCGCACATCCTGCAGCGTGTGCGCGAGATTCATCACGCCGCGCTGGCTGAACATCACGTTGTAGTTGAGGTCCTGCGACAGGCCTTCCCACAGCTTCATCGCCTTCTCGTACAGCGCCGCCGATTCGTCCCACAGATAGTTCGAACGCACGATCGTCGTGTTGCGCGCCGTATTGCCGCCGCCGATCCAGCCCTTCTCAAGAATCGCGACGTTCTTCACGCCGTGCTCCTTCGCAAGGTAGTACGCGGTCGCAAGGCCATGCCCGCCGCCGCCGACGATCACGACGTCGTATTCCTTCTTCGGTTCCGGGCTCCTCCACTGTCGCTCCCAGTTCTCGTGATACGACAACCCGTTGCGGAACAGACTGAATATCGAATAGCGGCTCATCGTGCAGACCCCTTCGTCGTTGCCTTGCTGGTTTCCATTAGCATTCGATGACGTTCACGGCGAGACCACCGCGCGACGTCTCCTTGTATTTCGTTTTCATGTCGGCGCCCGTCTCGCGCATCGTCTTGATGACGTTGTCGAGCGTCACGTAGTGCTGGCCGTCGCCCTTCAGCGCCATGCGCGAAGCGTTCAGCGCCTTGATCGCGCCCATCGCGTTGCGCTCGATGCACGGAATCTGCACGAGGCCGCCGACGGGATCGCAAGTCATGCCGAGGTTGTGCTCCATGCCGATTTCGGCGGCGTTCTCGACTTGCGTCGGCGTGCCGCCCATCACGGCCGCAAGCGCCGCCGCGGCCATCGAGCACGCGACGCCCACTTCGCCCTGACAGCCCACTTCGGCGCCGGAGATCGACGCCGTTTCCTTGTAGATGATGCCGATCGCGGCCGCCGTCAAAAGGAAATCGACGATGCCGTTCTCGTTCGAGCCCGGCACGAACTTCACGTAGTAGTGCAGCACGGCCGGGATCACACCTGCCGCACCGTTGGTCGGCGCGGTGACGACGCGGCCGCCCGCGGCGTTCTCTTCGTTGACGGCCATCGCGTACAGATTGACCCAGTCGAGCATCGACAGCGGATCGCGCAGCGACTCTTCGGAGCGCGTGCGCAGTTGCACGGAGAGATCGGCGGCGCGGCGCTTCACCTTCATCGGGCCAGGCAGCTCGCCGTGCATCTTGCAGCCGCGCTCGACGCAAGCGGCCATCGTGCGCCAGATGGTCAGCAGCCCTTCGCGCACGTCTTCCGGCGAGCGCGATGCGCATTCGTTCGCGAACGTCACCTGCGCGACGGACAGGCCGCTTTCGCGGCACACGCGCATCAGGTCGTCGCCCGTGCGGAACGGATACGGCACTTCGCCGCCCGCGCGCACACCGTTCACGCGATCGCCTTCGCGGTTCACGACGAAGCCGCCGCCGACCGAGTAATACTCTTTCTCGACGAGCAGCTGGCCGTTCTCGTCGAAGGCCTGGAAGCGCATGCCGTTCGGATGCACGACGCTGCCCGTGCCGCTCATCAGACGGCGGAAGAACGCGATGTGCTCCTTCTCTTCGAAGGCGATGGCGTGCTTGCCGAGCAGCGACAGGCGCTTGTCCTTGCGGATCTGCGCGAGACGCGGCTCGATCAGATCGGGGTCGATGGTGTCGGGCAGATGGCCTTCGAGGCCGAGCAGCACCGCCTTGTCGGTGCCGTGGCCCTTGCCTGTCGCGCCAAGCGAGCCGTACAGCTCGACTTTCACGCGGCGCACGAACGCGAGCAGATTCGCGTCCTCGATATGCGAAGCGAAGCGGCATGCGGCGATCATCGGGCCGACGGTGTGCGAACTCGATGGGCCGATGCCGATCTTGAACAGGTCGAAAACGCTGACGTTCATGGAAACCTTGCTCAGTTGAGTTGGGCGGAAACGCGAAGATTGCGAAGTGACGCCAGTACACCAAAGCGTAAAATCCGCAGATAGAACAAAAACGGCATCGACGTGGGATGGCGACGCCAGCGCCCGCTCCCGCTGCGTTTCTGCGCAACTCGGCGACGGAAAAACGCAAGTCGGCGCGCGTGCGGGATCGCCGGATCGCACGCCTGTCGAGGGCACACGCGCTTCGCATCCGCGAAAGTCGGTGTCGGAAAAGGACAAGAGGCGCGAAGCCGGATCGGCGACGCTAGGGTTATCCCCACGCGCGCGCGTATTTAGTGCTGCGCGTTCGTGCTGCGTTTTTGTTTTGCGTTTCTGTTTTGCTTCGTCAGCCCTTGCTCAGCTTGCCGGACCTTATGACGTTTTCCTGCGCCATTGCGCCATGACCATCATTGATTCGCTACCGCTGACTTCCATCGATGCGCTGCCCAAAGAGCGCATCCGCTTCGGCATCGTCCTGCTGCCCAACTTCACGCTGACGGCTTTTTCAGGCTTCGTCGACATGCTGCGTCTGTCCGCCGACGAAGGCGACTACAGCAAGCCCGTGCGCTGCTCATGGAGCGTGATCGGCGAGTCGCTTGCGCCCGTGCGCGCGAGTTGCGGCATCCAGATCACGCCGTGGGAAACATTCGCCGATGCCGAGCCGTTCGACTATGTGGTCGTCGTCGGCGGGCTGCTGCATTCGGGGCCGCAGGCAAGCGACGAGACCTTGCAGTTCATCCGCCATGCGGCGCGCTCGAATGCGACGCTGGTCGGCATCTGCACCGGCGTGTTCGCGCTGATGCGCGCGGGCGTGCTCGACGAGCATCGGATCTGCGTCAGCTGGTTCCACTACTGGGATTTCGTCGAGCGCTTTCCTTCCGTCAATTCCGACGCGCTGATCGCGGACCGGCTGTTCGTGATCGACCGTCGACGGATCACGTGCTCGGGCGGGCGCGCGTCGATCGACGTCGCGGCGGCGATCCTGCTGCGGCACTTCGAGACGGCGACGGTGCAGAAGGCGCTGCGGATTCTGCTCGTCGGCGAGATGCAGAAAGGCAACGCGCCGCAACCGCATCCGCCGGGACTCGAACCGGCAACGCATCCGAAGGTCAAGCGCGCGATTCTACTGATGGAGCAGCACGTCGGGCGCACGCTGCCGCTCGAGGAACTGGCTTGCAAGCTGGATCTGTCGCCGCGTCAGTTGGAGCGGCTGTTCAAGGCGGAGACGGGCAAGAGTCCGCAGGCGTTTGCGAAGCAGGTTCGCTTGAGAACGGCTGCGTGGCTGCTGACGAGTTCGGATCGTACTGTCGCGGATATTGCTTCGAGTTGCGGGTTTTCTGACGCGTCGCATCTGGGGCGCGAGTTCCGCAAGGAGTTCGGCATGCCCCCCGTGATGTTCAGAGAGCAACGCGGCGGAACGCCGGTTGAAGGCGATGCGGCGGCCGCGTATGAGGAGACGTTTCCGGGGAGGGTGGATGTGTTTTGAGGGGGCGGCAGCGCAAACGTGACAGCCGGAAAGACAGGACAGAAGCCGACGTCACAAACGTCGGCTTTTCGAACTGGCGATGCGTTAGTCTTTCGTCGACGCCGAGCGGCGTCGATGCGTCGTCGTCAAAGTTCGATAGTGGACGACTCGATCTCCAACGAGTCAAACTCGACAATAAGATCCGCTCCGCACGTGGAGAAAATCTGCGCGACTTGACTGGGCTTGTTATCGGTCCATCGTTCCGCCCTGGCGAGTATCCGCTGCGCTTTCTCATAACGTGGCGTACCTGGTTCCAGAACTTCAATCCCGTACACGATGTTCTGAAGTCCGAGATTTTCGAGCACGCATCGATTCATTCCCACAAACGAAACGGAAGCGCGCCGGTCTTGCAGGTACAGGCCAAGGGTCAATGTTTCGCGCTCTTTCGAAACATGGAACGTGTCGATATACCAGTCGTGAAAATGATTAAAGGTTTTCAGGTCGCCCATGTCGTTACCTTGGAAGAATTGATACAGGGTTGCCAAGGTCGCGGTCCCGTCCATCCCAATTATGCGAATGCGCAGCACCGAAACCATGGTCGTGATCAAAGTCGATATCCATTGCCGCGTTACCGTTGGCATCGTATAGGCGCAATTGCCCGCTGCCCGATGGATTCGTTACCCAAGTGTCAGGCGGCCCGCCTTTGATAGGCATACCCGCAAGCGTTTCGTCTTCACCCAGCGGCATGTCTCCGCCATATTCGAACGGCGCGCCATCGCCGAGCGGCTTCGATGTATCGTCGTCAGCATCTGAGCCGTCCGTCAAGCTCTCCGCCATGTCCAGCGTACCGTCGCCATCGTCCGGCTCTGCGCCGCCACCGAGCACGGGTCCGGCCATGCCTCGACCACGCCAGGCAGGCTATCGCCATCGTCGCTGTTGCCCTCACTCAAGGCGGCGCGCGCAGCCTTCAACTGCGCCTCTACGGTAGAGGGATCGTATGGCCCTCTCAGGACCGGTTCACCGTCCCATATCAAAGGCCCCGGCCCGGCATTTCTGAAGGCGGCCCACACCGTGCCGCCACCGCTGCAGAATCCGCCACCGCCGGACGTTGGCGGCCAACGCAGCGGCGCGGGAGCAGGTCGAAACGTCATCGGAAGCGAGCGCCAGTCACGGTTGATGACAGGCACAAGCATTCCGTCGCGGACGGACTGTTTGAGCGCGCGTTCGATACCGGGATTATCGGTCGGCAGATCCCAATGAACGACGTTCAGCTGATCGCTCAGGAATGATCGGATCGCGTCAATGTCAGCGGCAATGGTTCGCCGGAAATCATAATTGGGACGGAAATACCGGTCGAAGGTGCGCCTGTCGTCTTCGATTTCGCGCTCCCGCTCACGGCGCGCGTCCCAGTCGGCGAAGCGGTCCACGTATCCGCCAGAAAGGCTGTAGAACTCCCTCGCGGGTACAAGCTCGCATTGCCATGTGCCGATATCGAGCGGCACGTGAAGCGCGTTATATGACATACCCCCATAGCTGCGCACTCAGCCTCCACGTCGTTGGGCGATGGAGGGATATACGTAGCACGGGGTCACGTCACCAAGAACCAATATGACAATTTTTGACGCAAGCGGCGCGGGGGCGTCCCGCTGGTTTTGTGTGCGCGGGCCATTGCGCGAGATGACTCGCTCAGAGATTGAGAGTCATCTCGACGCGTGAGTCTCGCAACAGCCGTTCGGCTGAACCGAGGAAGAGCGGACAGGCCGCGTGCCTCGCAGCGGTGCGCGCTATGAGGCGGTCGAGTCCGATCTGGGTCACGATGGACATTGGAATGGCTACCAGTTACGCAGCCCCCTCTCCATCTTCCTCAACTCACGATTCAATCGAAGCCGAACCCGATCACGTCTCCTCCGACCAGACCATATTCTCCCTCGCCATCATCGCAGTCGAAGCGCCCGGCCCGAACGTCCCGGCCGTATATCCACGCGGCTTGTCGCCATTGCGCTTCCAGCCTTCGATGATGGGATCGACCCACGTCCATGCCGCTTCCAGTTCGTCGCGGCGCATGAAGTGCGTGAGCCTGCCGCGCACGACGTCGATCAGCAGACGCTCATACGCTTCCGCGCGGCGGCTCGTGAACGCCTGCTCCAGATCGAGATTCAGGTTCACGGGCAACGTGCGCATGCCGCTGCCCGGCTCTTTCGCGAGCATCTGCAACTGGATCGATTCGGCAGGCTGCAACTGGATCACCAGACGGTTGCCGCAATTGCGCGGACCGCACGGACTGTTCGGCATGATCGAGAACGGCATGTCCGCGAATTCGATGACGATCTCCGACACCTTCTTCGCCATCCGTTTCCCCGTGCGCAGATAGAACGGCACGTTCGCCCAACGCCAGTTGTTGATATGCGCGCGCAACGCGACGAAGGTTTCCGCGCGGCTGTCGGGCGGCACGTTCGCCTCTTCCAGATAGCCCTTGACGGGCTCGCCGCCCACTGCACCTGCCGTGTACTGGCCGCGCACCGTGTCGCGCGCAATGTCTTCGGCCGTCATCGGACGCAGCGAGCGCAGCACCTTCAGCTTCTCGTCGCGCACGGCATCCGCATCGAGCGAAACGGGCGGCTCCATCGCGACGATGCACAGCAGTTGAAGCAGGTGGTTCTGCACCATGTCGCGCATCGCGCCCGTATGGTCGTAGAAACCCGCGCGCGTGCCCACGCCGACCGACTCGGCCACCGTGATCTGCACGCTGCGGATATACGGCGCCTGCCACAGCGGCCCGAAGATCGCATTGCCGAAGCGCAGCACCATCAGGTTCTGCACCGTCTCCTTGCCGAGATAGTGGTCGATCCGATAAATCTGGTGCTCTTCGAAATGCCTGCCAACCGAATTGTTGATCGCCTTCGCCGATTCGAGATCGTGGCCGAGCGGCTTTTCGAGCACGACGCGCGCGCGGTCGTCGACGAGATCGTGCGAAGCGAGGTTGTCGCAGATCGCCGTGAACAGTTCCGGTGACGTCGACAGATAGAACACACGCAGCGCGTCCTTGCGCGACGCTTCAGCAAGCCGCACGTAATCGGCGGGCTGATCGACGTCGACGCGCACGTACTCGAAGAGCGCGAGAAAGTGATCCCATGCGGCCGAGTCGAATGCCTTCGACTCGATGAAGGGCTTGCTCTGCTCATCCATCCACTTCAGATAGTCTTCGCGCTGCCAGTCGCGGCGGCCGATCGCGAGGATGCGCGTCTCCGCGGGCAGATTGCCGTGCGCGTGCGCCATGTAGAGCGCGGGCAACAGCTTGCGGGCTGACAGGTCGCCGGCACCGCCGAAGATGATCATGTCGAGCGGGAGGTCCGGCGAGGCGGGAGCGTTGAAAGTCGTCATAGCGCGGTCGCGAAAGATGAACTGCTGGGAGAAACGCAAACCCGTCCGGGCCGCCCTTTCAGGCAGCGTTCAGGCCGGACGCGTTTGCGCGAGACGATTATGGTGCAACGTTTTCGGATTGTTTGCACGCATGTTCTCGTGACACGGCACGCACGTTCGTTCGTGCCGGATCACTCTCCTTCGCGAAACAGCCAACACGCTGCGCGCTCGCAGACGCAAGCGCTTGTGGACACTCAGCCCGCGCCCAACGTCGCTCGTGCGACGCGTCCCGCCGCCAGATCCCACGCCGCGCAGCCGACGGTCTTGAACACGATCGCCCCGTCGAGCGCAGGCTTGTATTCGAGCGCGTCCGCCATGCCCGTGACCGTCGACCAGTCGATGCCCGCTTGAATGAAATCGCCCGCCTCGTGCTTTGCGCCCGCCAGATCGTCGACGTAAAGCGCGCTGCCCGCGAGCGTGCGCGCGCCGATCTCGCACATCTGCGGCGTGAACGCGCCGACGCCGATCACGAGCCGCCCCGCGCGCGGCGCTTCGTCGTAGACGGCCTGGCGGCTCGTCGTCAGCGCGATCACGACATCGACGGAATCGGGCGTCGCTGTATCGGCGAGCGGCTGGAGATCGCGCACGCTGCCGCGCTGCGCGTCGCAGAACGCCTGTGCGCGAGCCGCCGACGTGCCTCGCACGCGCACGCGCGCATCCGGATACAGCTCGCCGATCGCCTGCAGATGACTCGCGGCCTGTGTGCCCGTGCCGATCAGCAGAAACTCCTTCGGCGCGGCGCGCGAGAGCGTCTCGATGCCGAGCATCGTCATCGCGGCCGTGCGGCGTCCCGTGACAGTCGGACCGTCGAGAATGAACAGCGTCTTGCCCGTGTCGGGGTCGAACGTCATGACCTGGCCGTGGATCGTCGGCAGCGCGCGCTCGCCGTTGCGCGGGCACACGTTGACGAGCTTGTGGATCGCAAGATCGGGCGCGGCGGCCGGCATCGACAGCATGATGCCGTTGTCGTTGAGCGGCACCACCAACCGCTCGGGGCTCGCGACGCGCCCCGCAGCGTAATCGGCGGCGGCTGTCTTCAGCGCGTCGACGAGAGCGCGAAAGGGAATCAGGCGGGCCGTTTCGGCGCCATCGAAAATCGGCGTGCTGCTCATGGCGGGCGTGCTCCTCGTACGTTGAGTCGTGCGTTCAATTCTGTGTTCGCCCGGCGCTCAGTCCTGCACTCAGTCCAGGGTTTAGTCCTGTGCTCAGCCGGCGCTCGGTTCTATATCCAGTCCTGCGTTCAGTTCTGCGTTCAGTCCTGCGCTCAGCGGACCAGGAATCCGTAAGTCAGCGGATCGCGCTCATCGACTATCCAGTTCGCGAAGCCGCAGATATGCGCGTCGCCTTCGATCTCGGGAATCACGGCGTCGAAGCGGTCGAGCCTGGTCTCCGACAGCACGCGTCCACGAAACACCGTGCCGATGATCGATTCGTTGACGAGCGTTTCGCTCTTGCCCAACTGCCCGCGCAGATACAGCTGCGCGACGCGTCCCGCCGTGCCCGAGCCCGTCGGCGAGCGGTCCACTTCGCGGTCGGCGAATATACAGCAGTTGGCCTGTGTCGAGCCCGCATGACGCGGCGCGTTATCGACGATCGTGCCGTAGATGTGGTTGATCTCGGGAATGTGCGGATGCTGGACCTTGAATGCAACGTTCGCGGCGCACTTCACTTCGGCGCCGAACTGGATCAGGCGGTCCACCTGCTCTTCGCGCACCTCGAGCCCGAACGGCTCGCCGGACGTGTAGAAATAAAACGCGCCGCCGAACGCGATATCGCCGCGCACGGTGCCGAAGCTCGGCGTCTGAACGCTCACGTCGCGCTGCCAGATGAACGACGGCACGTTGACGAAGCGCACGCTGCCTGCGTGATCGCCGTCCCATTTGACGAACGCCTCGATGAAGCCACACGGCGCATCGATGCCGACGCGCGTTTCCGGCTCCGTCCGCTCGACCCAGCCGAGCGCGACGGCCGTCGTCGCCAGCGCGATCACGCCGTGGCCGCAATGGTCGCTATAGCCCTCGTTGTGGACGAAGATGATGCCGAAGTCGGCGCCCTCGGTGACGGGCTCCGTCAGGTAGCCGCCGTACATGTCGGCGTGGCCGCGCGGCTCCAGCATCAGCGCGCGGCGCAGATGATCGGCATGTTCCTTCAGCCACGTGCGCCGCTCGACGATGGTTTTGCCGGGCATCTTCGGCAGCCCGCTCGTGACGATGCGAAACGGCTCGCCGCCCGTATGCACTTCGACCGTGCTGATCACGCGGTTCATTTTCATGATGCGTTCGCGCCTCGCGTCACGGGCTTGGCCGGCTGCATATCGAACATGTCGTCTCGCTCCATGAGTGGCTATATTGGATCAGAATGTAGACCAGCTTTGGTTGGCTATCAACCAATTTCAAAATTGTCGCGCTAAACTGGTAGGAATCCGGCTTACGTCAGCTTGCCGTCCATTCCTCGCTACGCACTATGGCCACGACCTCATTCGCACTGGAACGCGCGTTTCGCCCGAAGCAGATTTACGAGCAGGTCGCGGAGCGCATGCGCGCCGACATCCGCAGCGGACAGTTCGCGCCCGAAGCGCGGCTGCCGTCCGAGCGCGATCTCGCCGCGCGCTTCGGCGTGGGCCGGCCCGCCGTGCGCGAGGCGCTGGGCGCGCTGCAGAACGAAGGGCTCGTGGTGACGCGGCGCAACTCCGGCACCTATGTGTGCGCGGACGCGTTGCAGCGCCTGTCGACGGCACGCGCGGACGATCGCGCGCCGGGCGACGCCGATATCAGCCCCACTTCCGCGCTCGACGTGCGCCTGATCCTCGAACCGGCGATCGCACGCCGCGCGGCCGCGCATGCGCGGCGCGACGAGCTGGCGGAGCATTACCTTGCGCAGATGGATTCGATCGACGACGTGTCGGATGCCGTGCAGCGCGCGCTCTGGAACGACAGCGACCGCCTGTTCCACCGGCAATTGGCCGTGATGACGGGCGACGCGCTGCTCGTGAAGATCGCCGACGAAGTCGCGCAGGCGATGGACCAGCCGCTATGGAAGCGCCTGAAGGACGACGGCATTCACGATCCGGGGCGTATCCGGCTGTATGTGTCGGAGCATCGGCTGATTTATGAGGCGATCGTCGATGGCGATGCGGATGCGGCTGCCTTCTATGTCGAGCAGCACATCATGAGGGTGAGGCGGGATATTGCACCGAAGTAGGTTTTCGTCTGCGACGCTTGTTTGCGTTTGTTGCCTTTGCGTTGGCATCCGCGTATGCGCCTCGCGGCGCGGGCGTTGCCCCTGTGCGGGGCGGCACTTGCTTCTGTTTGCAACGGCTCTTGTTGTCGTGCTTTTGCC
>NZ_FNYE01000022.1 GCF_900108945.1 Paraburkholderia diazotrophica | reverse complement strand
CCGGCGATGATCAGCATCGCGTTGTTCAGCGAGAAGCCGATGCCCGCCGCCGCCCAGCCCGAGTACGAGTTCAGCATCGACACGACCACGGGCATGTCCGCGCCGCCGATCGGGATGATGATCAGCACGCCCAGCGCGAACGCGATCAGCGTCATGATGATGAACGGCAGCCACGACTGCGTGAGGAAGAAGATCACGCCGAAGCCGATCATCGCGAGTGCGAGCAGCAGGTTGATCAGATGCTGGCCCGCATAGACGACGGGCGCGCCCTGGAAGAGCCGGAACTTGTATTTGCCCGACAGCTTGCCGAATGCGATCACCGAGCCGCTAAAGGTAATCGCGCCGACGAACGTGCCGATGAAGAGTTCGATCCGGTTGCCGTACGGCAGGAAGCCCGCAATGCCTTCCTCGGCGCCGAGGCCGAACGCGGCCGGCTCCGACACCACCGCATACGCGATACAGACGGCCGCCATACCGATCAGCGAGTGCATCGCCGCGACCAGTTCCGGCATCTTTGTCATCTCGACGCGCGCGGCGACGAACGCGCCGATCCCGCCGCCCACCACCAGGGCAACGAACACCAGCGCCAGGCCAAGCGACAGATTCGAACCGAGCACGGCAGCCTGCTTCGCGATCAGCGCGACGGTCGTCAGAATCGCGATCGCCATGCCGACCATGCCGAACACGTTGCCGGCGCGCGCGCTCTTCGGATTCGACAGTCCCTTGAGCGCCTGGATGGAGCAGGTGGAGGCGATCAGATAAAGGAGCGTAACGACGTTCATGCTCATTTACGCGCCCTCCTTCGAACCACCAGGACCCGCGATCTTCTTCGGCTCCTTCTTCTTGAACATCTCCAGCATCCGCCGTGTGACGAGGAATCCGCCGAACACGTTGACGGCGGCGAGCGCCACGGCGATCGTGCCGAAGAACTTGCCCGCGCCGCCGACCGTGAGGCCCGCCGCGAGCATCGCCCCGACGATCACGATCGCCGAAATCGCGTTCGTCACCGCCATCAGCGGCGTGTGCAGCGCCGGCGTCACGTTCCAGACGACGTGGTAGCCGACGTAGATCGCCAGCACGAAAATGATCAGATTGATCACGGTATGGTTGATGACTTCCATCACCCGTCTCCTTATGCCTTGCGCGTGACTTCGCCGTCGCGTGCCAGCAGCGTGGCCGCGACGATGTCGTCCGCGAGATCGATATTGAGTGCGCCTTCCTTCGTGACGATCAGCTTCATGAAGTCGAGCAGATTGCGCGCGTACAGTGCGGAAGCATCCGACGCGACCATCGACGCGAGATTCGTATAGCCCGCGATTGTCACGCCGTGCTTGACGACGACCTTGTCGGCTTCCGTCAACGGACAGTTGCCGCCGCGGTTGCCTTCATACTCGGCGCCGCGTCCGGCCGCGAGGTCAATGAGCACGGAGCCCGGCTTCATCGCCTGCACGGTTTCGACGGAAAGCAGGGTCGGTGCGGGACGGCCCGGAATCAGCGCGGTCGAGATGATGACGTCGGCCTGCTTCGCGCGCTCGTGGACGAGCGCCGACTGGCGCGTGAGCCACGACGGCGGCATCGGCCGCGCGTAGCCGCCGACGCCTTCGGCTGCTTCGCGCTCTTCAGCGGTTTCGTATGGCACGTCGAGGAACTTCGCCCCGAGCGACTCGATCTGCTCCTTCACGGCGGGCCGCACGTCCGACGCTTCGATCACGGCGCCAAGACGCTTCGCGGTCGCAATCGCCTGCAGGCCCGCGACGCCCGCGCCGAGAATCAGTACGCGCGCGGCCTTTACCGTGCCGGCAGCCGTCATCAGCATCGGCATGAAGCGCGGATACAGATCGGCCGCAAGCAGCACTGCCTTGTAGCCTGCGATGTTGGCTTGAGACGACAATACGTCGAGACTTTGCGCGCGCGTCGTGCGCGGCGCGGCTTCCAGCGAGAAGGCAGTGATGCCCGCCGCTGCAAGCTTCGATGAATTCTCCGCATTAAAAGGCTCGAGCATGCCGATCAGCACCGCACCGCGCTTCATGAACGGCAACTCGCTCACGGTGGGCGATTGAACCTTCAGCACGAGGTCCGCGCCAAAAGCGGTGGCCGCGTCGGCAATCTGCGCACCTACGGCCGCGTAAGCCTCGTCGGGAAAGCTCGCGCCAGCGCCGGCACCGGCCTGTATCGTGACCGTATGGCCTTGGGCGACATATTTCTTGACTGTCTCCGGCGTCGCGGCCACGCGGATTTCGTTCGCCCGCGTCTCTGCGGGTATTCCAATGTGCATCAAAGAACCCCTGATTCCATTAGCGCGATACAAAAAGTGGCCGCTGCTCTTTGCCGAAATCTCACAGCGGCTACGCAATTCGCAATCCTGATTGATATCGCCAGTTCATGAGAATGCGCGCCCCGAAGGGCTGCGCTTCGAAGGATTTCGCTTTCTACAGAACTTTCTTTTCGCGCAGGATATCGATATCCGATTGCGACATGCTCAGCAGATCACGCAGTACGTCGTCCGTATGCTGCCCAAGCATCGGCGGCGCTCCGTACGAATCGATAGGCGTGCCTGACATCTTGACCGGATTGGCGACCATACGCACTGCCTCGTCGGTGAGCGGATGCGCAACTTCGACGCACATGGCGCGCGCCTGCACATGCGGATCGGCGAACACCTGCTCCAGGTTGTTGATCGGGCCGGCCGGTACCCCAGCGGCATCGAGTGCCGCCAGCAGTTCATCGCTTTGCCATTCGACGATCAGCGGCTCGAACACTTCGCCAAGCGCGCGACGATTCTTCACGCGCAGTGCAATCTCGCTAAATCGCGGGTCGCTCGCGAGCTCGGGGTGTCCGAGCACGTTGCACATCCGTGCGTATTGCTCGTTGTTACCCGCGACGATCATGATGTCGCGATCGGCACAGCGGAACATGCGGGACGGCATGCCACCGTTCCCCTCGGTACCCCGCCGGATCGGAATTTGACCCGAAACGAGGTACTGGCTTGCGTAGTGCGATGTGGCAGCGATCATCGCGTCCAGCAACGCAAGGTCGATGTACTGCCCCTCCCCACTACCGCCTTGCGTCGCGTCGCGATGGTAGAGCGCCGCGATGATCGCGGAGGCCGCGTACTGACCACAGAGGATATCCGCGAGACTGGGCCCGGTTTTCATCGGGCCGCCGCCTGGCACGTCGTCACCGTTTCCGGTGACGCTCATCAGGCCACCCATCGCCTGGAAAATCGAGTCGTACCCGGGGCGCGGGCTGTACGGCCCGGTTTGACCAAACCCCGTTATCGAGCAGTAGATCAGGCGCGAATTGACGAGCTTGAGGCTCTCATAGTCGAGCCCATAACGCTTGAGGTCGCCAACCTTATAGTTCTCGAGCAAAACGTCGCAGTGCGCGGCCAGCGAACGGATCAGCGCCTGGCCGTCGGGCGTCGAAATATCGCACGTGATCGACTTCTTGCCGCGGTTCGCGCTGATGAAGAACGTGGACTCGCGCGTAACCTTGCCCTCCCGATCCATGAGAAAAGGCGGGCCGAACTGCCGCGAGTCGTCTCCCTTGCCAGGACGCTCGACCTTGATGACCTCCGCGCCGAGGTCCGCCAGCATCTGCGCCGCCCAAGGCCCCGCGAGAATACGGCTCAGGTCGAGTACGCGGACCCCGGCCAACGCGCCTTTTGTCATATCAAACTGTCCTCTTGGATTAGTACCGGCCCGCCGCAAGCCAAGTATCACCGTCCGACAAACTTCGCCGTACGTTTTTCGATGAAGGACTGAACGCCTTCCTTCGCGTCTTCCGTGTTGTAGAGAAACTGCTGGGTCGACTGGATTGTCGCGTAGGCATCCTGCCAGCCTTGCCCCAAAGAGACGCGCGCATTCTGCATCGTGGCCTGCACGGCCAGCGGCGCCTGCGCCGCGATTCGCTCTGCGATAGCAAGCGCCCGATCGAACTCCTGGCCCGCCGGCACAACGTCCTGCACGAAATTCATTTGCCGCGCCTCCTCTGCGGTGAATTCGTCGCCGGTGAGCAGCACCTTCATCGCGTTGCCCCAGCCAGCACGCTGGACCATGCGGAACGTCGCACCACAACCTGCCATGATCCCCCGCTTCACTTCAAGTTGGGAGAAACGGCAATTATCGGCGGCCACCGCCACTTCCGATGCGAGCATCAATTCAACCGCGACCGTAAAGCAGATTCCTTTGAGAGCGATGACGACCGGCTTTGTGCGCAGTGGCGGGCGCAAGTTGAACGGATCGACCTCACCTTCCCGAAGCAAGGGTTTGCCCTCACGGCGAAGCGGCGCAATCTTCGGCATGTCGAGCCCCGCCGTAAAGTGATCGCCTTCGGCGTAGACCAGGCCGCAGAACAGATCGCTGCTGTTCTCGAGTCGCGTGTAAGCCATGGCCAGCTCTTTGAACATCTTCGGGGTGAAGCCGTTGCGCTTTTCAGGACGGTCGATTCCTATCAAAAGCAGGTTCCCGCGCTGTTCAACGCGAATTTGTCCGTCCTCGTGACGAGTCGTCATGCACTGTCTCCTCGCGGTGTTTCCGTTAGCAAATCTGACCGCGGGCTCAATTGACAAAGCCGGGTCGTACATTCAGAATCATAAACGTCGTTCACAAAATTGGCAATGCGCGGCACAACCCGACACAGTCAGAGCAGCGCGCCGCAGTCCCAGCGACAGGCGAGCAGATCCCAATGCTGGTTTGAGTGTTCACCCTGATTCCTGCAAGGAAAGACCATGGCCTACGAGACGATCATCGTCGAAATTCACGGCAAGACCGGCTTGATCAAGCTGAACCGTCCGCAAGCCTATAACGCGCTGAACAACCAGCTGATGGACGAGCTGACGGCCGCGCTCGACAGCCTCGAAGCCGATCCGGCCATCGGCGCAATCGTCCTCACTGGTAGCGAAAAAGCGTTCGCCGCCGGCGCCGACATCAAGATGATGGGCGAATGGACGTACATGGACGTCTACAAGAACCAGTTCATCACGTCGAACTGGGAGCGCACCTCGCGTTGCCGCAAGCCGGTCATCGCCGCTGTCGCGGGTCTGGCGTTAGGTGGAGGCTGCGAGTTGGCCATGATGTGCGACTTCATCCTCGCCGCCGACAACGCCCGTTTTGCCCTGCCCGAAATCACGCTCGCAACGATTCCCGGCGCCGGCGGCACACAGCGACTCACGCGCGTGCTCGGTAAATCGAAGGCGATGGAGATGATCCTCACCGGCCGCAAGATGGACGCCGTCGAAGCCGAACGATGCGGGCTCGTAAGCCGCATCGTTCCCGTCGACACGCTCGTCGAGGAAGCGCTGAAAACGGCCGATGAGATCGCGCGCTTCTCGCAGCCGGTCGTGGCGATGGCGAAAGAGTGCGTCAACCGTGCCTACGAATCGAGCCTCGCCGAAGGCATCCTCTTCGAGCGGCGCATGGCGTATTCGACCTTTGCCACTGAAGATCGCAAGGAAGGCATGGCGGCCTTCGCCGAAAAACGTAAGCCGCAGTTTCGCGATTGTTGAATCGCCAGGAAAAGGCCACCTCAGCAGTGGCGAACCAAGCTTGCCTGATCATGCGCGCCCAGCGCCTGTCTCTGGCACTCACACTCCTTACCCAGGTTGCAGGCACGCGATGAAACCATACGTCAATCGCATTACCGAATTACTCGGCATTCAATACCCCATCATTCAAGGCGGCATGCGCTGGGTGGCGCGAGCCGAACTGGTAGCGGCCGTGGGCAACGCAGGCGGCCTCGGCTTCATTTCCGCGCACACGCATGCAAGCGCCGATGCGCTCGCCCGTGAAATCGACAAGGTACGTTCGCTCACGGACAAACCCTTCGGTGTCAACCTGACCGTTCTCGGCGCGAACGCCGGTCTCGACTACGACGCGTACGTGCGCACGATCGTGTCCCAGGGTGTCCAGGTCGTGGAAACGGCAGGCAGCAATCCGGCGAAATATATCGCCGAATTCAAGGCGCACGGCGTCAAGGTCGTCCACAAGTGCGTCACGGTCCGCCACGCGGTGAAGGCCGAATCGCTCGGCGCAGACGCCCTCAGCATCGACGGCTTCGAGTGCGCGGGGCATCCTGGCGAAGACGATATCCCCGGACTGATCCTGATCCCCGCCGCCGCCGACAAGCTGAAGGTGCCGATTCTCGCATCCGGAGGCTTCGCCGATGGCCGCGGTCTGATGGCTGCGCTCGCTCTCGGCGCGGACGGCATCAACATGGGCACGCGCTTTATGCTTACGCAGGAATCGCAGGTTCATCCTGCGATCAAGCAACGTCTGCTGGACGCGACCGAGCGCGACACGGTGCTGGTCGGCCGCTCGATCGGAGATTCGAGCCGCGTGGTCAGGAATAGCGTGAGCCTCGCCGCGCTGGAACTGGAGCGCAGCGGGCACGTGACGCACTCGGACCTCTACGCACTGACGGGAGCAAACCGCTGGATGGACGCGTTCGTCACGGGAGAAGTCGAAGGCGGCGCCTTTCCCGCCGGGATCGTGACCGGTCTCATTCACGACTTGCCGACCTGTGCGGAATTGATCGAACGCATCGTAAAGGAAGCCGCCGCGATCGCGCAACGTCAGCTCGGCTTCGGCGCCAGTCTCGCATGAAACTCACCGGTCTTCGCGTGGTGGACCTGTCGCAGTTCATGCCGGGTCCGTTCCTCGCCGCCCATCTCGCGGATCACGGCGCGCAAGTCATCAAGATCGAACCGGTCACTGGGGACCCCACGCGCGGCGCCCCCGGCACGGACGGCGCGTTCTTCGCGGCGGTCAACCGCGGCAAACGCAGCATCGCCCTCGACCTGAAGCATCCGGATGGACGCGAAGCGGCGCTCAAGCTGATAGACGAGGCTGACGTGGTCATCGAATCGTCGCGGCCGGGCGTGGCCGCACGCCTCGGCATCGACTACGACACGATGAAACGGACGAACCCGCGGCTCGTTTATTGCGCGATGACCGCATTTGGCCAGAACGGTCCGCTCTCTCAACTGCCCGCACACGATCCGGTGATTCAATCGCTTGCGGGCACGCTGCCGCGCGATAGCCGCGGAATGCCCATTACCACAGGACCATCGCTCGCCGCGCTTGCCGGTTCATTGACGGCGTTGTCCGCTGTATTGATGGCACTACTGCGCGCGCGAGAAACGGGGCGAGGCGACTACATCGACCTCTCGCTCTTCGATGCGGCGCTCACTGCACAGCCGCACCTGAGCGGCCGCTTGCTCAACACGCCGGACGGTCAATCGCAAGAGGCGACTGAAGGCGACAGCGGACTCGCGCTGCTCAACGCCTATGAGACCGCCGATTCGAAGTGGCTTTGCCTCGGCGGACGGGAACACAGCTTCGCCACTAACCTGCTCACACCACTGGGCCGCCCGGATCTGATTAGCGATGTCATCGGCCCGCAAGGTGCAGGCCAATCGCGCGTGCGGGCATTTCTGACGCAAACCTTCCTGACTCGCACGCTCGCTGAATGGCTCGACTGGTTCGATGGTCGAAACATCAGCGTAGCGCCCGTGCTCTCGCTCGCCGAAGCGCTCAACCATCCTCATACGCGTGAGCGCGCGATGATCCAGAGGGATCCGTCCGGACGCAATCACGTTGCGAGCCCGATTCACTTTCGCAACGAGCCCGCGTCGCCACCGCTCGCCGTTCCTCATCTTGGCGAGCATACAGAACTCGTACTGCGCAGCATCGGCCACAGCGAAGAACGGATAGCGGAACTCGTCGCGTCAGGCGCCGCGCGCGGGCAGTACGATGAGATCCAGCCTGTTTCGCAACCTGCCCACTGACGCGAACATCATGCCCTTACTACTAGAGGCTGACTCCGTCGACTTCGCATCCATCGTTCGTCCTGGGGATACCGTCGCATGGGGCCAGGCGAACGCGGAGCCCCTTCCGCTCACGCAAAAACTGCTCGAGCAACGGCACGGCATCGGCGCGTTCCGGGTTTTTCTCGGCGCAAGCAGTTTCGACACGTGCCGGTCCGAACACGCGGACTGCATCGACTTCGTTTCGTACTGCGGCACCGGCGCGAACCGCGCGTTGGCCAAAGCTGGCGCACTCGATATTCTTCCGTGCCACTACTCGCAGTTTCCGCAGATGATGGAGTCGGGTCAGTTTCCCATCGATGTCTTGCTGCTGCAGTTGGCGCCGCCCGATTCACAAGGCCGTTATAGCCTGTCCATTGCGCACGAGTATCTGATTCCGGCACTCAAGCAGGCGCGCGTCGTCGTTGCGGAAGTGAACGAGCAGGCGCCCTGGACATACGGCGAGCGATACCTTCGTGACGGCGAAATCGACTTCATCCTGCCGACGTCACGCGCGCTGCCGGAAAGTTCATCCAGTGCGGCAAGCGCGACGGATCTGGCGATTGCGAGGCACACCGCCGGTTTGATCGAAGACGGCGCCACGATTCAACTCGGCCTCGGCGCGATTCCCGAAGCAATCCTCGGTTGCCTCACCGATCGTCGCAACCTCGGCATTCATTCCGGCACGATCGGGGACAAAGTCGCCGACCTCATGCAAAGCGGCGTGATCAACAATGCGCACAAGAACATCGACACGGGCAAGACCATCGCGGGCGTGATGATGGGCGGCCGGCGCATTCACGAGTTCGCGCACCGCAACGACGCCATCGAGTTTCGTTCGACGCGCTACACGCACGACCCGCACGTGCTCGCGAGCATCGACCGCTTCGTGGCCATCAACTCGGCGGTCGAAGTCGATCTGAGCGGTCAGATCAACGCCGAGATTGCCGGCGGCGTCTATGTGGGCGCGGTGGGCGGTGCAGTGGACTTCCTGCGCGGCGCGCGGCGCTCCCGTGGCGGCGTTCCCGTCATCGCACTGCCCTCCACGGCGGGCAAGGGCGCCACCCGCATCGTCGCGTCGTTGAATGGACCCGTCAGCACACCACGCAGCGACGCCGGCATCGTCGTGACGGAATATGGCGTTGCCGATCTGCGCGGACTGACGTTGCGGCAACGGCGCGAGCGCATGCTTGCAATCGCCCATCCGGATCATCGTGGCGCTCTCGATCAGTTCGCGGGCGCTCCTCCGTCCAATCGCTCCGGAAGTGCGACGCTCGTTGCCTGATTGCGGTCACGCCCGAATCAGAATCTCGAAACCTGCAAGGAAACACTTGATGAAACGCGCAGCAATTGTCTCCCCTGTACGAACGCCCGTGGGCGCCTTTGGCGGTAGCCTGCGCGGCGTATCTGTCGAAGAACTCGGCGCACTCGTTGCGAATGAAACGATCCGGCGCGCAGGACTCGATCCCGCTCGCATCGACGACGTCGTTTTCGCACAATCGTATGCGAACAGCGAAACGCCTTGCGTGGGCCGCTGGATCGCGCTGCAGGCGGGCCTGCCCGTGGAAGTGCCGGGCATGCAGCTGGACCGGCGCTGCGGCGGCGGCCTGCAGGCGCTTGCCACCGCCGCGATGATGGTGCAGACGGGCGCCGCCGACGTGGTGCTGGCCGGCGGCGTGGAAAGCATGAGCAACATCGAGTACTACAGCACGGACATGCGCTGGGGCGCCCGTTCGGGCTCCGTCCAGTTTCACGACCGTCTCGCACGCGGCCGCGAGCGCTCGCAGCCGGAGGCGCGCTTCGGCTACATCTCCGGCATGATCGAGACCGCGGAAAATCTCGCCACCGACTATGCCATCAGCCGCGAGGCCGCCGACGAATTCGCGTTGCGCAGCCATCAGCGCGCGGCGGCAGCGTGGGAGTCGGGCCGCATGGCGGAAGAGATCGTTGCGGTCAGCGTACCCCAGAAAAAAGGCGAGCCGCTCCTCTTCTCCAAAGACGAAGGATTCCGCGCCGACGCCAGCATGGAAAGTCTCGGCAAGCTCCGCGCGCTGATGCCGGGCGGCACGGTTACCGCGGGCAACTCCAGCCAGCAGAACGACGCCGCAGCTGCCTGCCTTGTCGTCGCGGAAGACCGCCTCGAAGCGCTCGGACTCGAACCCATCGCCTGGCTTACCGGTTGGGCCGCCGCCGGCTGCGAGCCGTCGCGCATGGGCATCGGGCCCGTGCCTGCGGTCCAGAAGCTGATGGCGCGCACCGGTCTCTCGCTCGACCAGATGGATCTCGTCGAAGTGAACGAAGCGTTCGCATGCCAGGTCCTGGCAGTTCTCAAAGGCTGGAACTGGCACGATACCGACCGGCTCAACGTGAACGGCTCAGGCATATCGCTCGGCCATCCGATTGGCGCAACGGGCGTGCGGATCATGACGACGCTCCTGCACGAACTGACGCGCCGAAAGGGCCGTTATGCGCTCGAGACTATGTGCATCGGCGGCGGTCAGGGTATTGCCGCCGTATTTGAGCGCGCCTGACCTTGGCGACGAAGCGCACGGCCTGGCGCCGTGCGCGTGCCCGAACCCTCAGGCCTCCACCTCGACCATCACGAAGTCGGCCTTCGTCGCGCCGCACTCGGGGCATGCCCAGTCATCCGGGATGTCTTCCCAGCGGGTGCCGGGCGCGACGCCCTCCGCCGGAAGTCCCGCTGCTTCGTCGTAGTAAAACCCGCAAAAAATGCATTGCCACTTTTTCATGATCGTCGATGAGTCGTTGAGATAGGGTTGCTTCAGGGCGCCACGTCCCAGGCGAGCGGCAGATAGAGCATGCCGTTGACGGAGCCCGAGCCGCATCGCGGCTTGTCGTTCTCGCGAATACGGAAATCGGGTATGCGTTTGAGCCATTCCTGCAGGAACACCTTGATCTCCGTGCGCGCGAGAAACGAACCGGGGCAGCGATGCGGCCCGTTGCCGAAAGCCGCGTGAATTACCGGCTTGCGCGTCAGATCGACGGCAAGCGGATTGCTGAACTTGCGGTCGTCGAGGCCGAACAGGGAGTTCGGCAACTGGATCTGATCACCCTTTTTGAACTGGATGCCTTTGTATTCCATGTCATGGGTGATGAGCCGCGAGGTATTCGCCACACCAAAGCGCCGGATCAATTCGTCGACCGACGACACCATCAGTTCGGGATTTTCGATTAGCTGCCGCCGATGCGCCGGACTCTCGGCGAGGAAACGTGCAATGAAACCCATCATCGAGGCGACAGTATCCAGGCCGCCAAATAGCACGACGATAAACATTCCGAACATGCGTTCTGGGCTGATCGGCCTGCCGTCGATCTGCGCATTGACAATCAGGCTCACGAGATCGCCGCCCGGCTCCACCTTGCGCTTTTCCACCCAGGTGGCGATATAGCCAATGAGCCGCTGCTGCGATTCGCTTCGTTGTTCAAAGTTTCCACGCACAGCCCATTCCGCCCATTCGAGCAGCTGCTCACGATCGCTCAACGGAAGATCTGCAAGACGCAGGAAAATCACGATCGGCAGGAGCTTCGAGAACTCCGAAACGAACTCGCACTCGCCTCGCGGCGCGAGTTTCTCGATCAGCTCGATTGCGAGGCTGCGCACGTCGCTCTCGAGCGACGCGATAGCTTGTGGCAGGAAAGCGGGCGTGATCAGGTTGCGGTACGCCGTATGTTCAGGCGGATCGAGTTCGAGCGGCACGAGCTGCGTTTCGTTGAGCGGCGGGATATTGACGCTACGATGTGAAAAGCGGGCATGGTCCTTTTGCATCGCCTCGATGTCTTCGCCTCGCGTGGCGATCCAGTGGCCGCCATAGTAAGGGGACCAGATGATGTCGGGTCCCGCATGCAGCGACTTCCACGCCAGATGAACGTCGTCCTGTGCGCCGGGCGGGTTCATATAGTCGAAGTCGACCACGAGTTCTCGCGGAACATGGTCCGGCACAATCCAGCCTTTCGTAGGGCTCATTTCGCGTCTCCTTTCCTTTTGTCGTCTTCGATAATGTAATCACGACACACTCTGCGTCAACGGCTATCGTTCATATTATGCAACGACGTTCAGTTTTGCTATTATACCGAGGCGAGCTTTTCTACATCAATGCCTGTATCGAACGGAGACAAGAGTGAGCGATTTCGTCAAGGACAAGGTGGTAGTAGTAACGGGCGCCGGCGCCGGCATCGGGCGCGATTTCGCGCTGCAATTCGCGGCGAATGGTGCAAAGGTCGTCGTCAATGATCTCGGGCGCAACGCCGAAACCGGCGAATTCGCCGCGGAGCGCGTTGTCGCGGAAATCAAGGAGGCCGGTGGACAAGCGGTTGCCTCGACGGACAGCGTCGCCGATTGGGATTCCGCGCAGAAGATCGTACAGGCCGCGCTGGACACGTTCGGCCGCATCGACTGCGTGGTCAACAACGCCGGCATCGTCCGTGACCGCATGTTCTTCAACATGAGCCTCGACGAGTGGAAGGCCGTGGTCGACGTTCACCTGAACGGGTCGTTCTTTGTGGCACGTGCTGCGGCTCCGCATTTCAAGGCGCAAAACGGCGGCAGCTTCGTTCATATGACCTCCACGTCGGGTCTGATCGGAAACATCGGACAGGCCAACTACTCGGCCGCCAAGATGGGTGTCGTCGGTCTGTCGAAGTCGATTGCTCTCGACATGGCCAAATTCAACGTACGCTCAAACTGCATCGCACCGTGGGCATGGACCGCGATGACTGCCTCGATTCCGTCGGAGACGCCCGAGCAAAAAGCGCGTGTCGAAATTCTCAAGCGCATGGAATCGCGTAAGATTGCACCGCTCGCGGTCTACCTCGCCTCCGATCAGGCCGCCAAGGTATCGGGCCAGATTTTCGGCGTGCGCGCTAACGAAATCTATTTCTTCAACCAGATCCGCATGATCCGTTCGCTGCATCGCGACGGCGGCTGGACGCCCGAAGCGATTGCCGAACAGGTCATGCCGGCGTTCGAATCGAGCTTTTTCCCGAACGTGCCCTCCATGGCGCTCACGCCGTGGGATCCGGTGTAAGCACATCCGGACGACGCCCGCGCCACATCATGCGGTGGCGGCGCGGGCCCTGCAGCGGCCTCCTCGCCGCACCTCTTACCCTTGGACCGAACCGCGCACGTTTTCGGACAGGCCGACGATGCGTCTTGCCTTGAGCAAGACCGGCAAGTCCACCATCCGTCCGTCCACGGACACTGCCCCGCCTTCCGCCCGCTCATACGCCTCTACAATCCGACGCGCCTTCGCGATTTCATCGGCGCTCGGGCTGAACGCAGCGTTGACCACGCCAACCTGGCGCGGATGAATGCAGAGCTTGCCGCCAAAACCCAGCGATCGCGCCTTCGACGAGTCTTCCGCGAGCTGCCGTTCGTCATCGATTGCGACGGTAACGCCATCCACCGGAGATTGAATTCCGGCCACACGTGAAGCCAGCACGATGCGCGAACGCGCGTGCAGCAACGCGTCCCATGAACCGTCGCAATCCAGATCGAGCTCGAAATCCACGGAGCCGAAAATGAGCCGCTCGACACCGGGCATGCGCGCCACTTCCAATGCATTCCAGGCGCCCACTGCGGACTCGATGATCGGCCAGACTGGTTTTGCCGTTGCCGCAGCGACAGCAGTCAACGCCGCCGGATTTTCCGCCTTGGGCAACACGATGCCATCAATACCCTCGGAGGCTGCGAGCGAGAGGTCTTCCTCGAACCACTGTGTCCCAGCACCATTGATGCGCAACAGCACGCGAACCGGCGATGCCAAAAATGCTCGCACGGCATCGGCAACATGTGCGCGCGCGGACGCTTTCTCCGCGTCCGCGACGGCGTCTTCGAGGTCCACGATCACCGCATCGGCGCCTGCCGCGAGCGCCTTGGCGAATCGCTCCGGCTTGCTCCCAGGCACAAAAAGAAACGAACGCATAAATCTCCAGTTCAGAGCCCGGTCCGCCGACGATCAAACACGTTGGCGGATCGGATTCAACAAATCAGGCGAGCACGGCCGATGCTTCCATGCGCAACGATCCGTCACTCCCCGAGATCCACATATTCACCTTGCCTGGGTCCGATTCGTCTTGCTTCCCGTAGACATAGAAAGGCGACGTGTCCACGACGGGCTTGATCGCGCGGAACGAAAACGATCCCACTCGCGCACCCGGCAACTCGGATCTCAGCGAGTCCATGAGTAGCGTGGCGAGCAGCGGGCCGTGCACGACGAGGCCCTCATATCCCTCTTCGCCGATCGCATATGGCCGATCGTAGTGGATACGATGACCATTCAAGGTAAGCGCTGAATAGCGAAACAGCAGCACGGGATCGGGAATGACTTCGCGTGCCCATTGAGCACCCGCGGGCGCGGCCTGTGACGCTGCCGGCTTTTCGCTTGCAGCGGGATGGTCGCGATACACGATATCCTGGCGTTCGACGATCGCGAGGCCGGCCACGTCGCTGACCTCGTGCTTGACCTTGACGAACACGAGGTCGCCGGTGCGCCCCTGCTTGTGCGCAACGCTTTCGATGCACGAAAGACGCGTGATCGCGCTGCCTGCCTTCAGCGGCCGCAGAAACCCGAGTTGACTGCCCGCCCACATGCGGCGAGGCAAGTCGACCGGCGGGAGGAAACTTCCGCGCTTCGGATGGCCGTCCGCCTCGACCATCGACTGACGATGAACCGGCAGAAAGTAAAGCCAGTGCCACAACGGCGGCAGATCATCCCCAGGCGCCGCGGGTGGGTCGTCGCGGTCGAGCATGGCGCCGAGCGCCGTCATCGGCGTGAGAGTGACCTGGTCGTGCACTTGCTCCGTGCGTCCTGTCCATTGCTGCAAATGCGCGATATCCATGACCATTTCTGCGATCACTCCAGATCCAGCGCTTCGCGAATCGCAACGGCGATTGGAAGCAGCGGGTCTTCTTCCGGCGTGGTCGGGTTGAACAGCTTGTTATGGCAGATTGCCACCGCGAGTCCCGTATCCGGGTCCGCCCAGCCGATCGAATTGCCCTGCCCCGGATGGCACAATGCGCGCGGCGAACGCGCCGCCGTCACGGGCGGATGATTGCCGCCGAACCAGAAGCCGCCGATCGTGATCGGAATCGGAAAGCCGAACATCACTGGGTCCGGTTCTTCGCTGTTGGCGCGCGGGATATTCAGCGTGGCCACGAGTTCCTTCGAAAGTATCCTCACGCCGTCCAGCTCGCCGCCGCACGCAAGCATCGCCCAGAAACGTGCTTCACTACGTGCATTGAAGATCCCGCCAACGCCCGCCACTTCCGCGCGCCGTACGTCCCGGCGCTCGAACACGTGCGGCGTCAATGCGACCTGTTGCGGCATCGAGCGCAGGAACAGCGGCGGCAGGTATTCCGCGGGAACGGGCACCATTGCATCGGTAAGACGTGCAATGCGCGGTTCGACCTCATCAGGAATGCCAATCCATAGATCGTCTATACCAAGGGGCTTTGCAATCTCTTCCTGGACGAAACGGCCCAGCGAGCGCTTCTTCGGATCGGCGCGCCGCACCAGCTCGCCAACGATCCAGCCGAACGTCATCGAGAGATAAAGCGTCTTCGTGCCCGGCTCGGCGAGTGGCTCCAGGTTCGCGATCGCGCGCGTCATCCACTGCCAGTCGCACATCAGCTCCGGCGTCACGTCATCGGGCATCTGCGGCACACAGGCGCGGTGAGTCAGCACATCGCGTACCGTCGTCTTGTCCTTGCCGTGTGCACCGTACTCCGGCCAGTAGCGCGTCACGGGCGCATCGTATTCTATGAGCCCGCGGTCCGCCAGGACGTGCAGCGCGGTTGCCGCGACGGCCTTCGTCACCGAATAGACGTTGAAAAGCGTGTCGCCGTCGACGAGGCGTCCGGTGGACGGATCGGCCACGCCGCTCCATGCGTCTATCACGAGCTTGCCGTTCAGATAGGCCGCGACCTGCACGCCGATCTCGCCGCCTTCCTGCGTCGCGCGGTCGAGCGCCTGTTGAACAAGCGCGTTTCGCTCGGATAATGCTTGCACTGCCAGGTTCATATCGTGTCTCCCATTCGTGAACGTGTCGCTTTGATGCACTACGTCTTGCCAGACTGCGCAGCAATACCGGCAAGCCCTTCGAGCGCGAGTCCGTAACCCAGTTCGTCGACCATGCGACGCTTGAACGGCTGCGCAAAGACTGCGCGCGTATATCGCAGAGTTTCGATCGGCTTCGCCGCGAGGTCGCGGGCGATCTCCCAGGCGCGATCGAGCAGCGCTTCCGGCTGAACCACTTCGCCGACCACGCCAAGCTCCCAGGCGCGTTGCGCCGTCATACGCTCGCCAGTGAGCAGAAAATGACGCGCGCGGTTATGGCCGATCAACATCGGCCATACGATCTGCACGCCATCCGCCGGCACGACGCCGTGAACGAAGTGCGCCTGATCGGAGATTTCAGCGTGACTGGACGCGAGCACGATATCGGACAGCACGAGCAACTCGGCGTGAATGAGTGCCGGGCCGTTGATCGCGCCGATAACGGGGACCGGAACGTCGAGCAGTTGCATGAGCAGGTCCTGCCCCTCGCGCTGCAGGCGTGGCCAGATTTGCGCAAGCGGTTCCGGCGGCAGCTCGGCGTAATTCATGGCATTGCAGAACGCATCGCCGGTGCCCGTCAGGATCACGACGCGATTGTCGAGGTCGCGTGCGATCTGATAAAAAGCCTCGCCTAGCTGGCTGTGAACGCTGCCGTCGAGCGCGCCCCACTTGAGCGGGCCGCCATCCGTGTGCAGGCGCACCTGTAGAACGCCATCGCGTCGCTCGAATTCGATGTTTGCAAAGCGCCTGCCGTAGTCCTCGAGACGGCTCATCGCGCGTCCTCAAGGATCAGGCCGGCGGCACGCCATGCCATCGCCATCATCGGGCCATTGGTGTTGCCGGAAATCATCGTGGGCGTCACGGAGAGATCCATCACGCGCAGACCTTCTACGCCCCGCACGCGCAAGCGCGAATCGAGCACAGCAAGCGGATCGGAGCCCATCTTGCAGGTGCCGCAAGCGTGGTAGCCGGACTGCCCCTCGCGCCGGTAGAGGTCGAGAATCTCAGCGTCGGTCTGAACGGCGGAACCTGGACGCGTCTCGCCTTCGAGCAGGCTCACAAGCGGCTCGGCGGCCAGCACATTGCGCATGAGCCGAAAGGCGTTGATGGCCATCCGCTGATCGTACGCATCGGCAAGGTAGTTCGCAACGACTTCGGGCGGCACACGCGGGTCCGCCGACTGGATCCTCACATGTCCCTCACTGCGCGGACGCAGTGGATAGCTGAAGAGCTGCATGCCAGGGAACGTCTCGAAGGCATAGCTGGCGGCGCGGAAATCCATCGAGAACGGCGCCATCATCAGCTGGACGTCCGGACGCTTGGCGTCGGGAGCGGTCTTGACGAAGCCACCCACCTGATACGAGCCGAGCGACATCACGCCGCGGCGGAACAGGAAATACTGCATCGCGTTGCGCCACAGGCGCAGGCCGCTGAACTGCCGGTTCTGCGAATCGCGCCAATGTTGCAGGCGCGCCTGCACCATATACAGATAGTGCTCGCGCATGTTGAGTCCGACACCCGGACTTGCCGCCACGACAGGAATGCCAAGCGACTGCAGATGATCGGGATCGCCAATGCCCGATAACTGCAAAAGCCGCGGCGACTCAATTGCCCCAGCCGATAGCACGACTTCGCGGCGCGCGCGGTAAACGATTTGCTGCCCCGCGCATTCGCACTGCACGCCAACTGCGCGCGACCCATCAAACACGATTCGCGCGGCTTGCGTCGCAGTAACGACTGTGAGGTTCCTGCGCGAACGAGCGGGTTTCAGAAAGGCTTCCGCCGAGCTCTGCCGCTGCCCGTTGCGTATCGTGTAGATCAGATAAGCCACGCCCTCATGATCGAGCCGGTTGATATCCTCCACGCGCCGAATGCCAAGCGACCGGCACGCTTCGAGGACAGCGTCGCCGATACGGTTGCGCTGCGCATACGGCGAGACTTTCAGTGGGCCGCCTGTCCCCCGCAGTTCGTCGGCACCGAGCGCGTGATCTTCGATCTGCCGGAAGCAGGGCGCCAGGTTCTGCCAGCTCCAGCCCTCCACGCCCAGTTCGCTCCATCCGTCGTAGTCCTCAGGATGCCCGCGCATATACACCATGCCGTTGATGCTGCTCGAACCGCCGAGCATCTTGCCGCGAAGCCAGATTTCATTGCGGTGCCCGTTCCCGTTGTCGGGCTGCACGGGAATGAACCAGGCGTGAGCCGGATCGCCCAGCAGCTTTCCGAATCCCTTGGGCATCCGGATCAAGGGATTGCGGTCCTCCGGTCCTGCTTCAATGAGCAGCACCGTATGGCGCCCGCTTTGCGACAGGCGATTGGCTAGCACGCAACCCGCGGCGCCTGCGCCAACCACGATATAGTCAAACTCCGTCATCAATGCGTTCTCCACCGTCTGTGCGCGCCGGGCAACTCAACGTGCGAACTGTCCAGCAGCACTTGCCTTGTCGGTCGGCCTCGTGCACAGCACGTGAGGCCGGCTTTGTTCTGGTTAGCCGAATACGACGGGAATCGAATGCGGAACGCGCATCATGATGCCGTTGATCTGCGGAGCCTCGGCGGCCGGATCGAGACGAAGATTGGGCAGGCGGTCGAGAATCGCATTGAGCGCGCGCGTCATCTCCACGCGCGCGAGGTGTTGACCAATACACACGTGAGGACCATACGCAAACGCAAAATGCCGGTGAGCCGGTTTGCGGTAGATGTCGAACTTGTCCGGGTCGGGGAAGCGGCTGGGATCACGATTGGCGCTGCCTGCCAGCACGTCGAGGAATGCGCCTGCGGGAATCTCGACGCCACCGAGCGTGACGTCACGCGTCGCCATGCGCGACTGCATCAACACGGGGCCGTCCCAGCGCAGCGCTTCCTCGATCGCCTGCGCGACCAGCGTGCGATCCTGGCGCACCGCTTCGAGCTGCGCTGGATCGCGCAGCAGCGCAAGCAGCAGCACGCTGGTTGCGCGATAAGTGGTGTCGCCACCCGCATTCACGAGTTGGCGCAGGAAAGAAATGACGACCTCGTCCGGCAGCAATTCGCCATCGACTTCCGCGGTGGCCAGCGCGCTGACGAGATCGTCGCCCGGATTGCTGCGGCGCTCCTCGATGAGTCGCGCGAAGTAAGCGCCCAGCTTCGTCGACGCCTCCACGCCGTGCGCCACGTCGATCGAAACCAGCGTCTGTGCGATCGCCAGCTTGTGGAAGATCTTCACGTCTTCTGGCGGCAATGCCAACTGGCGGTAAATGATATTGAACGGATAGTGAAGCGTGAACTCGGTGACGAGATCCGCATGCCCGCGATCCACGAACTTCGACATCAGTTCGCTCACCACGGGATCGACGAGCGTATCGCCCCATGTCGCCACGGTGTGCGGCAAAAATGCCTTCTGAAAAATGCGGCGGTAGCGCGGGTGCTCGGGCGCGTCCATAGTCGAAATGCTGCGTCCGAAGCTAATGCCAATATTGCGCTCATAAGACCTGTTCGAGAACGTGGCCGGATCTCCCAGCACCTGCGATACCTCGTCGTATCCAAATACGCAATAGTGCGCGACATCGGACATCGTCAGGTCCGCCGCACCGCCCATCAGCACACGATAGTCCCCTTCCTGCACCGTGCCGTTTTCGCGCAGCTCCGCAATGCGCGGATACGGGTTGGCATCGGCTCCGTAAGCGAGCGAATCCTCGAAAAAGGGGTTGAACGTCGGATCGTCGAAGTCTTCAAGTCGCAGCGCGCCAGCCATGGTTCCAGTCTCCATTAGTCGTTCGTTCGCAGGCACCTGGTCTTGTCCAAGTACCCATAGTTGAACTATGTTCGATTTTGCACGATTGTGCAAGAACGTTTTATCATTCGCTTGAAGAGGCTTCCGGCGCTTGCCCGGTTCGCGCCACACAATGAAAGGGAAACTATGTCGTCAAGGAATACCCAAGCCGCCAGCAACCCGGCAGCCGATAATAAGGAGCCGCGCGCTTCGGCTCGCGGCACGACGCCCGAGCGCATTCTCGATACGGCCGAAAGGCTGTTCGCGACGCACGGTTACTTCGGGACGTCGATTCGCGACATCATGCAGGGCTGCGGCATGGAGCTGAGTCTCGCGCGCTACCACTTTGGCAGCAAGGACGCCCTGTTCCAGCAGGCGATCGGCCGACGCGCGGCCGTGATCAGCCTGCAGGTGATCGAATCGCTGGAGGCGGTGCTCGCTCCGTTGCACGGTGAGCCTCCCAACGTCGAGGCAATCGTGACCGCGCTTTCAGCGCCTGCATTCGCGCACCTGAAAAGCGGCGATCCGGGGTGGCAAAACTACCTGCGCCTTCTGACCCAGATCGGCTGCCTTCTGGAACGCCCCGACCTCACGGCGCCGTTCTATGGCCAGTACGCGCCGGCTGCCGCGCGCTACCGCGACGCCTTCGCGAGGGCGCTGCCTGGCGCCACGCGGGAAACGGTCGAACTGGTGCAGCATTTCGTCGAGTCCGTGTTTCATCTGGTGCTCAACGAGTTGTACGCGAAGGAAGCACGATCGGGAGCGCGCGCTCTCACGGGGCAACATATCGAGCGCATGCGCACCTATTTGATCCGCTTCGCAGTTGGCGGCATCGAGGCGATGGTCAACTCCGCATCAGCCTGATGGAGTTCGGGAGCGGGGGTTGATGAGCATTGACAGCCGCGTCGGCCGTCGTTCACAATCTAGAACATCATTCACATATTAAGGCCGGCGACAAGTACACGGCCGTGCGAGACGGAGTTCGCCTTATGGCACCTGTAGATGCAGAACACACCGCGCTGATCGTCGGAGCGGGTCACGCCGCGGGAGAATGCGCGACCGCGATCCGCGAGCAGGGTTGGACGGGGCGCATCGTGATGGTGGGAGAAGAACCGCATTTGCCGTACCAGCGGCCACCGCTTTCCAAGGCGTTCCTGTCGGGTGAATCGACCGCCGAGCAGCTCTACCTGAAGCCGCTTTCGACTTACGACAAGGCATGCGTCGAGTTCATGCCCAATACGCGCGCGGAGCGCATCGACCGGGACGCGAAGCGGGTCACGCTCTCCGATGGCAGCGAAATCAGCTATGCGAAGCTCGTTCTGGCCACCGGCGGCCGCGCGCGGCGTCTCGCGTTGCCGGGTATCGAAGCCATCGAGAAGCTGCAGAACTTTCACTACCTTCGTACGCTCGATCATGTCACGCGCATTCGAAATCATTTTCACGCGGGCTCGCGCCTCGTGATCATCGGCGGCGGATATGTCGGTCTCGAAGTCGCTGCCGTAGCCGTGAAGCGCGGTTTGCACGTCACCGTGCTCGAAGCGTTGCCGCGCGTGCTCGCGCGCGTCACGGCCCCGGAGCTTTCCGCGTTCTACGAGAAAGTGCACCGCGAAGCCGGAGTCGACATCCGCACGAATGCAATCGTGACTGGATTCGAACTCGACGCATCCGGCGACGCCGTTGCCGCCGTATCCTGCGCAGACGGCGCGCGCGTCGCAGCAGATCTGGTCATCGTCGGCGTGGGACTGGAGCCCGCCACTGAACTCGCGCAAGCGGCGGGTCTCGCTGTCGACAACGGCATTGTGGTCGACGAGCACACGCGCACGTCCGATCCGGACATTTTTGCGGTCGGGGATTGCACCAACCACCCCAACCGGACCCTCGGCCGCCGCCTGCGTCTGGAGTCGGTGCCCAACGCCCTGGAGCAGGCCCGCACCGCAGCCGCGTCGTTGTGCGGCAAGGAGCGCGTCTACAACAGCGTGCCGTGGTTCTGGTCAGATCAATACGATCTCAAGCTCAAGATGGTCGGCCTGTCCCAAGGCTACGACGAGTTTGTCCTGCGCGGCAGTCCCGATACCCGCTCGTTCTCGGCGTTTTATCTCAAGGACAGCGTCATGCTCGCAGCCGATACGGTCAGTCGCGCGCCCGAATTCATGCTGGCCAAGCGGTTCGTTGCCGAGAAAATTCCGGTTCGCGCGGTGGATCTCGCCGACGAGTCAGTCCCGTTGAAAAGTCTGCTTCCCCAGTCCAACTAATTTATTCAGAGGTCCAGTAGCCATGCCCCTCATTCGATTCATCCAGCCGGACGGCAACGAAGCCGCGGTGAGCGCCAACGTTGGCGACTCGGTCATGCAAACCGCCGTGAACAACCAGGTCCCCGGCATTCTTGGCGATTGTGGCGGCAGTTGCAGTTGCGCGACCTGTCACGCCTACGTCGACGATGCCTGGAGAGGCCACATGCCGGCGGCCGAGTCCTATGAAGTCGACATGCTCACTTGCGCGATGGACGTGCGCGAAAACAGCCGTTTGACATGCCAGATCTTCATGACGCCGGAACTGGACGGCCTGGTGGTGCGCCTGCCCGGTTCGGCCGTTTAAGCGTCATGAGCACAAATGCTGTCCGCACGACGCTGATCACTGGCGCTGCATCCGGGATAGGCGCAGCGCTCGCCCGGCATTTGACCGCACTTGGCGAACGGGTGATTGGCGTCGATCTGAGCAACGCGGATATTTGCGCGGACCTCGCTGTTCCGGCGGAACGCGCAGCGCTCGTCGCGCGTGTGCAGAAAATTACGCCGTCGCTCGACGCAGTGGTCATGTGCGCTGGGGTGTCGCCCCCCGTGGCCGGCGATACGCTGGTGTCGGTCAACTACTTCGGCGTTGCCGACCTGCTGCCGCGGCTGCTGCCGCTCCTGCAACGCGGAAGGCAGCCGCGTGCGGTGGTGATTTCCTCACTCGCCTCGCTTCATCCGATAGACACACGCCTTGTCGAGATGTGCCTCGCGGGCGAAGAATTCGCCGCGCGGAAGCAGGCGGCGAACATCGGCGCACCAAGTTATGCGTCGTCCAAACGCGCGCTGACGCAATGGATACGGCGCACGGCCGCGTTGCCCGGCTGGGCCGACGCGGGTGTATTGCTCAACGGGATCGCCCCAGGCGTCGTGAAGACGCCAATGGTCGCGCCGCTGCTGGAAACAGCCGAGGGCCGCGAGGCGCTTTCGGCTGGCGTGCCCACCGTCGTGCGAGACTACGCCACCGCTGAACAGATCGTTCCGCTCCTTGCGTTCCTCGCCAGTCCAGCCAACGGCTACATGGTGGGCCAGGTTCCGTTCGTCGACGGCGGCGCCGACGTGCTCTTGCGTGGGGAAGCGGCGCTGTAACACGCACGCGGAAGCAAGGCGCTTACGGCGCCTTCGTCAACGCGTCGATGGCGTGCTGTTCGCTGTTGCCCCAAAACGCTGTCCACGTCGGAAAGCCTTGCGGAAGCCGCGGCTGATACCGTTCGCCCTCATACTTGCCGGGCCAGTTCTGGAAGCACGGCGCACCGGGACGTGCGAGCCAGTCCGTCGAATACCAGTGCTGTTCTTCGCGGCGCTCGAAATACCACTGCCCGTCGCGCCGCACATAGTGATCGAAATAGCAGATCGCCATCACCACCCACGAGCCGTTGTCCTCGTGCTCCGCACGGCAATAGACGCTTCCCGTCGCATGGTCGGCATCGATGAAATCGACCGCGTGGCCGCAGATCTGATGAATGCTGCGATAAAAGCCTCGCAGAATATGCCCGGAACCGTAGAACGTCTTCAACGCAGCGCGCCCCACGCCCCATCGGCCGCAATTGACGTCTTCGGCGAACAGTTGCACGAGGCTCTCCAGATCGCGCGAATCGACCGCAAGCGCGTATCGCACCGGCAACTGTTGAATGGCGAGCTGCGCCTCGACGCGTTCGATACGTGCAAGAAGTGTGGAATCCGTCGTCATGCCACCCCCTTCGTCGCGTTCGCCGCGGCGGCCGCGCGCGCGCGGATTTCGTCGGCATAGTACGGCTGGTGCGAAAGCAGTCCGCCGTCGATGTTGAACACCTGGCCCGTCACGAACGCAGCTTCATCCGAAGCGAGGTACACGACCGCGTGCGCAATGTCCTCGGGCTGCCCGAGGCGAGGCGTGAGATGGTGACTCAGCATCATTTCCCCGAGTTCGCCCGCGTAGTACGCCTGAGTCACCGGCGTGACGATCAGCCCGGGAGCGATCGCGTTGCAGCGTATGCCCTCCTTGCCGTGTTGCGCGGCGATGTAGCGTGTCAAATTTTCGATACCGGCCTTGCAGACACCATAGGCGCTATAGCCCAAGGCACCCGCCTGAGCGGAGCCCGACGAGGTATTGATGATCGAACCGCCACCGCGCGCGCGCATGACGGGCAGCGCACGCCGCGAAGCCAGCATGGTGCCGCGAAGATTGATGCGCATCGTGTCGTCCCAGACTGCGACGTCGATTGCCTCGATCGCCGCATCGACCGTACTGGAGAGCGACGTGGCGGCGGCGTTGTTGTGCAGGATATCGAGGCCGCCCCAGGTCTTCAGCGTCAGCTCGAACAACGCATCGATCGAGCTTTCGTCGCCGATATCGACTCGCGCCGCCACCGCCTGGCCGCCCGAATCCTTGATACGGCGAACCTGCTCTTGTGCGCCTTCTAAATTCAGGTCCGCCACCACCACCAGGGCGCCTTCCTGCGCGAGCCTCGCGGCACAGGCAGCGCCGATACCGGATGCGGCCCCGGTCACAATCGCAATCTTATCCTTCACGCGTTGCACGATCGGCTCCTCCCGGATCACACCGTCACCGGTTTCCGGTTGCTTGCCGCAACGCGGTCGAGATGAAAGTCGATATCGCCGAACATCTTTTCCATCATCGTCATCTTGCGGAAGTAATGGCCAACCGGATATTCCTCGGTGAGCCCCATGCCTCCGTGCAACTGGATCCCCTGCGCGCAAACGAAGCGATTGGCGCGCGCGGCGACCGCCTTGGCCGCCGAGATGGCGCGGCTACGTTCGGCTGCCGGCCGGTCGAGATGCGCGATCCCGCAGTACAACATCGAGCGCGCCTCCTGCGTGGCGACGAACATCTCGGCCATGCGATGCTGCAACGCCTGAAACTTGCCGATGGGCTGTCCGAACTGCGAGCGTCCCTTGATGTACTCCGCGGTGATGGCCATCACCGCTTCCATCATGCCGAGGCTCTCGGCCACGCTCGCGAGAATGGCGAGTTCCGTTGCCTGCGTGAGCACTTCTAGCGCACGCTCCGATCCGACGATCAGCGCATTGTCGCCGACCTCTACGTCGTGCAGCTCGATATCCGCGGCACGTGAGCCGTCGAGCAAGCGATACGACCGGCACGTGACGCCCGCAGCGCGACGGTCGACAAGAAAGACGCCTACGCCTTGCGATGCGCTTTCCACTCGCGCGGTCACGAGCAGTTGATCTGTCGACTCACCAGCCACTACCAGCGTCTTCGCGCCGCTGATCAGGTAACCCCTGGCCGTTTTGCGAGCATGGGTTCGTGCATGGCAACCCACTTTGTATCGGCTGCCTGCTTCGCTATCCGCAAGCGAAAGCAGCAACTTGCCTTCGATGACAGCGGGAAGCAGCGTCTCGCGCTGTGTCTGCGCGTCGCCTCGTTCGACGATCATGGCGCAAAGCAGCGCCGTTTGCACGACCGGCTCGAGCGCCATGCCGCGGCCGAGCGCCTCCATCAGAATCGCCATTTCGACAAATGAGCACCCAAGGCCGCCAACGTCTTCCGGCATGGTCAGCCCGAGCCAGCCAAGCTCGGCGTAGGTGCGCCAATGCTCGCGGCTGAAGCCCTCTGGCTGCGCCGCGATATGCTTGCGTGCCTCGAATCCATACTCCTGCTGGACGTAACGCTCAGCGCCATCCTTCAGCATCAATTGTTCTTCGGAGAAGTTGAAGTCCATGGCTACAGTCCGAATGCGAGTTTGGCGATGATGTTCTTCTGCACTTCGCGCGCGCCGCCATAAATGGTGGATGCGCGAGCGATGAGATAGCCCGACGTGCGGCCGCCCACGTAATCTGGCCAGCTTTCATCGACCACCAGGTCGCCATGCCCTTCGCCGTGGTCGTCGAAGCGCATCACGCGGGGACCGAGCGCATCCATCTGGAGCTGCGTCACACGCTGTTGCATTTCCGATCCGCTGATCTTCAGCGCGGATACGACGGCATCGAGGTTCCGCTCGCTCTTCTCTTCGGCAAGGATGCGCAGCACGGACCATTCGAGCGCCATGAGATCCGCTTCGATATCCGCAACCTTGCGCGCGAACGCGGGTGTATCGATCAGCCGTACGCCGTCGACCAACTCCTGAGCGGCAATATCCTTCGCGCGCTGCAACTCCCGCTTGTTGAAATACAGGAAGGCGCTCGCCGTGCGCTCCTTCTCGAGCAGATACTTCGCATAGGTCCACCCCATGCCGGCCTCGCCCACGAGATGCGCCTTCGGAACGCGCACGTTCTCCAGAAACACCTCGTTCAGCCCCTTGCCGCCCTCGATCGAGACGATCGGACGCACCGTGATGCCCGGCGTGTCCATTTTGACAAGCAGAAACGAGATGCCGCGTTGCGGCTTGACGGTCGTATCGGTCTTGACGAGGAAGAAGCCCCAATCGGCAATCGTCGCGTCGCTGGTCCAGATCTTCTGGCCGTTGATGATGTATTCGTCGCCGTCAAGCACCGCTGTCGTCTTAAGCCCGGCCAGATCCGAACCTGCGTTCGGCTCCGAAAAGCCCTGACACCAAAACTCGTCGCCACGCAGAATAGGCCCGAGGAAGCGTTCCCTCTGCCAGTCGGAGCCAAACGCGATGATGACGGGCGCCACCATCTGCGTGGACTGCCACCCGTAGTCCATGGCATCGGCGTTGTACAGCTCTTCCATGAAGATGTGCTTGCGAAGCGCGCTCCAGCCGGTGCCACCATGCTCGACCGGCCAATGAGGCGCACCCCAGCCACGTTCGTACAGAATCCGCTGCCACCGGCGAATGTCGTCGCGCGCCGGCGGATGCGCCCCGACGCGCCACTTGCGTGAAATATCGGCGGGGGCATGCTCCCTGAAGAACTGCCTCACTTCACGACGAAACTCTTCGTCTTCCTTACTATAGTCAAACCGCATGCCTGACTCCTGAATCTCTTACGAATGCGTGTTCCGGACCGGCCGGACCTCGCCGCGCTCCCGTTCGGTCTAGCGGCCCCTAAAAGCAGGCGCTCGCTTCTCTTTCGCCGCCAGCCGGCCCTCCGCTGCATCTTCCGAATTCACCGCGAGTGCCACTGCGTTCAGTTCCTGAGCCAGAAACTCTTCCATGCTGCCCGTATTCAACCGGAATAACTGCTTCGTCAGACCAAGCGAAAAAGTCGGGCCAGCCGCCAGTTCGCCGGCCAGCTTCACGGCTGCCGCATCGAGGTAGCCGTCCTCGACGAAGTGACTGGCGAGGCCCATGTCGAGCGCTTCCTTGCCAGTCAGCCTGCGATTCAGGTACATGATTTCCTTGGCGCGAAACTCGCCGCAATGACGCGCAAGCAGATACACCATGCCGCCCTCGGGCAGCGTCGCGCGCATCAGGAATGCGGGAATGAACTGCGCCGAATCGGAGACGATCAACTGGTCCGCACAAAGCGCGAAGCTCCATGCGATGCCGACTGCGACGCCGCGTACCGCCGCGACCATCGGCTTGTTCAGGTTGTACAGCCTGAGCGCGATCTTCTGATACACCGCCATCGAAGCGCGCGCATGCGCAACACTCATCTGCGGCGGCGCGGCGCCGCTGCCTTTGATGTCGGCACCCGCGCAGAAAGCACGGCCTGCGCCGGTGAAAATGACGGCGCGAATCTCCGGGTCCTGCTCGATGCGATCGAGATGGCCAAGGATTAGCTCCAGCATCTCCGGCGTCAGCGCGTTGAGCTTCTCAGGGCGGTTCAGGCACAGCGTTGCAACCGCGCCGTTCAATGTAAGTTCGACATCCATGATGTTCCGATCTTCGTTTGAGTTTGGTGCGTCCCTTCGACGGCCTGGTCAACTGCCGCGAGCGTGCAGGCGGATCATCCCGTCGCCGAATGGCTCGTCGCGGCGCTTGAGCGCTTCCTTGAGGCCAACGGCTTCCATGTCCGCCTTGAACTGCGCGCGGCGCGGCCCTTGGCTCTGATGAGCCCGTGAATCGTTCTCCACTGCGAGCCGCTGAAGCACGCGCGAACCGGCCAGCTCCAGCCCGAGGTTGACGATGCGCTTGTTGGCCGCCAGCAGGTCGGCATCAACAAACGACAAACGGCGCGCCAGCTCGCCCACCTCTGCTTCGAGCTGGTCGGCTGGCACAGCATCCATGACGAGACCGATCTTCGCCGCGTCGCGGCCCGTCAGCGAGTCGCCAGACAGCAGGAGCCGCTTCGCCCATTGCGGGCCGACATGATAGAACCACATATGCGCGGGCGGCGACCCGTTAGCGCGCGTGGCGGGAAAGCCGATCCTTGCGCTGTCGGCAGCGAGCACCATATCGCATGCAAGCGCGAGATCCGTGCCACCGGCAAGGCAATTGCCGTGGACCTGCGCGATGATCGGCTTGTGAATCTCGGCCATCATATTGACCGTCTCCGCCTGGCGCTCCATCGACCAGCAGTCGTCGTCGAAACTGCGAATCGTGCCGCGATAGTCGCCGGGATCGACGGCTTCCGCCGCACGGTCCGTATACGTCGTCACGAGGTCGTAACCCGCGCAGAAGTCGCGGCCCGCTCCCGACAGCACGATCACGTTGACCGACTTCAGGTCGTCGGCTTCGAGCAATGCCGCCTTGAGCTCCTGCAAAAGCGGATTGTTGATCGCGTTGCGTTTATCCGGCCGGTTCAGCGTGATGCGAGCAACGCGCTCCGCCACTTCAAACTTCACGCACTCTGTGGTCTTGAGCCATTTGGCCATGTTTGATTCTCTCCGAATAAGGCGGGTGCCGGTTCACTGGGCAAACTGCTTGCGCAGAAGCACCTTGCTGACCTTGCCCGTGGGCAGCCTCGGCAGTTCGTCGACGAACGCAATGGTTTTCGGGCATTTGTAGCTCGCGATCTGGTCGCGGCAGAACTCGATCAGCTCGCCCTCGCTCGCCTGCTCGCCGCGACGCAGTACCACGATCGCCTTCACGCATTCGCCCCACTTCTCGTGTGGCACGCCGATAACGGCCACATCGATGACGGCAGGGTGGTACCCCAACGCATCCTCGACTTCGCGGCTGTAAATGTTCTCGCCGCCGGAAATGATCATGTCCTTCTTGCGGTCGACGAGGAAGACGTAGCCATCCTTGTCCTGGTAGCCCATGTCACCCGAGCGGTACCAGCCGTCGCGCAGCGCTTCCACCGTCGCGACGCTGTTGTTCCAGTAGCCGCTCAGCTGCGTCTGCGAGCGTAGCCAGACCTCGCCCGTCTGGCCCTGCTGCAGATCATTGCCGTGATCGTCGACAATGCGCAGTTCAATGCCGGGACATGGCCGCCCTACGGAAGCGAGGCGCCGTATCTGCGCGGGCGAACCGTGCGGCATGACCTCGTGCGAAGGCAACCAGCAGGCGTTGCTCTCAGTCATGCCGTACTGGACCGAAAACACGGGGCCGAGTACATGAATTCCACGCGAGAGCAAATGCGGGGGAACAGGCGCCGCAGCAGTGACGATGTTCTCAATGCTCGATACGTTGTAGGTGGACAGCTCCGGTACGTCGAGCACCGCCTGTAGCATGGCGGCCACCATGAACGTGAAGGTGATGCGCTCTTCCTCGATCGTCTCGAGCATCTGCTTCGGCTCGAAGCCCCGGTGTACGACCGTCGTGCCCCCCATCCATGCCACCGCATTGACGAAGCCGATTCCCCCGACATGGAACGCCGGCGTCGTTTGCAGCACGCGCGTGTTACCGGAAAATTCAGTGACGAGCGCGCAGCTTTCCGCGGTGACACACATCGCGTGGTGCGTGCGCACAACGCCCTTCGGACGCCCCGTGGTGCCGCTTGTGTACATCAGATAGGCGTAGTCTTCCGGATTCGAACGGATCGGCGGCCCTTCCGCGGGACCGTCTTCCATCATCGTCTCGAATGAAACGGCCCATTCCGGCGCGTCTCCGATGCAGATGTACTGCTCGATTTCTGGCAGTTGAGAACGAAGCCCATCCACGACATCGGCATACTGTGCCTCGAAGACGAGCGCCTTAGGGGCCGCATCCTTGAGAATGAACAGAATCTCTGCCGGCGCCAGCCGAAAATTGACGGTTGCCAGAATGAAACCAGCCCACTCGCATGCGCGGTAACTCTCGTAGTACTCCGCGCAATTCATCGCGAGGATCGCAACCCGGTCCTGGCGCCTTAGGCCGCGCTCATATAACGCTCCCGAAAAACGGCGCGCACGCTCTGCCAGTTGACTGTGCGTCAGACGCCGTTCGGCGTACACGAGCGCGGTGTGATCGGCATGCAAGCGAGCGTTTCGCTCAATCATCTCGCCAAGGGTTCTCATTTCAATCCCATCCTTGTTTTGTCACACCGTTTTTTAGCCAGCGAGCGTCTGCGGATCGGCCAGCACCGTCCCAATGAATGCAGCGAAGCGTGCCGCGTCTGCTCCATTGATGACGCGATGGTCATAGCTGAGCGAAAGGGGCAGCAGCTTGCGCCAGCTAACGCCGCCGTCATCCCCGGGCGCGGCCGCGAGCCGTGCTTTAGTCACACCGAGAATCGCCACCTCCGGCGCGTTGACGATAGGCGTAAAGCCCGTGCCCCCAAATCCGCCAAGCGAACTGATCGAAAAACAGCCGCCCGACATCTCCGCCATCGAGAGTCCCTTTTCGCGCGCCTTCTGCGAAATCGCTGCAAGTTCGAACGCGAGTTCTTCAACGCTCTTCTTGTCGCAATCCCGCAGCACCGGTACAAGCAATCCAAAGCGAGTATCCACGGCAACCCCAATGTGGAAGTACTTCTTGAGGACAATGTTCTTGCCATCCCCGTCGAGCGACGCATTGAATTGCGGGAATTCCTGCAAAGCCCGTACAACGGCCCTGAGGAGAAAGACGAGCGGCGTGAGCTTCACGGCCGTATTCGCCTCGTTGCGCGCCTTGCGATAGCTTTCCAGCGCCGTGATATCCGCGTCGTCGTGGTGAGTGACATGCGGAATCGTCAGCCAGTTGCGCGAGAGGAAGGCCCCTGTGAGCTTCTGGATGCGCGACACCGGCTTGATCTCCACCTCACCGAATTCGGCGAAATCGACTTGCGGCCAAGGTGGCAGATTTGCACCGAATGCAGGGGTTGAGGGCTCACCGGGTCCGGTAATCGCTTTGGCCTGCGGCTGGTTAGCAACGGAATCGACACTCATCGCGGATGCCTCTTCGAACGACTCTTGGATAGCGTGATGGCCCGTGGCCAGTCAGCCGATTTCTGCCAGCAGCGTGCCGACGGGGTACACTTCGCCCACCTGAGCAACGATGCGCAACGTGCCTGACGCCGGCGACTCGACTTCCTGAATCGATTTGTCGCTCTCGAGCGCATAGAGAATCTGCCCTTCACTGACGGTTGCGCCATCTTCGGCCAGCCATTCGGCCAGCGTGCCTTCGTTCATCGAAAAGCCCAGTTTGGGAAGCAGAACTTGTGTGGTCATGACCTTGCTCTAGTGATGTTAAGAATCCGGGGAAGGGTGCGCCGCTGCTATTTAAGCGTGGCGCGAACCGCCGCTTCGATTTCGGCCACGCCCGGAACGAATGCGTCTTCGAGCGGCTTTGAGAACGGCACAGGGCAGAATTGCGCACCCACTCGCTGCACGGGCGCCTTGAGTTCGCGGAAAAGGGCTTCGTAAATGCGCGATGCGATTTCCGCGCCCACGCCGAACGGTTTGACCGCTTCATGCACGACGACCGCGCGCCCAGTCTTCGCAACGGACGTCAGAATCGTCTCGGTATCCAAAGGAGATACGGTGCGCAAATCGATCACTTCACAGGCTATGCCGTCCTTGGCAAGCGCCTCGGCGGCAAGCATGACTTCCTGTACGCGGCGGCTGTAGCTGATCACCGTCACGTCGGAGCCTGCACGCACCACATTAGCCTTCCCAAGCGGAATCGCGACGCCGCGCTCCGGCGCATTGCCCGGATTCCAGTAGGACGGCATGTTCTCGATGAAAAGGCATGGGTCGTCGTCGCGGATACAGGACAGCATCAGGCCATAGGCATCGGCAGGGTTCGACGGCGCGACGACTTTGATACCTGCAACGTGCGCGAACCATGCCTCAAGGTAATCGGCGTGCTGTCCACCCGTGCCGAATCCTGCGCCCGTCATGGTGCGAATGACGATCGGCACGTTGGTCTGTCCGCCCGACATGAAGCGCAACTTCGCGGCGTGATTGACGATCATGTCCATCGCAACCGTCGTGAAGTTCATCAGCATGATTTCCGCCACGGGACGCATGCCAACCATCGATGCGCCGATAGCAGCACCGATGATGGCCTGCTCCGAGATCGGCGTCGATCGCACACGCGACGTGCCGTATTTCGAAGACAGTCCCTTCGTCACGCCGACAATGCCGCCTTCCTGGCCGTCAGCGACGTCTTCACCGAGCACGATCACGTTGGCGTCGGCGGCCATTGCGTCGTCAAGCGCAAAGTTGACAGCCTGGATGGTGTTGATGCTGGTGGGTGCCTGGCTCATGCGATCACCTCGTCCTTGAAGATGTCGCGCCGAAGCTCCGCAACATCGGGATATTCGCTCGACAACGTAAATTCGACAGCAGCATCGATCTGCGCCTCGTGATCGGATTCCATCGCGGCCAGTTGCTCTTCTGTTGCGTGTTTCGCGTCGATGAGCCACTGCCGGAAGAGCGGCACCGGGTCCCTGGCAACCCAGGCCGCCTTTTCGTGCTTGTCCATATACGCGTCGGGGTCCCCGAACACGTGCCCTTGAAAGCGGAAAGTATTCGCTTCGATAAGCGTCGGGCCGCCGCCGTTTCGCGCGCGATCGACCGCCTCGCGTGCCGCCTTGTGCATCGCGATGGGATCGTTGCCGTTGACGGTTACGCCGGGCATCTGATACGCGACGGCGCGCTGGGCGATATTCGCTACGGACGTGCCATAGGCGTATTTGGTGTGCTCCGCATAGCCGTTGTTCTGGCACACGAAGACCACCGGCAACTTCCATACAGACGCCATATTCAGCGACTCGTGAAATGCGCCGATATTCGACGCGCCGTCACCGAAATAGGCGACCGCGACCCGCGGTTCTCCACGGATCTGCGCTGCTAGCGCGAGACCGTTCGCGATCGGCATCGAGCTGCCCACGATGCCTGTGGTCACCATGACGCCAGAAGCGGGATGGGTAACGTGCATCGGGCCGCCCTTGCCCTTGCACGTGCCCGTCACGCGGCCGCCGAGTTCGGCCCACAGCTCCTTGAGCGGCACGCCCTTGGCGATCATGTCGTGAACGCCGCGGTAGATCGTGCAGATGTAATCGTCGTCGGTGAGACACGCCGACATCGCCGAAGGAATCACTTCCTGGCCGCGTGGCGAGTAGTACGGCATCACCAGCTTGCCGGCCTTGATGACGGCACGAAAGCGCTCATCGTTCTGCTTGATGAGTGCCATGCGCCGGTAAATATCGATCAGGACTTCACTGCTGGGTGGCTGATAGGCATTCATTCGTAACTCTCCAGTGTCACCAGATCTTTTGTGCACCGCTCGCATGAAGCGCCGCGATGTAACCAAATACGAAGGACGCTCCGATGCTGCTGCCGGCGCCCGGGTAGCACCGTCCGACCACAGATGCCGTGCAGTTGCCGGTGGCATACAGTCCAGGTATCTGCGAACCGTCTTCCCTGAGCACGCGGGCGTATTCGTCGGTCACGAGGCCGCCTGCCGTACCCACATCGCCGGGGTACATGCGCACGGCGTAGAACGGCCCCTCCTCGATCGGCCCGAGGTTCGGGTTCGGCTTGATGGTCGGGTCGCCATGGCACCGATCAAATGCGCGCGAACCGCGGCCGTAGTCTTTGTCCACGCCCGTCTCGCAGAAGACATTGAAGCGCTTGACCGTTTCGAGCAGGCCCGCACGGTCGATATTGCATTTCGCGGCCAGTTCTTCGAGCGTGTCGGCCTTGATCATGTAGCCGCTGTCGAGCCACTTCTGCGGAATCTGACCCGGCATCGCGGTGCCCCAGGGGTAGTACTTGCGCTGGCGGCTGTCCATGACGACCCAGGCGGGCACGGCTTTGCCCGTCTCTTTGTGGCGCTGGTACATGCGCTGGCCGATTTCCATGTAGGCGCCCGCTTCGTCGCAGAAGCGCTCGCCATCCTGATCGACCATGATCGAAAACGGCAGTGAGAGATCGAGGTGATGCATGAAGGGCAGCGGCGAACCGTCGGGTGCGCGGGCCCCCTCCGGCAGTTCTTCGTTGGGGCCGAGCGACGTCACGACCCACCACGCTTCCTCCATGCAGTCCACCGCGCCGCCGAGCGCGATGGCGGCTTCGAGGATTTCGCCGGTATCGCCTGGATTGGCGTTCGTCCAATCTGCCGATGAAGGCTGCGGCTGGTATTTGCGGCGCATTTCCGCGTTGTGCGAAAAGCCGCCCGTATTGAGCAGGACCCCTTCCCGAGCGCGTACGCGCAACTCTCGGCCGCTGCGCACTGCAACGATGCCGGTCACGCGCCCGTCCTCGACGATGAGTTCACGCACCGGCGTGTCGGTCCAGATCGGCACGTTCGCGCGCAGTGCCATTTGCAGCATGCGCCCCTGAATCGCGGCGCCGTTGGAGACCAGCTCTTTGCCCGTGATCTTCTGATAGAGCATGCGGCCGCCGAGCTGCATTGCCTTGCGCTTGCCGCCCCACGTCCGCTTCATCAGAAAGAGTTGCGGGTACTCGTCCGAGTTGGCCGGCATCGACGGACCCTTGTAGCGCGATAGACGCGGTGCCCAATCGCCCAGTTCCTTCACATCGAACAGCTTCGCCAGCAGAGAACGTCCGCGCGGCTCGCCGCCGGGCAGCGTGTCGTAGTAATCGGACCAGCCATCCGCGTACACGAACTGCATGCCCTGCTGCTCGAGAAACTCAGCCATTTGCGGGCCGGTGCGCAGATAAGCCTCGCGTCGCGCCTCTGATGTGCCCGGGCCTTGATACGTCACCGCTGCGTCGAAGTACTGGCGCGCGCGCTCATACGAGTCGCTCACTCCGTGGCGCTTCATCACATGATTGTTCGGCAGCCACCAGACCCCACCCGAATAACCGGTCGAGCCGCCGACCTTCGGCAGCTTCTCGATGATGAGCGCTTCCTTGCCCACTGACTTACAGGCGAGCGCCGCACACATCGAACCGCCGCCGCTGCCGACCACGACGAAATCGTAGGTTGCGTCCCAGGTCGCCGACATCACTCCTCCGCGATGAATTCGCGCAGCGCGCGATGGAAGTTCGACACCGACGATTCCTGCAGCGGATTCGTGCGCGAGCCCTTGAAGCCACGCGACTTCATGCCCTGCTGCACGTTGGTCATGTTCTGGAAGTCCTGCCACAGGATCAGGCCGAAGTTCTCCTGCGCGTTCTCTTTCCAGTCGTCCACGCCGTAATAGAACTCGCGTTTCAGCGGCGGCTCCGCACCCGGCGCGAAGCGCTGCAGCGACCAGATGTCGTAAATGCACGAGTCGGGGTTGTCGCCGTCAGGCCGCGCGCGATAGAACAGCGCTCCATCGGGGTACGGGAGAAACACGAGATTCGGAAAGACATGCCAGTCCGCGCCGGCCCGGCCGAGCTGTTCGAACGTGATCTCGGGCCAACCCGCGCCTTCGGCAATAGCGGCTTCGCGCTGGAATTCCATTGCCTTCGCAAGGACTTCGAACTGGTTGCCCGACGGCGACATTTCGTGCATCAGACGCTTCGCGGCCTCGTAGTCGCGTGCGGTATTGATGGCTTTCAGCGTCTCTTCCATGACCCGGAAGAAGTTCACGAGACCCTGGCGCACGTCCTCCGGCATCGGCTTGCCCGTTCGCGGCGATGGCGCGCCGATCAGGCGCGCGGCCGTCGAATAGCCGAACATGCCATGGCGGCCATAGGCGAAGCTGCGCGTCACATCGTCGCCGGCTACGTCGAGCAGTTGAGGATGTGTAGCCGCAACGTGATAACCCTCATTGAACGCTTCGAGCGCGACCTTCCAGTTGCACGGCAGGCGAATTGACTTGTACCAGCGGTAGCGCATCTTCTCGAACTCGAAACAGTTCGTGATTTCCGGCACCGGATCGAGAAATTTTCCGAGCGGCTCCGCGTTCGGATCCATGTTGATGAAAACGAAGCCGCCCCATGTGTCCACCAGAACATCGGCCAGACGCAGGTCGCCGTCTGTCATTTCCGGGCAGCCGGCCCAGTCGTCACGGTCGAGCACGCGCGCCACGCTACCATCCAGATTCCACTGCCACCCGTGATAGGCACAGTGGAATTTCGCCGCCTTGCCGCAACCGTTAGTCAAACGACGGCCCCGATGCTGGCACACGTTGAAATAGGCCTTGATCTGTTCAGCTGCCGTTCGCACAACGACGATCGACTCGCCCGCCACATCAAAGGTCACGTAGTCGCCGACGTTGGGAATCTCTTCCAGCCGGCAGGCGACCTGCCACACGCGCGGCCACAACCTCTCATTTTCCCGCTCGAGAAACTGCTTCGACAGGTAACTGTCCTTCGGGACAAAATCGAGTCGGACCGTGTGTTCGCCCGAACTGGGACCTCTGTTACCCATTGATATCTCCTTCGTGATGTGGCCGGCGTACGCGCCGGTTCCGGCTTTTTATTAGCAACCGCCCGATCAGCAGCCAATATGCAACTATTGGTTCAATTTTCGTGAACGGCGTTCGGATGTTAGGCTCGCGTCCGGATCGCTGTCAATCCGGGCGAACGTCAATCGAGCGCCGCAGTCAGCGCAGGTACCGCTTCGAACAGGTCGGCGGTGAGACCGTAGTCGGCCACCTGAAAGATCGGCGCCTCGCTGTCCTTGTTGATAGCAACGATGACTTTCGAGTCTTTCATGCCGGCGAGATGCTGAATGGCACCGGAGATGCCTACGGCGATATACAACTGGGGCGCGACGATCTTGCCGGTCTGGCCGATCTGGTAGTCGTTCGGCACAAACCCGGCGTCGACAGCCGCGCGCGACGCGCCGACGGCGGCGCCAAGCTTGTCCGCAAGCGCGTCGAGCAGCTTGAAGTTGTCACCGTTCTGCATCCCGCGTCCGCCCGACACCACGATGTTTGCCGCGGAAAGCTCTGGCCGGCTCGACTTCGTGAGCTCCTGCCCGACAAAACGGGCCTTGTCGAAAACGGCTGCCGATGCAACTGCACGTGACGGCGCGGTGGCCGAACCGGTGACTGCTGCGTCGAAGGCGGTTGGACGAATCGTGATGACCTTGATTGCATCGGACGATTGCACCGTCGCTAGCGCATTGCCGGCGTAGATCGGGCGCACGAAAACATCGGGCGCCTTGAAGGCAACTACATCGGAAATCTGCGCACTGTCGAGCAACGCCGCCACACGAGGCATGAAGTTTTTGCCCATGGCCGTGGACGCTGCAATTACATGGGTATAGCCGCTGGCCAGTGAAACAACGAGTGCGGCAAGATTTTCTGGCAACCCGTGCGCGTACCCCGGTGCATCCGCGACGAGCACCTCGGCGACGCCGGAGACGTTCGCGGCTTGCTCTACCACGGCCGACGCGCCGAGGCCCGCCACCAGCACATGAATGTCGCCCCCCGCTTCGCTCGCCGCCGTGATCGCGTTCAGCGTGGCGCGCTTGAGGGTTGCGTTGTCGTGTTCGGCGATAACGAGAATAGTCATGATCAAATCACCTTCGCTTCGTTTCGAAGCTTTTCAATCAGCGCTGCAACATCCGGAACCATCACGCCGCCCTTCCGCGCCGGTGGTTCGCTCACTTCAAGAACCTTCAGACGAGGTGCGACGTCAACGCCCAGTGCCTCGGGACTCAGCGTCTCCAGGGGCTTCTTCTTGGCTTTCATGATGTTGGGCAGCGTCACATAGCGCGGACTATTCAGGCGCAAATCCGTCGTGACCACGGCTGGCAGATCGAGTGCGACGCGTTCGAGCCCGCCGTCGATCTCGCGCGTGACGAGAAGTTGTTGACCGTCCACTTCCGTCTTGAACGCGAACGTCGCTTGCGGCCAGCCGAGCAATGCGGCGAGCTTCTGGCCGGTTTGGCCCGCGTCGTTGTCGATAGCCTGCTTGCCTAGCAATACCAGTTGTGGGTTTTCCCGCGCGGCCACGGCGGCCAGCAGCTTGGCGACTGCGAGCGGCTGCAGTTCTACATCGCTCTCCACGAGCACTGCGCGATCCGCTCCCATGGCAAGCGCCGTGCGCAGTACCTCCTGCGATTGCGCGACTCCAGCCGATACCACGACGACTTCACTCGCGACGCCCGCTTCCTTGAGGCGCACGGCCTCCTCCACCGCGATCTCGTCGAACGGGTTCATCGCCATCTTCACGTTGGCCAGATCGACGCCAGAACCGTCGGACTTCACCCGAGGTTTCACGTTGTAGTCGATCACGCGCTTCACCGCGACCAGTATCTTCAATTTGACGCTCCGAACGCTTTGTTGAACAATGTTCTATATTCTGAACTCATCTTTTTGCAGCTGTCAACGAGAAGAATGAAGAAGGCGTCGCGCAGTAATGAATTCGACGCTCTCGTTCAACACCATGGAGACGACAAATGAAGCTCTATCGATGTGAGAGGTTTGAAGGCATTGCGGGTCTTGTGTTACGCGAGGAACCTGATCCGCCACCGCCCGGCGCTCAACAGGTACTGGTGCAGGTCAATGCGAGCTCGCTGAATTTCCGCGAGCTGCTGCTGATGAACGGTGCGTTTTGCGACTGGATGGCGCCCAACTTCATTCCTGCTTCGGACGGCGCGGGCGTAGTGCTTGCCGTGGGCTCGGGCGTACGGCGCTTCAGGGCCGGCGACCGGGTGATGGCCAATTTCGCGGAAAACTGGCACGGCGGCGCGCGCCCGCAACACGCAGACACCTTGGGCCGCGGCGCGATTGTCGAAGGCATGCTGCGCGACAAGATCGTGCTGAGCGAGGAAGAACTCGTAAGCGTCCCCGACCATCTTTCCGACGAGGAGGCCGCAACGCTGCCCTGCGCCGCCGTCACCGCATGGAATGCGTTGTGCCAGCATGCACCCTTGCTTCCCGGCCAAACCATCCTCGTGCAAGGGACGGGCGGCGTATCGATTTTCGCGCTGCAGCTTGCGCGTCTTTTCGGCGCACGCGTGATTGCCACTTCGTCGAGCGATGCGAAGCTCGAACGCCTCGCAGAACTAGGCGCCGACGCCACGATCAACTACCGCGAAACGCCGCAATGGGATGACGCCGTGCTGCGCCTGACGGATGGACTGGGCGTCGATCTCGTCGTAGAGGTGGGAGGCGCGCAAACGTTCGGCAAGTCCGTCGCTGCCACACGGGATGGCGGCCGGATCAGCGTCGTGGGGCTGCTGACGGGTGCACCTGCTCCCGGCGAAGGATTCTTCACGCGCGGTCTGTCGATCGCGCCGATTCGCGTTGGCTCCCGTCAGGATTTCGAAACGATGAATCGCGCGATTGGCCTGCACAAACTTCGGCCAATCATCGACTCAGTTTATGACTTTGCGCACGTACCGGATGCGCTACGGCACCTCGAAAGCCAGAAGCACTTCGGCAAGATCGTCATTCGCCACCAGTAAGGACCTTTCGCATGATCCATCGGAGTCAGACTATGAAACTCTTTTCACTGGAAGGACAGATTGCGCTCGTCACCGGCGCGTCGCGCGGTCTCGGGTTCGCGATGGCGAGCGCGTTGGCGTCGGCAGGTGCGACCGTGATCCTTTGCGCGCGCTCGCGCGCGAGCCTCGAAACCGCTGCGGAATCGATTCGCAAAACGGGCGGCAACGCCGACATCGAACCGTTCGACCTCACTGATCAGGCCGCGATCAGAAACGGCGTACACAACGTTCTCACACGCCATGGACGCATCGACGTACTGCTCAACAACGCGGGCATTTGTGAGTGGAGTGATTTTCTGCAGTCAAACATCGAGATGTGGCAACGAACGATGGATACCAACGTCACGGCCGCCTACTTGCTCGCCCAGGAGGTTGCACGCCCCATGATCGAACGCGGGCACGGACGCATCATCAACGTGGGCTCTTACGTATCGGTGCTCGGCCGGGAGAAGCTTCAGGCGTATGTGGCCAGCAAGCACGCCGTCGCCGGGCTCACCAAGTCACTGGGTGCGGAACTGGGCCGCCACGGCATTCGCTGCAACGGCATCTGCCCCGGCTATTTCCTCACAGATATGGCCGAGCCAGTCACGTCGAATCCTCAAATGAAGGAGATCGTGCGCTCGCATATCTCCGTCGGGCGCTGGGGGAACCCCGAGGAACTCGGCGGCGTGGCCGTGTTTCTCGCCTCCGAAGCGAGTTCCTACATGAACGGGCAAATGCTGATGGTCGACGGCGGCGTCTCGGAAATCCTGAGCTTCTCGATGTCCGTGATTTAGTTTCGCGATCATCGCGCAGAGGGGCGCGCGCCTTGCCGTGCAAACTCATCGGCCCACTATCTTCGGAGATAGCGGGCCGATTCATTTGTGCTGCGAGCGGTGTCGGTGCCGCATGCAAAGCGGCACGCGTTAGACCATCACGACCGTAGGGTCGCCTCGCCGCTGCAGGCTTCGACGTTCGCCGAACCGGCCACCGTACCCTTCGCCACCGCCTTGCGCGAAATCCCTTGCAGGAGGAAGTGTGAGAGCGCCGGAATGAGGATCAGCGCACCGATCATGTTCCAGAGGAACATGAACGTGAGCAGGATGCCCATATCGGCCTGGAACTTGATCGGCGAGAACGTCCACGTCACGACGCCGGCCGCCAGCGTCACACCAACCAGCGCGACGACCTTGCCCGTGAACTGCACCGCATGACGATAAGCCACGCGCAGCGGCTGCCCCGTTCGCTGATACGCGAGCTGCACGCTCAGCAGATAGAGCGCATAGTCGACGCCAATCCCCACGCCCAGTGCGATCACAGGCAGCGTCGCCACCTTCACGCCAATGCCGAGCTTGACCATGAGGGCCTCACATAGCACCGAAGTGATCCCGAGCGGCACGACGGCCACCACCACCGCGCGCCAGCTGCGGAACGTGATGAAGCACAGCAGGATCACCGCTGCGTACACCATGAACAGCATCGTGCGGTTCGCCTTCGCGACGACCACGTTCGTCACCGCGTCGATACCCGCCGAGCCGGCGACCATCAGGAACTCGTGATCCGCGTCGCTATGTGTCTTTGCAAATACCTCGGCAGTCTCCATAACACGCGAGAGCGTCGCGGCCTTGTGATCGGTCAGATACGCAATGACAGGTGCCGTGCCGCACGTCTGGCTCAGCAGATCCGGGTGGTCGAGCAGGATCTGCCACACCGTCTTGTTCACAATCGACGGCACGCGGTCTATCGTGTACCACTTCGGGTAGCCCTCGTAGAAGCCCGACGTCACCCAGCGCGAGAGACCGCCAACCGAGGTCGTCGTCTGCACACCCGGCACGCCGCGCAGTGCGGTTTCGAGTCGGTCAGCTTCGAGCACGAGAGGGAAGTTGTTGGCGTCGCAGGTGCCGTGTGCCGACTTCCCGATCACGACGAAAAGGTCGCTCGACAGCCCGAAATGCGCGTTCGTGTAAGCATTGTCGAGGTTGTAGCGCGAGTCCGGCCGGAGTTCCGGCGCCCCCGAATCGAGATCGCCGATCTGCAGATGCTGACTGATTGACCAGCCGAACACCGTGAGCGCTGCCGCACAGACGATCGCGGCCACGGCCCAGCGGCGTTCGGTGAAGCGGTCCAGCAGATTCCACAGCGCGCCCGCCGACGAAGTGCCGCGCGCGTCGTTCTGCTCGCCGCGCACGCTACGCCGCGCAGCCGAGGGGCTCACGCCCACGTACGAGAGCAGTACCGGCAGCAGCAGCAGGTTCGTGAAGACAAGCACGCCCACGCCAACGCTCGCGGTGAATGCCAGGTCCTTAATCACCGGAATGTCGATTACCATCAGCACGGCGAAGCCCACCACGTCCGCGAGCAACGCGGTGAGACCCGCGAGAAAAAGCCGCCGAAATGTGTAGCGCGCCGCCACGTAGCGGTGCGTGCCGCGCCCGATGTCCTGCGTGATCCCGTTCATCTTCTGTGCGCCATGCGAGACGCCGATAGCGAAAACGAGGAACGGCACCAGCACCGAATAGGGATCCAGCACATAGCCGAGCGTGCGGATAATGCCGAGTTGCCAGACCACGGCAATGAGCGAACACGCCACCACCAGCAGCGTGCTGCGATAGCAGCGCGTGTAGAGAAAGATGACGACGAGCGCGATCGCCGCGGCCACGCCGAAGTACATCGCGACCTGCTTGAGACCCTCGATCAGATCGCCGATCAGCTTGGCGAAGCCCACCACATGCACGCGCACCTCGCCGCGGCCTTCGCTCTTGATGACTTCATCGATCTGGTGCGAAAGCTTCGCGTAGTCGAGCGGCTTGCCGGTATCGGCATAGTGATCGAGCAGCGGCAGCTGGATCATGCTCGAATGCAGATCATTCGACACGATGCTGCCCACGATGTTCGCGCGCGCCACGTTCGTGCGTAACTGCGCGACGGCCTGTGCGGACGCGTCAAAGCCGTCCGGCATGACGGGCCCGCCCGCGAAGCCCTTCTCAGTCACCACGTTCCAGCGCACGATCGGCATCCACAGCGACTTCACGCCCGGGCGATCGACGCCAGGAATCAGGAACAGCGCATCGTTGATGCGCCGCAGCCCGGCGAGATACTTCGGATCGTAGATGTCGCCCGTGGGATTCTCGACGACGATACGCAGCGAATTGCCGAGCCCCTTCAGATCCGCCTTATTGGCGAGATAGTTCTTGATGTACGGATGCGAGAGCGGAATCATCTTCTCGAAACTCGCATTCACATCGAGCCGCATCGCCTGAAACCCCAGCACCGCCGTGATGATTGCGCAGATGATGATGAGCCAGGGACGCCGGTTGAAGATCAACCGCTCGAGCGCGTTGCCTGAGCGCGAATCGAACTGGGCAAGATCCGCCACGACGGGCATCTTGTCGAATTGGGCATTGTTGCCGCCAGCCATGTCTGCTCCCCCTTAGTTCGACTTCGATAATGCGATCCGCGACAGACCGGCCGCCCCGGCCAGCACTGCGGTATCGCCGCGCAGCGCCATGGCGAAGATTCCGCCCGCCTGGCTCGCACCCAGTGTATGAAACGTTACTCCCTGGTCCGCGCTCTCGATCAGTTCGCCCGCCTGCGTAGCGAGAATCAGGTGACCGTTCGGCAGTTCACCCGACGCAAGAATGCTCGCGCCCGTCGGCAGCGTGATCTTGTCCCACGTCGCGCCGCCGTCGGTGGAGCGATAGGCGCTGCCGAGCAAACCGTAGACGATCATCGCGTTGCCCGTGGAAGCGAGACCAAAGAAGCTGCCCTTTGAGGGCGTCGGCACTGCGACGAAACGCTGCTTGTCGGGATCGAGCTTGAGCAGCAGCCCCTGCTCGCCCACGATATAAAGCGTCCCGTTGATACGGCGCATCGCATGCAGGTTCAATGCGTCGGGATTGTCGACGCGATCGAACCAGGGCACCCAGCTCTTGCCGCCGTCCTCAGTGTGAAAAATGATGTTGAACGAACCAATGACCCAGCCTGTGCGCTCGTCATCGAACCAGACGTCGAGGAAAGGACGCCCCCCCTGGTCTGCCTCGAAGCGCTCGGCCTCTTCGCGCGATGCCTTGAGATTGGGCGAATCGCCCTGCTGCTTCGAGTAGTACTCGCGCATCAGCTTCGCAGCCTCCTGACCGTCGAGCTGCCGCGTCCAGCTATTGCCACCGTCGGTGGTATGGAGCACCTCGCCGTCGTGTCCGACCGCCCAGCCTAGCGCGGCCGACTTGAACGTAACGGCCACGAGATCGGAGCTCACCGGCACCTGCACCTGGCGCCAGTGCGTGGCGCCATCGTCAGAAACGAGAATCGCCCCGCGCGGACCTACCGCGACCAAACGCTGTCCAGTCTGCGCAAGCGCCATGAGCGGTTCATGTGCGGCCTGCGGGTTGATGACGGCAGGCGAGCGCATCGGGTCGGCAAATTCGGCATGGACCGCGGCGCTCGTGGCGCACGCCGCCGCGACGAGTGCCAGCCAACGAAACAGGGTATTGCGCATTGCGTCTCCTTCACAGTAACTGGCGATCGATCACGCGAACAGTCCTGGGCTTTTATGAAAACCTTGCTGTGCGCCATGCCACGCCTGCCCGGCATGGCGCACGTCCTGCGCCCTTCCTTGCGTCGGTGCCGGCTATCGCACGCCGGTCGATTGCATATGCTCAGGCGTAAAGAAGTCCTTCGCGAAGCTCGTGTTGAACATGATGCCCGGCGAGTCCGCCGGATGGCTGCCGAAGATATAGATGCCGCTATTGAAGTCGTAGAACCAGTTGCCGAGCGAATACGGCACCTTGTAGTCATAGGCGGGCACCGTGGTCTCGAAGCCGCCGCGATACAGCTTGCCCGACTGGTCGTACGCATCCATCATTCCGCCGCCGCCGTCCTCGTCGAAATAGAGCGTCTTCTTGCCATACACGTGACGCGAGCCCTGCTTGAGCGTCAACTCGACGATCCACACGCGGTGCAGTTCCCAGCGCACGTGATCCGGGTTCACGAAATGCGGCGTCAGGATCTTGCTCGCCGTCGTTTCGTATTGCTGCTTGTAGTCGTTGTACGGGATGTACATCTCTTTCTTGCCGACCAGCTTTGCATTCCAGCGGTCGATGCGCCCGTAGAACAACTGGATATCATCCATCGTGATCGCGCCGGAATAGCCGGGGTTCGGCGTGTCGTAGGCGAGATCGGGCGCCACGCGCACACGGCGCTGGCCCGGGCTGTATTGCCACGATTGCTGGTTGTGATCGGCCGTGTCCGTGAAGAACCAGTAGAGCGTGGTATCGCCGATCATTCGCGCCGGTGCCACGAAATCGTTGTTGATGTATTGCCAGATCGCGAGACCGCCCTTCTTTCTGAATTCACCTTCCTGCTTAAGATCGAAATACGGGTAGTACAGCGAGCTCTTGAATTGCGCCGCGAGAATCGGCGTGCCGCTCGAGTCTACCAGCCACGTCTTCACGTTATTGCGCTGAGCCGTGCCCACATAGCGCATTTCCCAATTCCACAGCGCTTCCTGACCATTCTTCGGCACCGGGAACGGCTTGCCGCCGAACGCGCCCGAAACGAACAGGCCGTTCTTTTCAAGCTTCGCGTTCTGCGCGTTCTTTTCCGAATTCTCCATATACCAGTCCGGATACGACACTGAGCGGTGCGTTGGATAAACATCCATCCGGTAGGTCGGGTAACGTTTGAACAGTTCGATCGAGCTAGCGCTCAGCTTCTCCGCGTATTGCTGGTAATTCTGGGCCGTGATTTGCAACACCGGCTTCTCACCGGGAAACGGGTCAGCCCACTTGCCCGAATCGGCCTTGAATCCGGCCGGAACCTGCGTAATTCCCCCCGTGTACGCGGGAATCGTACCGTCCTTGCTCCCGGCAATCTCCGCCCCGAAAGGCGTCACCCCGTTTTCGAGCGCATGAGTCATGGGCGCAGCGCAGATTGCTGCAGCAAGCGCGACCGCCTTAATCAACATCCGGTGCTTCTTCAAAACTGTCTCCATCACTTTCCAGATTGATCCAATATCAAAAGCAACAACGCCACTTTCGATGCGTACGACGCAAACCAGCCACTGCTAATGAGGCGTCCCTCCAGGCAATCCGGGCGGGACCCTCACTCAATACCTTATCGTCAACTCGGCACGCAACTAGCGCACACCCGCGGATTGCATGCGCTCCGGCGTGTAGTAGTCGTTCGGGAAGCTCACGTTGAAGAAGATCCCGGGCGATTCGGCCGGATGGCTGCCGAAGATATAGATGCCGCTGTTGAAGTCGTAGAACCAGTTGCCCATCGCATACGGCACCTTGTAGTCATACGCGGGAACCGTGGTCTGGAAGCCAGCACGATAGAGCTTGCCGGACTGGTCGTACGCGTCCATCATTCCGCCGCCGCCGTCCTCGTCGAAATACAGCGTCTTCTTACTGTAGATATGACGTGCGCCCTGCTTGAGCGTCAGTTCCACGACCCACACGCGGTGCAACTCCCACCGGACATAGTCCGGATTCACGAAATGCGGCGTGAGGATCTTGCTCGCCGGCGTTTCGTATTGCTGCTTGTAGTCGTTATAGGGAATATACATTTCCTTCTTGCCGACCAGCTTCGCGTTCCAGCGGTCGATCTTCCCGTAGAACAACTGGATGTCGTCCATCGTAATTGCGCCGGAATAGCCGGGGTTCGGCGTATCGTAGGCAAGATCGGGGGCCACGCGAACGCGGCGCTGACCCGGGTTGTATTGCCACGATTGCTGATCGTGATCCGCCGAATCTGTGAAGTACCAGAAGAGCGTGGTATCGCCGATCAGACGAGCCGGTGCGGCGTAGTCGTTATAGACCTGATACCAGATCGCGAGCGGACCCTTCTTCCGAAACTCAGCCTCGTACTTCGGCTCGAAGTACGGATAAAGCAGCGAGCTCTTGAACTGCGCAGCAAGAATCGGCGTGCCGCTCGAATCGACCAGCCACGTTTTCACGTTGTTTTTCTGGGCCGTGCCGACATAGTGCATTTCCCAATCCCACAACGCCTCCTGACCATTCTTTGGTACCGGGAACGGTTTGCCACCGAACGCGCCCGTAATATAGAGACCGTTCTTTTCGAGCTTGGCGCTTTCGGAGTTCTTTTCCGAGTTCTCAAGATACCAATCCGGATACGAAACGGAGCGGTGCGTCGGGTAGACGTCCATCCGGTAAGCCGGATAGCGCTTAAACAGTTCGATCGAAGCGGCGCTCAGCTTGTCGGCGTATTGCTGATAGTTCTGAGCCGTGATTTGCAGAACAGGCTTTTCACCCGTAAACGGGTCCGCCCATTTTCCGGAGTCGGCCTTGAAGCCAGTCGGAAACTGCTTGATGCCTCCCGTGTATGCGGGAATCGTGCCGTCCTTGTTGCCGGCAATTTCCGCTCCGAACGGCGTGAGCCCGTTCTCGATGGCCGACGTATAGGGTGAAGCCCAAACTGCAGCGAGTACCGCCAGCGCCTTAAGCAACCTTGAGAATCTTTTCACAGCTGTCTCCATTATCAAAACGTTGTCTGATATGTGATGCCGAGCCACGACTTGTCGCTGTAGGGTGCCCCGAGAGCAGTTGCGGCACCTGCAGTCGAATACCCCTTCTTGTTCATGTAATACGTGTAGGTGATGTCCACCTCATGCTTGTTGTAGATCGTGAAATCAAGCCCGACCACGAAGGTGTTCTGCCCTTGTGCTTCGGCCGCTGGCGTGATGACCGATGAATAGCCTTTCAGATTCAGGTTGACGAACAGTGGCATGGTCAGATCGACACCCGGAAATACCTGATACCACTGAGGGCTCGCACCAATGCCCAGCCCCGCCCAGAAGCGCGTCGAGCAGTTGTTGAACGCGGAGTTGCCCGACGCGGAACATTGGCCAGTGGTGTCATAGCTGGAATTGGCGAAGTTCCCCGCATGCGATTGCACGCTCAGCAGCTGGTTGAACGAGAATTCCGCCTGCAGGAACATGTTGTCCCACAAAGGCGACTTGCCGAACGACTGCGTGACATTCAGCAAACCATGCAGCGTGCGCCCCGTCGGCGCGTCGTTGACCGTCGTCGTGTTGACGGCGTTTAGCGGCATGTTCCAGCGATACGAAAGTTCGCCGGCCACTGCCGCATTGCCGATCGCACTGTTGAAGCCCGCGCCGATCAGGTTCACATTGTTGCCGTACTTCGCCGTGATACCAGGGAGGTTGGTTCCCGGGAACAGTTGCGGTCCGGCACCGGGGAGTAGCACCGCCGCCCAAGGCATCTTCATCGCGAAATGGCGGTATGTGAATTCGTAAGTCGTCGCGAGTGAATCGACACGCCATTTGCCGTCGAGGCCGATGTCGCCAATCTGGCCTTTCGTCGGGGCGACGCGCGGGAGCGCGAATGTCCCTAATCCAGGGATGGTTTCGTAGCTGGCGATGGGCGGCCCATAGAGAATCGGGTCCGCACCGCCGAAATAGGTGCCGCCTTCAGGCAGGCGGTCGTGGTTCCATTCGAAGGTGTACTGCGCCGCGAGGGTGAACGTGTCGGTGATGTTCGCCGAGACGTTTGCCTGTGCCGTCGGTAGCACGATTTCCTTGAGCGATGCGCTGGGACTTTGTGTCAGCTTCATCAGGTCGAGCGGCTGCTGACCGATTGCCACCGAGTTCGCTCCCCCCAGCGTTGCGAACGCGGACTGCCCCCAGGTAAGTGCCGTTCGGCCGAGCTTGACGTTGACTGAATGGCCACCGACGTCAAAAGTGTTGAACACGAACGCGTCACGCAACTCCGCGCTTGGCCCCCGGTAATACTTCTTGATGTAGCTCGTGTATTCGTTGTTGGGATAGTTGGGCTGAAATGCGGGATTGCTCGTATCGTGGTTCTTGAACGTCGGGTCGTACCACGCGTCCATGCTGACGCGGAAACCGGACTTTTCCTTGTACTTGAAATCGAATTCGCTGTAGAGGTTCAACCTCGACTGGATCGTGCTGAACTTCGGGGTCGACAGATCGCCTTCGTCGTAGGTCGGACTGTTCGTATAGAAATGGTCCGGATTCTGAAGCCGGATGTCGTAGTCCGCACGAACCGTGTTATCCCATTCCATGTCAATGTCCGGGTTCGGCACATCGAAGTGGAAGGCGTTGGCGTTCGCGCTCCATAACCCGCACACCGCAGCGATACAGGTCGCGTGCACACCAAGGCTGATCGCACTTGGCTTCAGACTCTGCTTTTTCATTCGTCTCCTCTTGTCCTTTGTCGAACTGCCGCAGAAACGGCCAAGGCCGCTGGACTGCCGCAGACGTTTAGCAATGAAGCGAAACCGGCCTCCCTACCTCGTCAGCATCGCGTCTCTGACACCTCCTACCGCATCACCACAATACGAATGCTGTTCGCAAAGATAAACGCTCGAAACCTGACTGTCAACGCTCGCTCACCCCTATGCGATGCATTTTCTCGAACGTCGTTCAAAATTCTGGGCAAACGTAAGTTTGAGATCGGTGATGTACTGAAGCGGGTGTGTGCATGACCGGGGCCACTGCGGTTCCAACTGCGTGCAGAGCGCGTTGCGCTAATGAGTTGTTGGCGACGCTTGCATTTGCGAGGCGTCCGCCTCGCCTGCGCGGACTAGCGATGCAATCTATGGATAGCTTTCGGCAACCCGTCAGCGCGGATCATGAATCGATGTGCAGGACGGACATAGCCAGGAAACTTTCACTCTGGTGCCGTACGCGGTACAGATCACGGACGAGGCGGCGTTTCGTCTTACGATTCGAACGCGAAAGGAGGACCAATCGCAGGAGCAGCCAGAACGCCTATGCGATCGGGTCAGCTTCTTGGGCAGTCCTTCCGTACATCCTCGTCACGGACGGCGACTAGCGAAAACCGTTATCCCGTTCCTGCGCAGGAGTGCATTTCTGGTTTTCGGGGAGAAGGTGGGAATACGCGCCAAGCCCCGTCGTCGTGCCGAAAGAAGAATATGGCAAGGGACTTATCCGAAGCCGTCGACCGGGCGAGGACACACCTCGTCTGGCTCGAATTTGCGAAAGTACATCGGGTCACATGCACCGGGGTGGTCGCAGTAGGCGCGAGCCACTTGTCGATGAGCGAACGCAAAGAACGTTCTCCAAGCTTCATGCCCTGCTCCTTCAACCGCCCTACGCGCGCCCTGGACGACCACACCCACGAACGCAGAATGGGGATCTTAACCAGCGAATCCTGACAGCTGCGTATCTCATGCACTGGCTTCTCGCACGGTCCGAAATGTGTCTTGTGACTAAATATTAGTGGTCAGTAGACCCATTATCAAGGGCCAACTGTACTAGGGGAAATGCTGGTGTGGAAACGACTGAGCTGCTTGAGGTAGGATATACGGTGCCGCAGCGACAATATCGCACGCTATCTGGAATCAATTAGTCTACTGACGTGCTATTTATTCGTCATTTGACTAGTACCAGACTAAAGTCGCGCTGTCCGATCAGAACCGAACGACGCTCGTATCAGGCAGGGAATGGTCTGCAGGCTTACACATTTCGGACTGACAACGCGCGCGGGGACAGCAATCGCCAAGGAGAGGCCAATAGATGAAAGACCTGACTATCTCATCTGCAGATCTCGGCAACACGGCAGCAGATGCACCCAGGCGGCGAGGGAACAGAAGTACCCGTGTGCCAGCCATCATCGAAGTGGCGATCGACGTCTTCGCGTCAGAAGGTAACGCTGGATTCACTCAACGCCGCATCGCCAGCGACGCAGGAATCCGACTGAGAACCTTGCAGCATTACTTCAGCACTCGCGAAGAACTATTGCGGGCCGCGATCGAGGCATTCACGAATCGCTATTTCGAACACTATCGGACGATCGCCGAGGACAAACTGCGGCCACCGGAGGCCCGGCTGGATATCATCGTCGACGAGGCGTTCTCTGTACTGACGGCGACGGGCGGTAATCGCGTTAGCGCCTTTGTTCTGGAATGCTGGAGCCTGGCAGAGCATGAACCCTTTCTGCGTGCTCTGATGGCGAAATCGACCGCGAATTTCCAGGAGCTCCTGGCGGAACTGATCGCAAAGATAAACCCAACCTTGGCGTCGGGAGAATGTACGCTGCGTGGCGCACTGCTCCTTTCACATCTACAAGGTCTGGTCGTCTTTCTTCGCCGGTCCGAAGCGAGCACACCCGATCCTGACTCGTTCCGTCACGCCATGAAGGTCGTCTGGCGAGCGTTAAGCAAAGCATCTCCATAACCTGGGGTGCGTATGCACGCGCCAGGGTCACGCCCGAATGTAGCGAGCGGCGCGCACCATGCAACGTGCGCACCGCCTTCTACAGATACATGCTCAGCGCAGCACTTCCCAAACAAGAGGCAAGTGGTATAGCGTGCCGTTCACGCCGCCATGAACACCCGCCTTCTCACCCGGCTTGATCTGGAAATCCGGAATACGCTTGAGCCATTCCTGAAGGAAAACCTTCAACTCCACGCGCGCAAGGAACGAGCCGGGACAACGATGCGCACCATTGCCGAACGTCGAATGAATCGGGGTGGGCCGCGCAAAATCGACGGTGAGCGGGTCGTCGAACTTTCTCTCGTCGAGACCGTGCAGCGTAGTCGGCATGATGATCATGTCGCCTGCTTTCAAATGCACGCCCTTGTAGTCGAAATCGTGAGTGATCCGCCGCCCCTGGTTGACTACCGGGAAACGCCGCAATAGCTCGTCAACGGCCTTTTGCGTCAGCTCGGGATTATCGATGAGCTGCTTGCGGTGCGCGGGGCTCCCAGCGAGAAAGCTCGCGATGAACCCCATTGCGGACGCAACCGTATCGAGGCCGCCAATCAGTACAAGTCCGCACAGACCGCGAACCTCGTCGTCGGTCAGCGCGCGCCCGTCGATCTTCGAATTCACAATTTTGCTGATGAGATCGTCGCCCGGATTCGCGCGCCGTTCGGCGATCTTTACGCCAAGGTACTGGAAAATCGCGCCGAGCGCGGCAAGCTTCTCGTTGGCGTCCACTGGACGGACCATCTTGTCGGCAAGGCCCAGCAGGTACTCGCGATCCTCGGCGGGCAACGCCACCATGTTCATGAAAATACCGATCGGCAGATGCTGCGCGAACCCCGAGACGAACTCAACCTCGCCCTTGGGGTAGAAGTCCTCGATCAATTCGATCGCCATTTCCCGCGCCTTTTCTTCGAGCTTGCTGATCGCCTGCGGCATGAACGCGGGCGCGATCAACGCACGATAGGCTGTGTGCTGCGGAGGATCGAAGAAGATCGGCGGCAACGGCTGATGCTCGACCAGCGGCACTGTGAGCTGCTTCGACGAGAAGTTCTCGTAGTCTTTGAGGATGTGATAGATGTCGTCGCCGCGCGTTGCGATCCAGTGTCCGCCATTCCGAGGCGTCCAGAAAATGTCGGGAATATCTTCGGCGTGCAGCTTCTTGAGCGAGAGATGGTAGTCGTCTTCGGCGCCGGGCGGATGATAGATATCGATGTCGAATACCCGCTCAGGCGAAACGTGCGCGGGTACCGGCGCCAGCTCCTGAGTTGCGCCATGGCCAGCTGCTGACATAAGGTTGTCTCCTTTCTTCGAATAGACGGGTATGGGCAGTCGGAATCAATCTTGCTGCTGGATGAGTTGCGGTTACAAGAACGCGCCGTATAGCTCGACATGGTGCTCTGTGTTTCCCCAGGTCATGTCGATGCAAGTGAGGCGCTTCACATACCAACCCACCGCCAGCTCGTCCGTCATGCCCATCCCACCGTGAAGCTGCACCGCCTGCTGCGCGACGAAGCGCGCGCTGCGCCCGATGAGCGCTTTCGCGGCGGTCACAGCTCGATGGGCGGCAAGGTCATCGTCCTCGCCAAGCTTGGCGGCCGCGAAATAGACGATCGATTTCGCATGTTCCACCGCGGTCAAAATATCGGCAGCGCGATGCTGCAGTGCCTGGAATTTGCCGATCGGCGAACCAAACTGCTTACGTGTGCGCAAATACTCAAAGGTCAGATCGCTCAACCGCGACATCGCACCCACCGCCTCGGCGCACAGTGCGAATATGCCTTGATCGACGGTCCATTCGAGCAATGCGTAACCCTGATCGATCGTGCCGATCACCGCCTGCGGGTCGACTCGCACCCCGTTCAGCACCACCTCCGCGACACGCTGGCCATCGAGTGCCGGAAACCCCTTGACGCTCACACCTTGCGCGCGCGCATCGACAGCGAAGAGCGTGATGCCGTGCTTGTCCGCCTGCTCGCCTGCGGTCCGTGCGGAAACAAGCAGAATGTCCGCGCTGTCGCCATGCAGTACGACGCCCTTCCGTCCGTTCAGGACGAAACCGTCACGCGTTGCTTCGGCCCTCGTCGAAACGTTCCATAAATCGAAACGCGCGCCGGGTTCGAGCGTCGCCAGCGCGGTCTTCAGGCTACCGTCTGCGATACCGGCCAGCAGCTCCGCTTTGCGGGCCTTGTGCCCCGCGCGCCCAATGAGCTTCGCGCCGATCACAGCCGAGGAAACAAACGGCTCCAGCACGAGTCCACGGCCGAAGGCCTCCATGACGAGCATGGTTTCCACCGGGCCCATGCCAAGGCCGCCATGGTCCTGCGGCACGTTCAGCGCCAGCACGCCCATTTCGGCGAGCGTGGACCAGTGCGCATCCGACCAGCCCTGCGGGCTGGCGGCGAGACGGCGCCTCGCCTCGAAGTCGTATTCCTTTTCGACGAACCGACCGACCACGTCGGCCAGCATCTGTTCCTCTTCAACCAGCGTGAAGTCCATGGCGTGTCCTCAGATGCCGAGCGCCTGCTTGGCGATGATGTTTTTTTGCACTTCAGTCGAACCGCCGTAGATCGATATCTTGCGCCAGTCCAGGTAGTGCGCAGCCAACGCATTGAGCAGTTCGCCGTTCGCGGTTTCGCCGCGCCAGTCCGCCTCCAGCGCTTCGCTCACGAAAGGCACCGCGTAGGGGCCTGCGCATTCCATGATCAGCTCGGTTAGCTCCTGCTGAATCTCCGAACCGCGGATCTTCAGCACCGAGGCTTCCGGTCCGATTGGACGCCCTGCGGTTTCGGCCGAGACGACGCGCAGAAGCGACCATTCGTGAGCGATCAAGTCGATCTCCACCTTGGCGATGCGATCGCGAAAGCGCACGTCCTCGATGAGCGGTTTGCCATGCTTACGCTCGGTGCTCGCAATCTCCTTGAGACGCCGCATGAAACGCTTGCAGTTGCCAAGGCCGGCGATATTGGTGCGCTCATGTCCGAGCAGATACTTCGCGATCGACCAGCCACGATGCTCCTCGCCGACGAGATTGCTCACCGGCACTTCCACGTTATCGAAGAACACTTCGTTGACGTCGTGACCGCCGTCCAGTGTGCGAATGGGTCTAACCGTGATACCGGGCGTCGACATATCGATCAGCAGGAACGAGATGCCTTCCTGCGGGCGGCCGCTGCCGTCAGTGCGCACGAGGCAGAAAATCCAGTTCGCCCATTGCGCGAACGAGGTCCAGATCTTCTGGCCGTTGACGACGTAGAACGTTTGACCGTCACGCTCGACACGTTCAGCACGTGTCTTAAGGGAAGCCAGATCGGAACCCGCGCCCGGCTCGGAATAGCCCTGGCACCACCAGTCCTCCATCGAGAGGATGCGCGGCAGGAACCGCTCGCGCTGCGCATCGGTGCCGAATTTCTGGATCACAGGTCCGACCATCGAAAGGCCGAACGGCATCTGGCGCGGCGCGCCAGCGGTGAAGCATTCCTCATCGAAGATGTTGCGCTGCGCGGCGTCCCAGGCGGCGCCGCCGAATTGGACGGGCCATGCGGGTGCGCCCCAACCCTTTTCAGCCAGAATGCGTTGCCAGCGCACATAGTCTTCGCGCGGCACATGGCGGAAGTTCAGCACGCGCTCGCGGATATCGTCAGGCAAATGGGTTGCTACGAATTCACGCACAGTGGCGCGAAATCCCTTCTCGGCGGGACTCTCTCTCAGGTCCATCGTCAGGCTCCAGTGGCTGCCCGGCAAAGCGCTTCGGCGCTGCCAGGCGCGGTTTCACGCAATTTCCGCGATTCCGTTGTTCAGCACCACCACATCGCGCGCGTCCACGCGCGCGCGCAGATGCAGACGTGCGGCGCTATCCCGCCAGAACTGGAAACGCACTTCTTCGCCCGGATAAACCGGCGAGGTCAGGCGCAGCGCAAGTCGCTTCAGACGCGAGGCATCGTTGCCGGCGAAGGTGCGAATCGCGGCGTAGCCCGCGATGCCATAGGTCGCGAGGCCATGAAGAATGGGGCGGCTGAATCCCGCCTTCGACGCCACCTCAGGATCCGCGTGCAGCGGATTGGCGTCGCCCGAAAGGCGGTAGATCAACGCGGCATGGGCACCGGTGGAAAAGACGTACTCGGCATCCGGCGCACGTTCCGGCACAGGCGGAAGTGCTTCGGGCGGCACGTCGCTCACGCCCGATTCAGCGCTGAACCCTCCGTCGCCGCGCAGAAAGGACACTTGCCGGACTTCAGCGAGTTGCTCACCCGTCGAGGCGTCGATGATGTCACGCATGAGCTCGACGATCGCCCCCTTGCCCGCGCCTTTATCCGAGATGCGGCTCACACGCGTCTTGCTGACAATGGTCGCGGCGACCGGCATCGGTCGCACGAAGCGGACGTCCTGTTCACCATGCACGAGCTTCAGATAGTCGATGCCCGTACGCGGGTCGCGCATCCACGATTTCGGCCACGCAAACGCAGCCGCGCAAGTCGGCATTGCCTGCAAATCCTTTTCGTAGACGTAGCGCAGCTGGTCGGCGTCGAGCGGGTCTCCGCCCAGGCCGAGACCCAGCGAGTACAGCATCACGTCGCGCTCGTTGTACGTCTGCGTGACATCTTCAATAGGCCAGTTCTTGACGACTTCGTAGTTCAGCATGAGGTAGTCCTGTAGGTGCTCAGTAGTCCGTGAAGTTGGGCTTACGCTTCTCGAGGAAGCTCGCCATGCCTTCCTTGTAGTCATCGCACTGGTTGGCGATCGGCATGTCCAGACCAGCGGACATGACCGCCTCGTGGGGCGTCTGGAACGGCACGTCCCAGACCTGTTCCTTCATGATGCGCATCGAGCGCGGCGAGCAGAACTCCGCCATTTCGCGCGCGTAGGCGTAAGTCTCTTCGACCAGCTTCTCCGCCGGGATCGCCCGGTTTACGAGCCCCATACGCTCGGCTTCGCGCCCCTTGATCTTGCGTCCCGAGAGCAGCAGGTCGAGTGCGTGTGCCTGGCCAACGTGGCGCGCGAGTATCCAGGCCATACCGTATTCAGCGGTCAGACCGCGACGCGCGAATGCCGTGGTAATGGTGGCGTCTTCCGACGCGAACCGGATGTCGCAAAAGAGCGCGTGAATCAGGCCGATGCCGACGGTCGCGCCATTGAGCATGGCGATTACCGGTTTAGGAATGGCTGGGTAATACGAGCAGCGCGTCTGCCAGTCAGCGCGCTTGCGCATATCGAACGGGCGCGGCAGCTTGGTCATCAGCGCGGCAGGGTCGCCACCGAAGCTGTGGATATCGCCACCCGCGCAAAATGCCTTCCCCGCGCCGGTGAAAACGATGACACGCACGCCGCGGTCCGCGCCCGCCGCCTGCATTGCCTCGTACACCTCCGTCGCCACCTGGTCGTTCCAGGTGTTCATGTGTTCAGGACGGTTGAGCGTGATCGTCGCGATACGGTCCTTCACGTCGTACAGAATGGTCTCGAAGCGCATGAGATCCTCCCTCGATGTTCAGAATGAGCGCGGCAGGTCGAGCACATGCTCGGCGACGTACGACAGGATCAGGTTTGTCGAAATCGGTGCCACCTGATAAAGCCGCGTTTCGCGGAACTTGCGTTCGACATCGTATTCGCAGGCAAAGCCGAAGCCGCCATGCGTCTGCAAGCAGGCATTCGCCGCCTTCCACGAAGCCGTTGCCGCGAGGTGCTTCGCCATATTCGCTTCCGCGCCGCACGCCTGATGGTTGTCGAACAGCTCGCAGGCTTTGTAGCGCATGAGATCCGCCGCGCGCACGTCGATGTACGCCTCGGCGATCGGAAACTGGATGCCCTGGTTCATACCGATTGGCCGGTCGAAGACGATACGCTCGCTGGCGTATTTCGATGCGCGGTCAACGAACCAGTAGCCGTCACCGATGCACTCGGCCGCGATCAGTGCGCGCTCGGCATTGAGCCCGTCGAGAATGTACTTGAAGCCCTTGCCTTCCTCGCCAATCAGGTTCTCTTCAGGAATTTCCAGATTGTCGAAGAACAGTTCGTTCGTCTCGTGATTGACCATGTTGGGAATCGGCCGCACCGTTAGACCATTGCCGATAGCGTGGTGCAGGTCCACGAGGAAGCACGACAGTCCATCCGACTTTTTCTTCACATCCGACAAGGGCGTGGTGCGCGCGAGCAGGATCATCATGTCCGAATGCTGCACGCGCGAAATCCATACCTTCTGTCCATTGACCACGTAGCGGCCGTCCTTTTTCACGGCGGTGGTCTTCAGCTTCGTGGTGTCCGTGCCCGTGGTCGGCTCGGTCACGCCCATCGACTGCAGGCGCAGTTCGCCGCTCGCGATCTTCGGCAGGTATGTGCGCTTTTGCGCTTCCGAGCCGTTACGCAGCAGCGTGTTCATGTTGTACATCTGGCCGTGACAGAACCCGGAGTTGCCGCCGTTGCGGTTGATCTCCTCCATGATCACGGACGCCTCGGTCAGCCCGAGGCCCGAACCACCGTACTCTTGAGGAATCAGCGCCGCCATCCAACCGGCTTTCGTCAACGCGTCGACAAACGCCTCCGGGTAGACGCGCTCGTGATCGATGCGGCGCCAGTACTCATCGGGATATTCTTTCGAGAGGTCACGCAGGGCGTCGCGCAGTTCCTGATATTGATCGGGGGTGGAAATTCGGCTCATGAATGGTTTCCGTATACTTGGCTGGACGCGGCTTACGCTGCTGCATCGATCAGCCCGCCGGCGTTGGCGAGCTGGGTCAGATGATGTTCCGTCGAGCCGAACTGGATATCGATTACGCTCAGGCGTCGCAGGTAGTGGCCGATCTTGCACTCCTCGGTCATCCCGATGCCGCCGTGCAACTGCACGCCTTGCTGGCCGACGAAGCGGCCCGAGCGCCCGATCTGCACTTTCGCCGCGGACATGCTGCGGTCGCGTTGCTCCGCATCCGGCTCTTCGCTCATCATGGTTGCGAAGAGCGCCATGCTGCGCGCCTGCTCCACCATGACCAGCATGTCGACGGCGCGATGCTGGAGCGCCTGAAAGGAACCGATAGGCACGCCAAACTGCTTGCGGACCTTCAGATACTCCACGGTCTCTTCGTGCGCGGCGGCCATCGCGCCGACGGCTTCTGCGCTCACTGCTGCAATTGCGTGCGCAACGACTGTTTCGATCAGCGGTAATGCGGCACCCGCGACTCCCAGCACGTCGCTATCTGGAACGCGCACGCCTGACAACTCGATGTCTGCCGCGCGCAGCCGGTCTTGCGTCGGATACGCGAGGCGCGTCACGCCCGCCGCGTCGCCTCTGACCACGAACAGGCCGACGCCGTCGCGCTCCCGCCTGCCGCCGGACACACGCGCCGACACCACGAGAAGATCGGCGCTGCCGCCGTGCAGCACGATGCGCTTGGCGCCGTCGATCACCCATCCGTCGCCGTCGCGCCGCGCGGTGGTCGCCACGTCCGCCAGGTCGTACCGCGACTGCGCTTCGCTGTGCGCGAAGGCCATCAGCAGTTCGCCCTGCGCAATCTGCGGCAGAATTGCCGCGCGTTGCGCAGCGTTGCCGCCAAGGCGCACAAAGCCGCCGCCCAGTACGACTGTTGAGAGGTACGGCTCGACCGCGAGACCGCGACCCAACGCCTCCATGACGACCATCGTTTCAACAGGACCGCAGTTGCTGCCGCCGTACTCCTCGTCGAATGAAAGGCCCAGCAGCCCCATCCCGGCATAGCGCGCCCATTGCGCGCGGCTGAAGCCGTCCGGCTCCGCAAGGTACTTCGCGCGTTGCTCGAAGCCGTACTCGTCCTTGACGAGACGCTCGACGCTATCCTTGAGCATGCGTTGCTCATCGGTGAAATCAAAGTCCATAGCCCATGCTTCTCCGCTGTTCGACCGTCGCTCAAAGTCCCAATACCGACTTCGCGAGAATGTTCTTCTGAATCTCGTTGGAGCCGCCCACAATCGAAACGTGACGTGCAAAGTAGTGATTCGGCGCGATCGTAAGCGCCCATTCGGGCTCGCGAACCGCGTCGCCAACACCGCGCAGGAAGTCGATGTCGAGCGGCAACGCATCGGGGCCCGCGACTTCCAGCAGCAGTTCGGCGGAAAGTTGCTGGAGTTCCGAACCCTTGATCTTGAGGATCGAAGTCTTCGGGTCCGGCACGTGGCTCTCTTGTGCACTGCTTTCGGCGATCACGCGCATCTGCGTCATTTCCAGCGCTTTCAACTCCACTTCCACGGCTGCGACCCGCTCACGAAAGCGCGGATCGTCCCACAGCACGCCGTCACCGCAGGGCACGCGCTTCGCGAGATCTTTTGCGTGGCGCACGCGCATCTTCGAAACGCCCACTCGTGCAATACCGCTGCGCTCGTTGCCGAGTAGATACTTCGCGTAGTCCCAGCCCCTGTTTTCCTCGCCAATGCGATTGGCAACCGGCACGCGCACGTTGTCGAAGAACACCTCGTTGGTTTCGTGGTGGCCGTCTATCGTGATGATCGGGCGCACCGTCAGGCCCGGCGTCTTCATGTCGATCAACAGGTACGTGATGCCCTGTTGCTTCTTCCCGCTCGAATCCGTGCGCACGAGGCAGAACATCCAGTCGGCGTGATGCGCCGTCGAGGTCCAGAGCTTCTGCCCGTTGATGACATAGTGGTCGCCGTCGCGAACCGCCTGGGTTCGCAGCGCTGCCAGATCCGAGCCCGCGCCCGGCTCGGAAAATCCTTGGCAAAACCAGTATTCGAGGCTCGCGATGCGGGGCAGGAAGTGACGCTTCTGCTCTTCGCTGCCGAACGCGATCAACACCGGGCCAATCATGTTCACGTTGAACGACAGCGTCTCGGGCGCCGGCGCCATGTGCAGCTCTTCCTTGAAGATATATTGCTGCACGGCGCTCCAACCCGTCCCGCCCCACGCCTTGTCCCACGCCGGCGTCGCCCAGCCGCGCTCGTAGAGAATGCGCTGCCAGCGGCGCAGGTCGGCCGCCGAATAGCGCTGCCCCAAGGCAGCCTTGCGTCGAATGTCGGCGGGCAGCGCTTCCTTGAAGAAGGCTCTTACCTCATTGCGGAACGCCACCTCTTCGTCGGTATATCGCAGATCCATGAATGTCTCGTTACGTTTTTGTGGGTAGCCTGCCGTGTGCCGCTCAGGCCAGCGTTCCCGCTTCTTTCAGCTTGCCAATGCGGCCCGGTTCGAGCCATGCGGCCAGCGCAGCGTCGACCGTTGCCGCGTCGGGCGCCTCGGGCGCCGTCGGCTTCGCGGGCACAGTGGCGGAAAAGCGCGGCGCCGGAGCCGGCTGCACGATGCCGTCGACTTCGATGAACGTGCCGCGCGCCTTTAAATGCTCATGCTCAGGTGCCTCGGTCCACGACAGGATGGGTGCGAAGCACGCGTCCGAATGCTGGAGCAGCGTGGTCCATTGCTCGCGCGTGCGGCTATTGAACTTCAGCGCAAACAGCGCGCGTGCGGCAGGCCAATTGCTTTCGTCAAGCTGAGCGCCGAGTGTTTGCGGGTCGATATCGAGCAGACGAAGCAGCGCCAGATAGAACTTGTCCTCGATGGGACCGATCGTGATCCACTTGCCGTCCGCGCATTCGTACACGTCGTAGAAGTGTGATCCGGAGTCCGTGATATTCGTCCCGCGCCCGTCACGCCAGATGCCGGCAGCCTGCATGCCGAAGAACGTGGTGGCAAGGTTCGCCGTGCCGTCGACGATCGCGGCATCCACGACCTGGCCTGTGCCGCCGTTACGCGCATGCAAAATCGCGGAGAGCAGTCCCATTGCGAGGTACAGCGAACCGCCGGCATAGTCGCCGATCAGATTCAACGGTATCGACGGCGGCTGATCGCGGCGGCCGATCGCGTTGAGCACGCCGGTGATCGCGATGTAGTTCAGGTCATGCCCCGCGTACTGCGCAAGCGGGCCTTCTTGCCCCCATCCCGTGATACGTCCATAGGCAAGCTTCGGATTGCGTTCGAGGCAGACCTGCGGACCGAGCCCAAGGCGTTCCGTCACGCCGGGGCGGAAGCCTTCGATCAAGGCGTCGGCGCGCTCCACGAGAGAGAGCACGAGTTCCACGGCCTCCGGGTCTTTCAGATCGAGCGCGATCGTTTTGCGGTTACGCAGCAACAGGTTGTAACGCAGCGGGCGCTCGATGCCGAGCTTGGCCGGCTGGCGACGCTCGATGCGCAACACCGTCGCGCCCAGATCGGCGAGCAACATTGCCGCCATGGGGCCCGGTCCGATGCCGGCCAGCTCGATGATTCGAACTCCTGCGAGCGGACCCATGGTTCAACCCTTGCGCGCATGGGCACGCATGGCGTCCCATTGTTCGTCGGTCCAATCCTGCATGGCACGGAAGGTCGGGCCGCCAACGCCCTGCATCCAGCGGCCGCCGTCGATCACGATCATGTCGCCGGTGATATAGCCGGAGCCGTCCGAAGCCAGATACGCATAAAGATCCGCGAGTTCCGTGTGATCGCCGAAGCGCCGCAGCGGAACCGAGCGCTCTTGCGGTTCGACCTGCGAGCCAGGCGGATACAACTGCTCCCAGGCACCGGGCGTCGGGAAAAGTCCGGGCGCCACCGCGTTCAGGCGAATGCCCTTCGGCCCCCACTCGACCGCAAGGCTTCGGGTCATCGCCAGAACGCCAGCCTTCGCCGCAGCGGAGGGCACCGTAAAGGCCGAGCCCGTCATCGTGGGAGTGGACACCGTGCTGATCACGTTGCCCGCGTGGCCCGCGTCGATCCAGCGCTTGCCCGCCGCGATCGTGCAATAGAAGCTGCCGTGCAGCACGATATCGAGCACAGCGTCCACTGCACGCGGCGAGAGGCTCTCCGTGCGCGCGATGAAATTGGCCGCCGCGTTGTTCAGCAGCACATCGAGCGGCCCGTCCTGCCAGATCGTATCCATCATTGCCTCGACGGATTCCGCGCTGCGCACATCCGCCTGCACAGTCGTGACGCGTGCGCCTGGCACTACGCCGCGAAACTCGTCGGCCGTCGCGTCGAGCACTTCCTTACGGCGGCCGCAGATGACGAGATCGGCGCCCAGTTCGAGATAGCGTCGGCCGATACTCTTGCCGAGGCCCGTGCCACCGCCGGTGATCAGGATTCGTTTGTTCTTCAGCAGGTCAGGCGTAAACATTGGCATTGAACTTCCAGTAGAGACAGCAACAAAGAACCGCGGCTTCAGGCACCCGTAAAAACCGGCTTGCGTTTTTCCATGAAGGCCTTCACGGCTTCCGTGTGATCGCTCGTTTGGCGGGTCAGGGGATTGAGATCGGTTTCCAGACGGCATGCGTCTTCGATCGAGTTGCCCGCGTTGACGAGACTCGCCTTCAGGAGTGCCAGCGTCACCGGCGGATAGCCCGCGAAGCGAGCCGCAGCCTCGATCGCCGCATCGAGCGCGTGTCCGCTCGCGGCCACCTCGCTGACAAGGCCGATGCGGCGCGCCGCGGTTGCATCGATGACATCGCCCTTCAGCATCAGTTCACGCGCCTTGCCGCCACCCACCTTTTGCGGCAGTGTCCAGAGAATCCCGGTATCGGGCAGTAGCCCTACCTTGCCGAACGCACACGAGTACTTCGCCGTCTCGGCGCTGACCACGACATCACAGGCAGCAGCCAGCGAGAGGCCCGCTCCATAGCACGTACCTTCTACTGCCGCGACGACCGGCTTCGTGCCCGTATAAATCAGCTTGAAGAGACGCACGCCCACAGCAATGCGCTCACGCAGCGCGAGCAACGGCGGCGTGGCCGCGTGCATTTCGGACAGGTCGCCGCCCGCGCAAAAATGACCGCCGGCCCCCGTCAGCACGATGGCGCGCGTATCCGGGTCGTCGTTCATGAGCCGCTGAAACACATCGGTCAGCGCGAGCCGCATCTTCATGGAGAACGCATTGCGGCGCTCGGGATAGTTCATCACGACAACGGTCACGTCGCCTTCGCGGCGCACCTGCACGATCTCGTCGCCGCCCGCGGCCTTTTCCTTCTGCTCGATACTCATCGCATGGGTCCCCGCGCTCACTCACCGGTGAAGACCGGTGTGGTCTTTTCCATAAATGCCTTGCAGGCAGCCTGATGGTCTTTAGACTGACGCAGGATGGGCTGATAGTCGATCTCGGCTCGCAGCGCGCCTTCCATGGTCGTCGCGGCATTGGTGAGCGATTCCTTCAGCAGTGCCACGCCGAGCGGCGGCAACGCCGCGAGGCTCAGCGCAACTTCGATCGCCTTGGCGCGCGCCGCGCCCGGCTCAACCACTTCGTTGGCGAGGTCGATCGCTGCGGCCTTGTTGCCGTCGATCTCGGTGGCGAGCGAGAGCATCTCTCTCGCGCGGGCCATGCCGATGCGCTTCGGAAGCGTCCACAGAATGCCGGTATCCGGAATGAGGCCGACGCGCAAAAACGCAGCGCAAAAGCGCGCGGTCGACGCCGCGACCACGTAATCGGCCGCCACTGCGAGCGACAGTCCGGCTCCGAAGGCCACGCCTTCCACCGCTGCCACGACGGGCTTCGGACCCGCCTGCATTTCACGCACCACCACACACGATTCCGCCAGAATCTCGCGGCTTTGCAGGATCGTGCGCTTCGTCATTTCGGAGATGTCCGCACCAGCGCAAAAATGCTCGCCCGCACCCGTGAGGACGATTGCGTGCGATTCGGGATCGTCGACCATCAGACGATGCATCGTGTCGCGCAGCAACTGACGCATCTGGCGCCCCATCGCATTGCGGCGTCGCGGATTGTTCAACGTCACGATCGCGACCGGCCCCTCGCGGGTCACCTCGATCAGCGATGCCGTTTCGGTTTCTACCGTTTGCTTTTCGCTCATGATGGCTTCCTTCAGTCAGCCACGAACACCGGCTTGCGCTTTTCCATAAAGGCGCTCACGGCCTCCTGGTGTTCGCGGCTGCGGCGCAGGATGGGCTGCAGGTTGACTTCGGCCTCGATCGCGTCGTCGAGCGTGCGGATGCCCGTCGCGAGCGCGGCCTTCAGATGCGCGGTGGCGACCGAGGGCAATTCCGCGTACTGTTGCGCCACCTTCAAGGCCGCGTTCAGCGCTTCGCCGGGTTCGACGACCTGATTCGCAAAACCGGTCTCACTGGCTTCGACGCCGTTGAATTCTCGCGCGCTCAGCATGAGTTCACGTGCGAGGCCGCCGCCCACGCGTTGTGAAAGCGACCAGTAGAGACCTGTATCGGGCAGCAGCCCGACCTTGACGAACGCGCTCGCATATCGTGCAGCCGACGATGTGACGACGTAGTCGCAGGCCGCAGCGAGCGAAAGCCCTGCGCCAAAAGCAAACCCTTCGACGGCGGCGACAACGGCTTTCGGCCCTTCGACCATCAGTCTGAAGATGTCGAGGGGCAGTTCATTGCGCTGCCGGTACTCGAGCACCTTGCGCGCCTGCATCTCCGAGATATCGCCACCCGCACAAAACGTATTGCCAGCGCCGGTCAATACGATTGCGCGGCAGCTTTCTTCGTGATGCATCAGACGACAAAGTTGCGCGTACAACGTCTCACGCATCTTCAGTGAAAACGCGTTGCGCCGCTGGGGGTAATTCAATGTGACGATCGCGATCGCGCCGTCTTGCTGGACCTGGACGATATCTGTTGCGTCACTGCCGGTCTCTTCGCTCATCTGTCCGTCTCCTGTCGATCAGAGTTGGCGCTTTAGCTGTCGATCGGCGTTGGCGCTTCAGCACCTACTCCGATCCCATGCAAAGCACTGACTCTTATCCCATGCAAAGCTGTTGACACTGGCCCCGGCGGGTCGCTTCTCTTACAGTGTTTCCTCTGTTCCGAGAATCACCGTAGCCTGGCTCGAGAGCACACCGCCGTTGCCGTGCGCGATGGCCAGTTTCGCACCGGGAATCTGGCGCTCGCCGGCACGGCCCGTCAATTGCCGCATCGACTCCTCAATCAGGAAAAGCCCATACATGCCGGGGTGAACGCAAGACAAACCGCCGCCGTTGGTATTCACCGCGAGCCGGCCGCCCGGCGCGATGGCTCCGTCCGAAACGAAGCGGCCGCCTTCGCCCTTGGGGCAAAAGCCGAGGTCTTCGAGGAACAGAATGGTGTTGATCGTGAATGCGTCGTACAGCATCGCGACATCGATGTCGCCAGCCTTCACGCCCGCCATTTCATACGCGCGCCGGCCCGATTGCGCTGCAGCAGTCACCGTGAGATCAGGCATGTTCGCGATCTCGCGGTGCGAAGTGGCCGAGGCCGCGCCGAGCAGATACACGGGCTTGTCGGTCAGATCGCGGGCGCGCTCGGCGCGCACCATGACTACGGCCGCCGCGCCATCCGTCACGAGGCAGCAATCGCGCACGGAAAGCGGGTCGGACACCAGACGGGCGCCCATCACATCATCGATCGACAAGGGCGTGCGCATGTACGCATCCGGATTAAGCTGCGCCCACTTGCGCGCGGCGACAGCCACCTCGGCCAGATGTTCGCGTTTCGTGCCGTACTGGTGCATATGCCGCGCGGCCGCGAGCGCATAGGACGACACCGGATTCATCGGCCTATACGGGCTCTCCCACGGCGAGGGACGTGACGACTGGACGAGCTTGCCCGCCGCGCTACGCTGATTGCTCCCATAGGCGATCAACGCAACGTCGATTTGTCCCGTACACAACGCCATCGCAGCAGTGTGTGCGTAAATTTCGAAAGCCGAGCCGCCGCTTCGGTTGTTGTCGGTGAACCTTGGGTTAATACCGAGGTATTCGGCAAACGTGAGACCCGAGAGCATGTCGTCCGGCGTGCACACGAATAGCCCGTCGACATCGCCGGGTTTGAGCCCGGCCTGGGCCAGCGCGTCGACGGAAGCGCGCGCTGCAAGGTCCATCGACGACAAGCCAGGTGCTTCCCCAATCCCATAGGTGGCGCCTGCCACCAGTGCGGTACGCCCGCGCAAGTTGAATTCCATTCGATCTACCTTTCATCAGGTGCGACCGGCTCTTGGCGGCCGGCTGCGGGTTAGCGGGCGTCAGGCTGGTTCGAACACAAGCAGTGCCGCATCCCCCCGGTAGACGATCTTCGCCTGCACGGGCATGCCAATGCGCACAGCCTCTGGCTCGATGCCCTCCACACAGCTGAGCATGCGCACACCTTCTTCCAGATCGATCACTGCGACGTTGTAGCTCGGCGTGGGCGACTTCTGGCGCACGACCGTGGTGGAATAAACCGTGCCTTTCCCGCAGGCTTCGACCCACTCCAGATCGCGCGCCCCGGTAACCGGCTCGGCAACGCGCGGATAGAACACATAGCGGCCGCTGCCGCGGCTGCGCTGGATCATCAAGCGGCCCTCGGCCAGAAACTTCTGATAGTCGACTTCAGGACAAAGAGACTCCATTCCCCGCTCCTCCAAATCGTTTTGCCTCGGGCTCCCGCGAATCGAGCCGTTACGTCGGGCCAAAATCGAACAAATAACCGAACACTGTTCCAAATCTTAAACGCATCGCAAACACTTTGTCAACGGCGGGAAAGCCCTGCCACGCCCCGCCCCACAAGGCTGACAGTACATCCCGGCGAAATTCCGGACGCACCTCGGACAAACCCGCGGCAGCCGCTTTCAGCGCTTGACGGTTGCCAGGCGCATCGTTTACTTTATCGAACATTGTTCAATATTATGAAGCCCCCGGATGACTCGGGAGTGGACAGCGGGGCGACGTTTGCCCACTCCGAAAGACGCATCTGGGTCCGGCCCTGAAAACCGCCAGTAAGAGAGCTCCAAGTGACATACGAACTAACAGACGACCAGGTTCAGATCCGCGATCTCATCCGTCGCGTCGCGAGGGAGCGCGTGGCGCCGCGCGCCGATGAGATCGACCGCACGGCCGAGTATCCGCACGACATGTACGCACTGCTCAAGGAACTCGGCCTCTTCACGTTGCCCTTCCCCGAAGCGTATGGCGGCGCAGGCAGCGTGATGTCGGCCTGTATCGCGGTCGAGGAATTCGGGCGGGTTTGCTACAACACCGGCTATTTGCTGGTCGTGCAATGGACGCCCTTTGGCGCCATTCTCGAAGGGGGCACGGAAGAGCAGAAAGCACGTCTGCTGCCCGGGCTCGCCTCCGGGGACTTGCGTGGCGCGCTCTCCATTACAGAGGCTCAAAGCGGCTCAGATGTTTCTGGCATTCGCACCACGGCGCGCCGCAAGGACGGCGGCTATGTGCTCAACGGCTCAAAGATCTGGTGCACGAACTCGCATATCGCAGACTTCATTCTCGTCGCGGCAAAAACGCTCGATGAGGAAGGGCAGCCGCTGGGGATCAATCTCTTCATCGTCGATCGCAACACGCCCGGTCTCACGATCGGCAACGAAGAAGACAAGATGGGCGCGCGAGGCGTGGCGTCGTGCCCTCTCTACTTCGACGACGCCTTCATTCGTGCGGAAGACCGTCTCGGACCGGAGGGCGGCCAGGGATTCAAGGTGGCAATGGAAGCGCTCAACACGAGCCGTCCCATCGTTGCGGCACGCGCAGTTGGCATCGCTCAGGGCGCGATCGATCACGCCGTCAGGTTTATTCAGGACCGGGTGGCGTTCGGCCAGACCATCAGCAACTTCCAGGGCGTGCGCTGGATGATCGCCGACATGGTTACGCAGACGGAGGCCGCGCGCCAGCTCGTCTATCGCACCGCATCGCTCGTCGACGCGGGCGTAAGCGGACGCGAACTCGCTCCGATGGCTGCGATGGCAAAGATGTTCGCATCGGATGTCGCCATGAAGGTAGCGACCGACGCCGTGCAGCTATTTGGCGCAGCCGGCATCTCCAACGAATATTCGATCAACCGTTATTTCCGTGATGCAAAAGTTGTGCAGATCATCGAAGGCACTAACCAGATCCAGCGCAACATCGTCGCGGACAGCGTACTGGGCCGCGTCAAGAAAACCTGACAACGACAGCCGGGCTAACAAGCGAGAGCTACAACAACAGAGGACAGGTAATGGAAGAAATCGAAACGGTTGGTTTGGGAATTCACTGGGAGGACCTGCCCGTTGGACGCAAGTTCAAGACCGTGGGCCGGACAGTCACTGAAACGGACGTCGTGAATTTCGTTTCCGTTACCGGCATGCTTGAGGTGCTGTTTACCAACACCGAATTTCTAAGGGAGCAGTCCGCTATCAAAGGGCGCGTCGCGCCTGGGGCGCTTGTGTTTACGCTCATGGAAGGGCTGCTCACGCAGGCCACCATGCAGGGTGTCGGCTTCGCGTTCCTTAACATGGAACTGGATATCAAGGGCCCCACCTACGTGGGCGACACGATTCATGTGGAATGCGAAGTCATTGAATGCCGGCCCAGCAAGGGGCGCCCAGGGCTTGGCCTGGTACGCACGCGTAACCGCGTGATCAAGCAGGACGGCACGGAAGTGATGGTGTACACGCCGCTCAGACTCGTGAAGGGCAAGGAATACAAGGCCTGAGCATGGAAAATCCACAACAACCTCTCGAACGTGCCACGGGCCCGTTAGCCGGTGTCCGCGTGATCGACCTGACCATCAACGTGCTCGGTCCAGTCGCCACGCAGCTGCTCGGCGACATGGGTGCGGACGTCATCAAGATCGAACCGCCCGAAGGCGACCAGAACCGCAAGAACGGTCCCGGCCGCAACCCCGACATGGCTGTCTTCTATACGATCATGAACCGCAACAAGCGGAGCGTGATCCTGAACCTCAAGCATGCCGAGTGCCGCGAAGCGCTGCTCAAGCTTGTCGAGACGGCCGACGTCATCGTGCACAGCATGCGACCGAGCGCAGCCGAGCGACTCGGCATCGGCTACGAAGCAGTGCGGGCGCGCAACCCGCGCATCGTGTACGCGTCGGGTGCGGGCTATCGCATCGACGGCCCCTACAAGGACCGCCCCGCTTTCGACGACGTGATCCAGGGCGAAAGCGGCATTGCGGCGATGAACCGCGACGCCGACGGCTCACCGCGCTACTTTCCCACCGTGATCGTCGATAAGTTCTGCGGTTACGTGCTGGCGTCGTCGATCAGCATGGCGCTTTTCCACCGCGAGCGTACCGGCCTCGGCCAACTCGTCCACGTGCCGATGTTCGAGACGATGCTGCAATTCAATCTCTTCGAGCATCTTTGGGAAGGCGCGCTGGGCTCCAATGACGGCACGGGTCTTGGCTATCCGCGCATGTTTTCGCCGTATCGCCGGCCCTATGCGACGAAAGACGGCCACATCTGCCTGCTCGCGGTCAACAACGAGCAATGGCGCCGCGTGCTGTGCGCGATCGATGCGGCGCATCTGCTCGACGATCCGCGCTTCTGCCACATGACAGAACGCATGCGCAACATTAACGAGTTGTACCGCATCGTCGGCGATGCCATTCGCAACAAGACCACGGCGGAATGGAACGCGATTTTCGCATCGTCGGATGTCCCGCACGGTCCCGTGCGCGACCTGAAAGATCTGATGCATGACGCGTATATCAAGGAGACCGGGTTCTTCAAGCGTTTCGATCACCCGACCGAAGGCGACATGGTCATGACCTCGATCCCGGTGCACTTCTCCGAGTCGCCCGGCAACGTTCGCTATCTGCCGCCGAATCTCGGCGAACACAGCATCGAAGTCCTGATCGAAGCGGGCTACAGCGCGGGCGAAGCCGGCGCGCTCGTCGCCCGTGCCACGGGAAAAGGCGAAGCCGTTACGGAAGCGCTGAGCAAGGACTAACTGGCGCGAAAGCGCCTCGCACATCACGGAGGGAATCAATGAAGGGGCTCAAGGAGAAGGTCGTCGTCGTCACCGGCGCTGCAGGCGGGATCGGAACCGCGATCAGCAGACGATTCGGCGAGGAAGGATCGACCGTCGCGCTGTTCGACCTGAACGAAGAAGGCGCTGCCCGTGTCGCGGCGGAAATCGAGGCGGCGGGCGGCAAGGCGCGTGCGTACCGCGTCGACATCACGGATCACGAAGGCGTGCATGCCGCAGTGGCCAAAGTCGAGGAAGAGCTCGGTCCGATCGAGGTTCTCGTGAACAACGCGGGCTGGGACATGGGTGCCTTCTTTCTGCAAACCGAGAAGCCGTTCTGGGACAAGGTGGTCGCGATCAATCTATACGGGCCGCTGAACATGCACCATGCCGTGCTGCGACGCATGGCCGAACGTGGCCGTGGCCGCGTCGTGAATATCTCGTCGGATGCGGGTCGCGTGGGCTCCTCAATGGAAGCAGTGTACTCATTCTGCAAGGGCGGTCTCATCGCATTCACGAAGACGATGGCGCGCGAAATGGCCCGTCAGAAGATTCCCGTCAATGTTGTTTGCCCAGGCCCCACCGCGACCCCGCTTCTCGACAATCTCGCGCAAGGCGAGAAAGGCGAGCGCATCAAGGCCGCGCTCGTGAAGGCCGTGCCTTTTGGCCGCATGGGTGAACCCGGCGACATCCCCGGCACGGTTGCCTTCCTCGCGAGCGACGACGCCGCGTTCATCAGCGGCCAGGTCATCAGCGTGTCCGGCGGTTTGACGATGGCCGGTTAAACGGCACCGCGAACCTGTTCTTCAAAACACATTGGAATACGACATGGAATTCAAGGACATTATCTACAAGGAGGCGGATGGCGTCGCGACGATCACCATCAATCGCCCCAACGTCTATAACGCGTTCAACGCCAACACCTGTGAAGAGCTCATCAAGGCCTTCGGTCTCGCGGGATGGAACAAGGATATCGGCGTCGTGGTGCTCACGGGCGCCGGCGAAAAGGCATTCTGCACGGGCGGTGACCAGTCCGGCGACGGCTACAACGGGCGCGGCACGGTGGGCCTGCCGATCGAAGAGCTGCAAAGCATCATCCGGGATATTCCGAAGCCCGTAATCGCACGAGTGAACGGCTACGCGATCGGCGGCGGCAACGTGCTCGTGACGATCTGCGACCTCGCGATCGCTTCCGAGACCGCGATCTTCGGCCAGGTCGGTCCGAAGGTGGGTTCGGTCGATCCGGGTTTTGGCACCGCGTACCTCGCGCGCATCATCGGCGAGAAGCGAGCACGGGAAATCTGGTACATGTGCCGCAAATACAGCGCGAAGCAGGCGCTCGACTGGGGTCTCGTCAATGCCGTCGTACCGCCCGAGCAGCTCGACGCTGAAACGAAGAAGTGGTGCGACGAGATTCTGCAGATGAGCCCCACCGCCATTGCGCTGGCAAAGCGCTCTTTCAATATCGACACCGAGAATATTCGCGGCATCGGCGCATTCGCGATGCAGGCGCTCGCGATGTATTACGACACGGACGAGTCGAGGGAAGGAGGCAATGCTTTCCGCGAAAAGCGCAAGCCGGAGTTCCGCAAGTACGTGAAATAAGACAAAGCAACAACGTGGCGACAGGCGGCCGACCCGTCGCCATCCCAACTCATTTCAAACTTTGCGCTTCTGCAGCGATCCTGAGCATCCGGGCGCTCACAGCATCCAGCGTTTAGCAGTGTGAGCTCCTAAAACCGGTAGTTCCATGCTTGGTTAGTGCGCCCGCGCTCGGCAACTTCTCCCCAAGCGAACCAGACTTCGGGCTCTCTTTTGTCGCCTGGACGGCGCCACCGACCTTCAGTCTGCGGCGTGAACGCCGTTGTCGCGCCCGTGCCCAACATATCCGGCATACGGCCCTTCGGGTCAGGAATAAATTCCCATTCCGCTCCGGATGAAGTACGTACCGATACCCGCTTCGGCCACGGTTCAGTTGATATCAGCTCGACACTACCGGTCACATTCGTGTCGAGGACAAGTTGTCCCCGCTCATTTGTCAACAGCGCGAAGCCGATGCGGTCGGTACCAAGGACGAAATGCCCAGCATCATAGCTACCGTCCTTATATCGCGTGCCCCATGTGTACCAGGTACGATGGTGTGCCTTCGGTCGAAAAAGCGGATCCTTGCCGCCATACATCCTGATGCCCTTCGGCAAATATGCCTTGTCGAAAGCAATCACACCGCGAACGGGCTTGCCGAGCGCGACGCCTTTCATCTCATAGATCTGTGAGACATAAAGCTCGCTGCCCGATGGCTCTGCGATGTACCACTGTAGCCCGGGGCCCATCAAGGTGCCCGTGACATCGAGCGCTCCATCCTCGCTCCAGTGAATAGTTCCGCCATCGGCCGACATCTCGAGCTTATATGGCTTCCCCTTCGCGCCGTCCGGTGAGTGCCATATGCCATTGCCGCCTTCGGACGAGGCGACCGCTTCTGTCGCCGCCGCCATAAAGATATTTGGCAATACTCGCAGTTCGTCCTTGCCTTGATTCGACTGCACGAAAAGACCCTGCCGAGCGGCATCTGGTTGAAGGTTGAAGTTGCGGACCCACTCGGACATGTTGCCATCCATGTCTCGAAGGCAGCCGTAGATAAATGACATTTGTGGTGGCAGCCCGAGTAACTCGTCCGTGTCCAGCATCAACGCCGCAGAAGGCTGGTGTGGACCCACGATTGCCTTACCTCCGAAGGCGCCGGCTGGCGGCCAAGGCAACGACTTGTCCGGACCAACGGGTCGAGGAGCCGCTGCCGTTGCGACTTCAGGCGCGGCTATACTAAAGAGACCGTTCATGCCTACGGCCGCCGCTCCCAGGAGGCGAACCACCGTGCGGCGGTCGATACCAACTACCTGGCCGACTCCACTCTTATCACTCATTGCATCTCCGTGTTGTATTAGGCGTTGCTCTGATATAAAGGTACGATGCGCGCGATTGCCGACCATCGCCTGCATTTACGTGGAGCAAGTTACCTCGGCCGAAAGTCAGGCACTCGATCGCATTGTCACGGCCGAGCGAAGTCGGTTTCCTGACCTCTTCGAACGTCTGCATAGCGAAGGCTAGCTACGAGCGACCACCATCGTGCGTAGACTGCTGGTCGAAGCCGGGCCGCGTGAAGCTGCGGTGGCAGTGCAAGCCTTTTACTCTCTGTTGGTGCTTGCGCCGATGGGTGAAAATTTGGGACTAGCATACGCTTGCGCGTCCGATCTCCACCGTGTCATAGACTTCGTCATCGCCGGTGCACAGTTACCCGCTGGCTAAGTACCTGAGTGGTCAGCGTGCGCCGGCGCCGATTCACGATCGTTCAGCGTGAGGGAAAGTTGGCGCAACTCCATGCTCGCATACCTGGAAAAGGCGCGGCAACGTTACCGCGCCCGAAGAAAGCACTTAGGTAATCAATCCGCCGGCCTCGACTTCAGCGATTCCATATCGATCACAAAGCGATAACGCACATCGCTTTTGAGCAATCGCTCATATGCGCGGTTGATATCCTGGATCCTGATCATTTCCACGTCGCAATTGATATCGTGTGCAGCGCAGAAGTCCAGCATTTCCTGCATCTGCTCAACACCGCCAATTGCGGAACCGGCGATGGATCTACGCCCGGTCACCAGCAAGCCACTGTGAACAGCCGGAGCAATGGGACCGATCAAGCCAACGAGTACAAGTGTTCCATTCAATCGTAACGTTGAAAGGTAGGGATTGAGGTCATGCGGGGTCGGAATTGTATCGAGGACGAGATCGAAGTTCCCCGCTGCAAGGCCGATCTGCGCGAGATCGCTGGATACGAGCACGTGGTCAGCACCAAGACGCCGGGCCTCTTGCTCTTTTCCTGCACTGCGCGTGATCAACGTAACCTCGGCACCCATCGCCTTGGCAAATTTCAGTCCCATATGCCCCAGGCCACCGAGACCAACAACAGCAACCTTGTGGCCTCGCCCGATATTCCAACGGCGCAACGGTGAATAGCTCGTAATTCCCGCGCACAACAAGGGCGCGGCGGCCTTAGGGTCCAGACCATCAGGAATTCGTAGCACAAACTTCTCGGAGACAATGATCCGCTCGGAGTAGCCGCCATACGTCGGTCGCCCGTCGTGTCGATCAACACCGTTGTAGGTCGGTGTCGGCTTGTTCAAACAGTATTGCTCTTCACCTTCGCAACACGGCGAGCAATCGCCACAGGAATCAACCAGGCAGCCAACGCCAACAATATCGCCCGCTTTGAATCGCGTTACCGTGGCGCCGACATCAATGACTCGACCAATGATTTCATGGCCGGGTACCAGCGGGTAGCGAGTGTTACCCCAGTCGTTATGCACCTGATGAAGATCCGAATGACACACGCCGCAGTACTCGATCTCGATGACCACGTCGTCGATCCGTGGATGGCGCCGAGTGAACTGGAAGGGTGCAAGCAGAGCACCAGGGGCGGTGGCCGCGTAACCATTGAGAATATCTGTCATGTAATCCCCCAAACACGAATGTGTTACGGCGATACTTCAGTTCATCAATCGAAGATGACGCAGATCCGCAAGATACTTGCCAATAAAGTCCGCAGAGATCTGTGGAATCCGTCCGTCCCCTCCGACCATATATTTCCCCACACTCTCTTCGAATCTGGCGGATGGCACGCTGGTGCCGGCGGCACGAGACGACGGGACACCCAATTGGTGAATAAGCGGTAGCGAAGACTGCTGGCGCACCTTCTCTGGCAGGACACGCAACGCTGCCTCAAATCGCGCGAACCAATCGGAATAGTCGTCGATGCGTTGGATCTTGCAGCCGTGATCGATCGCCCAATCGACGAATGTATCCAAGGAAATGCCGTCGTCGTGAGGGTTTACAACGTGCCAGGTCCTATAACCCTCTCGCACCCTGGCGCCAAGCGTGGCAATCGATTTTGCTGTGAAATCCACTGGCAAGCCATCGTAGTGCGCATCCCCGTCGCCTGTGTAGAAGGTTCTGGGTGCGAGGCCGGTAATGGCGATGCTCAAGAGCCATCGTGTAAACATATCAGGGACATTGAGCTGCCCGGTGTACCGACTATGGGCCAAGATCATGCCCGACCGGAATACGGCGACTGGAAGACCAAATCGCTCGTGTGCATCGCGCAAGAGGGCTTCACCTGCCCATTTGCTGTTTGCGTACCCGTCTGCATAGCGATCGCCGTCGAGAGGGCGAACCGGTGTCGCTACGCGCACGTCGACATCCTCATCGATCAACCCGCCATTCGGAACTGCCGCGGCGGCGACGGTTGAGACGAAGCTGATTGGCTTGATTCTGTTGGTCAGCGCGAGACGTATCAGTTCCGCCGTACCGAGCACATTAGGGCCAAAGAGCTGTGAGTAGGGCAAGACGTGATTGACAAGCGCGGCGGGGTGAACAATGAGATCTATCGAATCTGTCAGCCGTTGCCAATCTGCGAGACTTAATCCGAGATTATGCTCGCCCAGATCACCCGCCAGAACTTCGAGGTGTCGCGCGGCGAGCGATTCAAATTCGTCCCGAAGATTGACGTCGCCAGTATCGAATGCCTGCGCAATGCGGTCCCGAGCCGCCGAGGCATCGCGGCCCCGCATGATGCAGATGAGCTTTCCGCCAACGGCCGCTACACGCTGTAGCCATTCAAGGCACAAAAAGCGACCAAGGTAGCCGTTTGCACCTGTGATCAGCACAGTCCGAATATGGTTGCGGGCGGGTTGCAGGTAGGACGCCTGCTCAAGCGTTTCGGCATCCAGAAATTTTTCGACGGCGAGATCGCTGGCGTAAATCGTTGTGGCCCCTCGACCATGAATTGAAGCAAAGGTCGGACGTAGCTGATCTGCCCGTCTCGCGCGTTCGATGTAACGGGATACTTCCATCAAACCTCCGGCCGGATTATTGATAACGCCTACCGGCACTTCGACTCCATATATCTCCTCAAGGAGGAGTGAACATGAAAGCGCTGATAGCGAGTCTCCACCCAGTTCCGTGAATGTCGCGTTTGTGGAAAGATCTGTGACATCAATACCCAATGTCGCGCCTGCGATTCGGACTACCACTTGTGCCACTGGCTCCTTTCGGCCATCACGCCGCAATACCTCGAGCTCATTGGCCTGACTTGCGGCGATCTCTGTATACAGATCTTCGAGCCGTCTGCCATAGCGCTCTTTGAACCGCGGCCGCTGGTATTTGCCGATGCCAGCCAAGAGCCCGTTTTCAACGCTGAATGGCTCCTGCTCGACAATGAAGTCCCGTGGCACCTCATATCCGTTGAGGTGTTCCGCGCGCGCGACAACCTTGATGGCCTCCCGGAGCGCCGCTTTAATTGCCCGATCGTCGTCGGCAATGCCCCTTTCCTTCAAAGCGTCCATATTTGGGACGAGTACACCAAGCAAAAACGACCGCTCGCTAGTGCCATACAGATACACCTGGCGAATTGCAGCGTGGCCGTTGGTATACAGGGTTTCCAGGCGCGATATCGCCACAAACTCACCTTGCGCAAGTTTCAGAACATTATTGCGCCGGTCGACGTAGACTAATCGGTCTTCGCCAATCTCGGCCATAATATCGCCGGTCTTGTAGAAACCATCCGAATCGAACACCGACGCGGTAACTTCAGGCCGCTTGAAATAGCCAAGCATTATGCTGCTGGTCTTGATGAGCAGCTCGCCACGAGGATAAGGACGATCGGTTTTGAAATATCCAAGTTCGGGGACGTCATCGAGTTTATAGTCGACGACTGGCGGTCGCATGATGCGTGTGTTGCGCACAGCACCCGATATCTCGGTCGCGCCATAGTGGTCATCCAACTTGAACCCGAGGCAATCTTCCATGAACTGCCGCAGGTCGGGGGCCAGTGGTGCTGAGCCGAAGTTGCCGCTCAGGAAACGTCCGCCAAGCACGCGATTGCGAACGTCCATCATCAGGTCATGCTTCAGCACCTCGATATCTACCGCCTCCGAACGCTGACGCTCAAGCCCGACGTGATATTGCTGATAAAGCATTTCGCAGATACGCGGCACTATCCCCATAGAGGTCGGGCGAGCAAGACCGATATCATCGAATAGCGACGAAAGATCGGCCTTCGCGGTAAAGTAGCAGGTACCTCCCGAGCCAAGTGTCGAAAAAACCCCGCTACGCCCGAATGAATGGTTCATCGGCATGTAATGCATATATAGCAGCGGCATCGGCGAGACGGCACACCAACTCGATTTCACCATCAGCTCCGGGTACATGGCGCCCTTGGGCGATCCCGTACTGCCAGACGTATAGTAGATTGTGCACATTCGCCTTTCGCTGCCCTCTTCTGCATAGAGCGGCGCCGGCTTTAGTTGATTCCCCCTGTCAATAGCTGATTGCAACGTAAGCATAAGATCGGGCATGCCGGCCGCAGTCAGTCTTGTCTGCGCATGCTCGTAGCGTGCCCGTTCATCGTCTACCTCCGGGTGATAGTCGAATAGCAACAGGCCGGACGGCCGGTGCCCGTCAAGAACAAGGTCGACTGCGGTTTCGAGGCACTCGACGCTCGTCGCCAGCCATTGTGGCTGTACCTCCATGACAATATCGCGCAACTGCTGCGCAGGTGCGTTAGTCTGAAGCGGCACGACAACCGCGCCGTTGTAAATCGCCGCAAGGTCGACAGTTGTAAAATCAACTCCCGCGAACGCGATCACGCAAAGGAGATCGTTCGCACGAAGCGAACTACTTTCACTGTAGTACCAGGTATTTGCCAGTGCGCGAGCTCGTGACCATAGCTCCCGATACGTAATAGTCTCGAAGGTGGGTTCCAGCCGAAGGTCAACCCGCCCCGTAGCTGGATCGGCCACAAGACTGCTTGCCCGTTGCGCCAGCGCCGGCCGGTTCGCATAGCCTTCAAGACAAACAGCGACGATCTGCGCCAAACCCAAGCCTGGACGTAGCTTTGCTTCGTTGACATCTGGTATTGGCAACGCGTCCCGAAACTGCTGATCGTGAGCCGCGAGCCCTGCGATTCTGTCCGCAAACTGATTTTTCCCGCTAGCGCCAACATTCCCGCTCACTATCTTCTCCTTCTCTTTCGCCCGGCTCGCCAACATTTTCGTCCCCTCACTTCGATGAACAGACCAGATCAGGCGGAGACGCAGCGGCGTTCCATATCCGGCGCCGCAAGAAGTCTGAATGCGCATCCAATCCTGGTTGTGCGGCTGGCAAATCGGTGCGCGTGTCGCCTTCCTCGCCATGCTCAATCACGACCACCAATTTGTCGGCGGCTTCAGTATTTTCGGAAGTTCACGCCAACTCGCGTGCCCAAGTCTCGTAGCCGGTTGACCGGACGGTCGCCGTGCTCAGGTGCCGCCTCTCCCCACCCGAACCAGACGTCCGGTTCGCGAGTGTCGCCAACGCGGCGCCAGCGGCCGTCCACCTGAGGGTTCTTCAGTGTCCCGAGACCGACCAGACGCCCCTTCGGATCTGGGATAAATTCCCATTCGTCACCAAATGCCGAGTACCGGATTCCTTCCTGCCAATAGCCGTTCGTTCCGAAGTCGACCTTGCCTGTCACGTCGTATGTGTAGCGCACCTCCCCCTTCTCGTTGCCGAGTATTGCAAACCCGAACATGTCATTGCCAAGGGTGAAGTGCCCGAAGTCGATGCTGCCATCTTTGTAGCGCGTCGCCCAGGTGTACCAGACGAGTTCCAGCTTCTCCTGCACAAGCGCGTCTTTCGTCTTGTAGATCTCGCCGCCTTCGTACATATAGATCGGATCGAAGCCGATCATGCCGCGCACCTTTTTGCCGAGAATGGTCCCTTCCATCTCGAAGATGTTCGCAACGTAATACATGCCAGCATCGCGTCCCGGCAGATACCAGTGCATGCCCGGCTTAACGAGCTGGCCCTTGATATCCATGCCGTTTTCCTCAAACCAGCTGCATTCGTCCGGCGTCCATGTCACATGAAAGCGATTGCCCGATGCCTGCGGATGGCTTTTCCAATGAATGCACTCGCCTTCCAGCGTCCTCGAAAAGCCATCATTCGGCACGGACTCCTTGCCGACGGGATGCATGTGCATGCCGTCCTCGTGACCGAGCGTGGTGCACAGATAGAAGCGTCGTCGTGAGTCCTTCGCGTCTGTCTGCAAGCCGGCGGGAATCCGGCGCATGGGACAGTAAATCTCGCCATCCTCGTCCCTAAATGTTCCCCACAGATAGAGCGCCTCGGGCGGCATTCCGAAATAGGCGCGATTGGACATCATGTCCTCAATGGTGGGCTCGAAGGCGCTGACGAGAGGTTGCCAGCCGAAATCTCCGCGCCGCGGCATGGTGGGTTTCGTGTCGCTCATGGTTAGATTTTCCGTCACGGGATGAAGTGGTTGAATTGGCTCACTATAGGCATCACGGACCGCGGTGAAAAACCGTTCGATCCGCTCGCCTCGTCACACCCCGGGTCGATCGAAAAATCAGCCATGCCACACTGCAGCTAACACGTTGATTTTTCTGATTTCACTTCCACGCTTAGAAACACGCGGACTTCGCATGCAAAAAAAAAACGTTACACGTAACGATCCGTGCGATATATTGAACGATATTCGCATTTTTATCGAGCCGAATTGGAAAATGGCAAGGTCGTCTGCAGAGCGTGTTGCCGACTATCGGGCGCGCAAGAAGGCCGAAGGCATGGCAAGCCTGACGCTGGTCGTGCCGGCGGCCGATGTCGCGCTCTTCAACCAGTTCGCCGCACAGCGCCGCGAGAAAATGCGCGAAGGTCAGCATCCCTCCGAAGCCCCGCGCCAGCAGTGGCTTTCGATGCTGGCCGCGATGACGCCCGCGCTGCCGTCACCCGCCGCACCTCGACGCAAATGCAATGCGCTCGGGGCGCCGATCACGCGCGCGCAGACGCTCTTCGTGTCACTCCTGAAGCACATCATCCAGCTGGGATGGCCAGAGGGATTGCCTCTCGGCTCCGAGCAGGATTTAATAAAGATCCATGGGGCGAGTCGCGCCGCAATGCGCGGAGCGATCCGGTTGCTCGAGCACCACTCCATCGTGAGGGTGCAGCGCGGCACCGGAGGCAGCGTGATCGTCGCCAGGCCGGATCTGAGCGCGACGATGCAGGCCGTCAGCGTCTATCTGGAGTATGCGGGCATCGCGTCGCGCGATATTCTCGCGACACGCCGCGCACTCGAGTTGGCCGTCCTGGATCTCGTCATTGAACGGCTCGACCGGGAAGGCGAGCAACGGCTACGTGATCAGATACAAACCGAAGCGCAACTCGACGGCCGCGCAGGGGCCGATGAATTCCTGCGATTTCATTTCCTGCTAGCCGAACTGTGTGGCGATCCCGCCTTGCGCCTTTTCGATGGCATCGTCCTGCAACTGGCCGACGCTCATTCCACGTTTCACCGGCAAAGCCGGCCCGAGCGGGACCGGGTCGTCGCGAGAATCAAGGAATATCATCGCAAGATTGCGTGCGCAGTCATCGCCCGCGACAGGGACCAGGCTCGCGGGCGGATGGCCGAGTACATCGCAGGCATCAAAACGTGGCTCGAATAAAGGCGGCTCTACACCAACTCTCTCAACGACCGCCGATCTCGATCCACCGTCCGCTGCGACCGGATTCGATCACCGCCTCCACCACCCTGTGCGCGTGCGTGGCTTCCTCGAAACCTGGTGACGGTGCGCGTTTTAGTTCAATGGCCTGGAGCATGTCGTGAAACATCCAGCCCATCGACACCATGTACGAAGGAGCATTCTCCTTTGAGAACGCCGTTCCCGGAACGGCGAAATATTGAGCAGGCGTTTCGAGCCATTCACCTGCCGCCGTACCGAACTCGAATGGCTCCGGCTTGCCCGCATAAAGACGCGAGGAAATACCGTCGCCGAAGGTAGGATCAACATAGAGCAGCCGCCCCTTCGTCCCCCACAATTCGGCGCGGATGCCGGGACCATCGGCCACGGCCCAGCTCGTCTGCACCGTGCCCAGCGCCCCGTTTTCCATGCGCAGCACGCTGCAGCCAAGATCGGCAGTGTCTGGCGTGTATGCACTGCCGTCTGGCAGACGCCATTGCTTGATACCCGTTGTGTCGGACCCGGCCGCTGCTTTCACTCGCCCGAGCAGCGGCATGAGCAGGAGCACCATGTGGCTGCCGAAATTGCGCCATGCGCTGCCACCGCTTTGCGCGTCGGCAAGCCACTTGTAGGGAGACACGCCGCCGCCAGGATACGAGGCGTGCGGATAGATGAAACCATCATGGTTGCGCAGCGGCTGAAGCAGCTGAAAATTGAATCCGAGCGGTTCGCCAAGAAACCCGTCTGCGATCAGCGCCTGCATGTGCATCGCTGCGGGCACCCAGCGGAACTGTGCATCGACGACGCCGACCAGCCCCTTCTTCGCAGCCAGTTCGCTCTGCGCGACGGCCTGCTCCGTGTCGACCGCAAAGGGCAACGCGTCATACACATGCTTGCCTGCATTGAGAGCGGCCATCACCATGTCGTAGCGATAAGCGGGCCGGCTGCCGACATCGATGATGTCGAGTGTGGGATCGGCAACGAGGTCAGCGACGTCCCAATAGGCGCGCGGCACGCTGAATGCCTGCGCCGCCGCTTCGGCGGTCTCGCGGTGTGCGGTGCAGACCGCCGCCACCTCTACATCGGGCAACAGCCGCCAGGCGCTGCCGTGTACTTTCAGGCTCCAGTTGGCGCCGATGATGCCGATTCTGCGTGTCACGATCGCTTCTCCATGTCTCGTTCCTTCGTTTCGTTGGTCACAGGCCCTGCCGGTTCCAGCCGCTGCTTCGCCGTCGCCCGATAGCCGCTGATAATCGATTCGAACTCCGCCAATGCCTTCGCGTAGTCGCGTCCCAATCCGCTTCCGGCGCCCGTGACGATCGCAACGCGGCCGTCGAAGCGAATCGTACGTTCCGCATCCGATACGTTATTTGCGTCATGCCTGCACTCCGACATCGACGCGTAGTCGCCGCAGTTTCATGCTCTTGATGAACCACTGACCGTCGATCTTCTCGTAGGTCTCGATGTAGTGACCGTAACCATGCAGTGTGCGATTCGGATACGCCGAGCCCGCTTCCCAGCGCAACATGTCTTCCATTGCCCAGATGCCGCTCGCCGTTGTGTCCGATGTGATATCGATCTCCGGACAATGGCCGTGATGAACACTCACGCAACCGTCAAGCGGAACACTGACCGCCTGCACGATCTCCTCCCCGCCCGCAAGCATGCATCCGGGCACGTCGTCACTGATGTCGAATCGGGCATCGAGGGCGAACACGGATTTGAATTCTGCCCAGTTCTTTGTGTCGACGCAGCGTAGATAGCGCGCCTTGAGTCGTTTGATCTCCTCGATTGCAATGAGTCTTTCGATGTCGGTCACGCCGGGTTTCTCCATTGATCGACGTCGTTGCACCAGCGCCTTCTTCGGAATTCGCGGACGCGCATTCCGTCGATTGCTTTAATATCCTTGAGCAACAATAGCACCGACAGTACCATTATTCAACTCAAGAGATTCGTTGTGTTTTCGATCGCTTACATCACGATGGCAGGAGAAGCCGATGGGCATTCTGGATTGCAGAGGTGCGCTTGCAGGACGCAGGGCGGTGTTGATTGGAGGCGCGGCGGGAATTGGCCGAGCGGCCGCCCTCGCACTCGGCGGGGCCGGCGTCGATATCGCCTTGTGCGACATTGATGACGAAAGCATTGCCCGCACATCGGCGGAGTTGCGCGCAATGGGACGCCGCGTGCTCGGCATGCAAGCGGACGCCACGCAGCCCCGCCAGCTCGCGCAGTTCTATAGCGAGGCGGCGCACTTCTTCGATGGCATCGACACGCTTGTGAACGTGGTTGGCGGCACGTGCATGCAGCCATTCATGGACCGCTCGGAACGCGATTGCGCCGACGACATTCAGCGCAATTTCGGCTACGTAATCGAGTCGATGCGCCACGCGGTGCCGCTACTACAGCGCAGCGGTCGCGGCGGCTCGATCGTGAATTTCACGACCATCGAAGCTCATCGCGGCGCCGGCGGTTTCGCGGTCTACGCGGGCGCGAAAGCGGCAACGACGAACTTCTCGAAGGCGATGGCCTGGGAACTCGGTCCGCTCGGAATACGCGTGAACATGATCGCGCCCGACACGACGCCCAGCGCGGGCAACGCAGCAGCCATTCCCGAGCCCTGGCGCTCGCTCAACGCCGATGCGCCGCCTGAATGGTGGGCGAAAGCCTTCCAGATGTACATCCCGCTGCAAGCTCCTCCCGTTGCGGACGATCTGGCGAACGCGGTGTTGTTCCTCGCTTCCGATCTCGCAAAGTCGATCACTGGTCAGGTGTTGCATGTGGATGGCGGTGCCGCATCCGCCCTAGGCATGCTGCGCTGGCCTTACGACGAGGGTGCGACGCTCCCGGTTCCTATGGGCGGCACGTTGCGCAAACTGTTTGGTTAGTGCCGCGCGACGGAAGCCGCCATTTACTTCCGGGTCGATGCGCGCGGAAGTATGCCGTCGAGAAACAGCGTAAGTGCGACTTCCAGCACGGCATGCCGCTCGTTCTCGCGAGGCGGCTCGCCGAGGAAACTGGCGAGACCGCCACTCGTCAACGCGCCGAAGCACGCAGCGGCCGCACGCGGATCGGCAACTACGATCTTTCCATTGCGTGCCATCGTGGCGAGATAGTCAGCGATCGGAGCCAACGCCCTGTCCTGCTGTTCGACAACGCGTCCAAGCATTTCTCCCAGTTCGTCTCTCGCCTCGCTCACCGCCCGCCACATCGCGCGGATACTCAGATCAGCGTGGTAAGACTGAATGATTTCGCCATAGTCGCGCAGCACCGAGCGCGGTGAGCGGCGAGCATCGGTCGAAACCTGCGCCAGCGGATCGAGCAGCAGCGGAACGCCGCGCTCCATCGCCGCGCTCAGCAGACCCGCCTTGCTTCCATAGCGTCGGTAGATCGTGGACTTGCTCGCGCCAAACGACGCCGCGATGCCGTCCATAGTCGCCGCTCGATAGCCCACGGCCATGAACTGCTCGAGTGTGTGGTCGAGCAGTTTGTCCTGGCGCTTCGCCGCGTCGGCCTTGAATGGGCGACCCCGCTTCGCACGTGGTAAAGCCTCGTCCTCAAGCGTGGCCCGCGGCCTTTTTACTGCGCTCATGGCGTGTCGATAGAGATCGCGTATGAATTGCCGGTATTGAAACCAGTACGCGTGAGATTGTAGCCTGGGGGCCACGTGCGCCGGACCCGCGTGGCCCGCTGCGCGCTCTGTCTTCGCCATGACAAGCGTCTACGTCATCAGCTTGTTAAGCCGGTTCGCAGAGGCCACCGCGTCGTCGATCATCTGGTCGAAGATTGCCTCGACGCTCCTGACCGCATCGGCAAAGACGGCCGCATGGCCGTAGTCGATCATGCCCTTGCGCGTGTCGCCAGTCACGTATGCGTCGTGTGCGAGTGCGCCCATCACGTAGGGACGGAACCGCTCAAACTCAGTCACCTGCGCGCGATCGAGTTCCAGGACCGCCTCGGCGCTCTCGTTGCGCAGCACGCGGTGGTGATCACGAATCGCTGACTTGACCACGACGCTCTCGCTGCCGTCGCCCGCCACCACCTTCGCCTTGACATCAGGATGAATCCACAGCTCGTCGGCAACCATCATGCGCGTGCCCATGATGACAGCGTCAGCACCCATCGCCAGAACGCCCGCAAGTTGCCGCCCGGTACCGATGCCGCCGCCGATCACCACGGGCAAGCCAATTTCACGCGGCGCCTGCGCGGCCTGCACGATGCTGCCGATCTGATAGATGCCGGGATGACCGCCGCATTCGTTGCCGACGACGATCACACCGTCGACGCCCATCCGCACCGCCGTATGCGCATAGCGCACAGCGGGCACCTTGTGCAGAACCTTGACGCCCGCCTCCTTGAGCAACGGCACGACCGCTTCCGGACTCGCGCCGGCCGTCTCGACGCAAGCGACTCTCTCTTCGATCAGAATGCGGATCTGTTGCTTGACGCGCTCCGCACCGCCCGCTTGCCGCGATATGTAGAGATTGACGCCGAAGTTCTTCGCGCCGCTGAGTTCGCGACAGGTGCGCAACTCGTTGCGAAATTCGTCGGCATCGGGAAAGCCGGCGCCGACAATGAACCCCATGCCACCCGCGTTGACGACGGCCGCGACATATCGGGCATCGGACACGCGTGGCCCGAGACCGCCGCAAAGAATGGGGTGGCGAATGCCGAGCAAATCGGTAATTCGCGTCTTGAACATCTGGGGACGCACGATGCGGACTCCTCGTTCAGGTTAGCGAAACGAGATCGTATGGCCGCCGTCCACCGCGATCGTCTGACCGTTGATATAGCCACCCGACGGTGAAGCCAGAAGCACGGCGAGCCCGGCAATCTCTTCGACCTCGCCGAAGCGTTGCGACGGATTGCGGCCACGGTACCATTCGACCATCGCCTCATCTTCCCATTGCGAACGCGCCATCTCGGTCTTGAAGGTCCCGGGCGCAATGCAGTTGGCCGTGACGCCCTTCGCGGCGAATTCCATCGCGAGGTTTCGCACCAGTTGCATATCGGCGGCTTTGGTGAGCCCGTAGGTTCCCGTCACGGCATCGCCGAACAGGCCGACCACCGATGCCACCGAAATGAAGCGACCATATCCGCGCTCAATCATGCCCGGCACGGTCATCTGCGCGAGCCAGATATTGCTCTGTACGTTGACCTGCATGAACTTGTTGAACGTTTCGTCCTGTAGGTCGAGGGCAGATCCAATCCACGGATGAATTGCCGCATTGGCCATCACGATATCGACTCTGCCCCACTCGCCGTTCGCTGCATCCACGAGATTTTGCAGTTCGGCCTTCCTCCCGATGTTGCAGGCAAACGGCATGGCCACGCGGCTGCCAATCTTTTCGTTGATCGCTTGCGCGGCAGTTTCGCAGGCGTCGGAGTTACGTCCGGAAATGACGATTTTCGCGCCATGCTCCGCCATACCGTGCGCGCTGGCGTACCCAATGCCGCGACTCGATCCGGTGACGATGGCGACTTTGTCAGTCAAGTCGAAAAGCGAAGAGCGCATACGTACTCCACATAAACACGAAAGTGCCGATGAAGGAAATTCACCGGGCGGGATTAGCTTTGCTTACGTTTCTGTTGGACGATGAACGCTGAGGCGATCTCGTGATGCTCATTGCTGAGCGTCGCCGCCAGTTGCCGCGCAAGCGTCGTGTCGAGCATCTGCGCCGCGCTGCGATGGAGGTGGAGATTCATCAGCTTCTTGGTTTCGCGCAGCGCGTGACGCGGTTGTTTGAGCAGCTTTTCGGCAAGCGCCAAGGCCTCGTCCATCAGCTTGGCGGGCTCCACGACGCGGTTGGCGAGTCCGTATTCAACCGCCTGCTGCGCAGTGATGCGATCGCCTGTAAAGATCAGCTCCTTCGCGCGTAGCAGACTGGTGTAGAGCGGCCACGCTACTGAAATTCCATCGCCGACGACGAGACCGATATTGATATGCGGCTCGGCCAGAAACGACTTCTCGGACATCAGAACGATGTCGCACAACGTGGCCATCGTCGCGCCCCAGCCCACCGCAGGTCCGTTGACCGCCGCGATGACGGGAATCGGCACGTCGATGAAACCGTGTATGGTCTGGCGCGCGTTCTCTTGAACGCGCCGCGCAAACTCAGGGTCGTCGAGCGTCTTGACGAAGTGGTTCATGTCTCCGCCCGCGCTGAATGCCTGTCCCGCGCCGGTGAGAATGGCCACGCGGGCTTCGGGATCTTCAGCCAGCGCGGCGAATAGCTTCGGATAACTGAACAGCATCTCCGTTGTCGACGCGTTCAGATCGTCTGGCCGGTTGAGCGTGATGATGCGCAGGCCGCCGTCGGCCGTCACCTGGATGTCGTCTGGAAGGCCGTAGAGATTTGTCATGTTAGCCGCCGTAGGGCGAAGTCGTTGGACGAGCTGGCGCTCCCGCGCCCGCGTTACACGCTTTGTTTGGCAGATCGACTACTTCCGCACCTGCCATGCCATGCCGCCGCGTTGCTTTCGTTCCGCCAAAGTCGCTTTCTCGATACGCAAGGCTTCTTCGAGCGTTGTCAGCGCACCCTGATCGATCACGTGCTTGACTGTGGCGACGAGATCGGGCCGGCGGCTCGCGATCGTCTTCGCTAGCGCCGCTGCGCGCTCCATCAACTGATCGTGGGCGACCACCTCGTTCACGAGACCAATGCGCAATGCCGTGGCTGCGTCGATCGGATCGCTCGTGAAGCTAAACTGCTTGGCCCATCTCGGGCCCACAATATGTGGCAACCGCGCGGTCATGCCGCCTCCGGCGAGTGCGCCAATTTTTGTGTGCGTGTCCGCAAAGCGTGCACGCTCGGACGCAATGATGAAGTCGCATCCCATTGCAAGTTCGAGCCCACCCGTGACGACAGCGCCGTTCACCGCCGCGATAACCGGCTTGGTAACGCGCGGCCACATATCGATCATTTCCGCGACTCGCGCACGGGGCGCATCGGGGGCGGAGAAGTCATTCAGATCGAGTCCCGCGCAAAAGGCCGGATCGGCGCCCGTTACGATCAGCACGCGCAGGCTTTCGTCGGCTTCGAAGCGGTGTAGTGCGTCGATGAGCGCTTCCGTCAACGCGAGGTTCAGCGCGTTGCGGGCCTCGGGCCGATTCAGTGTCAGCGTGAGAACGGCATCCTGATGCGTCATGCCGAGCAAATCGGCTCCCTTTGCGTCCATGGCGGTGCCTCGATAGGGGTTCATGCCGCTGCGGCCAATGCCTCATGTTGGATCTGCCGGGCATAGCGATTCAGGTGATAGTCCATGTTGCCGAACAACGCATCGAGCACGAGGTGGCGGCGATAATGATGGCCCACTTTGTATTCGTTCGTGATGCCATATCCGCCGTGCAACTGAATGCCCTGCTGCGTAACGAACTTCGCGCTGCGAGTGGTCTGCGCCTTGCAGCCCGAGATTTCCACGCTTCGCTTTTCACTGTCCTCACTGAGCGCGAGCAATGCACGATGCAGGGTTGCTCGCGCCTGCATCGCATCGATCGCCATGTCGGCCATGCGGTGTTGCAGCGCCTGGAAGCTGCCGATCGCAACGCCGAACTGCTTGCGCGTTTTCAGGTATTCGGAAGCGAGTTCGATGGCGTCTTCCATATCGCCCACCAGTTCCGCGCAGAGCGCGACGATCGATTCGTCGACGGCGGCTTGCAATCCTTCGAATGCGCGGCCAGCTTCGCCGACGACATCAGACTGCGCGACCATCACGCCTTCGAGCAGCAGGTCGGCCGACGGCGTGCCATCGAGGAGCGCGCACGTCTTGAGCGTCACGCCGGACTGCTTTGGATCGACGAGAAATAGGCCGATACCGTCCCTGTCACTGGCCGCACCCCCGGTGCGAGCGACGACGAGCAGGCGATCGGCAACGGGCGCGCCGACCACGAACGTTTTGTAGCCGTCGAGGCGCCAGGCGCCGTCTGCCGTCCTGTTCGCCGTGGCCGTTACGTAATGCACCTGGCCTCGCGCCTCGCGTTCGCTATGCGCGACCGCGTAGACGGCTTCGCCGGAGACGATCTCACCGAGGATCGTTTCGCGCTGCCCTTCGCGGCCACAGCGCATTACGATCGACGCCGGAAGCACGCCACACATCACGTATGGTTCCAGCACCAGTGCGCGCCCGATCCGCTCAGCCACAATGGCGCTTTCCACAGGCGAGAAACCGAGCCCGCCCATCTCCTCCGGCACCGCGATACCAAGCCAGCCCATCTCGGCGAGCGTGCGCCACGTCTCGCGCGAAAAGCCGCCCCCTTGCGAAGCCAGATTGCGGCGATGTTCGAACGTATAGCTCTTTTGCACGAAGCGTTGCGCGCTTTCCTGCAGCATCCGCTGTTCGTCGCTCAACTCAAAGTCCATGCTGCACCCTCTTTTGTACTGGCAATTAATACGAGCCCCCGTAACGGGGATCGACGCAGCGTCACAGATCGAACATCGCCTTGGCGATGATGTTGCGCTGAATTTCAGCCGTCCCGCCATAGATCGTGCAAGCGCGCCGATAGAAAACCTCGGCAGCGAGGCCCGGCGCATATTCGGGCCCGGTAAACGACACGTCGCGCAGCGCGCGCTCTTCGTTCGGGTCGGGATAGAACACGGCGCCGTAGTCGCCAATCACCTCCAGCAGCATCTCGGTGAGCTTCTGGTGAAGTTCCGAGCCTCGCACCTTGAGCATGGAGCCGATTGCCATGCCGCCGCTGCGCTCGTCTATCCCTTGATGCAAAATCTTCTGCACCGCCATGTCGATTGCCCGAACCTCCAGCTCATGTTGCGCGAGACGCGCCGCAAACGTCGGGTCCTCGATCAATGGCTTGCCCGCCACGCGCTCGCGCGACGCGTAGTGCCGGATCTTGCGCAGATAGCGCTTGAGCGCCGGTGCTTCGGCGCCAAGGAACGCGCGCTCATTGAAGAGCAGAAACTTCGTATATCCCCAGCCCTTGTTCACTTCGCCGATCAGGTTTTCGGCGGGCACGCGTACGTTGTCGTAGAACACTTCGGCCAGATGATGGCAGCCATCGAGCGAGCCGATGGGCCGGACGGTGACACCAGGCGAAGCCATGTCGAGCAGCAGGAACGATATGCCCTTTTGCGGCTTCGCTTCGCTATCCGTGCGCACCAGCACGAAGTTCCATTGCCCATAGGCGCCGAAGCTCGTCCAGATCTTTTGTCCGTTGACGATGTAGTGGTCTCCATCGCGAACCGCCGTCGTGCGCAGCGACGCGAGATCGGAACCCGAGCCCGGCTCCGAAAAGCCCTGCACCCAGAACACTTCTCCACGCTGAATCGGCGGAAGAAAGCGCCGCTTCTGCTCTTCGTTGCCGAACTCGCAAATCACGGGGCCGACGAGCGATACGCCCGCCTGATTCTGCGTGGGCGCACCCGCGAGATAACACTCTTCCTCGAAGATGTAACGCTGCATCGCGGTCCAGCCCGTGCCGCCGTCGGCAACGGGCCAATGCGGCACCGACCATCCGCGCGTTTCGTGCAGAATGCGGGTCCAGCGCTGCGAATCGTCGCCGCCTGCAAGAAAGCCCTGCTGCCCGCGAAAAGCCATATCTGCCGGCAAGTGTTCCCTGAGAAATGTCCGAACTTCTTCGCGGAACGCAATGTCGGCGGGGTCTACGCGAAAATCCATATTGTTTAGCTTCCAGCGTTTTCGGTACGTTGAACTCGGTCTGCGTCGGCTACGGCTACGTTGCCTACAAGCGTGCGCGGCGTAGGCGGCATGCGATATAGCTCCTCTACGACGCCACGACGCCGCTCGAGCACATTGCGCTGACTGATCGCACTCTTCGCACTCAATTCACCGTTGTCGAGCGTGGGCTGCTCGCTTTCGAGCACGATGCGCGCGATACGGGCGGAACTGCCGCCGGGGCGCGCAGCGAGCTTATCGACGCCCTTCTGGAAGAACGCCAGCACGCCACGGCTGTTAATGATCTGATCGACACCCGGCATCGGATCATGAAGGTCGTCGCAAAGCGCGCGGCACGCTTCGATGTCAGGGAATACGAGCGCGGTCAGGTAGTCGCGGTCGTGCCCCGCAATGACGATGTCGCGCGCGTACGCGCCGAAAATGTTCAGCGCATGCAGACGCAACTCGCCAACGTTGACCCATGTGCCCGTTGACAGCTTGAAATTCTCGGCAATGCGGCCATCGAAGCGCAGGCCAAGTTCGAGGCGCTGCGGGTCGATGAACGTTGCAGCGTCGCCGGAACAGAAATATCCCTCCTCATCGAACGAGGCAGCGGTGCGCTCGGGGTCTTTCCAATACCCCGAAGTAACACAGTCACCAAAGAAGCGGATTTCCAGCTTCGCTCCGACGGGCGCCACCTTCACTTTCACGCCGGGAACGGGCAATCCTGCAATCGCCTCGCGCCGCGGATCCCAGGCGGCCGACATCGGCGTGGGGCCTGCCTCCGTGCTGCCGATCCCCGACATGATGAGCACGCGCTCGCCTATCGTGCGTACGGCGAGTTCGTCGAGTTCGGCCCAGATGTACTCCGGCAGACTTGCGCCGCCGTAGTAGATCAGTGCAAGCTTGCTGAAGAACTTCTCGCGCAGTTCCTTGTCCGCCTGCAGATGCGGGATGAGCGAGGCCAATCCTTGGGGCGTATTGAGGTAGACCACCGGCGCGATTTCACGCAATGCCTGCACCGTGGGGCCGATTTCCTCCGGCGTCGGCTTGCCGGGGTCCAGATAGTAAGTGCCCCCGCCGTATAGCACCATGCCAAAGTTATGTGTGCCGCCGAAGGTGTGATGCCATGGCAGCCAGTCGACGAGATCCGGCGGCCCGTCCTGAAGAAACGCGAACACTTGCGCGACCTGCTGTCGATTGCTGCACAACATCCGCTGCGGGTAGATGACGCCCTTCGGCGCGCCCGTCGTTCCCGAAGTAAACATGATCTTGCCCACGGTATCCGGGCCGACTGCGTTAAACGCCTTATCGACTTCGGCCGTAACCGGTGTCGTCAGCCACTCCGCGACGCGCGAACCGGCTCGGCCCTCCGGCAACGGACCGACGACGACACACTCCACGTCGCCGAACACTTCGCGCAATGCACGGCCATACTGCGCGCCGTCATCCGCGAAGACGAGGCCAGGCGTGCACACGGCCGCGAGTTGCTTAAGCTTCGAAAAGTCCTGCGATAAAAGCGAATACGCGGGCGTCACCGGAATATAGGGAACCCCGACGTGTAATGCGGCGAGCGCGAAGAGCGCGTGTTCGAAGCTTCTATCCGAAAGAATCATCAACGGACGGGACGCAGACAAACCTCGATCGAGCAGCGCCTGCCCCAGTGCGCGTGCACCGTCGAACGCCTGCTTATAGGTGAGGGACTCCCATGATTTGCCGTCCGGCGTGCGCCGCGCAAGCAACGCGCGTTCGGGCGTGACGCTCGCCCAGTATTCGAGCCGCTCCGTCAAGCGCACGGGATAGGGTTCAAGCGCTTCCTTCAATTCATATACAACGCTTCCATCAGGCCTTTGCTCGACGATGGCATCCATGCTGCCGAGGCGTATCGGGCGAAACGGCACATCCATCAGGGGATCGTGCGAAGCAGTACCTGCATCCATCTGAATCGTCCTGTTGTTATCTGGCAATCCATGCTCTGCGAGCACTCGCATCGACTTTCGGTACCGAAAATCTTGTGGGCCAAAAGGGAAACCAATAATTGAACGTCGATCGTAATTCTGAACCAGCATAGCGCGAAATCGAACGCACGTCTATCCGTTGTCACCCACGAGGAAGGATTGCTGCCGAACACATGATCCGGTGCGAATATCGCGCTAAATGCGCGGCACGATCACATCCTTTCGCACCGGACAATAACGTGGACATCAAACAAAAAATGCGCTACTTTGTGAACGCTATTCATATTTTAAAACGAAAGGTACGGATCGTAACCGATCGTCGGATCAAGGAGCCATCATGTCGGATGAGATTGTCGTCACCGCTGCCGTTCGCACGGCTATTGGAGATTTCGGTGGTGCGCTAGCGAGCGTTCCGCCCACGCAGCTAGGCGCGACAGTCGTACGTGCATTGCTCGACCGCACAAATCTGCCGGGTGGCGATGTTGGACATGTGGTGTTCGGCAACGTGATCCACACCGAGCCCCGCGATATGTACCTCGCGCGCGTCGCCGCGCTTGAGGGCGGCGTCAGTGCGGACGCTCCAGCGCTGACGCTCAACAGGTTGTGCGGCTCTGGCCTCCAGGCCATCATTTCCGCCGCCCAGGCTATCGCGCTCGGCGATACTGAGATTGCCATCGGCGCAGGCGCGGAGAGCATGTCGCGTGCAGCGTACGTTGCGACTGGCGCGCGTTGGGGCTCACGCATGGGTGATATCCGTCTGATCGACATGATGGTCGGTGCACTGACCGACCCGTTCAGCGCTTGCCATATGGGTGTGACTGCGGAGAACGTCGCAAAGAAATATGGTGTTTCGCGTGACGACCAGGATCAGCTCGCGGTCGAGTCGCACCGGCGCGCCGCACGAGCCATTCATGACGGCCACTTCCGCGAGCAAATCGTGCCTGTAGCACTCCGCACGAAAAAGGGCGAGAGCGTTTTCGATACCGACGAGCACGTGCGGCCCGGCGCGAGCGCCGCGGATCTCGCCAAATTGCGCCCCGCATTCCAGAAGGACGGCACGGTCACAGCCGGCAACGCGTCCGGCCTCAATGACGGCGCAGCAGCTGTCCTGCTCATGGCGCGTCGCACGGCCGAGCAACGCGGCCTTCGTCCACTCGCGCGGCTCGTTTCCTGGGCTCACGCTGGCGTCGATCCTCAATACATGGGCATTGGCCCGGTGCCTGCAACACGCAAGGCGTTGCAGCGCGCGGGCTTGACCGTGGCGGATCTCGACGTGATCGAAGCGAACGAAGCATTCGCAGCGCAGGCTTGCGCCGTCGCCAAGGAGCTAGAATTCGACAGCGCCAGGGTCAATCCAAACGGGTCGGGTATCTCGCTCGGCCATCCGATAGGCGCAACCGGCGCTGTCATTGCGGTGAAAGCGATACACGAGTTGCACCGTTGCGGTGGCCGTTATGCACTCGTGACGATGTGCATCGGCGGAGGCCAGGGCATCGCGGCCGTCTTCGAACGCATTTGAGGCCGCGCACGAGCGGCCGTCCATTGAATCAAAAGGGAGTGACGTGGTACGCCCCGAACAACTGCTCCACCCGCAACGACAACCCGTTCCACCACGCCCGGCGGCAACGATGCTCTTGCTGCGCGACGCACAGCAAGACGGACAGCCCGCGATTGAAGTGCTGATGACGCGACGTTCGGCGCATGCGAGCTTCGCACCGGGCGCCTTCGTCTTTCCCGGAGGAGCGATCGAGTTCTCCGATGCACGTATCGCCGCCGGCGCATCACGGCGCGGCACGCAAGACGAAGCTCAAGCGGTTCAGGCTGTGGCCGCCATACGCGAGACATTCGAAGAGCTAGGCGTGTTGCTCGCTCGGCGAAGCGATGGCGCGTTCGTCGACGACAGCGATATTGCGACGCTCGACCGAAGCGCAGCCATCGAGGAACATTGCGCGCAGCGAGGCCTCACGCTAGCCGCCGACTGGGTTTATCCACTTGCGCACTGGATCACCGATCGCGATCTGCCTCGGCGCTTCGACGTGCAGTTTTTCGTGGCGCGCATGCCTTCCGGCCAAACCGCTGTCGCGGATGGCGCCGAGCAATTCGAGCCGGTGTGGGTCAGTCCTTCTGACGCGCTCGCGCGCCACGCTGCGGGCGACTTCGCGATGATCTTCCCAACGGTGCGCACGCTTGAACGCCTACGTTCATTCGACTCGGTCGACGCGTTGCTTGCGGCATGTGCCGGTGAAAGGCCGCTCTGGAGCAGTTGTCCGCGTGGCGGTCTGAGGGCAGGCAGCATCGTGCGCTGCATGGAAGGCGACGCGCCGTACGGGGAGCTTCGCCTGGTGTGCCCTGACGGCCAGGTGCTTCACGCGCTCGACTGGCGATCGACCGAAGCCGTCCCGCTTCTGAACAATGTAATGCGGTTGACCGTCGCGAACGGCGGCATGATGACGGGACCAGGCACGAATAGCTACATCATCGGCACGCTCACGACCGGCTTCATCGTGGTCGATCCGGGGCCTGACGATCGGGCGCATCTCCAGCGGATTTTGGCGGCAACGGATGGCGACATTCGAATGATCGTCTGCACGCATTCGCATGTGGACCATGCGCCCGGCGCGCAACCATTGCAGGCCATGTGCGCGAACAAGCCACCGATCCTCGGGCTGCCGTCCGGGCCTTCAGCCAGGGCAGGCAGCCATTTCGTTCCGGATCGCGAACTGCGCGAGCGCGAATGGCTCGCCCTGGCTGGTGATGGCGAGACGCATCGATTGCTCGTCGTCCCGACACCGGGGCACGCAAGCAACCACTTGTGCCTCGTCCTCGTCGAGGACGGATTGCTGTTCAGCGGAGACCATATCCTGAATGGAAGCACGACCGTCATCGATCCCCCTGACGGCAACATGACTGCGTACCTCGCGTCGCTGGACCGGCTGGACGCGATCTGTGTTGAACATAACATCGACTTCATTCTGCCCGCACACGGCTACGTGCTCGACCGCGCGCGTGATCAGATCGCCCGCATCAAGGCACACCGCCTGGCGCGGGAAGCAAAGATCGCCCAGACAGTGAAGAGGCTGCCGAACGGTTCGATCGACGACTGGCTCCGCCATGCCTATGACGACGTACCGGAAAAGCTTTGGCCAGCCGCGGCCCGCTCGCTGCTCGCTCACCTCGAACGGTTAGACGAACGACCTCACGCCCAGCACCATAACTTTGCACGGCTGATTTCAAATCGGCCGCGCGAGCCCATTTGAAATCGGTGCGCGGGCAGCCGTATTCGAAAGGTGCTTTACAGGACGCTCAGTTCTCGTGTGCGAGCGCGGCCAGCTGGCCGTGAATGAGTGCGCGTGCTTCAGCGATCATCCGGCTCACGAGTTCCGCGCAAGTGGGAATATCCTCGATGAGCCCGATCGCGAGACCAGCCGGGAAAGTTCCATCTTCCGTATCACCCGTCTCGTACATGCGTTTGCCGCGCTCACCACTCACGAGTGGCTTGAGATCCGCGAACGTCGCGCCTTCCTTGTATTCGAGTTCCAGCACTTTCTCCGCGACCGAATTCCTGAAAATGCGCGAGGTGTTCTTCAGCGTGCGAAAGATCAATGCCGTATCGCGCTCATCATGCTCTACGAGCCTGCGCTTGACGTTCTCATGAATCGGCGCCTCCCGCGTTGCCATGAAACGCGTACCCATATTGATGCCATCCGCGCCGAGCGCGAGTGCGGCGACCATGCCGCGCGCATCGGCAATGCCACCTGACGCAAGCATCGGAATGCGCAGTTTCGCGGCGGCGGCCGGCAACAAGATGAGATTGGGCACATCGTCTTCGCCTGGATGACCGGCACATTCGAAGCCGTCCACGCTGACTGCGTCACACCCCAATGCCTCTGCTTTCAGCGCGTGACGCACGGAAGTGCATTTGTGGATAACCTTGATTCCCGCAGACTTGAACACCGGCATGTACGGCTCGGGATTGCGTCCCGCCGTCTCGACGATCTTCACGCCGTTCTCCACGATCGCTTGCACGTACTCATCGTACGGAACCGGTTTGATCGTCGGCAGTATGGTCAGGTTCACGGCGAACGGCTGATCCGTCATCGCTCGAACGCGGCCAATCTCCTTGCGCAGCGCCTCCGGCGTGGGTTGCGTGAGCGCGGTGATGGTGCCGAGCGCACCGGCGTTCGAGACGGCCGCAGCCAGTTCCGCGCGCCCCACCCACATCATGCCGCCTTGAACAATAGGGTATCGAATCCCAAGCAACTCTGTAATGCGCGTCTTCATGTACTCATCCTGTGATGTAAGTGCGACCCGCTTCCTCAGCGAGCAGCACGTCGTTTGTATTTACGAACGTTGTGCAATTATATACACTTTATTCACGTCTCCGATACGGGTGTGCCGCCAACGCGCACGCACGTCGGACTGCACGGTGTGCATGAATGATCAGGAGAGTCGATGAACAAGCGAGACACAGAAATTGGCGCTGAGGAAGCGTCGGTTCGCCCCACGCGGAATCAGGCGGAAGAAGCCGTGCGAACGCTCATCCGATGGGCAGGCGACGACCCCGAAAGAGAAGGTCTCATTCAAACACCCGCACGCGTCGCGCGCGCGTATCGTGAGTTCTTCTCGGGATACGAATCCGATCCGATGCAAATTCTCGCAACGACGTTTTCCGAAGTGGATGGCTACGACGAAATGGTGGTGCTAAAGGACATCCGCTTCGAAAGCTATTGCGAGCACCATATGGTGCCCATCATTGGACGCGCACACGTTGCCTACTTGCCTGAGCATCGTGTGGTTGGCATCTCCAAGCTCGCGCGCCTCGTCGACGTCTATGCCAAGCGTCTGCAGATTCAGGAAAAGATGACGGTTCAAATCGCTGATGCGTTGAATACTGTGCTACAGCCTAAGGGCGTCGCCGTGATCCTCGAAGCCGCGCATCAGTGCATGAGCACACGTGGCGTCCATAAGCCCGGCGCGTCGCTGGTGACAAGTCGGATGCTGGGCGCGTTTCGTGACGATCCCTCAACGCGCCGCGAGTTTCTGTCGATTGTGGGCCACAGCACGATCATGCCGTTGCCCAATAGCTGAAAGCCAACGTCGGCTCCCGCCGACGTTGGCTTTCATGACATGCTGTTTGATCTGTCGTAAGCGTCGCACGACGCTTACGCAAGCCTTTAGACCTCGCTGGGCTGCCGCGTCGTCAGAGGCCGCTCGTAAGAGACGTCTTCACGATTTCGTGAACTGACGCCATTGCTCATCAGAATTCCCCGCCAGGCAGCAGGCACTTCGGCTGGCGTGAGTTCGTTGATTGCCTCAGAGATACAGACGCGAGCGGCAATCGCCCATACGCCATCGCGCTTTTCGAAGCGGTCGATATAGCGTCCCACCGCCAGCGTGTCCGGCTTGACGCGATTCTCACCGAAGAAGAGCCAGTACGTTTCCCCGCGCGCCTCATTGCCCTGCAGTTCGACGCTGTGATTGAACACCATATGGTGGTGCGATAGCTGATGCTCGGTATGATAGGAAAATGCCCAGTCGACGAATTGCTCTGCATTCCCGACGAACGCACCGTGATCATCGATTGCATCCGGATGGTAAGCCGACAGCGTCAACTCGCGGTCCATGCGGTCGACCCCGCGGCAATACCGGTGTACGCATTCGAGTATGGCCTGTTTGTCCAACAGCGCTTCCACGCGTGCGCTCAACTCTTCATTCATGGTTTCTACCGTTAGTAAGTCATGGCGAAAAAAAAGACCATCGCTCCGATCACCGCGCCCACGAAGCAATAACCTTCGCCTGTCGACAAGTCGGTTTCCTGCTTCTGCGCGCGACTCGCAATCGCACATCCAACTATGCCCGCGAATGCCGTTGCGCCAAGCACGCCAAACGTCATCACGACGTCGAAAAGCGCCGAACGGCCCAACTCTTCCATGCGCAGGTCGCGTTGCAGCAGCCAGATCGCCGCTGCCGAAATCGATAAGAGAATGAGGGGGAGCCACACCCTGCGCGCTTCTCGAGCGCTCTCGCGAGTCAGCGATTTCATCGTGTCTGCCCTTCCATGCGGATCTTGCCGAAGATGCGGGACGCCATCGCGCTTAGCACACGCGCCGCCCGGTTCGATTGCTTGACGCGAGCCGATTCGTCCGACGAAGAAGGTGTCTCGCCAGGCCGTCGGCGAGAGTGGAACGTGTAGTCCGCGAGAGGACCACGTAAATCGCTGTCGAGAAGGTACATCGCTTGTCTCCGATCAGGCTTATGCCTCTCGGGCGCTTTCGCAGCGCCTCTGGTGGACATCGTAGGCGACGGAAAATCGTTATGCAACTATTCGTTCAATTAATGGCGTCGGTGTTTTCACTAGCCGCCAGGGCGTAGCGTGCTGCGCACGCGCGAGCGCACGCTACGCACACGGCTTGGTGTGCGCAACGGATCGCATTGAATCGGGAAGGCAAAATCAGCCCGAGCCGCATCGGCGACGCGGCCTCGCAACGCGAAAAACGGGCAGATGAACGATCAGGAAACCTGGAAGCCGCCGTCGACAGCCAGGAGCTGGCCGGTGACATAATCCGACGCCGGCGACGCGAAGAACAACACTGCCCTGGCGATATCGGAGGCGACACCAATGCGGCCCAGCGGCATGCGGCCAGGCTGGGTAATCGGTCCGCTTGCCTGATGGACCTTGGTCGATTCGGCCGCACCCTCGGTTGCCACACCGCCAGGCAGCACTGCGTTGACGCGGATTCTGTCTGCTGCGAATTCGAGCGCTGCCACCTTGGTGAGATTGTTGACGCCCGCCTTCGAAGCGCCGTAGTCACCGTTGTCGAAAATGACCGGCTGCAGCGAGGCCACCGACGAGATGTTGACGATGGAGCCGCCATTTTTGGCGGCCTGCATGCGCTTGATCGCTTCACGCATGCAAAGGAAGGTGCCGCGCAAGTTGACGCCGAGCACCTTGTCCCACTTCTCGGACGACGTCTCGACGAATTGGGTCTTCGGATAAATGCCTGCGTTGTTGACCAGAATGTCGAGGCGCCCGAGTTTCGCTTGCACGGTCTCGTACATCGACAGAATCGACGATTCGTTACCGATGTCCACCTTGACCGCGATCGCCTTACCAGACGCGCTCTCGATTTGTCTCACCGTCTGCTGCGCCGCTTCCTCGTTCAGATCCGCCGCGACCACAGCCGCGCCTGCCGACGCCAGAAGCAGCGCCGTCTCGCGGCCAATACCCGAACCTGCCCCTGTTACCACCGCCACTTTCTGATCGAGACTGAATAGACTCGCCACGTTGGTGCTCACTGCTCCTCCTTTGGCTCGCTATGCGAGCGGGTTATTTTGTGAACGTCATTCGTAAACATAAACACACCACTTTAGGGTGTCAAGGTGGACGCGCAAACGAATACAGAAAGGAGCAACGAGAACGAATCAGTTAGTCAGCGCCCGTCCGCCTCACGCCGGTGCCGGCGACGCGATTTCGCGCATGATGTCGAGCATTGAGCGGTGATAGGGTTTGTGGGGTCTATCCGCCCACACCAGTGACACTTCCGTTTCGCTGGGAGCGGGGACATCTTCAATGTCGACGTAAGCGACACCTTCCACGGGCAAGTATCGCGCCGAGTCCAGCATCAAACCCACGCCCAGTTCGTGAGCGACGAGATTGAGCATCGTATAGGGATGGCGGGCTTGCTGGGTTACTCGCGGCGACAAACCCTCCTCGCGTCGCGCTGCTTCGAATGCAGCGAATAGCGGTTGCGACATCTGCTGAGGGAACATGATTAGCGGATATCGCGCGAGATCCGCGATGCGGATCGAACGCTGCGTCGCCACGGGCCACTTCGCCGGAACCGCGGCCACCACGCGCAGGCGCTCAATGACCGCGCTCTCCAGACCCGAGACGTCCGCCGCGCTAGTGACGACCACGCCCAGGTCGATGCTACCGTTTTTCACGCTCGCGACAGTCAGGGCACTACCACGTTCGATCAACCGGACATCAACACCTGGCCATTGCTTGCGCAGCCCCTGAATGGCCAGCGGCATGATTCGTAGCGCGCACATCGGCACGAATGCCACGCTCAGGCTTGCCAGTTCGTCGGCGGCCTGGCGCACACGCCGCTCGGCCAATTCCGCTTGCGCGATCAGCGGTTTTGCTTCCGCGAGCAACGCCGATCCGGCGGGCGTAAGGGAAACGCCGCGCGGCGTGCGTTCGAGCAGCTTGATGCCAAGCTGCTCTTCCAGCCGCATGATCGACTGGCTAAGCGGCGGCTGCGCCATGCCGAGACGCGCAGCGGCACGCCCAAAGTGCTGCGTCTCCGCGACTGCTACGAAGTGTCTGAGATGCCGTAATTCCATGACGTGATATGACTTCGATATCGGGTGTCGCCAGCATATCGCCTTTGTCCCATTGCAGTGCAGAGGATGAACCCTGATCACATTGTTGAACGCAGCCTGTCTGGGGCGCGCTCTTCACGCCCACCCTTGCAGACGTGCTCGGACTGGCTAGCGGAGCGAAGATCTTGCGTCGATCTCGTTCTGGGGAGAACTCGCCGCCCTCCTTCTGCTGACGGGCGCGGCAGGCGTGTTCCTGTCTCGCGTGATCGTGAACCCGTTGCAGGTCGCTGCACAAGCCGCGATGAAGATCGCTGCGGGCGATCTAAGCGCCACGTATCACAGCGGTCGAAGCGATGAAATCGGTGACGTGCTCCGGACGCTGAATCAGGTCAGCATCAACATGCGCGCCACGGTGCTCGACGTGCGAAATGGCGTAGGTGCCATGCAGCAGGCGACGGCGGACATTGGCTCGGGTACATTCGAGCTTTCTGGTCGAACGGAGGCGCAAGCCAGCAGTCTCGAAGAAGCCGCCGCTTCAATGGAGCAGATCAATTCGACGGTCCGTAACAACGCCAATGCCGCCATGCAGGCGAGCGATTTGGCAGAACGAGCGAACCAGGCCGCGGAAGACGGAGGCCGCGTGGTGGACCAGGTCATCTCGACGATGGGGCAGATCACCCAATCGAGCAGCAAGATATCCGACATTATTTCCGTGATCGACGGCATCGCTTTCCAGACCAATATTCTCGCCCTGAATGCGGCGGTAGAAGCCGCGCGAGCTGGCGAGCGGGGACGCGGATTTGCCGTCGTGGCGGCCGAGGTTCGCAATCTTGCGCAGCGCAGCGCACAAGCCGCAAAGGAAATCAACGCGCTGATCACGCAGGGTGTGGAAACCGTAGATGGCGGCTCGAAGCTCGTCGACTCGGCAGGCAAGACGATTGCCGACATCGTTGCACAGGTTCGTGGCGTAACCAGTCTGGTGAGCCAGATTGCCGAGGCATCGCGAGAACAGGCAGCTGGCGTCGGTCAGGTGAGCCAGGCGGTAGAACAGTTGGACCGCATGACGCAAGTGAATGCGACGCTCGTTCAACAGCACACCACCGCAGCCGATCGCATGAAGCAGCAGACCGAGCGACTCGCCGAGATGCTTTCTGTTTTCACGCTTTCCCGTGATGAACGCAACGTGCTGCTGACTGGCACTGGCGCGTGATACCGTCGCGCTAGATTAGCGTCAGCAGGACCCGGGCGATCGCTTCGGGGTTTGACAACATGACCATGTGGCCCGCGTCGATCTCGACCACGTCGATTGCTTGCAAGGTCGCGATCGTGCGGTCCTGCGCGTCGGGTGAGAATGAGACGTCACGCGCCAGCTTGATAAATGTGCGGGAGATAGCCGGCGTCACCCCGGCGAATGGCACAGGCTCCAGCAGCGGGGCAATCGAGTCGGCGACGACCAGTTCGCAGGTCGCGTCTGCCAGTTCGGTCGACATATCATTGCAAAAGAGATAGCGCGTGAAGTCTTTGGGTGGCTTCTGCTGGACGATATCTCCAGCGTCACGGCTCCTTGATAACACCGTTTTGATCTCAGGCGTCATCGCCTCGATGTTGCTCATGCCATGGGGAGCAATGGGGGCCGAAACGAACACCAGGCGCTCGACGCGCTCGGGCGCCAACGCTGCGACAGTGCAAATCACCGAGCCGCCCATTGAATGGCCTACCAGCACTGCGCGCTCGATATTGGCATCGTCCATGTCGCGGATAACCGAACGCGCATGCCGCTCCAGCGTCATCCCCTCCAGCGATTCGTCGCGATGGCGGCCCCGCCCCGGTAGATCGAATGCAATAGCCTTCCCGCCAAGTTCGTTCACAACGGCAGACCAGCAATCCGCCGCAAAATGACCGCCGTGTACCAATACCGCTATGGGAATACTCATGCTTGCGCTCCGAGCCGGGCAAACCGTTACGTCGATCAACCCGTCGTTATGATTTCTGCTGCCTTCTCAGCGAGGGCGATCGTTGCGGCGTTCGTGTTGCCGGAAATGATGTTCGGCATGACGGAAGCGTCGACTACGCGTAGCCGCTCTACACCACGGACGCGCAAAAGTGGATCGACAACAGCCATTTCGTCCGTTCCCATCCGGCAACTGCCTACTGGGTGGTAGCCGATACCCACACGTTGGCGCACGTATGCTTCCCATGCATCATCGCTCTCAGGCAACAATGCGGGTTGGTGATCTCCGATGACATGTTTCGCCAGCGGGGGCGCGGCAAACACCTTTGTCACGAGACGACTGCCCTTGATGGTCGACTCCAGATCCCGAGGGTCGCCAAGCAACGCATGCTCGATGACCGGCTTCCAGCGCGGATCGCGGTCCTTCAGACGGATACGTCCACGCCCATGGGGCCTCAGCAGTTGCGATCCAATCGTGACACCCGCCTGCTTCGCCAGCGAGGGATGTCCGCCGACGAATCCAATCGCCAGGGGCAAAAAGCTCATGGCGATGTCCGGTTCGTTCAATCCAGGTTCACTGCGCGCGTAGGCCATCGCGTGAACGGCGATCGAAGTCAGAATCCCCTTCTTGACTGTCGCATACTGCAGCAGGTGTCCCGCGAGACGCAGCGGACCTACCATCGTGTTGTACGTCGGCACATCGACCAGACGGCTCTGCGAAACCCCGCAGTGTTCCTGAACATTACCGCCAACGCCGGGAAGATCCGCGACGACTTCGATACCCATCGATGAAAGATCCGAGCCTGCGCCTACGCCGGATCGCAACAATACAGCAGGCGAGGCGATCGTTCCGCCGCTCAGTACGACTTCCCGACGTGCAAGGAAAGTCTGCCGCGCGCCATCGATGACGACATTGACGCCAACCGCGCGTCGCCCCTCGAACCGCACGTTGTCGACGAATGCATCAGTCGTCACAGTGAGGTTGGATCGCTTGAGCGCAGGCTCGAGATACGCCTTGCGCGCGCTGCAGCGCTTGCCATTTCGCGTTGTCCCGTAGACGATGAACGATCCATGCACGTCGCCCGCGCAATACTCGTCGCGCGCTGGCATGCCGCAATGCCCGGCTGCCTCGATAAATGTATGTGCCAACGGGTGCAGTATCCGCGGCGGCGAGACAGTCAGCGGGCCATCCGAGCCATGTACGGAGGTTGTGGGCCCTCTGAAATTCTCGGATTTCCGGAAATACGGGAGCAGGTCATCGAATCCCCAACCGGGGCACCCACTGTCACGCCACGCATCGTAGTCTCCGCGCTGGCCGCGGATGTAGACCATCCCGTTGATGCTGCTGCTGCCGCCTAGCGCCTTACCCGCGGCCCATGTCGTCACGCGCGCACCAGCAGAGGGATCCGGTTCGGTCGGATAGATCCAGTCCGCTTTGGGATTGCCCATCAGCGCGAAACTGCCGGCAGGCATGTCGAAGAGAAACCCTTTTCCTTCCTTGCCCGCTTCCAGCAACAACACGCGTGTCGAAACATTCTCGCTCAACCTCGCCGCAATCACGCAACCAGCTGAACCGCCGCCGATGACGATATAGTCGAAAACGCGTTCGCTCATCGCTTGCCTTCTCTGCGCGCAACGAAAACATTTTTGAGCTGCAGATACTCTTCCATCCCCGCCCAGCCACCCACCCTGCCGAAGCCGCTTTGCCGGTATCCCCCGAACGGCGCACCGGGCGCCATCGACGCGAAACCGTTGATGTTTACATAGCCCGCGTCGAGGCGCTCGGCGAATGCGTGCGCACGGTCGAGATCGTTTGTATGCAGATATGCACCGAGGCCGTAGCGCGTGCCGTTGGCGATCGCGAGTGCTTCCGCGTCGTCGGCGAACAGGGTGATCGACAGCACGGGACCGAACACCTCGTTCTGTTCCAACGCACTTCCTGGCTCGACATCGGCGAACACGGTCGGCTGAATGAAGTAGCCGCCAGCCAGTTCGCCCCCCAACCGCTCGCCACCCGCAACGAGCTTCGCTTCGCATCGCGCCTGCGCGATGATGCCGAGAATACGATCGCACGCTGACTGGCAGATTACCGGGCCAGCGACCGTTGCAGGATCGAAGGGATCGCCGATCCTCATGCTCGCAGCCACCGCCACAGCGCGTGCCACCAGTTCATCGTAGCGCGTTCGGTGCACGAGCAACCGCGTGGGGTTCACGCAGCCCTGCCCGCTCAGTCCCAGCGCACCATATACAGCCTGTACCGCTGCGGCATCGAGATCAGCGTCTTCGAAGACAAGATTGGCGGACTTGCCGCCCAGTTCCAGCGCGACCGGCTTGAGACACGCCGCCGCCGTCGCCATCACGCGCCGCGCGACGCCTTCGCCGCCCGTGAACGTGACCTTGCCGACGTCGGGGTGCGCCACGAGCGCCTCGCCCGCTTCGGCCTCGCCGGGCACGACATTGAAAAGTCCCGCTGGAAAGCCGGCTTGGTGAGCGAGTTCGGCGATTCGCAGTGCGACGAACGGCGCGAGCGTTGGCGGCTTCAGAACGACGCCATTGCCTGCGGCGATTGCCGGAAGCGCCATCATGCAGGTCGCCATGAGGGGACCGTTCCACGGGATAATGACGCCCACGACGCCATAAGGTTCTCGGCGCGTATAGTTGAACCCTGGTGCCGGATAAGACTCTCCGTACGAACCCTCGATCTTGTCAATCCAGCCCATGTAGTGATCGACCCAGCCCAGCGCCATGTCCATCATCGGGAGTGCTACCGGGATACCCGACTCTCGGGCACCGAGAAATGTCAGCTGCTCCCTGTTCGCTTCCAGCAATTCACCGAGGCGCCGAAAGCTTTGCGTCCTCGCGCGTGGCCCCATCTCCATCCACGCGCGTTGCGCCGCCTTCGCGGCCTTCACGGCGCGGTGGATGTCGCTCGCGCTGGCGACAGGCACGTCGGCCTGCGGCCGACCTGTTGAAGGGTTGACATGTTCGACGCTGGGAGCGCCGTCACATTCGACGAATGCACCCCCGATAAAGAGGCGGCCGGGAACGTCGAGCGAGCGCTGGTGAGATGGGGACAATGCCATGTGTTGTTCTTCCATTGAGCGTTTGACTACTACTGGCAGGAGACACATGCGGGCACAGGCGCCCGTCGCGCGCCATCGCGGTCAGTCGTGTCGTCTCCTGAGCATTCTCGTTGTCGGCCTGCGCGCGCGACGCGGGCCGCCTCTGATAATTTTGATTCTAGCGGCGGCCCATGCTCTACACTGTTTACCGAATGGAACCTTTAGAGTGACTTATTTTCATTAATCCACGATGCCAGAAATCCGGAATCTTCAGCCTTTCGTTCAGGCCGTCCGTTGCGGCAGCTTCATTTCGGCGGCAACCCGCCTCCAGGTCACGCCGCCTGCCATAAGCAAGAGCATCGCAGCGCTGGAGCGAGAACTGGGCGTGCGCCTTTTCAACCGGACAACGCGCAAGCTGAGTCTCACGAGCGAAGGGCGGCAGTTCTATCAACGGGTGGCGCCGTTGTTGAGTCAGCTTGACGAAGCCGTCGCGGATGTGCGGCGCAGCCCGGAGCATCCAGAGGGATTGGTCAAGGTCTCCGTAACGCCCACGTTCGGGAGACATTGTCTGACTCCAGTAATCGCAGAGTTTCTGCAACGCTATCCGCTCGTCGAAATCGACATCAGCTATGACGAAATCGCGCCAAGCCTCGTCAATGACGGCGTCGACATCAGTATTCAGCATACGCGGGGACGCGGAACCAATCATGTTTCCCGTCCGTTGTGCGATTACCCCATCGTACTGGTCGCGAGCCCGGGCTACCTCGAACGCAAGGGCGTGCCCCAATCGCCAGATGAACTGGCCGAACACGAATTCGTCGGCATCCGAATGCCGTTCGGACTCGCTGCGCTTCATCTTGAACGCTTGCCGGGAAGCACGCGAAAGCGCGGCGCACGGAAGGATAAGACGTTCATCCACCATCCCCGCGGGCGTCTAACCGTGGCAGGTCAACCGGATACAAGCCTCGTCGCGGCACTCAGCGGCGCGGGCATCACGCCGTCATCAGTGCCCGTGGTGCTGCCGTATCTGCGTACCGGGACACTGAAAATCGTCCTTCCCGAATATAGGGTGCGCGGCGACGAGGCGGATGGTACGGGGCCGCGCATTTACGTGCACTATCCGCACCGCCAGTATCTGCCGGCGAAGGTCAGGGCTTTCGTGGATTACCTGCTCGAACGGTTTCGTTCAGCCGATACCGGCAAGGCGGAACTCGACATATTTTCGGCCTGAATGCGGGCCACGTTCATTCGCGGTCCGCACCGCGCCGTCGATACGCAGAAGGACTCATCGAAACATATTTGTGGAAGATTTTGCGAAACGCGCGCACGTCTGAGTAGCCAACCATGACGGCGATCTGGTCGATGGAGACCTGCGTGTTGCGCAGCATTCGCTTAGCTGACTCAATACGCAGTGAGCTGGCATAGGCCCGCGGCGTCATGCCCAGGCTTCGCGTAAAGCGCCGCAGCAAAGTGGCGTGACTGACGGCCAGCATTTCCGCGAGTTCGCTGATCTTGAAGTCCTGAGCGAAACGCTGTGCGAGCCAGAACTGCGCGCTGCTTACGAGTGGATCATCGCTCGACAGGCGGCCTTCCTCGCGCTCGCCATCCGTGCCTGTCGTCGATGCGAGCCATTGGGCGGTATGCGGCGAAATCGCACGATCGACGAGGCGCGCCACGAGTTGCCATTCGCTTGCCGGCACGCTGCAGGTGTACACGCCACCGTGCTCGGCCATTGTGGCACCGGTGTCCACACGCACCTTCGGATAGCGCGATCGTAGCAAGCCCCTGAGCACGCGCGGGACTGCCGCAGGGCCGCCGTCGAGAAAGCCTGCCTGCGCGAGCAGCAACACACCCGTGCCGCTCCCGGCCAATACCGCGCCTCGAGCACGTTGCCAACGCAACCACTCCGTTACCGGCTGTGCGTGGTCGAGCAGCGTAACGAGCGCCTCTTCGCTGGCCACTGAAAAGGCCGGGACGTAGACGATGCTGTACTCCGCATCGCCTAGCAAATCGCCGTCGCTATCCATCTTTCGCCCGCCGGCGAACTCGAGGCCGCCCGCCGTGGCGCCCAAGAGGCGCACCCGCGTCTTCATCGTATGCCGGTACGGCGGCGCGAACTGCGTAAATACATGTCGCGCAATGAGCGCGAATCCATCTACCAGCGCGCCCACGCTCGACAGGTAGCCGCCTGGCAGCACGAGCGCGGCAACGTCTTTCACTGGCTCAGTCGGCGTGGCGGGCTTGCGAATTTTGATCCCCTTATATGCAGAATATGATCCTCTTTCGCGGCGATCTTAGCACGCATCATCGTCACCATTGCCAGCGAAACGAATGGCGGGAAGAACTGAGCAGCTACCCGCCACCAATAGCCGCGCCGCCGCGGTAAAACAGGAGACGCAAATGAAGAGCCTCGAAGAAAAGCACGCCTATGGTTTAAAGGTATTCGGCGAAATAATGGGTGAAGACAAGGCAGCCGGCTTGCGCGCCGCAAGCGAGTCCACGGGCTTCGGTGCCGATATTTCGCGCCTTGCCGTCAATTACGCGTTCGCGGACGTATGGGGCGACGACAAACTCGAGCGCAAGCAGCGCAGCCTCGTGACGCTCGGCATCCTGATCGCCAGCCGGCAGACACTCGAACTCAAGAACCACGTCCGCATTGCAGTGCGTAACGGGCTGAGCGCACGCGAACTGGAAGGTGTGCTTATCCAGGCGCTGCCATATGCAGGCTTCCCGGCAGTCGCTTCCGCCACCACGGCCGTACTCGAAACGCTCCGGGAACTGGGCATCGACACTACCACCCGCACTTCGGAAGAACGCGGATTGCTGTGAGGCGGCGTCAGTGCGCCCCTGCGACAAGAGGAGATAATTTGTGAGCACACCAATCGTGGATATCGTGCCGATGATGCGCGAGTTCAACGTTTCGAACGATCTGCTCGGCGATCACGCCGCGCTGCAAAAACGGTGGGACGAAGACGGCTACCTGTTCTTCCGCGACGTACTGGACCACGAGCCGCTCGAGCGCATTCGCGGTCTGCTCGTTGACCACCTCGAGCGCCACGGTTTCGTGGAGCGCAACGATCGAAACGTGCGATGGACCGGCAAGTAACGCGAAAGTTTTAGCTTTTTTCCGGTGAAGGAAATGAACGAGCAGCGCGCCGCACGGATCGTGATGGAAGACGCCGCAATTCGCGCATTCTTTCAACGGCTCTTCGACGTACCGCTTTATTGGGTGCCGTTTACCGAATACCGCACTTCGCCGCCCGCTATCGACAAGAGCCGCACGCGCTTTGACTTCATTCACGAAGATGCCATCTACAGCGACCGCCTCGATTTCATCATCTGCTGGATTCCACTCAGCGATATCGATGCGCAAGTCGGTGGACTCGCAGTGGCGGAGGGGTCGCACAAGCTTCCGTGCCTGCATAAGAAGGACGGCGACAAGATCATTCCCATCGATCTGGCGAGCGTGCCCGAAAACGCATGGCGCCGCACGAACTACCGTCTGGGCGACGTCTTGTTGATGAGCCGGCGCACCCCGCATTCGGGACTCAGCAATCATTCGGATCGTTTTCGCCTTTCGCTCGACACGCGCATCCTGCCGTACGGTGGCACTTTTCCGTTTGAACCGCGACTGCCCTATGTGGGCACATTGACCTCTATCGCAACTGACCAGATCGTCGTGCGCGACGCGGATGGCGAACATGTCTTGCGGCTCGACGAAACGAGCTATCTGCGCGGCCTCCAGGGCAATCGCGTGCGCGGCGACGAAATCGCCGGCGTCTATCAGCCGGGCTGCGAGGTGATCGTCGCACATGAAGGCGGCCTCGTTCAAACGCTGCGGCCGCAGCATTGATCGTGCGATCACGCGGAAAGTCGAAGGTTGGTCTTTCCGCTTTGCCGCGTTGACCATGGTCCACAGTCTTGCGGCCCTGAAGGACCAATCCGACACTTTCTCGAACATCGTGCTAATATTAGAACGCATATTTCGGAGCACGATCCCACATTGCAATGAGTGGTCGCCTCGTTAGCGGCATCGTGCGTAATCCGCCCAGCAACAACACGGCTGGCCTACGTCTATAGTTCGACCACGGGACAAATCATGACCGGTTCATCCGACGCGGTACTCGTCATTGGCGCAACTGGTGCGCAAGGCGGCGCCACGGCTCGCCACCTCCTTGCGGCTGGACGCAAGGTGTGCTTCCTTACACGCGATCCGGACTCAGCGGCTGCGCGGGCTCTCGTCGAAATGAATGCGCAGGGCGTAAGGGGAGATCTGGACGACCCCGACTCGCTCGAAAAAGCGATGGAGGGCGTCCGCTCCGTCTTTTCCGTTCTCCTCCCCGGTTTCGATCGCAGCGACAGTGAGCGCCGCCATGGTTTCGCGCTCATCAACGCTGCGCGCAAAGCAGGCGTCCCGCAATTCGTTCACACCTCGGTGGCACAGGCCGGCAATCATGAGGCGTTTCCGGGCTGGAAAGAGAAGCGTTGGAACTCGAAATACTGGACAGACAAATGGGACGTCGAAGAAGCCGTTCGCTCGGCGGGCTTCGAATCGTGGACGGTCTTGCAACCGGCGTTCATGATGGACAATCTCGCTGAGCCGAAAGCGCGCGCGATGTTCCCGCACCTGCGCGAAGGTGTGCTGCTCAGCGCATTGCTGCCCGACTCCCGGCTCGACTGGATTGCCGCCGACGACGTGGGTGCGCTAGCAGCCAGCGCGCTCAACGATGCGCAACGCTGGCATGGCGAGACGGTGCCGCTGGCTGCGGAGAAGCTCACGATGTCTGAAGTGGGAGATCGCCTCGGCCAGGTTCTTGGCACACGGATTAGCGTTTCTCACGTTTCACCGGACGAAGCGCGAGCGAAGGGACTCGCACCGGGCTGGGTGAATGCGCAGGAATGGATCAACGCGGTCGGGTATCGCGTCGACATCGATTCGCTCTCCGAACGCGGTATCCAACTGACCTGGATGACAGACTGGATCGACGCGAATCGACAGCACATCCTTGTTTGACTGGTGTGAGAAACAATCCTTGAACAATGGAAGCGCCGCAATGAATGTCTGTGCCCCCTCCTGGTTCGATCTCGCCATGAGCCAGCCACGCCGATCCCATTTCACCGAAGCCGGCGGAGCAGCGGTGCACTATGTGTCGTGGAACGCAGAAGACACCGGAAAGGCTCCGCTCGTCTTCGCGCACGGCTTTCTGGGACACGCGCATTGGTGGGACTTCATTGCACCGTTCTTCACCGACCGCTTTCGCGTCTTCGCTCTGGATTTCAGCGGCATGGGTGACAGCGGCTACAGGCAGGAATACAGCGCAGACATTTTCGTGCGCGACCTCGTAGCCGTCGTGGATGCAATCGGCTCGGGTCCGTGCATCGCGGTCGGCCACAGCTTCGGCGGATCACGTCTCCTGCAGGCGTGCGCGACTTTTCCCGATCGTCTCTCGCATGCCATCGTGCTCGATTCGTATTTCATGCTACGCGGCGATAGCTTGCCTGCCGTGGAACGGCGCCCCCCTCCGCGGCCCTATCCGGACTGGCATACCGCGGTCAGTCGCTTTCGGCTCATCCCCGAGCAGGATTGCGAACCGTGGCTTCTCGAACATCTCGCGCAGACATCGCTTCGCCAAACCGCCGACGGCTGGGTGTGGCGCTTCGACCCGAAGCTGCGGAATCTCCAGCCGGTCGAAGGCGAGGAAGATCTGTTGAGCCGCATCGCGGTGCCCGTTAGCTACGTTCACGCCGAGTGCAGCAGCGTGGTCAGCGCAAATCGCGCGCGCCACATCGTAGCGGCCATTCCGGGCGCGAAGGGACCCGTCACGATGCCGCGCGCAGGCCACCACATGATGCTTGACCAGCCACTTGCACTGGTGAGCCTCTTACGGGCGTTGCTGGCATGAAGCCCAACATGCGCAAATCGACAATTGCGCCCTGGTCGAGCGAGTTTCCTCTCTCGGCGCTGATCGCGCGCGCCGTCGAGCGGCACGGCGCCACACCGCTTCATTTTCATACGCAAGGCGGCGCCTATACGTGCACCACGCAGGCCCTGCTGCGCGAAGCGAGAGAAATGTGCAAGGCGCTGCGCGCGATCGGCATGCGTCGAGGCGATGCGATAGCGATACAGCTCCCCACGCAGCGCGAGACTGTGCTTCTGTATCTGGCTGCGCTCGAGATCGGTGCCGTGCTTGTGCCGATCGTCCATATCTATGGTCCAGCCGAAGTCGGCTTCATCGTTCGGCAATCGCGCGCCCGATTTCTTTGCGTGCCCGACCTCTGGTGTGGCACGGACTACCTGGAGCGTGTCACCGCGTTGGGCGACCCACCCGATCTGGAACGCGTTATTGTCGTTGGCGATCGTGCGCCCTCGAACGGCGTCACGTTCGGCGCGCTCCAACGACTCGCGGCGACAACGCATGATCAGCATCCTGCCGAAGCGCCCAGGCAGGAAGACATCTGCCTGCTGCTGTACACATCGGGGACGACGGCTTCACCCAAAGGCGTTCAGCACTCTCATCGCACTGTGGGTGCAGAGTGGCAGATTCCGTTCATCGACGGGCCAGGGCCTTACCTCACGCCCTTCCCCGCCGGGCATATCGCGGGCTTCAACTTTCTGTTGCGCCCGTTCGTCACCGGCACCGAGATGGTGTTCATGGACCGATGGGACGCCTCGCTCGCCGCGCGACTCATCGAAGAGCATCGCGTACGCCTTTCGGGCGGCACGCCGTTCCATCTTCAAGGACTACTCGATGCCGGCCGCCGCGACGGCCGAAGCCTGGCGTCACTCGTTTCTTACGGTCTGGGCGGCACGGGTGTCACGCCCGAGCACGTCGCCCTGGCCGATCGCGCCGGATTCACGGGAACACGCGCGTATGGGTTGACCGAGCATTCCACGGTGAGCGTCGGTTGGGCCGATTCACCTTTTGATATCCGGGCCAATACAGACGGGCGCGTTCAGCGCGGCTCGCAGGTGCGCGTTGTCGACGAGTTGGACCGCGAACTGCCTGCGGGACACGACGGCGAGATTCTCATTAAGGGACCGGAGTTGTTTGTCGGTTACACCGACCCGGCGCTCAATGCAGCGGCATTCACTCGCGACGGATGGTTCCGGACAGGCGATATTGGCCGTCTCGACGAAAGCAGTTGCCTGACCATCACGGACCGAAAGAAGGACATCGTGATTCGCGGTGGAGAAAACATCTCGTCGCTCGAAGTGGAGCGCGTGCTTGCCACTCATCCCGCAGTGCGCGATGTCGCCGTCGTGGCGCAATCCGACGCCCGATACGGCGAAAGGGTCTGTGCCGTAGTCGTCTTGCACGAACACACGGCACTCGACCTGAGCGCAGTTCAGACCCACTTTGCCGCCGCAGGTGTGGCGAAGCACAAGACCCCCGAGCACCTTTGCATAGTCGCAGAACTGCCGCGCACGCCATCGGGAAAAGTGAGAAAAGGCGATCTGCGCAAGCAGCTTTCCACGTAGCGGCAGTTCGGCCGACGCTTATTGTGCGGGGCTGTCCTTGCGCGATTTGAAAAAGCGATCCCGCTGCCTCGACACCTCATCGGACGAAGCGAGTCGATCGTAAATCGCACGCGCGGCGGCCAGACCTGCGTCGAAATCAGCCGATTCGGCGGCGGCGGCGATGGCATCCAGGCACTTGCCTTCTATTGCATGGCCACAGGCGAGGCGTGTGCGCGCTTCAGCGACAACGGAAACCGGATCGTGATCCGGCAATATCAGCCGGCGTATCAATGGCAACACTGCGCTCCCGATCTTCTCTCGCGCCAGTTCAATCGCCAGACGCAACACCTGCTGGTCATCGCCCTCGACGATTCGGTCGAATAGCGCTGTTCCGACGAACGTCCTCGCGGGCACGATTTGCGCACCGAGAATGAATTCGATCGACTTTGCGAGACCCAGCACACGCGGCAAACGCTGCGTCCCGGACAAAGGGATCACACCAAGCTTGCACTCTGGCAGACCGATCTGCGCCTTGTCCGCCACAAGCCGGTAGTGGCAGACCAGCGCGGTTTCCAGTCCCCCACCGATCGCAAATCCGTGGATCGCCGCGACAACCGGCTTCTCGCTCGCCTCGATAACCGGATGCACGTGCAGCGATAACGCTGGAGCCGTCGCCGCCGCGGCCGTCCCGAATTCGCGGATGTCACCGCCTGCGCAGAAGCCACGACCACTGCCATTGAGCACGATTGCGCGAACTTGCACATCGTGTCTCGCCGCTTCGAACGCAGCGACAAGCCCACGGCGGACTCCGAGGCCGAGCCCGTTAACGGGCGGATGGCTCATCGTGACGATGGCCACCTCGTCTTCTACACGATACTCGACGTTATCGAAGCGTCGCGCGTTCCCGTTCGTCATCGATTGGCCAGCCAACTCGGCATATCTGCCGGCCAGGGATCGGCATATACCGCGTGCACACCCATTGCAGTCGTGTAGGCAAGATTCAGTACATTGCAAAACGCGACGAAGGCTAGCACGCGCAGCGCCGCGCGAACCGCTGCATGGCACTCAAGACGATCGACGCCTCGGTCGATCGCCGTATATCCGTTGTTGTCGACGCTCATCAGAAGAAACGCAGAAGCCACGAAGGCGGACGGAAACAGCAGGAACTCGTAGACCGGAAACTGGTAGTAGTGACCGCCCCAGAAGGAAGCATGCTGAAACGCGCCCGGCCACGCGTCGAATCCCATGAAACGGCTGGCAGCGATGTCGAGCAGACCCATCGTCATCCAGATGGCGGCGAAGCCCGCGAGTGCGAGTCGAACGTTACCTGCACGAGGCCAACGCTTGCGGACCGCACGCATCGCCCACAGCGCGATTACTGCCGTGCCCGTGAACGTGTAGAAATAGCTTGGCGCGTCGATCAGGATGGGCTCAGCAATGCGCGCATGCGGCGATTGCCAGAACGGTATGAAACGGCACCAGCAGCCGAAATTCAGCGCATAGGCGTTATAGGTGAACATCGGACGCAGGAAGTCCAGCCACGGATCGAGCCAGTATGCCGAGAGCCAGCCGATCATCATGAGACGCACCGCGTCGATGCGGCGGCTTTTGACGATTCCGTAGACGAACCAGATCGCTACCGGAATCAATATCAGCACGCTGATCCACTGGTAATGGTCGATCGTCGTCTTCACGGATTCCGGAACCGGGTCCGCGCCCAAATCGACGGGGCGGAAGTCCTCCGAACGAATCCATGCTGTGTAGGCGTAGATTTGTGCAAACGCGAAAAGCGCGCCGAGCGCAGCCCACGCATACACCCTGTGCCAGGTCGTGCTGCGTCGAGCGACCATCTCCGACATGCTTGCCTCCTCGTTCTTGACCGACATTCATATTTATGAATGTCGGTCAAAAATGTACCTTGATGAGGAGACCGCGTCAAGCGCCATACGCAATGCGGCATTGGTAGCGGCACGCTTACCGTGCCATTCAACACGCCCGAAGGTTATCGACCCATGATGTCATGAATCTCGTGATCGAGCGCTGCCATCGCGAATCGCGGGGCGACCGCACAATTGTTGACTTCCACCTGCCATTCCACGGGGTTCACTAGCCAGAAGAACAGCCCATAGACGATGTGCCGTCGATACGCGTCGAGCGCGCTTTCAAATGAGGGCGGGTTGTTCACGCCGTGAAACGCGAGTCGTTCGAGATAGTGCTCAAGCAACGGTCGCTCCCATCTTGGTCGATCCGCAATGTCCAATGCTGAGATCAGGAAATACGTGACATCATGGGCCCACGGTCCTCGTCGATATGACTGCCAGTCGAGAAAGCCAGGCGTGCCATCGCGGTCGAAATACAGATTTCCGAGGTGAACGTCGCCATGGAGAAGCGTCATCGGCCCGATACGGTCGAAAGCGCGCAGATCGAGCAACGCGCGCTCCATCCAGTCCCGATCGTGAAACCGCTTCGGAACGGCAGCCCCGCGCGGCATTTGCGTATAACTCGCGAAAACATCGGGTTGTAACTGGCCCCAGTGATATGTGCCTGACTCGCCATCGGGGAGCGGATTCTGCGGCGCGAGCCAGGCCAGTTCGCCATCGCTATCGAGTTCCGGCGATTGCCAGAACTGAGCATGCCAACGTGCTTGCGCGTCCAGATTCGCCGCAGCCTGGGCAAATGTCAGTGGCTTCTGCACGCGACAGAATTCAACGTCCCGCGACCGTAGATCTTCGAGGATCACGATAGACTGCCCGCTTCGACCGTCCGTCTCTGCGTAGAAGCTGGCCGGAACATTCGCGTGCAAGAGAGGATGGACTTCCTTGAAGAACCTTGCCTCGTATTCGTATATGTAGGCGTTCAGATTCCGATATTCGGGAACGAAACCGCCCTTCACGATCAACGACTCCGGCAAGCCAAGCTCGCGCCCTCTTGCGTTGTAGGCAGGATACACCCTGACTTTGGTAGCGGTTCCGTGCATCACATCGCCCATGGCGAGTGATTCGACCGCCACACCCTCATGACCGCGCGCGAGCGCCGACGTCAGCCACGACGGCGTGATTTCCTCGACGCGCAATGGCAGCCTTCCGACATCTGCGTTTGATCCGTTCGACTCAACGAATGCCCGACTATTGTTCGCAACAGTCATGTTGACGCGCTCCTGAGAAGTGCATGTGAATTCACGCGCATGTTGCGCGGTACGTCCAGACGCTCGCAACAAGGGAAATCCCGGCTGGCACCAGCGTTTTGGCTTTAGAACGACGTGCGTGTTTTTGTGAATCACTTTCGACCCGGTTGCTGGCTCCGTAATCGTCGCGTGCCTCAAACCCTGCCAGTCTTCCTCGAAATTAGTGAAAAGAAGTCACTCTAATTGTTCCTTGAGGTAACCATTGTGTGCCGAACGTTGTCGCTAGAATTCGTAAAAAGGCCTTACATGCAATCCCCTTAGGAGACAACCCGATGACCACGACCGTGCTTGAACGGCTATTCGGTATCAGCGGAAAAGTCGCTGTCGTTACCGACAAGGGACGCAATTCCAGCATCGATATCGCCCCTGTGCTGGCCGAGGCCGGGGCGAAGGTCGTAATCGCGGATCACAATGTGGCGCACATGCAACCTGTCGTCGAAAGAATCCTTTCGGCAGGCGGAGAGGCCATCGCGATTGAGGCGAACGTGGAACGCGAAGCCTCCGTCATTGCGTTGTTCGAGCAGGTGACGGCAACTTGGGGCGGTCCCGATATCGTGGTCAATTGCGCGGCGATGACCAATAACGGACCGCTCACTGACTTCTCCGAAGCGGCTTGGGACGAAGTCATGTCGATCGACCTGAAGTCTGTGTTCTTTTGCATGCGAGAAGCGATCAAGCACATGCTCGTCGCAGGCCGGGGTGGTCGCATCGTGAACGTGACCACTATGGGAGCCGTGCATGCCGTCCTCAATGGGAATGGCGCTTACGGTGCCGCACGAGCCGGCGTAACGGGGTTGGTGCGCTCCGCGGCGCTCGACTATGCCCCTGACCAGATTCTCATCAACTGCGTGCTTCCCGGCGCAGTGCCCGGCAAGGTTCAGTTTCACCCTGACACGCAGGCTCGCCTGAAGACAGAAAAGCTCACAGGACCTGGTACAGATGCAGAGCGACGCTTGCCACTTGGGTGGGGAGATCCCGCCGATATCGCTGCAGCGGTCCTGTACCTTGCGGGCCCGTCGGGCCGCTATATGACGGGTCAGTCGATTACGATCGATGGCGGATTTCTTATTAGCTGAAAGTGCTCGAGTACAAGCATCTTTCCCGATTAGCAGATTCCGATGAACTACAAACGATTGGGTCGCTGTGGCCTCAAGGTCGGTGCGATTTCGCTGGGTGCGGGAAGTTGGGGTACGGGCACCGCGGACGAAAAGTGCGTCAGAGAAATGATGGCCCAAGCGATGGATATGGGAATCATCTACTTCGATAACGCAGAGAGCTACGCGAACGGCAACGCCGAAGTCGTCATGGGGAAGGCGCTGCGGCAGCTTGGCTGGTCGCGAATCAGATATGTCGTATCAACCAAGTTCTTCTGGGGTCTGGAAAAAGGCCCGAACCAAAAGAACACGCTGAATCGAAAGTATCTGTTGCATGCAATCGAAGCGTCGCTCAAACGTTCGCAACTCGACTACGTCGACATCGCCTATTGCCATCGGGCCGATCCGCACACACCCATTGAAGAAACAGTGTGGGCGTTCCATAACATGATCGAGCGGGGTTATGCGCTCTACTGGGGAACGTCGGAATGGAGCGCGCAAGAAATCCAAACCGCCATCGGCATTGCAGAACGCCACAGTCTGCATAAACCCGTCGTCGAACAACCGGAATACAACCTCCTCAATCGCCGTAAGGTGGAAAGCGAATATCCACGCGTTAGCCGCGAATCCGGCATTGGGCTCGCGATCTGGAGTCCGCTGGCAGGCGGCATTTTGAGCGGCAAGTACGTCGAAGGTGTAGCTCCCGGCACTAGAGCCGCAGCCATGGCCGGACTGCCCGAGATGGGCAAGTCCCTCACCGATCGGCGCAGAAATTCGATCGTTGCACAGCTCGCCCCTGTCGCTGCAGACCTGGATGTCCCGCTAGCACAGTTGGCGCTCGCGTGGTGCGCGCGAAATCCTGACGTAAGCACGTTGATCATCGAAGCGTCCACGCCCCAGCAAATCGTCGATAACGTCAAGGCGCTTGACCTCGTCCCGCGGCTGACGCCAGAAGTATTCCGACGCATCGACAATATCATCGGCGACTACAGCGAATCCTGGGTCGGCGGCTCGCCGTGGCACTACGACGATTAATGAGCGCCTGGAAGCATGACTTTCATCGACTACCCAAACGGAGCACTCCATGTTTAGCGAAATCCAGATCGGCGCACGCCTCGTACAGATTTTCAATCTCACCGGAAAGACTGCCGTTGTTACCGGCTCTGCGCAAGGTCTCGGCCGCGAAACAGCGCGACTGCTTGCCGAGGCAGGCGCCAACGTCGTGATCGCCGACCTGAACCCGGATGCCGCATCCGTAACAGCGGCGGATATCGAAGCAAACGGTGGCATCGCAATGCCCTGCAAGGTGGACGTGGCGGATGAAGCTTCCGTCAAGGCACTATTCTCAACTGTCGATGCAAAATTCGGCGGCGTAGACATTCTGGTCAACAACGCCGCGCACCGTTCGAAAGCCGAGTTTTTTGAAATGTCCGTCGAGCAATGGGACCAGATGCAGGACGTCACGCTACGAGGCACTTTCCTGTGTTGCCGCGAGGCGATCACGCGCATGAAGTCAAAGGGCGGCGGTGGCTCGATCGTCAACATTTCCTCCGTTGGTGCACTTCGACCCACGTTGTGGGGAGTCAATGCCCACTATGACGCCGCGAAGGCCGGCGTGGACAGCATTACACGATCACTGGCCAGCGAGTTTGCGGCAGATGGAATCCGCGTCAATTCGATCCTGCCAGGCGGCATGGCCAGCGAGGGCGGCAAGAACATCAGCGCTACGTTCAGGATTCGCGGTCCGATCATGGGCGCAGGCCGCATTCCGATGGGACGGACGGCGGCCCCGATCGAAGTTGCACAGAGTGTGTTCTTTCTCGCAAGCCCTGCCGCAAGCTACGTTACCGGCCAAATCATCGCTGCTGACGGCGGCTTCACGGTCAGCTAGGCGACCTCGGCGACGATGCTCACGCAGCAGTAAAACCTTAGGATATTGAAATGCCAAAAATTACTTTCATCGAGCATGACAACACGGAGCATACCGTCGAAGCGCTTGCCGGTCAGTCGTTGATGCAGGCAGCAATCGACAACTCGGTGCCTGGCATCCTCGCTGATTGCGGGGGCTACTGTAATTGTGCGACATGTCACTGCTATATCGACGAAATGTGGGCCGCAAGGATTCCGACCGCGAAGCATGCGGAGCTGGACATGCTCAGCGGCGCCATTGAGGCGAATAGCAACAGCCGGCTCGGTTGTCAGATTCAGTTGACCAATGAACTGGACGGGTTAGTCGTCCGGTTGCCCCTTTCGCAAACCTGAGTAAAGCAGTCGGCGAATACCTGTTCGTGGAGAACTCACATGTCCCATATCGCTGTCCCTCTCGTTCCCGTACCCGACCATGTTCCTCAAGAACTAGTCATAGACTGGGATTTCAGCAAACCTCCAGGCGGCGAAACCGACATCATTGGCGCGTGGAAGCGCCTTCACGATGGTCCAGACATAGTCTGGACACCGTACAACGGCGGTCACTGGATTCTCACGCGAGCGGAAGATATCGAATTCGCGCAGCGCAATCATAATCCGTTCTCGATGCACGAGATTACGTTGCCCGCAAGCACGACGATGCAGATCTTGCCCCTCTCGGCTGACCCTCCCGAGCACGCAGACTATCGTGCGCTGATCAATCGATTTTTCGCGCCGAAGGTTATACGTGACATGGAGGGCGAGATCCGGGAATTAGCCGTCTCGCTAATCGAAGGCTTCAAGGAAAAAAGCCGCTGCGAATTCATGTCTGACTTCGCAATGAAGTTCCCAATCACGATCTTCATGCGACTCGTGAACCTTCCGCTCACCGATCTGGACGATCTGCTTGAGTGGACCGAGGCAAGCGTTCGTGCAAATGACCCTGAGCGTCGCGAGTGGTCGCAGCGCATGCTGTTCGGCTACCTCGAGGGCATCATTCGCGGTCGCCAAAGGGAGCCGGGCGCGGACCTGATCAGTGCGATCGTGAATGGAACTGTATTCGGACGACCACTCACCGAGCACGAAATTCGCGGCATGATGGTCAACGTCATCTTTGGCGGGCTCGACACCGTCGCGTCGACCATGGGCTTTGCCGTGCTCTATCTCGCTCGCAATCCAGCACATCGTCGCCAACTTGCGGAGCACCCGGAGCTGATGGGCAACGCTGTGGAGGAACTGTTGCGCATGTTTGCGCCCTCCAGCACGGGCCGGGTGATGACGCGCGACTTCGAATACAAAGGTGTCCGCTTCAAGGCGGGAGACCGGGTTTACGTCCGCCCACTGTTGCATGGCATGGACGAACGCAAGTTCCAGTGCCCGATGCACGCCGATTTCGCGCGCGCGAATGCGTCGCAACATGCAGCCTTCGGCAACGGCCCACATCGCTGTGCAGGGGCGCTTCTGGCCAGGAACGAGATTCGCATTTTCCTTGAAGAGTGGTTCCGGCGAATTCCCGATTTCGAGCTCGATCCGGCCGGACGCATCAGCTTCGAAGGTGGAATGGTGAATTGTGTGACGCGCGTGCCACTAGTCTGGGACTCCATCACCCCTCATGCCAGTGCGCGACTTTGAGGAAGATTTTGTAGCCTGTCGATCGCTGTCTAGTGAAAGCGGTATTCGAGCGTTTATTTCCGAATCAGGTTCTCTTACTACTGAAAGAGCGGCCGACTTACTTTAGACCTCTACGCGATCTAAACGCGATATGCCGCTGCTGCGCCGCGCGGGCGACCTTAGGAGCACCCCACGGCGCGACAGCAGCCGATGTCAGAGTCAATGGCCGCATTCGAGGATGCCGCACACAAAGCGAGCGAGTTTCGTCGCGCGACTGTGAGCATCGGCTGCGGACGGCGCACTATACGAGGCAAAGGCTTGTGGCCGCAACAGAATACGGGCAATGACAACTCCGATCTGCTACAACGGGATGTGTCCATTGCGCTGGTCGCGAGCGCCTCACATGAATTTACATTGGTCGACAAATGGCTTCCGGAAAGCCATGTTCGGCCTGTCAACTCCTTGTCACCCTCGTCCAAGAGACATCTCCCCGTTTGTCCTTCGTCGACAACGTGATCGAGACCAGTCATAGAAGAGGGCTAAAGCGCTCCAGTTATCTCCAGAAGATTTCATTCTTTTAGAGACAGTCCGCCCGCCAGCCTGCGATACCGGGCGAGCGCCCATAACGGGAAATACGCCGTATAACCGTGATACTTGAGATAGTAGATACGGGGAAAGCCCGGCGCATTGTGCGAACGATGCCACCAGAAGCCGTCGGCCTGCTGCACGGACAACAGATACGCGATGCCGCGCCGCACTGACTCCGACTCACAGTCGCCGAATGCCATTTGTGCGAGCAGCGCCCATGCTTTGCAGTTGGAAGTACTCTCGCCGCCGTTCGTACCCGCGACCCGCGAGCCCCTAATCGAGGTAACTATGATTGGTTTCTCCCATCCGCCGTCGGCATTTTGACGCGCGTGCAACCGCGCGAGAGAGCGAGCGATGTATGGCTGTGACGGATCTTCGCCGGCCAGCGCAAGACCTGCCAGCACGCTCCATGTGCCGTAAATGTAGTTGGTGCCCCAGCGCCCCCCCAGCTACCATCGATTTCCTGCGTTTGCTTCACGTACTCGATACAGCGCGCGAGCGCGCCATTATCTTCACTACGCCTCGTGATCCCGAGGCACAACAGGACGCGACAAGAGACGTCTTCAGTCGGCGGGTCAAGTAGCGCACCGTGGTCAGCGAACGGGAATGCGTTCAGATAGACGCGGTCGCAATTGGCGTCAAAGGCAAACTGCCATTCAAAGACTCGAATGTGACATTCTTTATGCTGCTGAACGCAATCAGTAATACTGTTTCATACAGTCATGTGTTGGCGGCATTTTCAGTCCTGCCAGCACATCGGGAAAGATTTAGGAAAACAGTTGTAGATAGTGCGCTACTCATGATCGGGACGTTAAAACAAACCCGTGGCCACCCGAACCCCAAGGTCTGATCCTGAATGCGACCCTAAGCATCGTCATCGAAGTCCGGGACAAAAGCCAGAACACGCAGCGGACTGCCAGAGCCTCCTTTAATCTTCAGTGGCGCAGACACGATGACAGCGCCAGTAGGTGGGAGTTGATCGAGATTCGTCAGACACTGCAGTCCATATCGGTTCGCGCCGTGCATTAACGTGTGGCACGGGTACGGTATTGGCCACGCATATGATTGTCCAGCATCTGTGTTAATCGTTTCAACGCCGAAGCCGTGAACGTTGCGTTCGTGGATCATCCACTCAACAGCTTCCTGCGTGGGACCCGGCGTGTGCGCTCCGTCTCCCTGTAAGTTAAGGAATGCGGCGGGGTCGGTGCGCTTTGACCAGTCCGAGCGGAATAAAACCCAGGCGCCCGAAGGAATCTGGCCATGCTGTGCTTCCCATTCGACGAGATATCTCGGGGTCAGCAACCAGTCCGGATTGCCGGCCACTTGCACAGTCGCGTCAACTACAACCGCCGGTGCGATGAAGTTACGACTATCGATTGTGTCAACCGTGTTCTGGGGATGGTCCTTACCCGTTATCCAGTGGACTGGCGCGTCGAAATGGGTACCCGTATGTTCGCCACACGAGAAATTGTTCCAGTACCAGCCAGGGCCGCTCTCATCGTAACGGCTGATTGTCTCCATTTTGAACGCCCAGACCTGTCCGAACTGCGGAGGCAGTTGTAGCGCCGGGAAATCTGATGATAGTGTTTGCGTGAGATCGATCACACGTAAGTCACCGCAGGCGAGGCTGCGCACGAGTTCACCGAGGACCGCATTCATGTCAGTTCTCCTTTGTGGGTTCAGGTCTGATCGACAGCGACGATCAATTCAGCGAGTGTCGCCGCAAAGCATCCCGTAGCGCTTCGCCGTGCTCATCCTCGAGCGCGGCATCGCGCAACTCCCGTAGCGTCATTGGCGCAAGCTGGCCGCCGGAGCGTGCAAGAGCCGTCATCACCGTCTGATAGTTGTGGAGACCGCGCGCGTAGGTGTTGCCATAACCTTTTATCAGCCTTTGACAACGCGTCACCTCTATCGCCAAAGCGGGCCGTTCGGCTACGAGCGCGATCACCTGTGCCAGCCAGTCGTCAATCCGCGCATTTTCAACTGCATAACGCAGCGTGAACCGGCGAATCACGCGAAGACGTGCCACGAAATACAACAGCAGAAAGCCGCGCAATGAAGAGGTCGACACGATACGACCGCGGTCCGTCAGGCGAGCAACCGTACGATGAGCCCATCGAGACCGTTCAAGCCAGCGTCCGACCGGCGCAGGCAACGTATCGCAAATTTCCTCAGTCCTCGGATGCAGGAACTCATTGATCTGAAGTACCTGATTCTGTTGCGCTCCAACTTCGCTGCGAACGCGCGCGAAGCGCGATTCGCGTGTTTTCAGGTCAGCAACGCGAATTGTGTCCTCGAATGACATCCACAGCGCCAGATGGCGCGCGGTTTCCCTCAGCAGCGTCGTCGCCTCGACAGTCGTCGCCGAGCTATTTGCAACGAGCGCGGTTCGCAGTCGGACAAGCCGGTCCAGATACAACGCCGCATATGCCGGACCTTGATAGTCCACGAGTCGACGCACACCTTCACGCGTGAGCGCGTGCGCTTCGTTCGGCAGTTCAGTATGCACACGCTCGAGCAGGCACTTCACCACTGGATCGACTGAACGCGACGGCGAGATGTCCGTCACAGGCCCCCTTGGTTCGCTGTCTTGATCCGAAGCGGGATCGCCTCGCTCCCCATTCGCGGCAAGCGCCGAATCAGCGTGCGCGATCACGCGCCCATAAGCGTCATCGAACGCCCGTAGGCTCGCTTTCACCCCAACGCCACCTCGCTCGATCGTCTCCTCGAACTGTCTGCGACTGAACGGAAGTGCACCAACACCCCCCAACGCACCGAAAAGCACGGCACTGATTACACTGCCAGTCTGGTCGGCCATGCGCAACATATCGAAGCGAACGAAGCGCCGCGCAGCACGCTCAGCATGAGCGATCAAAACATGGTCATCAACGCGACCGTCACCCATCGCTGACTTCTCGCCAATCGAGTACACGCGATGCGTCGATGCGATCAGCGTCGTCCTGTCCTGGGTAACGAGTCCCCGCTGCACTGCGCGGCCCGCCTCCATCAGCTCCGACGCGAGCACAATGTCCACATCCCCCGGGGTCGGCATCAGTGCGAGCACTGGCATACGGCTAGACGCTTCGCCGAGTCTTTGGGGAAACAGTTCAACATAGTAAATTGTGGCGCCAGTGCGCTGCGCAACGCCCGGCACGGATGTCGTTTGTGCGTGATAGCTGTTGTGCTCACCGAGGTCGACAATCCAATCGGCCAGCACGCCACCGCCCTCGCCACCCATCGCGAGAATTGCAATTTTGATTGGTTGTGCATGCTCCATTGCTCTTCGAACCTCGTTTAGAACGCGTACTTAGCGCGCCGTCGTGAGTCGCGACGCTGGAGCCAACCGATAACTGCACCGCGCAAGCGCTGGCGCAACCGATCATGCCAATTCGGGTTATTGATGATTTGCGCGCGATAAAACGAAGGACAAAGAACGGCCGCATGCGAGACCTCTCCGCACAGGCCACACCCAACGCAGCTACCAAGCACTCGCGCAACCGGATCGGTCCGCAGCGGATCTGGATTCGGCCCGATCGACAGTGACGGACAACCCGACAGCCTGATGCACGAGTGGTCCCCCGTGCAGGTATCCGGATCGACGCCAAAGCGCTCGCGGACGACACGCTGCCCCGATGCAATTGCCGCGCTCTGTTTTGGCCGCTCTCTGCGCTGACGATTTAGCATGCATTCGCTCTGTGCGACCAGCACCTTGGGACCGCTCGTATTCGTCGTGAGCGCGTCTTTAAGGCTCGCCGTCATCGCTTTCAGATCGTACGTGCGGCGCAGCGTCTTCACCCATTTGACGCCGACCCCGCGCACAGCCTTTTCGATATCCTGACTGGTGCTTCGCGAACGGTTAAAGGCAACTGACGACAGGATGTCCTGACCGCCTGTCGCTGACGTGTAGCCGTTGTCGACGATGATGGTCAGGTTGTCGCTGCGATTAAACACTGCGTTCGCGATCCCGCTCGTCAGTCCGTTATGCCAGAAGCCACCGTCGCCCATCACTGCGATTGCGCGTTTGCCTTCAGGCACGTTCAGAGCGGCCGTGCTCGCGCTTCCAAGCCCATACCCCATTGTCGTCGCGCCGAGATTGAATGGTGGAAGAATCGAGAACAGATGACAGCCAATGTCTGCACTTACGTGACGGGGCCCGAGCTCGCGCTCAACGAGTTTCATCGCCGTGAAGATCGGGCGCTCCGGGCAACCAGTACAAAAACCAGGTGGACGTGCGTGGACGTGGCCATCAAGCGGCGGCACGGCATCGGCCGGTGCTGGCACCGGCGGCTCCGACCCGACAAGGTCGGGGGGAACGCTGCTCGCCGGCACCACTGGAATGATCTTCCGCACGACCGGCAGTCGGTCCATTGCGCCATAGCGTACAAGAAATGCGCGCAGGCCCCTCATTACCGTGGCCGCATTGTATTCCCCGGCCAGCGGCAGCAGGTCTTTTCCGTGTAGCGCCATGCTGAAACCGGACCGGCGCAAGATCGACGAAGCATTCTGCTCGATGAAGTTCGGCTGTCCCTCCTCGATGACCAGGACCGCGCGCTTTCCCGCGCAGAAACGTTCCCATTCGCTATCGACGAGAGGATACGCGACGTTCATCACATAAAGCGGAATCTCGGATTCACCGTAGACGTCGGCAAGACCAAGGCGCTCGAGCGCGCGCAGCACTGTGTTGTACGAACCGCCCTGCACCACGATACCGATATCGCGCGCTTCAGCGGAGAAGAACTCGTTGAGGCCGCGCTCCTCGATAAAGCGAATCGCCGCAGGCCAGCGCCGCTCAATCTTCTCGCGCTCGTGCAGAAAGCTCGCAGGTGGCAAAACGATCCGGTCGACCTGGCGCCGTGGCGCCTCCATCGCTTCACGAATAGTAAAAGTAGAACGGCGATTGTCCGCAGCAGTGAACTGTCCGTGGAGATGGCATCCCCGGATCCGAAGCTGTACCATCACCGGCGTATTGCTCGCCTCCGATAGATCGAACCCATCCTTCACTGCCTTCACGATGCAAGACAGATTTGGCCTCGGATCAAGCAACCAGATCTGCGATTTCATCGCGAATGCGTGGCTTCGCTCCTGCATGATTGACGAACCTTCGCCGTAGTCCTCACCAACAATCACGAGCGCTCCGCCCGTCACGCCGCCGGATGCGAGGTTTGCCAGCGCATCGGACGCGACGTTAGTGCCGACAGTAGCCTTGAATACGACCGCGCCACGCAGCGGATAATTGACCGATGCGGACAACGCCGCCGCCGCGCCAGCTTCGCTCGCGCTGTTCTCAAACCTGATGCCGTACTCGCTCAGAATGTCTTGCGCATCGGCGAGAACATCCATCAAGTGTGAAATCGGGGCTCCCTGATATCCAGCGACATAGGCGACACCGGATTCAAGAAGAGCTTTCGTCACGGCAAGAATTCCTTCCCCGCTGAACACCTCTCCCGCCCGCAACCGAAGCTTTTTCACTTCCTCAACAAACGATCGCTCAGCCATGACGTCCTCTTCGCTTCAATTCCGACCCACTGACTCTACTGTGGTCAGTATATTTGGCGGGTATGCATTTGCCGAATCAATCAAATTTCCGACGGCTATAAAATGATTTATGAGGCGTGAGGTGGCATTGCCTCATTGCGAGAGCGACGTTTTTCCGCCAGGCCTCATTCCTCGCGCAGTGTGTCGATGATCAGATTGCGGAACCAGACGTTCCACTGGTCGGCATCAAACGCCTCATGCCAATGCACCGTAACCTCGATCTCGGGAGTGTCGACAGGCAAACGATAGATTTCGAACCCGCCGTGCTCGTTAAAGAGACGCGCGACGCGTTGAGGTAACGTAACCACCCAATCCGTTCGAAGGATGATTTGTGGGACGACAGTGAAATGCGGCACCCGCAACCCGATTTTTCTGTGCAGCCCGGCCGCCTGCAGCGAACTCTCGACAGTTAGGTGACTGCTTTCACTTGATGCGACGAGTACGTGTGACATCGCGAGAAAAGCTTCCCGTTCCAGGGTACATCTGGGCAGCCCTTCCCGTTTGCGGGTCATACATACATACGGTTCGCGAAACAGCACTGCGTGACGGGTGGACGCCTTTAGGCTCGGCATGTTGCCGATAGCGAAATCGAGTTGCCCCAGCCGCAATCTCTCGTCGACCTCGCCGATTGGCACCTGCTGGGCGGAAATTTTGACCTCTGATGCCTCGCGCTGAAGACGTTCGCATAGAAGTGGCAGGAAGACCAATTCGCCTAAGTCTGACATCGACAGGTGAAACTCGCGCGAACTCGACATTGGATCAAACTGGTTCCCATGCTGCAGTACCTCGCGGATCGACGCCAATGCGCGGTTAATGGGCGGACGGAGCTGCAGCGCGATCGGCGTTGGCAGCATTCCGCCGGTCGTGCGCACGAACAACTGATCGTCGAACAGCGCCCGCAGCCTCCCAAGGGAATAGCTGAGCGCTGGCTGCGAGAGTCCGAGCCGCTGGCTTGCTCGTGTCAAGCTGCGCTCGTCGATGATCGACTGGAACACCCGCAGCAGGTTCAGATCGACGCTATTGAAGTCGAGCACGACGCGACCTCCATTTCCGCGGGTCGGTCCAGAGGCGTGTGGTTCCTGGAAATGCCCGCCTATTTTCGGTCTCTGTTCTGCCCATATGCGGCCACCGAACTCAACATGTCGATTCGCGGCGTCTCAGCTCAGCGTACACACTGCCAAGGCCTGAGGCGAATACACCCGTGTCAGTCGCCGCGACTACCATATCGAACCCTTGTGCTAACCGCGCGGCGGCATCGGAGGCAGACGTTGTAAAGATGCCGCATCGGATCTTATGTTTTCGAGCCGCAGACAGCACAGTCCGATAGTCTCCCTCGAGCATTTCTGAACTGTCCGGACCGCGCGAGAGGTTAAGGTCGCCCGTTCCGATAAAGACATAGTCGAGACCTTCAACACCAAGGATATCCTCAGCGTGCTCCACCCCTTCTACGGTCTCGATCATGATGCCCACGGTTACACGTTGCCCTTCGTCAAGCATTCCGTTGACGCCCTTGGCAAGCGGTCGAATGCCACCACCGGAACGCGAACCTTCCGGCGGGTATCGACTCGCCCGGACAGCACGACGGGTCTCCGATGCACTTTCGATGAGAGGAACCAGAACCGACGAGGCGCCAGCATCCAGGCTCTCGCCGATCGCATGCGGGTCGTTTGCCGAACAACGGACGATAACCGGTACATGGGAGTGCGCAACACCTATCGCCGCCTCCATCTCACCTCGTCCCCACAACCCGTGCTGACGGTCAATGATGATGGCGCAGGGGCTCGAGTCTAGTGCCATTTCGCACAAGGCAGGACTTCCCAAAGACAGCCATGTGCAAAGCAGTGGCTCACTATGACAAAATCGCTCCTTAAGCGACGGAAATTGGCGCGTAGCGGCGTGTCTTGTATCTCCCATCAAACCTCCGAAGTGCTAGAACCGAACAATGGTTCAAAGTCGTCACCTAGATTTGCCCTTAAGCCAACGAAATCTCCGTCAAACCGCCTGCGGTTTGCTCTAAAACTTGTGCCGGACGCCAACCTGTACAAACGACTGCCTGTTACTCTTCGACGGACTAAGGCAATGCTGATTAAGTCCACCGCTTGTGCGCATCAAGCGTTATAGAGTGCACAAGCAACGAGAAAGGCAAAAGGCAATGAAGCAGCAGACGCTCGCAATGGCCGCGGATCAAGGCGCGGGGTTTGAGACCCGACGCAAACGCACGCGACGCGACGAGTTTCTTGACACGATGAACACGATCGTTCCGTGGACCGAACTGTGCGCGGTAATCGAGCCGTACTATCCGAAACGCGGTAACGGTCGACCGCCGATTGGTTTGGAGCGCATGCTGCGGATTCACTTCGTGCAACACTGGTTCAATCTGGCCGACTTCGCTTGCGAAGAGGCTTTGTATGACAGC
>NZ_FNYE01000080.1 GCF_900108945.1 Paraburkholderia diazotrophica | reverse complement strand
CCCGCCGCCGTCAGGCCCGCGGCGAGGCCGCGCTTGTCCGGGAACCACTTGAGCGCATTGCCGACGCACGTGCCGTACACGCCGCCCGCGCCGATACCGGCGACGACGGACGCAAAGTACAGTTCCGGCAGCGTCGTCGCGAACGAATTCAGCACCCATGCAAGGCCCGCGCAAAGTGCGCCGCCCGCCACGACGGGACGCGGACCGAAGCGGTCGACGAGCCAGCCTTCGACGGGCACGAGCCATGTTTCAGTGAGAATGAAGATCGAGAACGCGAGCTGAACTTCGGCACGTCCCCAATGATGCTTTGCGCTCATCGGTGCGACGAACAACGTCCATGCGTATTGCAGGTTGGCGACGAGCGCCATGCACAAAATGCCGAATGCCAGTTGCCACCAGCGGTTGCGCCAAAACGCAACCGGAGCTTGCTGCGAAATGCTGTTCATGTGCCTGTCTCCGCTATCTATTTAGGGCAACCGGCCAAAGCGCCGGTCTCTATCCATGCCGCCTTATAGTTGTGTCCCGACCAAACGGTTTCGGGGTATTTCCTGATGCAAATTCCAGTACTTCTTTTCTCAAAACTTCTAAATCGCCTTATCCATTCCTTTATTGGATCTTTTAGAAGAAGGCCGCTCGTTGATACCTGTCTTGCCGCTTCGAGCCTTGTTTTTAGGCGTTAACCCGATGTTTGGCTTCGAATCGCGCATTACAGAATCCATGCTAGGGTCATTGCTGAATTACTGATAATTAAAGTTTGTTACCATGAAGATTCATCTTCGCTTATACATCTGCCATGACAATGCGTAACGCGACCCTGCGCCAGCTGAAAGTATTCGAAACGGTGGCGCGGCATCTCAGCTTCTCGCGCGCAGCGGAAGAACTGCACCTCACGCAGCCCGCCGTTTCCACTCAGGTCAGGCAGCTCGAAGAGCACGCCGGCCTGCCGCTTTTCGAACAGCTCGGCAAGAAGATTTACCTCACGCCGGCGGGCACCGAAATGCTTCACTACAGCCGCGCAATCATTCAGCAGTTTCATGAAGTCGATGAAGCGATGGGCCAGCTGAAGGGCGTATCGGGCGGCAAACTGAACGTGGCTGTGATCAGTGCGGGCGACTACTTCTTTCCGCGGCTGCTCGCGGAATTTACGCGTCGCTATGCGGGTGTCGAATTGAATCTTGCGGTACACAACCGCGAAGAACTGCTGCATCAACTGCAAACCAATCAGACCGATCTCGCGGTGATGGTGCGTCCGCCGCAAGAACTGGATGCGATCAATGAAGCGTTTGCGCCGCATCCGTACGTGATCGTAGCCGCGCCGACGCACCCGCTCGCCAGCAAGCGCAACATCAAGATGAGCCAGCTTGCCAGCGAAGCATTCGTCGTGCGCGAGCGCGGTTCGGATACGTGGAATTCGATGGAAGAAGGCTTTGCGGGACGTCTCACGAACCTCAAGATCGCGATGGAAATCAAGAGCACGGAGACGATCAAGCAGGCCGTGATCGCGGGCATGGGCATCGCATTCCTGTCCGCGCATACGATCAGCCTCGAATTGCAGGTCGGGAATCTCGTGGTGCTCGACGTCGAAGGCTTTCCGGTGATGCTCAACTGGTACGTCGTGCATCGCAAGAACAAGCGGCTGCCGCCCGTTGCCGTCGCGTTCAAGCGCTTTCTGATGGAAGAAGGCGCGAATCTCATTGAACAGATCACGCGTGTGAATCAATTGGCGGTCCATAAATGAGCCGCTATGGATTGCCAATAAAACTTTAACTATTGCGGATTCGTTGCGGCTTCTATGCTTGTGTCGATTCTTATCACTCGACTGCCTGGGAGCATTGCAATGAATCAGTCTGCTGATCCGCACAATGAAGCGCTGCTGAGCGCCTATAACGCCGCGTTCGGCGAACTCGGCCTGCGCTTTCGCTGGAGCCAGGCCACGCTCGATTTTTTCGACGATGTCAGCAATGAACTTGCGCGCATCACCGCGTATATCGAGCGCTTTCATTCCCATCTGCTCAGCGCGTATGACGCCGACTTTCTCGCGCAACTGATCTTCGAGCGGAAGAACCAGTTCTATCGCGAGTCCGTCGTTCAATGACGCAGGGTTGCAGTTCATCGTGACTCTCTTTGACGTCCGCGCTTCGCGAGTTGCACTCTTTCTGCACGACTCAGCGAAGCGGCGAACGTTATGTGTTTTCGTCAGTGACGCTTCGCGTTGTAGCGCTGCCGGCTGCGCACGCGCACCGCTGCGTGCGTCAGATGCATGTTTCGCGCTGACGACGCGCAGCGCGCCTGTGTGCGGCGCGGATTGCTCGCCCAGGTCCAGCGTTGCGTGAAATCGTCTGCGGGCTGCACGTGCGAAGGATCGCCATCCCACGCGAAGCGCAACGACATGCCACGCCGCGATGAGAGACCGCAATGCGCGGGCGTGTGCGCGTGATGCTCGTGGGTCGTCAGCATCACGTGCGCGCCGAGCGCGGCGGCCAGGAGGCTGACAGCAAACAGCGCCGCGATTCCCGGCATCTGCGCAGGCTCGCTGACAAAAGCGTAACCAAGCCAGATACACAATCCGAGCGCGAGCATATCGACGAGCTTGTCGCCTGCTGCGCCTTGCCGCATGCTTCGCCTGCCATGCTTCAATCGGTTGGCGAGCATCACCGCGGCTATCGCGAAGAGCAACGCGCCCGCGAAAACGAACACATACAGTTCCAGGCGCTCTAGCCCCGACCACGCGATGAAGCTCGCACAATCCGGCATGTCATCTCCTCGCTCTTTGCCGCTTTTTGCATTCTCGCGGACGCTGGTCCAGTGATCCTGTCAAACCGCTCGGACGGCCTGGCTCAAATGGCGCCAGCCGTTCTGAGCGCGTCGATCTGCTCGCGTGAATAGCCGAGCTCGGCCATCACTTCGTCCGTGTGCTCGCCGAGCAAGGGCGAACGTTTGACGTCAGTCGGGCTGTCCGACAGCTTGATCGGGTTGCCCACGGTCAGATACTTGCCGCGCACAGGGTGATCGACCTCGACGACCGTGCCTGTTTTGCGCAGCGATTCGTCTTCGGCGATCTCCTTCATCGACAGGATCGGGCCACATGGAATGTCGTGCTCGTTGAGGATTTCCATCGCCTCGAACTTGGTCTTCGTCATCGTCCAGCGTTCGACTTCCGCGAAGATGTCCTTCAGGCGCGGCAGGCGCGCATCGGGCGTCGCATAGTCCGGATGCGTCGCCCACTCTTCCCGGCCGATCACGTTGCAGATCTTCACCCACACGGGGGCCTGCGTGATGAAGTAGATGTACGCGTTCGGGTCGTGCTCCCAGCCCTTGCACTTGAGAATCCAGCCCGGCTGGCCGCCGCCCGACGCATTGCCCGCGCGCGGCACCGCCTCGCCGAACGTGCCGTTCGGATACTGCGGATATTCCTTCATCACGCCCGTGCGTTCGAGGCGCTGCTGGTCGCGCAGCTTCACGCGGCACAGGTTCAGCACGCCGTCCTGCATCGCCGCGAGCACCTTCTGGCCGCGGCCCGTCATCGTGCGCTGATAGAGCGCCGTGACGATGCCCAGCGCCAGATGCAGGCCCGTGCCGCTGTCGCCGATCTGCGCGCCCGTCACCACGGGCGGGCCGTCGTCGAAGCCCGTCGTCGACGCCGCGCCGCCCACGCACTGCGCGACGTTCTCGTACACCTTGCAGTCCTCGTACGGCCCCGGGCCGAAGCCCTTCACCGACGCGACGATCATCCGCGGATTGAGCTCCTGGATGCGCTCCCACGTGAAGCCCATGCGATCGAGCGCGCCCGGCGCGAAGTTCTCCACCAGCACGTCGCACTTCTGGATCAGCGCTTCGAGCACGAGCTTGCCTTCGGGATTCTTCGTGTCGATCGTCACCGAGCGCTTGTTGTGGTTGAGCATCGTGAAGTACAGGCTGTCGGCGCCCGGCACGTCACGCAGCTGCTCACGCGTGATGTCGCCCGCGCCGGCACGCTCCACCTTGATCACATCCGCGCCGAACCACGCCAGCAGCTGCGTACACGTCGGCCCCGACTGCACATGCGTGAAATCGAGAATGCGCACACCGTCGAGTGCTTTGCCCATGCTACGTCTCCCATCATTGTTTGCTGTACGTTGCTGATGCAATTCGCGCACCTCGGGACTGTCGCGCCTTGGCTTCGATGCATCTGATATGTGATATATCGTATTTACAGCCCGCTATTTGAGCAAGCTTTTTCGGGCGTTTTTTTGCGGGGAGAAACCCTTATGGGCAACGCAGGTACTCAGCGCCCACTGCGGACGCGCCCCGCCCTCGCGTTTCGCCAGAAGGCGAATGCGATGGTGGCGGTCGGCAGATTGTGGAAGCGTGAAGAGAGACGCGGCGCTCTCGGCGAGCTTATGGCTCGATCAACGCAAAGGCGGCGCCTCGCGCGGCCGCAATAGCCGCGGCTTCGGTGGCGAATACAGTGTGGTCAGCGACCTGTTGATACGGCAGGACATGAACGGGCGCCTCGGCGCCGTCGTCGAGTTTGCGCACGGCGGCGAATGCGGCCCAGCCGCCGTTGTGAATGAACTGCATGGCCGACAATTCGACTTGATACGGCCCGAAGGTTTCTACACGCATCGATGTTCTCCGTGCTGATCGCCGCGACGGCGATCGACGTGATATTGACTGCGCGAGTGCGAGGCGGCGCACGCACGCGCCGCCCGCGAGCAACAACGGGAACGACACTTCAGGCGCTGACGCGCGCCTCGAGTTCCGCGATGCGCTTGCGCAGATTGCGGTCTTCCTGGAAGCGCGCGGTTTCGTCGCGAATGATGGCAACGATGCCCGTCAGTTCGCGCGTATCCGAATACAGCAGTGCGACGGTAAAAGCGATGGACAGCGCGCGGCCGTCCTTGTGAACGGAAGGCACCCGCAGCACATCGTTCCCATAGCGCGTCTGTCCCGTCGCCATGGTCTTTTCGTAGCCTTCCCAATGACGCCCGCGCAGACGTTCGGGAATGATCAGATCGAGTGATTTGCCGAGTGCTTCTTCTTGCGTGAATCCGAACATGCGCTCGGCCGCGGGATTCCACAGCGTGATTGCGCCGCTCTTGTCGGAGATGACGACGGCATCGCCGATCGCATGGACCAGTTGTTCGTAATCGATGGCTGCTTGCATATTGGGGCTCGTATATATGGCTGCCGCTCAGTGAAAAACAGCGCCTGGCTAAGGCGCTGTTCGACAGGGCTCCGCTTCTGCTACAGCTTCTGCTGCTACAGCTTCTGCTACAACACGGAGCCCATTGAAACGCCTCTGCGATTACACCACTTTCGCTTCACGCATGTTGGCGATCTGCTCGAAGCTGTAGCCGAGGCCCTTGAGCACTTCTTCCGTGTGCTCGCCGAGCAGCGGCGAACCCGTGATCTCGGGCTTCATGTCCGAGAACTTGATCGGGCTGCCCACCGTCAGATACTTGCCGCGCGCCTTGTGGTCCACTTCGACGATCGTGCCGCTCTTGCGCAGCGATTCGTCATTCGCGATTTCCTTCATCGACAGAACCGGCGAGCACGGAATGTCGAACTTGCGCAGGATGTCGACGGCCTCGAACTTCGTCTTGTCGGCGAGCCATGCTTCGATCGTGTTGAAGATATCGAAGATGTGTGGCTGACGTGCCTGCGCCGTCATGTAGGCCGGGTCATCGATCCATTCCGGCTTGCCGATGGCGCGGCAGATCGGCTCCCATGCGTGGCCCTGAACCGTGAAGTAGATGTACGCGTTCGGGTCCGTTTCCCAGCCCTTGCACTTGAGCACCCAACCCGGCTGGCCGCCGCCGCCTGCATTGCCGCCGCGCGGCACGACATCGGTAAATTCGCCGTGCGGATACTGCGGATACTCTTCGAGGTAGCCGACGCGGTCCAGACGCTGCTGGTCGCGCAGCTTCACGCGGCACAGGTTGATCACGCTGTCCTGCATCGACACGGCCACCTTCTGGCCCTTGCCCGTCTTGTCGCGGCCGATCAGCGCGGTGAGAATGCCGATGGCAAGGTGCATGCCCGTGTTGCTGTCGCCGAGCGCCGCTGCGCTGACGGTCGGCGGGCCGTCCCAGAAGCCCGTCGTCGATGCGGCGCCGCCTGCGCACTGCGCGACGTTTTCATAGACCTTCAGGTCGTCGTAGTGGTGGCCGTCACTGAAGCCCTTGACGGAGGCGACGATCATCTTCGGGTTCAGCTCGTTGATGCGCTCCCACGTGAAGCCCATGCGATCCAGCGCGCCCGGTGCGAAGTTCTCGACCAGCACGTCCGACTCCTTGATCAGCCGTTCGAGCACTTCCTTGCCGTCCTGCGTCTTCGTATCGAGCGTCAGCGAGCGCTTGTTGCTGTTGAGCATCGTGAAGTACAGCGCATCGGCATCGGGGATGTCGCGCAGCTGGTTGCGCGTCACGTCGCCCGCGCCCGGACGCTCGACCTTGATCACATCCGCGCCGAACCAGGCGAGCAGCTGCGTGCACGCAGGACCTGCCTGCACGTGCGTGAAGTCGATGATCTTGACGCCTTCGAGGGGTTTGCTCACTTTAGTATCTCCGTGGTTGGCTGAGGTCACTTTTTCATTGCCGCGCTTTGCGGGTTCAGATTGGTCAGGCGTCCGCTTTCCGTACCGGCCGCTTCGTCGATCACTGCATTGATCAGCGTCGGCTTGCCGGATGCGATGGCTTCCTTGAGGGCTTTCTCGAGTTCTTCGGGTGTCGTCACGTTGTAGCCGATGCCGCCGAAGGCTTCGATCATCTTGTCGTAGCGCGCGTCCTTCACGAACACGGTCGGCGCGACGTCCTTGCCGCCCGTCGGGTTCACGTCGGTGCCGCGATACACGCCGTTGTTGTTGAAGATCACCGTGCACACGGGCAGCTGGTAGCGGCAGATCGTTTCGAGCTCCATGCCGCTGAAGCCGAATGCGCTATCGCCTTCGATCGCGAGCACCTGCTTGCCGCTCGTCACGGCCGCGCCGATCGCGAAGCCCATGCCGATGCCCATCACGCCCCACGTGCCCGAATCGAAGCGCTTGCGCGGCTGGTACATGTCGATGATGGCGCGCGCATAGTCCAGCGTGTTCGCGCCTTCGTTCACAACGTTGATGTCAGGGTTCTGCTTGACGATGTCGCGCAGCACGCGCAGCGCGCTGTGGAAGTTCATCGGCGAAGGACTCTTCGCGAGCGTCGCCGCCATCTTTTCGAGGTTCTTGTTCTTCTTCTCGTTGACGGCGTCGAGCCATTCCTTCGGCGGCTGCGGGAAGTTATCGCCGACCTGATCGAGCAGCGATGCGACGCACGAACCGATGTCGCCGACGATCGGCGCCGCGATCGCGACGTTGCTGTCCATTTCCTGCGCCGAGATGTCGATCTGCACGAACTGCTTCGGCTTGCCCCACGTCTTGCCCTTGCCGTGCGACAGCAGCCAGTTCAGGCGCGCGCCGACCAGCACGACGACGTCCGATTCGGCGAGCACGAACGAACGCGCAGCGGAGGCCGATTGCTCATGCGTGTCGGGCAGCAGGCCCTTGGCCATCGACATCGGCAGATACGGAATGCCCGTCTTCTCGATGAACGCGCGAATCTCCTTGTCGGCCTGCGAATACGCGGCGCCCTTGCCGAGCAGCACGAGCGGACGCTTCGCGCCTTTGAGCAGATCGATCGCGCGCTTCACCGAATCCGGCGCGGGCAACTGGCGCGGCGCCGCGTCGATCACGCGCACGAGCGATTGCTTTGCCTTCACGGCATCGATGGTTTGCGACAGCAGCTTCGCGGGCAGGTCCAGATACACGCCGCCCGGACGGCCCGACACGGCCGCGCGGATCGCGCGCGCCACGCCGATGCCGATGTCCTCGGCATGCAGCACGCGGTACGCCGCCTTCGCGTACGGCTTCGCTGCGTTCAGCTGGTCCATCTCTTCGTAGTCGCCCTGCTGCAGGTCGACGATTTCACGCTCGCTCGATCCGCTGATCAGGATCATCGGGAAGCAGTTCGTCGTTGCGTTGGCGAGTGCCGTAAGGCCGTTCAGGAAGCCCGGCGCGGACACCGTGAGGCAAATGCCGGGCTTTTGCGTCATGTAGCCAGCGATAGCGGCGGCATTGCCCGCATGCTGCTCATGACGGAAACCGATAAAGCGCATTCCTTCGGCTTGCGCGAGGCGCGCAAGGTCGGTGATAGGAATGCCGACCAGACCGAAGATCGTGTCGATATCGTTCGCCTTCAGTGCATCGATGACGAGGTGGAAACCGTCCGTCATTTGTTGTGCGTTCTCTTCAGCGGATTCCTGCGGTCTGATCTCAAGTACATCTGCCATGACGTCTCCTCCTTGGCCGGGTGTTGTGTGGCGTCTCGTGATATACAATATTCCAAACACAATATTAGTCAACGGTTTTTTGCGGCTGTCTGTTCATGCTGCTGCACCGCAAAAGGTCTCTTAAGCTTTGTGTTTGAAGGGTGTGGGCGCTTGAATCGTGCGCTGCATCAAGTGCCCGTACGGGATAGTCCTGGGGTCGCGCGAGTGGTTTGCGAGACCTCAGTCCAGAAAATCGCAATGCGCTTCGACGTACAGCGCGAGGTCGAGAGAGTGCTGACGCACGAGCGTTTCGACGCGTTCGGTGTCGCGCGCCTCGAGCGCTTCGATGATGCGCATGTGGTCCTCGATCGAGCGCGACGCGCGGTCGCTCTGCGCGATCGTCATGCGGCGTATCGCTCGCACGTGCATGAAGATGTTCTTGATCGTATCGAGGATGATCTGCGAGCCGGACAGCTCGACGAGCGCCTGGTGAAACGCGATGTTCACCTCCGAGTACTCCTCGATGTGATCGGTCGGCGTGGCCTCGTTGAAGTGATCGAACATCGCGCGCAGCCGCGCGATGTCCTCGTTGGACGCGCGCTGGGTCGCAAGACGCGCCGCCACGCTTTCGAGCGCGGCCCACATGCAGATCATCTCGACGATCTCTTTCTTCGTCTTGCGCAGAATGTAGACGCCGCGGCGCGGGACCGTGCGCAGAAAACCTTCCTGTTCGAGCAGCGTCATCGCCTCGCGAACCGGCGTGCGGCTCACGCCGAGCGCCTCGGTCAGTTCCTTCTCATCCAGACGCACTTCTTCACGCGAGTGGTAGATGTCGGTGTTCGCGATCGCGTGCTTGAGCCGCGCATACGCCTGGTCGCGTAGCGATGCCGTCGCGCTGATCGGCGTCAGGTTCAGGCTCAACGGGACCGTGCGGACATTCTCTTGCGTGTCGGTGGACATGGTCGACGTGTCTCCTCGTTGTCGAAAACGGTGGTGGTCCGCTCGGCTCATGCGCCTGATGGGCGCGGTCTGTCGCCTTGCAATGGCCGCTTTGCATATGCGCAATACTGTATATCACATATCTATTCCAACCAACTCTCCTGCACCCTGGGTTTGCAGCGATCTTTCCATAAGCATTGATAAATGGTTTTCAAAGAAAACTTTAACTATCGTGAATTAATCGGGCGGCCTATGCTGTCCTTCACGCAATCGATGAAATGGAGGAGATCATGCGCAACGCACACGATGGATACCGGAGTGACTACGACCGCGCAGTCGATGCGCAGCTGTGCGCGTTCAACAGCGCATTCGCCGACCTGGGGCTGCGCTTTCGCTGGGACGCGCAGACGCTGACATCGCTTGCGGCGATCGACGGCGAACATGCGCGCGTCGTCGCGTATATCGAGGCGCAGCAGCCGCATTTGCTCAACGCTTACAGCGCGGAGTTTCTGAGCGAGGCGATTCTCGCGAAGAAGCGCGCACATACGCCGGACGCGCTGCCGACGCGCGCAGAGGCATCCAGCGGCCGCGCGCAGCGGTCGGCGGGGTTCTCGATCGCCCAGTACTTCGCCGACGACGCAGGCCTGCCGGCACTGGCAGGCGCCTGATCCGCGCGCGGAAACAAGCCGGCAAGCCGTCGACGAAGCAAGCCCGAACGAAATCTCCCGCGCCTCACCGCGCGGGAGACTTTTTTATTGGGTATCGGTTTATCGGCTAACGGCGCGCCGCAACGTCACGCGGTCACGCGCGATAACCAAACAAAAAGCGGTGCATGGCGATTCAAGCCATGCACCGCTTCAGCTTCGATCATGCGATTATGCGGCGCCGCTTTGCGCAGCGCCCTTCGTCACTCTCCCGAACTGGCGCCAAGCGGCGAGGAGCTGGTTGCCGAAGCAAGCGAAACGCGCGTCCCCGACGTCTCGATCCAGCGCGCGCGCATCGGCGCGAGGATGAACTTCGCCGATACGCCCGCCGCGATCGTGATCACGGCCGACACGATAAACACGAGGTTCCATCCTCCTGCCGCCGACAGCACCGATGCGAGCGGCACGAGCAGCGCCGCCGTGCCCTTTGCCGTATAGAGCGTACCGGCATTGGCCGCAGCGTACTTGCTGCCGAACGTATCCGCGCAGATCGCCGGGAAGATCGAGAAGATCTCGCCCCAGAACAGGAAGATCAGCGCCGCGAAGGTCATGAACGCATACGGGTTCTGGCCGTACTCCATCATCCCGAGCAGCGCGAGCCCCTCGCCGATGAAGATCGCAAACATCGTGTTCTCGCGGCCGATCTTGTCGGAGATGAAACCGCACAGCGGACGCGTGAA
>NZ_FNYE01000047.1 GCF_900108945.1 Paraburkholderia diazotrophica | reverse complement strand
CGCCGTGAGATCGCCAGCGCCGCATGGGAAGCGAAACTCGCGCCGACCGATATCAGCTTCGTGCGAGCGCTCCATACGATCCAGCACGAAATGATGTGGGCCGCCCTCACGCCGGCCTACGCAAAATTGCCTGCATGCCTTCAGCGTCTGCGGGACCGGCTCAAGTCTCTTCCCAATGAAAAGCGACCCGGCCGCGCATGCGACCGGGTCGTCAAATCCCGCCCCAAACGTTACACCGTTCGATACCTTAACAAGGACATTAACTGAACGGCATTACGGCGCGTGGCCGGGTTGTGGAGAAAGGGAATGTTTCAGATGCGTGGGCATTGAAAAACATTGTGATCATCGAAACAGAAAAAGCACATGTCCCCGTACTCTCCGTCCGACTCCCACTGGATAAAGCCGTCCCGCCATGCCTGCGCAAGGCTCGGCTCGTCGGCGAAAAATGTCGGAGTCGGCAGATCACTTAGCGCGGAGGACTCTGCGTCGCGATAGCCCAACGCCTGCGCGTCGGCCAGTGCGAGCCGGAGCAGACCGGTGGTCGGGTCAGTCAGGCTTGCGATTCTTGCGAGCGCAAAAGCTACGCGGACGTCAAGGTAGGCGGATGCCATAACGGATTCTCCAATGCCGGGAACCCGCCCCGTCCGGGAATGGGTCCCGAAGGGTTGATCAGATAAAGGCCGGTCAAAGCCGGCGAGTCGATGCGTCACAGACGCGGGTAATAGCGCAAAGATACCGCCGCGCCGAGAGGCAACGGCGTGCAAAGCTCGCGCAAACGCCACGCCTTCCGCATAAACGAAAAAACCCGGCACGAAGCCGGGTTTGGAGAAAGAGCGGGCTCAGCGCCATGACGGCGCTGACACCACCTATTGAGGCAAAACTGCCTCCGGAACAGCCAGCGGACGCGACAGCAGCGTCGTCACCGCGCCCGACAGCGTCCACTCGCCGAACTGCTGCTCGTGGCTCGCATGCACCAAGCGGTCAAGACATAACACCTCGACACCGTCTGCTTCGACCGTGCCAAGGACGTTGGCCTGCAGCGCGCGGTTTGAACCCTCGCGCTTCACGGTAACGACGCCTTCCCCGACCAGCACGGACACCTTTGCTTCTTTCATGCTGCCTCCTTCAACAGTTTGCGCATGTCGCCGCTCTTCTGATCGGCGATCAATGCAAGATCATCGACAAAGCGATCCAGCAGAGAATCCATGTGCAGGAACGTTTCGTCTTCAAGTTCGGGCGTTGCCCAGTCCAGTCCAGCCTGTGTTGCATCGCGTTTGTGCGCGACCATCTGGTCCTGATACTCGTCGATGCTCCCCGGCAGGTGGAAGTACAACACCTTCAAGGTCCCCTTGCGGTTCCAGCGCAGTGCGCGCCGCATCGCCTGATACTCGATGCGCCACGTCCACGACCGGTCATAGAAGAGGATGTAATCGGCGTTCGGCAGGTTGTAGCCCGCACGCCCCGAGGCCTTCGTTGCCAGAAGTCCGGTCGCCAACCCCGTCAGGAACCGCTTGTCCTTGTCGGACACGCGGCGCTTGATCGGTATCTCGCCATGGAACGGCACCGACTGCACACCGTGCGATTCGAGCTCCCGTGCAAGGAGATCGAGTACGCCGGGGTTCTCCGCAAACACGATCGCCTGCTTCCCTTCAGCGGCAATTTCCCGCATGCGTGAGATCACCGCGCGCTGCTTGCTCGTCAGGCCACCAATCTGATCGACGCCATCCATCCCGTACTGCGGAAAATTGGCGGCGAAATGCACTGCGCGAATGCGCGCGAGAATGGTGATGAGGTTGCATGCCTTACGATCATCGCGTGACGAGCGATACCAGTCGGCGAACTCGTCGGCCGCTCGCAGGTAAGTCGCCAGGTGGCCACTGTCCCAGTCCACGGTCTCAACTTCGAACTCCGGCGGCTCGATCTGGATGTACTTCGCGACTTCCGGCTCTGCAACCAGCCGCCGCTTGATATGCGGCGCAAGCATCGCGCGGTAACCGCGCAGGTTTCCGATCTTTGGCACTTCGCGTTTCGCCCCTTCCTGCAGGCTCTCGGCGAACTGCCACGTGACCCATTCCAGCACAACAAAGTCATCGCGGAACCGGTCGACACCGCGCATTGCATACTCGACGGTGTTGATCCAGTTCTCCTCCAGATAACCGAGACGGTAGCCGTAAGGCTGGGCCGCCGTCCCGTCTCCGCCCGAAAAGGCGAGCAGCCCGAAGGCGTCACGCGGATAATTCGGAATCGGAGAACCTGTCAGCACGTATCGACGTCGCGCCGAAAGCTGCCAGAGCGCCCTGCTTTGATCGCTTGTCGGATTGGCCAACCGCTCGCCTTCGTCCGCGACCAGCAGACCGATGCGGCGCCGAAGTCGGTGGGCATACGTCACACGCTTTGACAGCGCCTTGTCGACCGGCATGCGCAAGCGCTCGTACGAGATCAGGTTGATACGTCGCAGATCATTGAGATCCGCAGCGCAACTGATGACCTTCACGTCGCCGGCGTCGATCGGCAATAGCGCGATCTCCTTCATCATTTCGTCGATCAGGCGGGACTCAACAACGATGAGACCGTGCCTGACGCCCGAGACGAGAATGAGCGCGAGCGCAAGACGGGACTTGCCGCAACCCTGCTCCCATGCAATCACGCAACCCGATGGCTTCATGAGCGTCTCGACCAGATCCTCGGTCTGAAACTCCCAGGTGAGCCATTGATCGACGCCTGAAGCGCTCACTCTTGCCCGAAGCGCTGCGGCCTGCTGCGGATACTTTGCCGCAAGCCCCTCATGCACCACTTCCCAGCCCTCAGCGACGTTATCGACCGCAAACCGCGCGTTCAACTCGTCGACTGACAGATGATAGGTAGCGCCTTTGACCTCGTAGCGGTATCGGCCATCGTCTTCCCGTGTGAAGCAGACGTCCTCGCCCGCCATGACAAGCGGACCGGCCCAGCGCGTCGCATCGACCTTGTGAGTCTCGCGAGCCTTGCCGGTGACAACATCCGAAGATCCGGCGCCTGTGGTCCACGCAACATGCCTGAGCGGCATCGCCTGGCGCCGACTGCGTCTCGCACGACGCTCGAGGTGTTCGAGGAAGCCTGGCGCGAACCGCGGCTCACCACCAACGCTACGGATGCGATCGAGCAGCCTGTCCAGCGCCGCACGCGGATCAGCCTGCATCAGATACGTTTCCAGATCGAGCAGACCCTGACCCGCATAGCGGAAGCCTCGCGGCAACCGGTGGCCGTCGCGCGAATAGATGCGCTCAACGAAAACCCGGTTAAGCACCATTGCCTCGTTGAAACCACACGCGAAGCCGAAACGGATGAGTCGGCCGTCATGCGAGATGACGACAGACTTGTCGCCCGTTACAGGCCGAGTGATGGCCGGTACGCTGTCATCGAGCTTCTGGAAGCACAAGCGCGGTTCGCCAAAGCTTCGATCCTCGTAATGCAAACCGAGGTCGGGCCCCGGCAGCGCGAGGTTTTCGACTTTCGTTCGAACGAAGTCTGAAGGCCTTGAGCGGTAGCGGTCGAACACCACAACAGCCGTCCGTACATTCGCGCCTTCCGACCTGAACGCATCGGGCGGCAACTCGAACAGACCCGCTGCGCGGCGTCGCGCCGAGTCACCCAACCCGCCGGTCATTACAGCTTCCGCCGTCGTGATTGGCAGCAACGCAACAACGATGTGCGCCGCGTTCAGCGCCTGATGCACCGAATACTCATGACTCAGTGCGCTGGTGTTGGCCCCGTATCTGCCCCACGTGGTGCAGGGAAAAGGCTTCAGATGCGGCGACTCCAGATGAACTGAAAACGGCGGATTGATGATCGCGATGTCGAAGTTCGTGGGCTGGATGTCCTCCATGCCTGCGTGCCTGAATTCGCAGTCGAACCCTGCGTCCTCAAACACCTTCTGACATTGCGTGATCACCTCCGCATGGACGTCGACGCCATACACCGCATATCGTTCCGGGTCAGCGTACTGAAAAAGCCGACCAGAGCCGACCGAGTTATCGAGCAGACGGATGCGACGGTTGAGACGCCAGCCACTGATGAAACTCCACATGAAGGCGGCGATCGCGTCCGGCGTGAAAAACTGGCCGAGGTGCTGCCGTCGCGCCGCGGCCAGTTCGCCTTGGTGAGCGACCGGTGCAGCCTGTGAGCCGAGACTGATGAGCGAGCGCAAAGGCTCGTACCAGTCGGGCTCGAAAGAAAACAGATCTCTCTGCATGATTGCATCCATAAAAAGAAAAAGGCCCGCGTAAAAGCGAGCCGAAGAGAGAACGCCGACGTACTGCGCGGCGGGACGAAAACTACAACTGATAGAACCTGCGAACAGCTCGCCGGCGTGCGGCGAACGGCTGGCCGCCCGTCACGTGCAACGGAGCCTGCAGCACAAGGTGACGCAACGCCGCGGCGCGAAACATCGGTGAATAGCAGTCACGCGCGCGCACGATGGTGATGAGATGTTCGGAAGGCACGCCGTACGTCCGGGCGACATAGCGTGAGAACAGATAGATGCGTTGACGAGACATGTCGCCCCCGATCAGTAACGGTCACGGGAGGCGAGGTACTCAGCGCCAAACTCGCTGATGAACAGCGACAGCGCGTCGCCCACCTGATGTGAGAACTTGAACAGCCATTTCTCGCTGTACATCACGATGTCAAGGCCATTGAGACAGACCTTTTCGCGAGTCTCGAACTGGTAGTCCACCAGTCGCCCGTGGGCCAACTCCGACGCAAGTACGTCGAAGCCAGCATGTCCCGCGAAAGCAGCCAGACCGCGCGTTATGTTCACGACGGTCTGCTGTGAGTGGTAGGTCGGCTTCCGGGCGCTTGACCGATGGCACGGCTCGCTCCAGATGCGCCCCTCAAGCACGATTGCGCTCGACGTCCGCTTGATCTCGGAGTTCGGACGAATGTTGAACCCGTCAATGATCAGCTTCGCGGCCTGGATCAAAGCGATACGCTTTCCAGCGTCGCCGCTGTACGTGCGTTCGAGATGGGCCCAGAAAGCATCGAAGTCAGGACACTTCCCTGCTTCGAGCGCCCCGCTAATATCGACGGAAGCCTTCTGGAGTTCCTTGCTGTCGTCGATCTCCAGCCGTCCTCCGGGCGGCGAAAAGCGTCGCACCGCCTCTCTGACGAGTACATGCGACAGTCGATTGCAGAAGTCGCTCAGTTCGCGATCCGTTTTGTATTCGGACCGCGTCTCCGCGGCGCGGTAGCAGTACTGACCGTCGCCCGGGAAAAGCGCGGTTTCTGCTGCCCTTACGTCAAGATAGGCAGCGGCCGCCTTCGTTTGTGCGTCCTTGAACTGCTGAACAAGTGCTGTGTACATGGTGTTTCCCTCGATGAAATTGACGGGACACACCACGCCAGAGCGGGATGGTTCCCGTCTGGTTGAATGAGCGGCCTAAGAGCGGCCGTCAGGTGAATTTGCGCATATGCGCAGTCAGTCGATGCGCGTATGCGCGGGTGATGGGTAAACAATACGACGCGCGAAGCTGTCGGCACGGTCGAATGACGGCAATTTCGCCTCGCCTCTTTCCGCGGCCCGCCCAGAGTTATCCCCACTTTCGGGGGACAAACTTGTGGATAACTGCGACTCTGGGCTAGACCGAGGCCCATACCTCTGACGCTGCGGAGCAACCGCCATGAGATGACAGGTCCGCCGCCCATTAACGCGTTACGGACCAATCCCGAGAATGGTGGCGGTTTTGCTATCTCTTTCCGGCCACGCACTTACATGACGCTTTCGAACTATCGCCACTGAAAAGGGGAATGCTCCAGTTTTTCCGCTCTCTTTGTGCGCCCATGAGAAAGGTGTTCGCTCGAAAATAGGGAGCAGCGCTTCCCTTGCGGCCAACAACATCGGTCAACATGAAATTTAGTCAACGCGCCACGCTGTCCATCCTCGCCATCGCCGTGCTCACGTCGACGGTCACGATCGGCCTTGCTGGAATCCAGTTGCAACCACAACGCGCAGCCGTCGGTGTCGTGATCGACACCGCAATCGTCTCGGAACTGACGGGTGTCTCGGATGCGATCAAAGACTTGCCGCCTGACCTTCGCTCCGGCGTTCTGGCACGTCACGGAGTGCACTCTGAAGATGCGCTGAGCCAATCACTAAGCGCGCAGCGCGCCAATCTTGCGATCGCCGAGCGGGAGCGCGCTCAAGAGATCGCGGCGCACGACCGGCGCGCAGCGTGGCTGATAGCCCTAGCCCTGTTCAACGCGTTTGCTACAGCGATCGGTGCAATTTCACTCCTCGATGCTTATCGGCTAAAGCACAAGCCCCCGCGGCCCTGAGCGCAATGCAACAGGCTACCGAACAACTATTGCCCGCTACGGGCTACTGCATTGAGACACGCGCGATCGCGCTGTCTAACGGTTATTTCCCCGGTTTTTTGCTGGAACGCACTTTCATCGGCAAGCACGTCGTTGACGGCCTGACCTTCCTCGAGTTTCAGAATGCAACAGGCGCGCGCCACGTCATCGACGCCTCGACCATCGAGCGCATCATCCCGCTCGGGAGGATGGCCAGGCTCGGCGACGCGCTCCGTACCGCAAAGGTCCAAGCTTGATCACGATCGTCTTTGAATTCCTCGATACAACGCGTGAGCAAGGCGCCAGCAGCGCCGCCGCATTAGGACTTCCGGACTGCTGGATGGACGCCCTGATTGGCGACGGCTATATCGAACAGCGGGACTACATCGCTCCCGGCATACTGCGACGCATCGTTGCACGCTTCCCAACACAACACCACCTCGACCAGTTTGCCATTAGCGTTCGCCAGGTGAGCAAGCTACTCGGGACGTATGCGTTTCGCGCGAGCAACGGCATTTCGATAGCAGACTTCCTACGGAACTGACCGATGACAAACGTCCGCTTCGATGGCCTGGTGACGTCCCTCGAAGACGTGCAGGACAATCCCGCGCGTTTCGCGACACGGCTCGAACGGGCGAAGCGCTCGCCCGGCTATGCCGAGTGTCTCTGCCAGAGCGCCGGCGGCGGCAAGCCACTACGACTCGTCGTTCGCCGCTATGGCGCACTCTTCCATCTCGCGCGCTGGCCCGACGAAGGGATGCATCACAATCGGGACCTCTGCTCTTTCTTCGCCGATACCACCGACGCTGGCTCGTCTTCCGTCACAGGGCAGGAAGCTATACGGAACACGGCAGCGGGCCTCGATGCGCGGCTGGACGTCTCTCTAACTGTGCGCACCGTCGAGAAGGCACGCCGCGAAAACTCAGAGAACGCCACTCTGCGCGCCGAGTCACGCCGGTCCGCCCCCCTTCTTGGATTTCTGCGACGCGTATGGCAGGACGCTCGCCTTAACCATTGGTCTGCAGAAGCGCAGCGCAACTGGGGCACGTGCAGCGCGCGGATCCTTGCTGTGCTCGGCGATGGGAAGATGAACGGGAAGCAGATTCAGGATGTCGTTCACGTCATGCGGCGTTACGAAGAGAGTGAGCTCCCGATAATCAAGGCCGAGTTCGACGCCTTCCTCGGCCGCATTCACACGACGCCCACAACCTCGGATCGCGGAGTGATCATCGCGGAGATCAAGGCGATCGACCCATCGAAATACGGTTTCGTCATTCGTCTGCGCCAGACGTTTGAAACGTTCTACGCATCGAAGACGTTGATCGAGAACGCGGCCCGGTCTTTCCGGCATGCGTGGCCGATGATCGGCAAGCCGGAAGCACGCATCGTCGCTGTGCTCGTCGTTGAACGCACGAAGGACGGCAATCTGCGGGCGATCGATCTCGCGCTGCAGCTTTGCAGCCGCTCGTTCATCGCCTGCGACTCGAGCTACGAGGTCGAGATGGCGAATCGTCTCGTCGGAGAACGCCGGCGGTTCGACAAACCACTACGCCGCGACCAGTCGGACGACATGCTGCCAGACTTTCGCCTGACTGACACGGCGCGCCCAACCGCCATCGAGGTCTACGGCATGGAATCAAACGATGCCTACCGTGCGCGCAAGTCGGAGAAGCAGGCGCTGTACGCTTCACGCAATGAGCCATGTGTTGAATGGATACCGCCGTCGCCGCTCTCCTCGGTCGCGCTGCCGTCGCCGACTTGACTTGCTGGCAATGTCGATAGGGTGAGCAGACATAGCTCAAAACAGGACCGTCACAGTGGAATCCAACTCTTTCTTTCTTCAACGCGCAGTTGCGCGTGGTGCAGACTGGCACGTCAGTTACCCGGCACTCTGCATGGCAAGCTCGACGGACCCCGTCGACGAACGGCGCAAACAGATCGTCGTCGCGGCCGCGGACGACAATGGCGTGCGGATGGCCTTCTTCAGCTCACTCGGCGCCATTCTCGACTTTCAGGCGTCCTGGGTAGAAATGGATGCGGCCACGCGCGGCTGGTTGAACTTCACGACGCGCTGGAATCGCTGGTGGTTACCGGATGTGGCGGCACTTGGCAGCATCGAGCGCCACGCCAACGCGCCAACCGACGTGCGGTTCGCTGCGAGCAACGGGCGCGTCGCTCCTCTCGAAACGGACGGGTTCCGTCGTTACCTCGACATCATCGAGCAGCATTACCGCCGCGACGAAACGATCTCCCGCATCCTTTTTCCACCCGACGCCGCTTCCGCGGTACAGTCGCGGCCCACCGCCCCATAAACCACTACCTTTGCCAACCGGACGTGCATGAGCAGTGTCATACCGTTCGCGCGCCTGCGCGTCACCACCGACGAACGCACTCACCGGCCCGGTGAGTGCGATCATCACAACATCCGCCTGGACCCTCGCGGCGGAATCGTCACCTGCCGGGATTGCTCGGCCGCGCTCACGCCGTTTTGGGCGCTCACTATGCTCGCCGACCAGTACGCCGTCGCTCTGGCTCACATAGAGCGGCTGGAAAGACGGCTCGCTGGTGCAGACGCGCGCATTCTCGACCTGTCGGCCGAGCTCGACAGCAATCACGCGAAAGAGCCATTAAAACCAGCTCCAACCTTCCCTTGACTGCGAGAGCCTTCATGGTCGAATGGTGTATCAGCTATCCCAAGGACGACACCACCATGAAGCGCAATTTCCCCTGCGGCCACTCGGGCAAAGGCAAGTACTGCCATACCTGCGCCGCCACCTCCAAAGCCAAAGAAGCCGAGATGCTCGCAAGGCAGCATAAGCGTCTCGCCAAGGCAGAACTATCCGCCGCCGATCCGATCGACCTGTCGTGCGTTGCGCATCTTCCATCGATTCAGAAAGAGGCTCGAATGGTCCTGGCGAAGGTGCGGGACGGCACCCACCCCTGTGCGCTGAAGGGGAAACAGATCCGGTCCTCAAATGGCCAGGTCCTCTCTGTGCCCGTTGGATATGCCTACCGCCTGATGTTCGACTGCGAATCGTTGCGCCCGATACGTCTGCTATCTCACGAGGCATACAACCGGGCCGCTGACGCCCTGCGATTGTGATCTGGCCGCAATTGGTGCTTTTTCCTGTCGTTTTGTGCAGTGACGCCCGTCGGCGAATATTACAATCCAATACAAATACACTGACCTGCGGAAGGCGCCATGACTGATGAACTATTCCCCTGCGCACACTGCGGCGGCAACTGGGCGTTCGGCTGGTCCCAACGAGTGATTGGGGACCGCATTAGGCCTTCCACGGATTTCCTGCAAATCAACTCCAGCACCGCCCCCGTGATGAACGATATGGAGGCGCGATCGCTATCGGAGCCGCCAACCGAGAAGCTCTGCTGCATCTTGTGTGAAGACTGTGGAATGCAGACGCCGTGGATCCCCTTCACCGACAACAAGCACGCCGCGCTCGATGAAGCCGGAAAAATCTGGAACACGAGATTGAATCGACCAGCCGCTACGGAAGGCGACCTGCTTGATCTTGTCCGCAAGGAGATCTCGCCGGTCGACGCGCCGTACGTTCTTGATCTGCTCGCGCGGACAGCGGAGGACTGGGAGAAGCGCGGCCCGGTCTTTTCAATGCTCGCTCAGAAGATCGTCGACGGGAAAATCACAACGCGCGACTTCTGGCCGGTCGACCCGGTGCTGGAGGATGCCGCGCGTTACCGCACGCTGCAGCAGATGGCGCGCTTCGTCTACATCGATGGTGTGGCGTCCGTGCAGTTTCCGCGCATTCCGGCGACCGGCGATGACGAGGAGTGCTCGTTCGAGACACGCGTCTCGGCGGCCGTCGACGATCTCCCGGATCGCAACCGCTGGTGACTTGACTTCATGAGAGCGGCGTCATACTGGAATCAACTCTCGCCGCACCGGTGAGCGAACGACCTTCCGGAAAAAATATGTCACCTGTCGATTACATCCGCGCCGCGTACCGCCACCGTGAGAAGCTGATGCCTCAACTGCTTACGCTTCTCGCGATCAGCGTAATCATTACCTACCATGCGCTGACCAGCCCGCTTCTGAAGTGGCTTTTCTAGCGGCAACTCTCCTCCTGAGCTTCACGTACACGTAAAACGCGTTAAATTTCGCGCGTTAGTAAACCTTTGATTTTCCAAGGTTTGCAAGTGTGACGTTTATAGACCACCCCAATAAACGTCACACTTACGTGTACGTCCTTCTACATCTGCGGGGAGGTAGCCCACCGAAAGTATCGGCGTCGCGAGCACTTGCCGGCCTGCCAGTGAGATCGCCGCTCGCCCTTTAACGCTCGAGGAGCCGGTAGAGCGCCTGTCGTGAAACTCCTAAAGCTGCGGCCGCCCGAGACTTTATACCGCCGGCCTGAGCGAGCGCTTCCACTGCCATTTCCCGCGTGATCGAGCGTTTCTTTCGCGCATCCCTCGCCGCATGCGTTGACAGATAAGCGTTCGCCTTAGTCGCGCGGCTGTGTCCAGCTGCCTGAACAATGCGCTGCATCGCAGCCTTGTGCGCCTCACGGTCTACCCGTTCCGTGGGTTGCTTGATCGGAGCCTGGACGCCAGTGATCCGCTCGTACATTTGCTGTAGGTACTGATGGCGGAGACCGTGGCTCGTTACGCCTATACCCGCCTGCGTGACGCCGTGCTTTTTGAGCACGTGATAGTAGTGTTCACGCCATTGTTTTTTCGTGTATCCATGCGGGATTGTTGACCCGGTATAAGGGTTTGCAAGCGTCGCCGCTTCCTCTAGCACGGTGAGTTTGATTTCTATCGGCACGATGCGCTCCCGGCCGCCTTTCGTGCCGCGGGTGACATTGAGCAAACTATCGTCACGCACAGCTTCCTCGGGCCGAAGAAGGAAGCTCTCTTCAACGCGCAGACCAAACGCCGCCTGGAGTTTCAGTTGCACCGCCACGTTCGGGTGAGTGACGGCGATCTCGTTGATCTTGGCTTCAGCGTCGATTCCATTTCCTTCCCACGATTTGTCTTGCAGCGCGACGTACGAGCGCACGAGGTTGTGCTGCTCGCGGTCGACATAATCGGCCAGCGTGCCGATCAGATTCGGCTTCTTCATCCACTCGCAGAGCGCCCGCAGATAGGTCAGCTTGTTCTCGATTGTCCCCCCGGTCTGTTTCGCATCGACCCAGAACTTGACGAGAAACTCGACATGCTTGTGCTTCAATGAGTACGGGGATTGCAGCGCGAAGCCATTCCGGCGCAACTCTTCAAACGACTTGCAAATCGCCAATGTCCGGCGCTCCTGCGTTTTTATCGAAAGCGGCTTCGCGCTGATTCTCGTCCGGCTATGGACGCGATTCACGTTATCCAGAAGCAGCTGTTCCAATGCAGCCTTGAAGTCGGCAGCCAACCAGTAGTCGCGCAGCACCGCGCGCACGTTCAATATCGCTGACACCCTGATGTCCCCATGCATATAGCGCCGTGCAGCCATCGTTGCACAGCTACCTGTCCGCAAGCCGCGGCGCCGGATACCGTTTTCGACCTGACCGCTTCTCACGGTCGTCGTCGTTCGCACTGCGGGCGGGACGCCGGGAGCCTATCCCCTGCATCAACCTGACCGCGCTGCGCGTTGCGTTCCCCGCCGGGTACTGCCTTCCTTTCCTTTAGCGATTCCATTCGATCAGCCCCGCACGTGGAAGAGACGTGCATCGACCGTCCATCTGCTGCCTGCTGCGAGACGCCGCGCTCGCGCGCGATGCCTGCCTGCGATACCTGCTTACCCTGCCATCACCGCACCGGATCTGCCTTTGCAGAGTCCATCGTCGTTGATCGGGGCCGCTGTCTCACAGGTCGGGCCGCAGCGCTCTTTCGTTCCGCGATCCCGACTCCGCCGACTGCTCTGGCTACCGTGCCGGCCTATGACACGCTTCGCGTGCCCGTGTGCGTCTGTCTATCGACTCGCACGACTCTGGCCAAATGCCCGGCAATACTTTTTGCGCGCTTCTTTCTCCGGCTGCGCCCGCCGTTCGTCTTCCGTACAGGGATGTGTTCGCTTTGACCGCGACTACATACCCCCACCCCCAAGTCCGTTCAATCTGCCGCTTTGTGTCGGGCTTCATGTAACGGTCCCAGCTCCGTGTGCTGAAAGGGTGTGTCCATGCGTGTCTGAGTCGTCGCGCGCAGTGTCGGTAGTGTCCGACTGTCCGCTTTACACGTCGCCTCATCGCGCAAATCTGGGCAAAACCGCCCGCTAACCCAATGGATATCGCGTGTCCGGGGTCCTCAGTGTGGACCATGGTGCACTTGATTTGATTCAGAAAAAGGCCGCGTCAGAATGCGGCCTGTGACAGGAGGGGTTTTCGCCAGGCAAAGCGATCCCTTCAATGGTGAAACTCGGAGGTCGATGCGCTGATCGCGCGGTGGGTAACAAAGAGAATAGCTGCGCTCGCCGCTCCCGGAATTGCTAAAGCTCCCTAAATGTTGCGAGCTTTAGCTTCCTTGACTTTGATCCTCAGCCGATAGAGTTGGAACGTCACTCGCGGTTTTTGGGGCCAACGTTGGCCCCAACTCGGCCCCAAGGGCAGAAGACGTCATTGCGGCAGCGACCCTTCGGCCCGTACTTGGCCCCTGCTGGGGCCGAACGCGCAGTGAACATTGATAAACAACTCTGGAGAGAGCCCAATGAAGGTATCGGTATTTGCAGTCGACGTCGGTTACGGCAATACGAAAAGCGCATTCCGTATGGGGTCGGACATTGCCACCCAAATGTTTCCCTCGGTGACGCCGATTGCGGTGAGCGAGGCAGTTTCGAGCTATGGACAAGGCGTGCTGCACGCGCGCAAGGTATTGCCGATTGAAGTGGACGGCGCGACATACGAGATTGGCCCAGGCGTTGAACTGTCCTCCGCATACGGCAATGCAGGTCGAACGCTATCGGAAGACTTCTGCCTCACGTCGAACTATGCGGCGCTACTCGGGGGATCTCTCCAATTCGCGGGCGTCACCGAGGTCGACCGCATGGTGCTGGGGCTACCTGTTCACACCATCAACAAATATTCGGCGCATCTGCGCGATGCGTTCACCGGGACGCTCAACTTTGGCCATGGCGATATCCGTGTCCACTCCGTAAAGGTAGTGCCGCAACCCCTAGGGTCGCTCGTATCGTTTTCCGAGTACGGCGGTAGCCGCTTCGATCGCGAAAACGCCCATCTGGTGATCGATGTGGGCTACTTCACGACTGACTGGGTGGTCGCTCACGGCTTCACGATGAATGACCGCCGCAGCGGCGGCGCTCCGGGCGGTGCGTCACAGGTCTACAAGAGCATTGCGTCGTTGATCGCAAAGAGCGAGAAGGAACCGGTCGATGATATCGAACGTATCGACAAATGCCTGCGCGAGAAAAAGCCGCTCCTGTTCTACGGGAAAGATGTTGACCTTATCCCCTATCTGGAACAGTCGCAGGCCATCATCAATGCAACGGTCAAGGAAATGCAAAACCGTGTCGGCCGGACAGCGGATTTGCGCTCGATCGTCCTCACCGGTGGTGGCGCAGCTCTGTACGAAGCCTCGATACGCGCCGCGTTTCCGCGCGTCCAACTCGACGTGCTCGACGCTCCCTGCTATGCCAACGCAAAGGGCTTCCTGATCGTTGGTGAGGCAACGCTTGCTCGCGAACGCAAACCGGTGGGAGTCGCTGCATGATTGGAAAGGCCGTGGTCAAAGTCACGCTCAATGAAGCGACGGACCCTGATCTTTTCGCCTTCATCAAACAGTTCGACAACGAGCGCATGCGCGCGGGCGCACTCAGGGCGCTCGCGCGAGCGGCGCTCAACGGGGGCGAGGCCGCGAAACGTGTTGCATCCGGCGTTTCCGTGGAGCCGGTCATGCGCATGACTGAACCGGCGACGCCCCAGCCGAAAACAGAAGTAGCAGATATGGTTGAGAGCGATCCCACACCGATCTTCTCTATCGATGCTGCCCCGGCCACGGCGCCAGAACCGCTCGAGTCGCGCGCTGCCGAGCCGGCGATCACCGGCACACGGCGTTTTAACACGGACGCTATCGCCGACCAGTTCGCCGACTTCTAGTCGCGGCCGATGTCCTTGACTTCGCGCCACATTTGCGAAGATAGGTCATCGGCCCGCAATAGAGGGCTTCACTAACGGAGTAGAAACGATGGATCTCCTGCACGTACTCACTAACGCGGACTGGACTCGGGCCGCGCGCTTTTGGCTCCTCGTCGCAGTCGGTGTTGCCCTGTGGGAATCGGCGTATCACCTTCGCAGCGCGGTGCTTTTGTGGCTTCGAAAGGATCGCGACCATGCTTGAGAGATTCTGGGCTCTCGATCCGCTCGCACGGCGCGCGGTTATCGCCGTCGGCCTTTCGGGATTGATGTTTATCGACCTTCTCTTTCCGACCTGCGATGTCACGGTATGGGTCTTTTTCACCTGCGGCACCGCCTTTCTTTGGGCGATCGGAATTCTTCGCCCATTCCTTATCATGATGTACTACCTTCTGCGGACGGTTATCCGAGTCAAGACGCGGCCGTGGTGGTGGTGATAGAAGGACGAGCGTCCGTACAGGCCAAAAAAAACCCGGCCATCGGCCGGGTTTGTCTTTATCGGGTTGAGTCAATGCAACAAGGCAATAGCGTGAGCTCGACCCTGATGGCGAACGCAATAGGTCCACGCGTCATCCAGATCCAGGCCGACCTTTTCAGGTTTCGTATTCACTGCTTGACGCCGGTCGATCACATCGTAGGCCTGCGCCTGCGACTTGCCGACCCGCACCGAACCGTTTTCAACACCCGAGTAGCGACAATCTCAAACCGGCCAACAATCATCTTGAACATGCTTCTCTCCATGAGAAAGGCCCAGACGGATTGCGGCCCCGGCGGGGACGAATCCCCACTGGGCGGTTAAGAACAACTACTGAGCGGACAAAGCCGCTGTCAATCAGATGTGCAGCGCCTCGCGCGTGCTGCCGAGCCGCACAGGGACGGCTGGACCGCGAGGCTTGTTACATGACGTCATCCATTCGTCCGCGAAGTCAGTCCCGCGAACCTTCGGGCGGTGAACGATGGCGGTATAGCCGTCGGCGCGAAGCCGTTTCGCAAGCGCCAGCGCATCAGCCATCCCAGGAGACTTTCGCGTCTTCGGATCAACCGCATCAAAATCCGCGAAGATGTGCACTACGCGAATTCCATAGCCTTCAGGAACAACGAAGTCGGAAAGCAGCACACGGTTGAGGCAGTACCACACCGGCACGCCGAAAAGCATGTGCGCGCCGAGCACCGATTCCAGCCCTTCTCCCACGCCGATCTCGCCGTTGACCGGATCCATCAGCCGGACTGCGCCGCCGTTGAGTTTGTGCAGCGTCACGTCATTCATCTTTGAAGGCAGGACTTCGCCATCGTTAGTGATGATCGTTGCCTTCGCAGGCTTAGACCGATCAAGGAACGTCCGGTGAAGTGTGCCGAGGCGTCCATCAGGCAACGTGAATCTGGCGAGAATGCCGGGCCATTTTCCAATGACCTTTTTTTCGTGCCGACATTCGAGCATTGCCAGACGCAGCGCCGGCGACGACGGAAGGTCGAGACCGGGCACTCGCGCACGTAGATACCTCGACACGAGATCGTCGTGCCCGTGCACCACGGCGCTGTTCCACATCGACTCCAGCCGCTTTCGGGCCCATGCCGGATCGGCCTTTCGACCGGGCGAAGGCGCAGTACCAGAAAATCGCGGCGTATCGCGCGCCGTCAGCGGACCGCCCTCGAGCTCAAGCATCAACTCTCGAAAAGTGATCCCCGCTGCCTTGCAGATTAGCTCGAAGCCGTCGCCGGCCTTCATGCTTCCTTCATTGCACTTGCGGCACACCCAGTCGCCGCGGCCGCGCTTGTTGTCATATGTGAAGCGGTCGTTACCGCCGCAGATCGGACAAGGCGCGCCTTTTCCGGTCAATGAGGTTGCGGGCACTCCGTACTTCTGGAGCAACGCTACCCACTGTTCCGGGGACAGCTTCAGGTCCTTAACATTCATATGTCACTCCAGTAGTGGTGTGGTTGAGGTCGATGCCTTTACAGGCGGTGAAACCGTTGCTCAGAAAAGCCGTCCGTTACGCGTACGTCACGCGGAACGGCTTTTCTCAGCAAGGACGGGCGCTGCCGGTTGGAGTTACTGAAGAATGCGAGGAAGAAAAACCCACACTTCGCGCCCGGCCATCCGTGAGGGATGGTCAAGGCAGCGAAGGTGAGCAGATACAGGAACAAAGGTGAGAGAGTTCGGGATCACAAGTGCTGGATGTTCACCACGACTTCTTTTTGATAGACCACAGCCACTTGTCCCACAGGACCTGAGCGCCCGTTCCGTCAAGAATGGGCTCCCCGCGCGAATTGACTGCGGGCACTTTCGTCTTGCCAAGTCGCCGGACTTCGACGCGATCACCAATGCGGCAGTGCGTCTCGGCGATTGCGTCACGCAGGCCTTCGCCCTGCAACAGGCGGGTCTGTCCACGGTTCTCCAGCGTCAGGCAGAACGACTCGTAGGTCTTGCCGGGACGCTTTCCATCGGGGAACTCGCGCTCGCCCCACTCCGTTACGACGCCGTAGTGCGAACGCTCCGTGCGATGCGGCCCCGACGCTTTCGTGGACGACGCCAACGCTGGCGCCGCATTCTCGATCACGACCGGCCTGGTAGCTGGCTTGACTTGCACAGGTGCACGAGGACGCTCTGCCTCTGCGGCCTCACGCTCCCGGGCGACCGGCGATGCCGCTGCCTTGATCGCCGCAGCGATCGCGTCCCTCAGCGGGCCGGGATGTTCGTCAACGACGGCCCAGTGAGGTTCGAGTGACGGTACGAGCTTCATGCCGACAGGCGTGTCGCGCAACTGGTAATCGAAGGCCGGGCGAAACTGAACGACTACATCGCCTTCGTCGCGGAACAGCCGCACCTCGCCTGCGATAACGACCTGACGCTCATTGCGGCCCCCTTGCCCTACCACTACCGGTGCGGGCGCTGCCGCCTCTGATACTGGCTCCCGAAGGCCAAAGAGTCCGCTCAGGACTTTGCCGAATGTCGTTGCTGTCATCTCCGGCTCTCCTACAGCAAGGAGCCGAAGCAGCTACGACGAACCTCTTCCATGTCCCGCCTGAGCAGCGGATTTTCCATGATGATGTCCTGCAGCGTATCGGCAGGGTAACCACTGATCTCACATACGTAACGGTACGGCAGGGCGCCGTCCCAGAATTCCATCACCCAGCCAAGGGTTGCGCGATAGTCCTCCAAGTCGATCTTTTTACAGTTTCGAATTCTCTCGCTGATCAGCGCACAGCAGTCCACCAATGACTCGGGCATGTTGTCGCCCCGACGGCTGTCCCTCGCAAGGCTTACCAGTGCATCGACCATCTTCTCGCGCACCGCTTCGCTCCAAAACTGTGGATCGGGCAACGGATCGGGCTTGAGGGGCGATCTAACAATGACCGGCAATTCGCCGCCGAACATGTCGAGCTGCCATGCCGCGATTTCTGTTTCCATGGGATTTCTCCGAGAAGCGGGAAACCCATGCCCCGCAACGGGAAGGGTTCCCGTTGGGGTGAATTGCAAAGACGCCCTGGAGGGGCGTCCGTGCTGTTGAGGCGACTCGACTATTCGTCGGTGCCGGTCTTAAGAGGAACAACGACAGGCGATTTCGCGTACTGTCGTTTGATAGGTGTTACAGCCGCCGTCGGGACCGCTTCGGCCTGAGGCTTGGCAGTCGCCGGCGTTGCCGGTGTTGTATCGCTCGTCTCGTTCTCGTCTTTCAACGCGTCGCGAATCGCTGATCTGATCCATTTAATCGCGAGGAAGCCGACAAAGAGTGCAGCGAAAAATGAATGTGCCGCGAGCCAAAGCGCAAAGCACACAGCGAGAAACGATATGGGCGAACGAGTCGCCTTCATCAAGAACTGCTTCGGCATTTTTCTCTCCAGAAAAATTAACGCACTAGGGGATGTCCAGGCTGGAAGGCACTGGACCGTTTCGATGCTCTTGTGAGCAGGGAAATCGGGCGCGCGGAGAGACGCTTTCCTCACGGCTCGGTTAAGACGTGACAAAAGCAGCTATCGGCGGAAGCGAACAGGGGATAGAGCGCGGCCGCATTACGTCACAGGGCCAACAGACTCGAGTCGATGCGTCCAAGACGCGGGGATAAGAGTGACTTTACGCATCGCCAGTCGACCCGGCGGCGGAAAAGCTTCAGAAAACAGGTGTGCTTTCGGCTTTGAAATACGAATCTGGCGTCTTTCGCTTCCTTGACTTCGAAATAGCCATGTCAAGCTGATCTCATCATCAACGCATGGGGCAGCAATGTTTCTTGAGATTCTTCTGGGAGTAGCCGCGTGGCAATTCATCGCTCGAAAAAAACGTCCGTCGTTTGGCGACCTGTTCCGGCGAAAACCCGCGGACCGCAGCTCGGCGCTCGGAGAAGCAGGCGAAGCGAAAGCGCAGGCCGCGTTGCGTAACAGCCTGACCGCTCTCTGCGGCGCTGACTACCATCTTTTCAACGGGCCGATCATTATTGAGCACGCGCCTGGCGCGGACTTCCCCACCGCCGAGATTGATCACCTCGCCGTTACCCCGTTCGGCATCTTCGTGTTCGAGACCAAGAATTGGTCGGGCTATATCAGCCCTGCCGAGGTTCCCGGCTTCCTGACGAGGACAGATCGCGACGGCAAGGCAGAGGACCGCCGATCGCCGCTGGAGCAGAACCGGACGAAGGTTGCCTTTTTCCGCAGCCGCCTTCCCTCGCTATGGCTCGTCGCCGGTGCAGGTTTGCTCGTCTCTGACGATGCACATCTCAGCCCCGCGCTCCATTCCGACCTTTTGTCCCTCAGCGACTTGCCGCACTGGCTGCGCGCGCGACGCGACAGCTACGCTGGGATGCAATCCGTCGACGTGCAGAAGGCTGCCGAGGGAATCGCGATTTTGATCGAAACGTCCCCTGCTGCAATGGACGCCCACCGCGCTCGGGTTGCGAGCTAACAATTACCGCTTGTTCGGCAATAGAGTAATCGTTTTACAAATATCACTAAATGTTTCCGAAATGTGACCGATATTTATGTCTTCGGTTCCTGAAAACAGGGAGAGCCTGACCCGCACTCCGGCAAAAGACGGTATGAAAACGCCGCCTTTTACAGTTTGAGCGCGAATCCAACGCGTTACTCTCTCTTACAAATTGCATCAACGGGTGGTCTATGCGCGCAGCAAACGACGACGAGTTCAAGGCCATTTATGCACTGCTCGAGGCCCGTGACGCGGATCGCTTGTCACGCCCTACGAAAGCAGAAGAACTGGTGCGTCTTGGCGAAAACCTCCAGCAAATGATGAAGAAGTCCATTGAGCTCCAGGTTAGCCGGCTTGGTGATACACCGGGCAATAGACGAGCTGCCGTCTCTTTCTGTTACCGGTTTTTTCGGGAAGCGATGGGCATTTCGACGGCGAGCGCCAGAGCATATATCCGCTGCTATGAAAAGTTCGGCGACAACTTTGCGGCGACACGGATTCTGACGTATGGAGAGCTAAACGCCCTCGCCGGAAAGAATGTCAGTGCGGACCATATCAACGCAATTGTTCGTGCAAAGGAGGAAAACCCCGACATGACGCGCGAAGAATTGATGGTCCTCTTCCGGTCCCTCACAAAGAGTGACCGCGAGGACGGATGTGACGAGCCGTAACAGCGGCAAGGCCCCGGCAACCGGCTCGGGAAAACAACAGTCCGAGCGATAGCGTCAATAAGTGAGGTAGCGAAGCCACGCTTTGATTTTGGGGCGAAAGCTCTTTTCAACGACGACAACGAGGGTGGTCGTCCTTTCAACTTCTGGAGAGAAGAATGCAAAATGGCAAGACTTCCAGAACTGACCTGAGGCTTTCGAGCCGGGCTCCAGTTCACAGGATGGTTCCGACAAACACGTACCAGGACGATGACACGGCCTCAGCCGCGGATCTGGTCTCGTTCGATCCGATGACTGAGTTTGTCTTCAGTGTGCAAGACCCGAACGCGGTGACGCGCGACAGGATCGCGGCGGCCGCGCGCGAGATCTTTGGCACGGCGGAAGGCAGCGACTTCATCGCGAAGCTCGTTGAGCACATGCTGTCGGTTGCAGAGTCACGCGCGAAGATCGTTCAGGAACTGATCATCCTCGGCGGCAACCTTCAGCAAATGGTCAACATGGCCATCACTCATCACACCGGTAAGGTCGGTGACACACTCACTGCGCGCCGGAAGGCAGCGCAACTCTGCTTTGACTTCTTCAAGGCGGTGCTGGGTATCACACAGCCCAGCGCTCGTGGCTACATTCGCTGCCACCAACGATTTGCGGACGATGCTGAAGCGATCCGTATCTTCAGCTATGGGGAACTGAACCTGCTAGCCGCCAAAGACGTTACGGACGAGCAGATCGACGCCATCAAGCTCAAGAAACGGGAAGCCGAAGAGCTTAAGGACCCCAGCAAGAAGATGACACGGGATGACGTCGAAAGGCTGCTGCGAGAGTTGCAGCTCAAGGACGAGCAAGTCGAAGACGCCAACCGCGAACTGGAGAACATCCACGAAATACTTGAGGACCACAAGACGCAACTTGAGGTCACTGAGCGCGAGAGCCAGCACCTCAGGGAGCAGCTTGCCACTTACGAGCGTCATCTTGCCGAAAAAGAAAGCAGCATCGCCAACCTTCGCACCGCACTGACCGAGCGCACTTCCGGCTATCCGGCGATGGAGCAGGAACTGGCTGCCAAAAACAAAAAGCTCGAGGAGCTTTCGCAGCAACTTGTTGCTGCCCAGAATGCGCCAGCGAAAGTGGAAAAGGTCGAAGTTCCCGTTGAAACGCTTCCCGCAGGCTATCAAACAACCAAGCAAGCGGTGATGGCAGCGCTCGAGGAACTCGAAGAGGCAAAGAGCAGGACGCAGGCTCTCAAAGATGAACAAGTCAACATCGAGGCGGAACTCAGGCGTCAGCAAGCGGAACTGATTGCCAACAAGGCAGTGCACACTTCTCTTGAAGCGCTGACCGCCGCCTGGGAGGACGTCAGCGGCAAGATGAGCTCGTTCCAACTGGCTGTGCTGGCATCCACGGATCCGAAGTTGTACGACCCCGCGCTCGAGGCCCTGGCTGCGCAACTGCGCAAGTATGTCGCCGAAATCGAAGCGGCATTGCAACGGTAACAGACCGATGCGATAACGAATGGCGCCTTGGACCGCGCGCCGGATCAACACGAAGAAGAATGAACAAAAATGTCTACTGATAAAGCTCTCAGCACCGAAGCACGCAACGTACCGCTCACCCCGTGGTTGGCTGAAAAGATCCAACGTACGAACTTTTCGCTTACCGACTTCATGTTCCTCGCGCTCGCCGGACATTCCGAGCTCGAAAGCATCTTTGGCGTCTCGCTCGCCAACATGGACACCTTCCGGCAGCATGCCGCCGCGAAGGCAACGCTGATGAACCTCCCGTTTGTCGCGCTTGCCCCGGTGCTTGAAGATCCACGCGACTGGGAGACTTTCGTCGACGGCGCAATGGACTCACATAACGTCGAGAGGCTAACCAGAGAGATGCCGCGGGTGGATCACATCACTAGCCGCGACATCTATCACTACAATCAGGCGTACGTCCAACTGCTCAAGGACGTGTTGCACATGAACGTCGCCGCGATCCCTTTGCTCGGCATTTCCAGGGAACTTGCTTCGTATCTCAAAGGGCTGCCGATGGCGCGACTCGACAACGCGATCGGCGCAATCAAGTTCCCGTTGTTCCGGTGGCGCTTCCACGACGCGAATTTCTGGATGGAATTTAGCGCTGGCTGGCTTACCGAAGAGACCGTTGCGCACTACCTGATGCACACGTCGCCCCTCAGCACCGCATCGCTGCCCTATCAGCACGCCTGGACGGATCTGCGGCTTGAACGCAGTGACAAGGAAGTATTCGCCCGAATGATGATGGCACAAGGCTGCCGAGCTTCGACTGCGACAAATCTTTTCAACCTCAATCCGGGCAAGGCTCGAGCCACATATAAGCACATCCACGGCGTTAGCTCTCCCTGCGGATGCAACCCAACGTCGCTCACTTGGTATGTCGAACAATCGGTTCATCGGCTCCAGGCGACGACATACGTGTGGCTGTACCGCAGCGCCCTGGACAACGGCGGGAATATTCCCGAAGCGCTGATTGCGGCGAACGACATCATGGCCAAGACGTTCGGCAAGAGTCTTGTGATTACCGCAGATCGTGGAAACCATCTGACGCGAGCGATGGCGCTCGACTCTCGCCTCACGATGGCGGCCTGTCGCGGTTGCGGCACCGATTATGTCCTGTCCAACGGCGAGGGAAAGATCGAACTGGCGAAAGACTTTAGCTGCCCCGGCTGCAACTACCTTCTCTCGCCAAAGAATCAGGTGAGCAAGCGCAAGCAACCACATTAAGGGAGGTCGCGCCATGCATCAGGATTTCGCGGTTCAGACTGGGTTGGTGGTCTTTTCGCACGATGGCCGCGTCCAGTTTGGCTGGCGCGATATTGAAACTGGCGAATTCCACGCCGAAGCCGACGGCCAGTGCATCCCGGGTGTGATCGGTGTAGTGGAGTTCACAGCGGACGTAATGCACTGATATGCAGGACTTCGCTTATCTTTTTGGCGACAGCGCCGCGGCTTGGCTCAGAGGCCGTGGCGACGCTCGCTTCCCGCACTACGAGCGCCATTACAGAGCCGAGCGCCAGGCGAAGCCCGAGACGTTCGACCTCGAAACAGCCAACGAACAATATGCGAAGCGGTGTGAGCGACGATCCGGCGCCCGATTATTGCGCGTACTGGACAGCAAGGCGTTCAAACATCTGGTGTTCTTCCTCATTATGGCGTGGGGAGGATCACTGCTGCTCACAACGGTCGGCAAACAGCAACCCGCGATCGCGGGCACGGTGCTCGCCGCGCTTTTTATTGCGATCCGCATAACCCGACGGAAAAACCGCTCGGCACGCCAGTAGCAAACGGTTGCGCCTACGCAACGACACTCTCGCCGCAACCGCTTACCGCTCTTTACCTCTTTACAATGCCTTCGCACGCAAAATCTGCGGTAAGTATTCGCGCCTTCGAAGGTCTCGGCCGACGCTGCCTTGACTTTGGATTGCGCTCGATAAGATGAAATCAAGGTTGCGCGGGGGCGCGGCCACATTAAACACGAGGACCTAAATATGAAAAGCAGCAAACTCGCATTGACGGCGGTTTCTATCGCGGCAGCTTTGGCTCTTGCAGCGTGCGGCGGCGGTGGCGGCGGGGGCAGCACTGGCGCGGCACCGTCGACGCCGGCGAGCAGCCCGACGACTGGTAATCTGACTACGCCGCAATACGCCGCCGACAGCGCCCAGCTCGCCGCTTTCAATCTGTTGAACCAGCAACGACAGCAGTGCGGGTTCCCGGCCCTGCAGGACAACAGCCTGCTCGATCAGGCGGCTGTCGGACATGCGCAATATATGGGTCAAAATGGAGTGACCGATGATGAAGTTTCCGGTAAGCCGGGCTTCATCGGTGTCACGTATGCCGACCGTGCGACCCATTTCGGCTATTCCGACTCGTTCATTGGGGGCGTAAGCGCAGGCTATTACACGAACGCTAAGCTAACCGAAGCGCAATACGGTCAGCAGTTGGTCTATGGCTGGCTGTCGGGTGTCTATCACATCGGCGTCGGTGTGTGGCCCGCGTCGGCTATCGGCATCGGCACGAACGAAACGACGTTCAACGGATTTCCGGTCGTTCAAGGTTCGATGACACTCGCACATCAGCAAACGATCCCGGGCAATATGCCGCTGACCTATCCCTGCCAGGGAATCACAGGCGTTGCATATAGCAGCGGCGGCGAAACCCCGACACCGCCGAATACATCCGGCAACTGGGGCACGCCGATCGCGGTTGCGGGCAATGTCACTGACAAGGTGGTGCTGACCGCGGGGACAGTCGCTGATACGTCCGGAACGGTCACGACGTTGCAGCTCCTGAATTCGTCGACGGACCCGAATCACCTGATTCTGCCGTACGAAGCAGTTGCGTACCCTGCAACGCCGTTGCTGCCGAACACGACGTACACGGTATCGCTTACCGGAACGATCAACGGGACGGCCTTCTCGCGTAGCTTTTCGTTCACCACTGGCAACATCATCGGCTGATCGGTCAACTGGCACACAGAAAAAGCGCCTTCGGGGCGCTTTTTTATTTGGCGCTTTTCAGTGATTACATTGGCCGCTCGATGGTGTGTTGTGCCACGCGACCAATGCGTCAAATGATCCGTCGCCACGAACGTAACAATAGAGTCCCCATGTCGTGTTGTCCTGATTCGGGCACGGAACATCGTATTGCGGCCCTTTCGCTTGCCAGCCGTAGACCACATCGGATGGGTCAGGATTCATGAAGCCGGTATAAGCAGCGACGTTTCGCAACGGCAAATCCATTGGTATTGGTCCGGTCGCCCCGCTCGTAAGCGTATATCCTGCGGGCACCGCCGCGATGCATGAGCTCGTTGGATCCTTTGGAGCGCTCGGCTGACATGAAAGTCCTACCCACGAACTGCCATTCCACGACGGAGACCCAACCTGGTCATATCCTGCCGGGCACGACGGCGGAGGTTGATAGTTACACTGTGGCGCTGTCCATTGCGACCCGATCCAACGAGACGCGCCGATGGTGGTCCATCCAGCCGCCGCCGAACACTGTGGCTGAGGTTGCCATGCGGTGACGACTGGCGTTGTACAGGTCGAATCCTGATTGCCATACGAGCAACGCGCTGGCCCGGCGAATGCGCTCCGCGCAAAGAGAAGGATGCATATTGGCAACAAAAACCGCGTTAGCGCCTTCGCAAATTTCACCTTTATTTTTCTCCTTTAGTATGCGCAGTATGTCGAAGCAATCGCCTGACCGGGTATCCCTGAACCACTGCCATCGACGATCCAGACCGTCCACGGTCCGGATCCACTCACGCTGTAACTGAAAGACGCCGTGGGATCGACATACACGCTCTGAGCGGTAACGAGCAGCTCCGGTGTGCCACCTCCCGGGCAGGTCGGTGCAGGCACGCCCCAGCCGTTCTGCACGACGTAATACCCGTAACGCTGCCATCGTCCCCCAACCGGCAGCCACTGCCCGTACTGACATGACAGGATCAGGCCCGAGCCGTCGGCCGCCGCGGCAATGCCAGTGCCGGAACAGGCATTGCGTGCCCACGCGACATTGCCAGCCTGCACAAAGCCTGACACCGTTGCGTTGCCCGTGATATTCGCGGCGCCCGTATTGATCGGGGCCGGGCCCGTACCCGCCTGGTTCTGAACGTAGAGCGCACCGTTGGTCCGAACAGCCGCGTTAGTCGAATCACCGTAATAAACCGCACCCCCGCCGATGTTCAGCGAATTACCGGCCTGAAGATTAGCCGTTGCAGCACTGATATTCCCCGTCGCATCAAGGTTTTTGACATTGTGCAGACTGACCCCGTTCACGTTCTGGTCGCCAGTCCACGTCAGACTTCCGTCGCGCCGGATGTAGACCGAACTGCCATCGTCGCTCGGACCGTTCGTCGCCAGGATTGTCGCCGCCTTTGCGCCAAGTGGATTGGCTGTTGTGAACGATCCATTGATGCCACCGATCACGGCAGGATTCTGGGAGTTCGAATAGCCAAACTGGCTCGTCCCGGCCAGTTTTGCGCCAGCCTGAGCTACCTGCGCGGCGCCCCCTACGTCAGGTTGACCACCCTTCAGCAACGGCTTCGTCGGATACATCGTGAAAGCAACGCGACAGTTGCCAGCCGCCTGTGTACAGCCGGCTGGCACCATCGTCATGGAAGTCGCATATGATCCGCCCCAGAACGGGCCAGCGCCATGCGCCTGCTTCAGATTGCCCGCAGCGACGAGTTGCGCGATTGTTGGCGGCGTCAACGTCGACACATTGCCTGACGCGGTGTACTGCGAGAGGATCGCCCCGAAGTTGTCCGAGATCCAGCCTTCAAATGCACTGACCAGCGTCGCTTCGTTCTGGCCTTCGATCGTCAGCATCGTCGCACGCTGATTTGCGACATCTGCCTTGATCGCCTGCACGGTCAGAATAGCCGAACCAAGCAGGACGAACATCATCTCCAGCAAGCTACCCATAGCTGCCCCGGATTACGTGCGCGACGTATAAAGCTGCAACGTCGCGTATGCGCCCCCCGCTTCACAGGCTGTACCCGCCGTGTTGCTGCTGAATGTCGTCGTGGGGCCTGCGAGGGTTGTGCCATTCGCGGCTACCTGCGAATATGTATTCGTCAGTGCGGCAATACTCATCGAACACACTGCTGCGGGAACCTGATACGACATGATCAGTGAGTCGTTGGCCGTGCTCAGTGTGCCGACGGCGATCGTCACCGGCTGGTTGAAAATGCCCTTCAACGAAGACTTGTCCGCAGCCAGGCGTGCACCCGCCGAGTCGAACGCGCGGTTCGTGGCAAGCGTCGTCAGCGTCTCAGCGGAGAAGTCAGCGTCGTTCTGTGTGGCGTTCAGAATGCCCGTATGGAACATCTGCGCCTCGCTCGTGAACTGCTGCGACTTGATCAGGGTGTAGACGTAAGCCCCGCCCTTGATGACCGCGATCGCGAGAAGCGCCGCGCCCGCCATGTAGGCGCCCGCCTCGATCAGCGACAGCTCGCCCGACTGCTTTCTGCGACGGCCCATCTGTAGCAAACGCAAACGACGGGCGGAGTTATTCTCTTTGTGTTGCATAAAATTCTCCAAGTTCACGCCTGCGGCGCGACGAAAAAATTAATGGAAGAGTGCTTACTGCGCGCCTGCAACCGGAATGCCGCCGCTCATATTCACTGCGCCAGTGATGACGTAGGAACCCACACCAATGGCCAGAAAGAGGACCACTGCAAAGCCGAGCAACACGTAGTGCGTCAGACGCGCGTTTCGCTTCACGGCCTCCACCACGCGCGCAAGCGAGTCGCGACCAAGCGACTTGATCGCCGCTTCGAACTGATCGCGCCCCGCTGCATCGGTGATTGTGTCTACAATCATTTCCGAGAAGATGCCCGTGTCAAGGGCCCGCATCGGCTGATCGGGACGCTGCGTCAGGCGCTTGCTCATCGTGTCCAGATGCCAGCGCATCCACGGATCCGACGACTTGGCTACCCGATTGATCGCGGCGCGCAGCGTGAGGTTCGAGTCGAACAGACCGGCCAGCGAGACGATCAGTAGCGCTGCTCGCATGTCGCGACGGTTGCGCCACATGAGCGGGAACCGGTCGAAGCGGTTGCGCAGCGGACCGACCCAGCGCTTCAACGTATAGAAGTACAGCGCGATCGTTCCGATGACCAGCGAAGCAGAGATCCACCAGTACTCGTAGGCGAACGTGTCGATATGAAACAGCAGACGCCCCGCGTCAGGCCACTGCTCCAGCGGCTTGATCTCAACGACCTGCGGATAGATCATGCCGCCGAACATCATGCAAAAGCCGTACAGATAGACCAGCAGAAACGTCGGGTAAGCGACCTGCAGTGTCGTTTGGGATGACAGCGTGCGTTTTGCGAACGCCGCCATCTCGGCAAGCTCGAAGCCCCTGACCACCGCGTCTTTCTGTGTCGACTCGTCTGCGATATCGAACAGCGTGTACTCGTCGCCCGGGATGAACGGCTTGATCGCGGCGGAAAACGAGTCTCCCTTCACGAGACGCTCGCGCACTCGCGCAAAGACCTTCCACTCGATGCGGTCGCGCTTCCGATTACGGCTCTCGTAGGTTTCGAGACGTTCACGCAGGGTCTCCACGTCCCGGAGGCCCTTCTTCTCGATATCCAGACGCGTTTCCTTGTAGAAGGTCTCGCGCACGCTCTGGAAGCGCCACCGTGCGATACGCATCTGCGCTGCTTCGGGAAGCATGGCGATCAACGAACTCAACATGACCTAGGACCCTCGTTACAGTTTTCCGTCTGCACCCGGCATCACGCGGTATTGCGCGAACGACTGCATGGAACGGTTGATGAATTGTGGGTCGATTTCGCCGCGCGAGGCCTTGAAAAGAGCGTGTTCATATAGCGTCTTTCCAGTCATGTCCTCGTTAGCGAAGCCGGTTTTGCGCTCGCCGCGCCACACCGCGCGCGCGCCGCTCCAGTCGCGTGCCGCGACCCGCTCTCGAAATTCCGGCGTCGGGCGGTACAGCTCGGCCACCAGCGTTGGCCGCCGCGTGCCGCCGGCAACCTTACCGTCGCGCGAAAACAGTCCTTCGAGGCGGCATGTCGGACATCCGGCATGGTTCCGGCAAGCCATCTTCGACGTATCAAGGCCGAACTTCGAACGCAACAGTTCGAGGTCGCTCTTGTGCATCACATCTTCGGCCGACAGCTTGCAGTCGTCGCACAACGTCGGAACCAGCTTCTGGTTGCCGACGGCATTGATGAACCCCTCTGCCGCCAGTTCGTCGATCGGCAACTGGAGTCGGCCGCCCGCCATACGCATCACCGCCGAGATGACGTCGCCCGCATGCAGCGAGAGACGCACCGGATGGCCAGTCAGCGCGAGTTCAGACACAAGTCCCATCACGACGCGATCGCGAACTTCGGAGATGGTCACGTCGTCCGGATCCAAACGCATGAGCGTTCGAATCACTTCCGCGTATTTGCGGTTCGCCTCGTCGTCCGATTCGTCCGGGCGACGAATGATCGAAATCTCCGACAGCCATGGAAGTGGATATTCGGACGGCTCACTGACGGCGAACTGCTTCTTGAGTTCGCGATCCGGCAGCATGTAGCTCAACGCGCGCAACAGGGTTGTCTTGCCAGAACCTGTTTCTCCCGTCAGAACTGTGATGCCGCCGCTCACGTAGTTGAGTGTGTCGATCAAGGCAAGCTGGCTCGGCGACAGTCCCATCTGGTCGGGCATCAGCACCGAGTAGTTCTTGAAGTTGCCATCGAGCAACCGCAGTCCTACGTCATAGCCGCCAACCGTCGGCGCCGATTGCCAGCGCAGGTTGACGGTATCCCGTCCGAGAACCAGCGGGATCATTGCCGATTGCGGTGCACTCGGCTGGAAGGAATTGCCCGAGTTGGTGTTTTTCTGGACGAGGTCCGAATACGCTGCCGAGAGGGCGCGGCGTACGATGTTCTTCGGCAGGCGACGGTAGGTGTACAGGTCACCGTTCACGCGAAAGCGCACCTCGACTTCGCCGAGAAAATCGCGCGGCTCAATGTGAACGTCGCTCGCACCGTAGGCGTGGGCTGCCTCGATGATGTCGCGGAAATTGCCGATGGCGCGCGATGCTTCCCGTTCGCCTTTGACAGCAACATCGCGTTTTCCTTCGTAGATCGACGCGATCACTTCCTCGGTCGCGATCATCTCTTCCTGAACGAGCAGATCGTGCGCAGCCAGATCCTTTAGGAACGTCGCAAACTGCGCGCGCTCGCTGAAGCGAGCGGTGGCCGCAACGATAGCAATCCCAGGCTGGATCTCGACAGCGACAAACTCTTTGCGCACCGCTGCCGAAATCCGCAGCGTCGAATCGGCCTCGACGCCTGTGATGACACGCTTGAAATCGGGCAGCGCTTCCGCCGACACCAGAGCAGGCCTTCCGCTCGTTGTGCTGGTCGGTTCAGGTTCCTGGTCATCATCCTCGTCGTTTCCCCGTATCGCCGACGAATGAGGCGGCACTGCTTGAGGTCGCGCGCCTGCCGGGGTACGGAGGCGAGCGGAGGTCGGCACCGTCGAATGCGTGGGTGTCGGTGCTGCATCAGCCTGTTGAGAAAACGTGGTCGCGTTTTCGTTCGCAATCGCCACGGTTTCCGCGACTGCCCCGGGCGGGGCACACTCAGCCACGTGCGCTGCGGCCGTGCCATGCGTACGTTCCATGGGGCGTGACTGTGCTGCGATCATCGCATCCAGCTCGCGCAGAGCCTTTTCACCCTTAGCGTACGCGTCGCCAAGAGCCGCGGTCACGTCGACGGTAGCAGATTCCGCAGCGGGTTCTGGTATCGGTGCCGTGGCAACGCTTTCCGCTAGGGACGTGGGCGTCCCGGACGTTACGGGCTCACGTGTCTCGACGAGGTTGTGCGACTCTGACGTCGCCGTCGCGACATGCACAGCAGTCACGGAGCCGTCTGATTCCGTGAATTCCTCGACGTCCGTGATATCGTCACCGGACAGCTTCCGACCGAGAAACGACACGGTCGGATTGATCGCGTTTGTCCGGTCGCTGAAGCGTGGTTCCTGCACGGCCCGGGTCGCGGCTCCCCCAGATTGCACAAATGCCGCCGGCCTGATCCCTCGCAACCGCTTCAAAAAGCCGCCGCCGGGCTGATCTTCGTCCGTCTCGATACCCGAAAAGAGACTCATCGGTTCACCTCCCGTTCATACCGAACGAACCCACGCTGGTACCCATTGGAAGCGGGCCGCTGAGGTCCGTGATCGCCCGAACAGCCGGGCTGTCTCCCGATGGAAGCGGCATTGACGGTGCCGAAATGACTTCAGACCATGTCCGCTTACCTTCGGAAACCGAAACGTGGAAGCCGTCGACGCGTGTGACGACCCAGCCGTTCATCAGCTTTTCACCGCGTGCAGCGGAGTAGATGCCGCCCTGATAGTCGTACAGCACGTGTGCTCCGCTCATGTCGCTGTAGGCACCAACGAAACTGACGGGCGTTGTGCGATGCGCGGGCGTGCTCGCAGGCTTCGACGCTTTCTGAATCGCCGCCGTTGCGGTGACAGGAGGTGCCGGCGGTGCCGAGAGCGGGGCATTCAGAACGACACCTTGCGCAGGTGCCTGGGCCGCGTCCGTCTTGCGCATCGAGTTGACGAGGTTCTGGCGTGCAAGACCGTCAATATCGTCGAGCGTCAGGTGCTTCTCATCCGCGTGCGCGAGGCTCGCGATGCAGAGCGCAAATAGCGATGCCGCCGCGACGCGGGCGGTGTTATTGGAGAACATAGTATTTACCCTTCGCCGTGAAATGAACGCCGGTGCCGTCTTCCCTCAGTTCGAGCTCAAGCGTGTCGAGAGACATGTTTTCCGGCAGATTTGCGAGCAGCCGGCTTTGCCACATATAGCCGTCGATCGTCCAGTCACCCGCCTGAACAATTGGCCCGCTCACGTCCCCCGCGTTCGGCTGGCGAGCAAGAAGGCGCTGGGGTGGCCTCAGCGTCACGACATAACCATGACTCATCAACTGGTCTGGCTTCGTCGACAGACGCTGCGGATCGGTCTGCAGCTGCTTGATGAGCGCCTGCGCGGTAGGCCATTGCCGCTCCTGCGCGAGCGCCACTTTCTGGATATGAGGAACAGCGGGCCCTTTTGTCTTTAGATGCAGACCATCAGGGTCATATACGATGGGACGCAATTCTGCGGGCGCGCGAGCATCGAATTCCTTGAACGTGCCACCCTCCCGCCTGAAGGTGATCGAGCAGGAACCGGCAACACCGCAGAACGCCTTCTGAAACTGCCATCCGGCCACGTTCGTTTCCTGGTGGCCAAAAGTGTTCAGCAGCGCCGGCGCAAGTTGCGATGCGAGCGGCACGGGGCCCGCAAACATGCGCGCGACCGCAGTCTGATATTCCTGCATGTAGGTGGGTGGCGGTGCCGGTGGCGGAGGTGGCGGATCGATATAGCTGACCGCTTCGCTCCCACCGTAGATCAGCGCCACCGCGATGACAGTCAGCGGTACGACCTTCGGCACCTTGACGGGCAGCTTCCGGATGAGGCCGACGTTTTTCCCGCGGAGCAGTTCGCTGGCGGCAAACGGCTCGTCGAGGTCGATAAGATCCGCGCCGTAGCCGATTGTGACCAGATCGACGCGATCGCGCTCACACTCTTCTTCAAGCGCGATGCGGCGCGTTTCGAGCGCACTCAGTGCGACGGTTTCGTCGGTACGAACTGCGCCACGCACGACCAGTATTGCGTGAACACGCTGTCCGTCCTGGATAAGAACCAGCACGGCGGGCCTGGACCGCACGCGCTCGAGTTCGGCGACGCGCGCGGCTGCGGAATAGAGCTTCACCCCCTTCCGATCAGCGGGCTCCGGCGCACAAAAACCAGCTACCGTCTCCTCCTTGCCCTTGATCTCGACGAAGTGTGTCGCGTCGAGTTCCTGTGCATAGCGTCGCCGCTCAGCCGCTGCGCCCTTCGTCGCATAAGCACGCCACTCAAGGCCGAAAACGAGGCGTGCCTTCTTTCCGTTGGGAATATTCTCGAAATGCATCGCGCCACTCACATCGACGGCACGACGTTCGCGGTCAGCATGATCACCTGGAACGTCTTGGCCTTATTCCACGCGCCGCTAAAGCCAAGGATGCCGGTATTGCTGGCCCCGTCGTAGTTGTTCGTCACCGCGCCATACATGACAACCGTCTGTCCGTCGGACAGGGCGATGGTCTGGTCATCCTTGCTACCCACGATGTCCGGCAACTGGATCTGTTGTGACGATGCACCGGACCCTGTGCCAATCGTCGTGAAAGGCCCGTTCAGTTTGGAACTGTCGCTCCAGTAAGAAAGGATGATCTGATTGTGATCGTTGACAGACGGCAAAATGTTCACGAAATCCCCCACCGTCACCGAACCTGGCGTCAAGCCCGGGAGGCCCGCGCCGCCGCTGAGCGTGCCAGTCGCCGGGGTCGTCGCTGCCAGGTACCCCTTGGTCTCGAACGAACCGATAGACATCGGCAGGCCGTTGAGGGTCATCTTGGTCTGGGTGTTGTCCATGACCGTTTTGCCATACGTGTTCAGCGCGTTGATCACGGCGTTCGTGCCTGTGAGCGGCGCGTTCGGCTTCAGGATAGAAAGTCCGACCGAACCTGCAGAGGTCGCGAGGGATGTGGGTGACACGACGCTGATCGTGTACTTCAAAAGACCATCGGAGATCCGGTTGAACACGACATCTGCGCTTGCACCTGCCTGCGACCCATCGTTCAACGCGATCTGTACAGTGCGCACGCGGATGGACACCTGACGCGTCGATATCGCGTTCTCGCGGGTGAGCAGTTCGCTCATGCGATCGACAGCTTCCTTCGTGTCCCGAACCATGACAAGCCGGCTGTGCGGATTAACCGTGATCTTGCCGAGAGGCGATTTCAGGCTTTCCAGTTCCTTCGTGATCAGGTCGATCTGATCGAACTTGCCGTCGCGGCCCGTCGATGTGACGGCGGCGAATGAGCCGGTGTTGGCACTGGTTGTACCATTGGCGGTGGACTGCGTACCGGTGGAGGTGTCCGTGCCTTTCGACATGGACGACTTGATGCTAACGGCGCCGGGTACTGCGGCGATCTGGAAAGTGCGGGTCACGAAGCGTGAGATGTTAATCGTCGATCCGTCAAAGTTCCAGGCGAGACCCAGATCCTCCGTCATGCCATGGAGGTACCGGCCGAGTTTTGCGTTACCCGGCTGTCGGTAGATCGGGTCGAAATTGGTCGCAGCCTGTGCCTGTCCCGGGACGACGTTCACCTTTCCGGCTCCGTTCCCACCGTTGCCAGCAGCTGTCTCGATCAACGCGTCACGTGGAATGAACACGTCTGGGCTCAGATGAACGGGATAACCAGAAGCATCAGAGATCAGTGTCGCGATCTTCGAGACCGGCAGATTCGCCGGCAGCGTGACCGTTTTTTCGCGGAAAATCGCGGGCAATGTCGCTTCATAGGCGACGGGCACAAGCCGGTCGCCGAGAAACGCGGTCGGAACGTGTTCGACGAGTGACATCGAGTCGCCCATGCCGGCCATCGCGTTCGTCGCGTCCTGCTTCGCCGAGTCGTACGCTTTATTCACGTCGTTTTGAGAAACAACGCAACCCGTAAGCATTGAAGCAACGAGGAGGGAAACAGCGGCCTGATATCGGTTTGCACGCATCGGTTTAGTCCTGGCAGTTGGCCGCGCGAGCGACCACGCGAATGACGTTGTTGGTGTGTTCACAAATGCGCGTTGGCGTACGCATATGGTTGGTGGCCCGCATCACCTGCGTGAGGACCGAGTCAAAGTCGCCGCTAAACGTCGCGTTAAATTCGAGTGGCAGGTCATCGTCGATCTTCCAGGCCAGTTGCCACCCCTGCTGCTGTAACCAGCGATCGAGGGCGTTGCGCAGATTGATGTCTTGTGGGGTGATCGCGAACGACGGGGCGCTAGCGGGTGCAGGCGCCGGCGCTCCCGGCAGGACAACCGGCGTAACCGCGATGGATGCGGGCGCTGGCGGCAGCGATGCGTGCGATGACGTAGCGTGAGCGGCAGCGGGACCGACCATCGCTAGCGAAGCAGCAGGCGCCGCCGGCGCGCTGGGTGCTCCAAGCATCTGCCAGCCGTCACCGGAAGGCGGGGACAGGTGCGACTGTGAGAATGATGCGGTCGTAAATGCCGTCATTGCAAGCAGTGCCAGTAACTGCGCGACCAGCGACGCACGACGACGGGGGGGCATGATGATCATTTGCTTCATGAGTTTTCAGTGGGCCGCGCGCTGGATGCGCCGATAAATGTTGTTCGCGTACACCAGTTGCTTGTTCGTCGAGACGGCGTTGTACGCACCAACCGCCTTCCACGTCGGGCCGAACTGCCTGATGTTCGCCGCAAGGATCCATGTGCCGACGTATGCGTTGACGCACGGGTTAAACAAAGATTCGCGCGTAATGCCGTAGCGCCTGAGCTTGGGCAGCCACGACGAATTGATCTGCATCAGGCCAATGTCTTCCGACCCGTCCGTATTGACGTTGATCGCCTTGGAGCGCATCCCTGACTCCTGTTGCGCGATCGCGCGCACTAGCACCACGTTGACGTGGTGGAACTGCGCGGCGTCATCGAGGCAATCGGCGAACGCCGGTTGACCGCACATCAGGACAGGCATAACGAGCTTCCAGACCGATCGGACATTCATGATTTAGGACGGTCGAAGAAGCGCACGTCATGCTTGCGCGTCACATTCACGACGTTGCCGTCCGCGTTGACGATGAACTGGTCGGCCGTGCCGTTGAACTTGTAGTAGCGCCCTTTTTGCTCGCCCGAGCCCATGTGAGCGACGTCCGACACTTTCACGTTGCCGACCGTATCCGCGAACTTGAAATAGGTCGATCCTTCCTTATCAAACACGCCCTCGAGGCCTGCGCTGTTTTTCGGCTCGAACACGTACACGAGCCCGGCGACGCGCGCGACCTCAACGCTCTCCGAACCGTTCGACACCACGAACCGCTCTGCCCGGTTAAACGTCACGACATTGCTTGAGTCGTCCCATTTTGGCTTGAGGGAATGGCCGTCCATGTCCCGAAAGACGAGCTCTTTTGCAGGCCTTTGTGAAAAGCGGATCTGGATGTGCGTGTCGTCGCCATCGCGGATCGCAATAGCCCCGAACTTCACCGCCAGTCCGTCCTGGGATTGTGCCTTGTCGGAGACCGCGGTCGCACCAGTCGCGACTGCGCCCGCGGCAGAATCCGGCACTACGCTCGCCGTCCGCGTTTCGCCATCGATGGGATCAGCGGGCATGGCGCTAGCGACGTAGTTAACACCGGTCGACTTGACGACAGCACGACGCAGCGTGACGTGGTGCGCGGTGAAATCGACGTCCGCATAGAGGTCCACAGCGCCGAGCAGGCGGTCGAGCGACTGCATCCAGTTCTCGCCATCGCGCGTTGCGAAGCTCTGCGCGTTCGTGAGGTCCACGTCCTTCTGCGCGGACCCGGTCCACCCCTGCGGCACGAGTGCCTTGACCATCTGGGCGAGCGGCAACGTTGCGCTCATCGCGCGCGTCGTCTCCAGCCGCGGGCGTGCGCCGATAAGCGCAAGGCGGTTCGAGAAGCCCGCGAAACCAGCGGGCATGTCACCGCTACGGTTGCCCCGCTCGGACGTAAAACTGTTGGCCTTCTTCCAGCGCGCCGTTGCACTGGACCCGCTGACCGAATATGAAATGACCTCGGGCGTGCCAGACACGACGATGTACGGGCCTTCAGTATGGCCGCCCTCAACCTTCAGGACCTGGCCCGCACGCGGTTGCAGGTATGTGTCGGTGCCATCGTTGAACACAAGCGCCGGGCGCTCGGTCATGTTGCCGTTGATCTGGTAGTCGAAGTCGAGCGGATCGGTGCTCGCAGCCGACGCGGAGAGTGACAACACTGCCAGCGCGATAAAGGATAGCGTCTGCTTCATAAGCCGCGGTCGAGTTGGGTGAGACGCTGGATGAAGCGCGCGAGATACTCGCGGCCCGGTTGGGGATTGGCACTGTGGTAGTAAGCCACCGCCCTCACCGCCGAATTTGTCTTGCGATAGTTTTCGTTGAGAATGTCTTCGGCAGCTCGGACGTTGGTGGCAGGTGCGAGCGCATCCCACGGCGACGCGAATCGCTGCCGGTGATAGCACCAGTTGATCTGCATGAGGCCTACATCGAAATCGCAGCGGCCGTCGGCGATGAGGAAGCGCACGGCCTTGTAAGCGTCCTCGCGCGTGCGAAAGAAAAAGCCGCGGCCTGCGACGTTCAATGTCCATGGCCAGGCGCGACCGTTGTAGGCCGACTCATTGAGCGCGACGCCCGCAAGGATCTTCGCGTCGACGCTTGTATGCATGACGTCGAATGGTGTCTGCGCAGACGCACAGGCCCAGCCGCCACGGCGCTCTGTCAACGCGGCTTGCGCTTCGTCGTCAAGCACTGCTGGCTGCAGCCACCCATTGCGCACCAGTAACGCCTGCAGGCTTTCTGGCGTGCCATCAACGAGAACAGTTGCGAAGCCGCGTGACCCAGGCGTGATGCTTTGCCCTCTCAGCGGTTGAGCCCATGTAAGGAAGCGCTGGAGGCCGCATGCGTACACGGGCCTGCCGGGAAGCTCCAGCACGGACCGCTCGCCGTTTTCTTCAATGACAAAGCGCGTTGGGCTGATCACCGTCTCGATCACTGTGGCACCCGCCGACGAGCACGCGGCCGTCAGCAGCAGCGCAGCGATGGCGCGCCTAGTCATGGTACGGCTCCATCACGATGTCCTGCGTGACCTGCACCAGGAACTTCTCGCCTGGCTTGACCGTGATCGTCGGCGGGATGTTCTGGTTGCGTTGAAGCACGGCCTGGGCCGTCGTCGCAGCCACCTGCCCTGCAGTGCTCCCGGTGGTCGTTATGCCGATCGGGCTTGCCGTCGTGGAGGTCGTTGACCCATTGTCGAAGCTTTTCAGCAGTGCAGCGGTAATGAAGCCTGCGCCAAAGATCGCCAGGAAGTGGTTGTTGACATCGCCCGAAAAACCGGCCGCGCCATTCTGATCCGCACCCTGCATGCCGTTCATCGGCACGCTCTTGCCGTTGGGCAGCCGCAGGCTGGTCGACGCGACAAGCAGACGCTCCTGTCCGACCTTGATGTCCGCGCTATACGCGCCGTTGATGAACGAACCCTTCGGGATCATCAGGCAGTCGCCACGCAGGCTGTCGTAGATGTCCTCGTCGACCATCAGCGCAACGCGGCCAGGCTTGTCCGAGTTCAGGCCTTCGACGGTCTTTACATGAATGTTGTGCGGAGGCGTGAGCGTGCAACCGCGCGACCGGCCGTTGAACGTCGTCTGCTCGATGCCGCCCTGCCCTGCCGTTTCTTTCAGGAACGCCTTATCGCGGTCTTCTGGTGCCTGGCCCTGTTTGCCCAGCGCGAGCGCCATCGCGTCTGCCGGGTTTTGCGCAGCGGAAGCCGCTGCGGCGCGCGCCGCACGAAAATCGTCCAGCGTGGGAACGCCCGCAGGCGTTGCGGTTGCTGGCTGATTTGAATTACGGGAGGCGCCAGACTGCTTGAAAACCGAGGAGATATAGATCGCATCCTGCTTGTTGCTGGCGGCGAGAGCTTCTGTGTCGCCACCGCCCGACCCCACCTCGCGCTGGAAATCATTGCCGATCAGCATCGGCTTTACCGTCGGACGCTGCGCTGCTGCTGCATCCGACGCGGCGCGCGCGGCCGCCTCAGCTGCAGCCGCCTCCTGCTGCTGCTTGATCACCTTTTCGATGTCAGCGGTGCCTGCAGCCGGTGCCTCCGTGCTGCTTTTAAGAGCCGTTGCCTTTTTCAGACGCGCTTCTTCCGCAGCCTGATCGCTCGCTTTCAGCTCGTAGTAGAAGCCTAGCGCGCCGATGATCAGTGCGGCCAGAAGCCCAATGCTCATGATGGCGTTGCGGGGCGTCTTGCCTTTAACGATCGCGGCCTGCTCGGCGTTAGGCGTCGCCTGTTCCGTTTTTTTGGCCACGATCAGAACACTCCGAACACGCGCCGGCGCCCACGCACCACAGTCACCTCATCCTTGCCGGAAACGAGGACGATTTCGTCAGCGAGGCGCTGGAACACAAGGAAGTCGCCGCGGCGGATAAAGTTGCCGACGACGCGATCGCCGTGATCCTTGTACATCGGAACCGGCCACGTCTGCGCCCCGGCAGGCATGCGCATCCAGATCGAATGGCCGTCATCGAACACGACCTCAGGCTTGAACTCCGCATTGCCGTCGACGGAGTAGTCCCAGTTCAGCTTGTCGGGCGCGACGCTGATGCTGCCGGAGTCACCGCCCCGGTCGCCAGCGGCAGCCGCCGGGCCCACTCCACCAATGTCATCGCGCGTAGCAGCCCGAGCCATCGGTGCACGCGGATACTGGAAGCGCACGGTCTGATAGAAGAAGCCGCCGGCGGGCGACGCGATCAGCGTGAGGTCGTATTCGCGCCTGTTTGTCGTCAGGTGAAGCGTGTTGACCAGATCCGCCTTGTGGGGCTTGATGAAGACATGGTTCATCTTGTCGTCGTCAACCTCCCACTGGATGCTGTCGCCCATAGCCGGATCGGCTATTAACTTCTCGCCCGGCTCGAGCTCGATCGTCGTGAGTTTGAGCGGCGCGGTGAGTACGCGAAAAATCTGGTCGCGGCTATATGGAAAGACGCCGATACGAGCGTCGCCTGGCATCGTGAGCGGGTCTGACCCACCGTTGAATGGATTAACCGGACTCATCGGGTCACCGGCAATCATCGCGGCGTTGAACGAACCGTTGTCCGTAGGCTTTTTCGCGTTCGCCGCGGTCATCGGCAACGCTGTTGCCGCGAGCAGAACGAGGCCGAGCGCCGGCCGCTGAAGTCTGGAAGTCATGCTGTTCAAGCTCCACCGGTCCGCTCAAGGCGGAAAAACGGAATATAGATGCCGAAGGGATTGGCGGTGAGTGCTGCGTCGGCCGTTGGCGCGACGATCTGATAGCGCAGGGTCAGTGCATACGACTTGACCTCTGGCTTGCCGGAAGCGCCTGCCTGAGAGGTCGTCGTTGTGAATTCAACGAGGACCGTCTGGTCCTCCAGCAGCGCGATGTTGCGCACGTTCACTTCGCGGATCAGCTTGGGATTGGCCGAGATCTGCTGGAAAGGAGCGTCGTCGCGCAGCCAGCTTTTGAACTGGTCTGTGGCCGCGCCGATCATCTGTGCCTTCACTGAGTTGATGTTCAGCGACATACGCGACGTCTGAAGGCTGTCGGTCAGCACCGGCTCGATAGTGAACCAGCGCACGGCCATGTCACGCATGCTCGTGCGCAAGGCCTGCGAGTCCGGCTTGTACGCAACAAGTTCGGTCACCACCGGATGACCGCTGACGTCGGCCGAGACCCCGACCACGCGAGTAACGGAAGGCGGTGGCTGACGCGTCCAGACCGCTCCGGCCGCGACGGCAGCGCAGGCGAAAGCGATGAGCATCCAGCGGTTGCTCTCGACCTTGAGCCGCGTGCTCGTCTCGAAGATGACTTTCGATGGATCTTCCTCGGCATACATGCCGGGGGCCGTGGATAGCGCGGCCTGCCGCTTGTTCCTGAAAATGCGCATGGCAACCCTTGATGAATGGCTACCATTGAAGCAATTTCCAACAGGCGATTTGTGGCAAAAGGCACTGAGTTTTAGCCGCCTTTCATTTCCGCTCTTTTGCCGATTGATCCGGCCGAATTAAGGCGCGTAACGCGTTACAGATCAAACCGCGGAAAGACCACCTTTTTTGATAGCCTTTTCGGATCCGCTGGCTGCGACGTTGCGCTATTGTACGTACAGGTAATGTATCGTTTATTGCGGTGGTCTATAAACGATACACAAACCATAGCTGCATAATCAACGACTTAGACACAAACAATGAAAAACGCGTTATACGTGTACGCGATCAGGAGAATTGCGTCACCTTCAAGGTGGCATTGGTCTCCTCCAAGACCTCTCTCGCTGGCGTACGGCTTGACGAGGCATAGTGTCCAGGCGCTAGCCGGCAAGAAACCGACAAACGAAAGGCAACAGATTGGCACGAGTTTTGGCTTCTTTTTTTCCGGAGACCTGAAGTTGCGTGCACTAACCGACGATCATGAGATTGAATGACCGAAATGAGTAACGCGGCTATTAGTAGGACCAACAGCTTAGGTGACGATCCGCTGGCGCTCGCGGCTCTGTATCGTGCAGGGCTTGGGCTAAAGTGGGGAAGCCAAGCGGAGGCAGCAGAGAGACTAACGAGCTTGGGCCCCAAACCCGTTCGCCGGGCACAGATTCAACAAGCGCTAGCTGTTTCGGCATTTCCTCACGAGATTTTGGCGCTGTTTTCCGACGTTGGCATAGTGCACGAGACAGCCCGTCTACTCGTTCGCGCGAGGAACAAGAACGGTATTGCTTATCTAGCGAGTCGTGCTGCCCTGATTGATCCGGCTGGGAAGTCGCGTACTGAAATTTTGGCGCATCTATGCGGCACCCATCGCGCTTCTGGCTTTCGTGGAACATACAAGAGGGATAGCCCCTTGGCGCTGTACAGGCGCTATCTCGAAGGCGTTCAGCTGAAAACATGGGCATCGATGCGCGAAGCTGCCGAGGTGATGGGCATCGCGCATTCGCGAATCGCGTCGGCATCGGCCGTGGCCAATCTACCCAATGAGCTAACGAGTGTTCTCCCGGCGGATTGCCTGACCTTCGAAATGGGGCGCGCCATTGCAGACTTGGTAGCCGTGCGAGGGGTCGAGGCAATCCGCAAAGAGGCGGTAGCTGCCCGGAAGCTGGTACCACAGCCGAGCCCGCAACGTATGCTGGCGCGTCTTATGGGAATCGACGCCTCACAATTCCTTGCCAAGGTGCGGCGTGCGCCCGAGAGGCGCGGCCGACCGGGCCGTATATTCGTGGAGATACATCTCGACGCGCTGGATCCAGACAGTGAATCGCGCCTTGAAACGCTCGTGGGCTGTCTGAACGTGGAGTTCGTAGGCCGCGTGGCGAACGCGAATAGCGTGGCAGGATTCAGTAGCGGCATCGTTAAGCCGCGCGTAGATCCGCGCCGGCCGTATCTCGCTACGCAGCAGCAACGGCTTAACAGGCCAGTTCCTCTTTCCCGCCTTTCAACACCTCCGCACCTGTCCGGCTCTGTAGGATCGAACCGTGGCACTGCCATGCCTCCTGTTGGCGTTCACGACGATCGATCTGCGCTGGAGCATTGGCTGTCTGATTACCAGAACCCAACGACTAGGAACAGATATCAAAACGAAGTCGAACGTTTGTTGTTGTGGGCCATTATCGCGAAGGGAAAGCCGCTGTCGAGCATTGATGTCACCGACGCCGACGAATACATCAACCAGTTTGCCGTCGATCCTCAACCGCGATCTGTCTGGATAATGAAGGGGCGGCGCTCGCGCAATGAACCGACTTGGCGTCCCTTCCGTGGACCGCTCTCGTACGAGAGTCGGCGGAAAGCGCTCGAAACGGTGAGGAAGTGCTTCGACGATCTGGTTTCGTATCAATACCTTGCTGCGAACCCGTTCGAAACCGTTAGGATCGGTGCATCGTGCAGAACTACCTGAGCGCCTCGAGCTATGCCGTGGCCGCAGAATTGATCTGCATCGTTGCAGCAACTGTAGACGGTCGCCATCAAATCCATGAGACGGCAGCCGAGCCGCTGCCGGCTGCGTGACGCCAAGGCTGTCGCGAGTACTTTGAAGCACTGTGGGCGAGGTAACGGTCGGAAAATGCTCCCAGAATTGCCTACCTTTCTTCGGGAGCGCGGTTCAACAGTCATTCGTGGGTTCGTGCGCCGTTCGTGGGCCGATCAGTTTCTAAGATATACAACACCGTTCCACATCGTTCCGGCGGATCTCAATCTTGCTCGATTAGACACGATGCTCGAGGGAGGACTCGATTGAAGGTCGCAAAGCCGACCTTATTCTTGCGACACTACTGAAAGAAGGCCCCGCGAAAAGAGATCGACAGTTTGACGTTTCTGACTATGACATCATCCTGTTTGTGCCCTTCCTCCGAGCCCCTGAAGATCTTGACGGTTGCTGCGGAGCTTCCCGGCAACGTGAGGCGCGCGTCGACTGAGGTTGACCCGCAAAAACGGACATGTACTTCCATCATTTCGCGTAGCCACAAAAGTAGTGAAGGCGCAGGAATGGCTACAGCTTTGTCGCGTGCGTTCCTTTTTAAATTCATACACTTAGAACGAGCCGCAATTTGCACAAGCCATTACACGTAAAAAGACGGCGCGCTCAGTCTCGCAAGTTCGTAGGGCTGGGTCAGATTGTGCATGTTCGCACGCCCTTATCGGACCCGTTAGGGTCTACGAGGTGTGCGGCCGAGTGCTCGCGCGAAGCTTAAACCTTGGCGGCGGCTTTCGCTTTCGTGCGCAGGAACACGAAGGAGTAGAGCGCAAAGGAAAGGTCCTTATGCGCCAGCACTTCCGACTCTTGGATCGTCGCTGGGTTGAGCTTTACCCGCTTGATGGCCAGCTTGCCAGCCGCGGAGGCGATAAAGGCACGCATGAAGTCCTTTTGCGTCCTACCGTCCGCCTTGTGATACGCCTCACGCCCAAGGTCGGCATTCTCGACGGTCTTAGTTTTACTGCGCTCCTCTGCCGCTGCAGCGCTTGCGGCGACGGCTGCTGTGGCCAGTTCCTTAGCGCTGGACTCCGCCCTCCCCCGTTCCTGCTGCCGTTGCTGGACGGTTAGCATTTTTCGGTCAGCGTCGGATAGCTTGTAGCCATCAGTGATAGCTTTTAGCAGGTAGGCGCCCGGACTCTTCTTGATTTGGCCGGAGTCGACCTTGGCGCGCGTGTATTCGATTGCCTGGAGAATACGCTCATCCGACCAAACAGCGCGGTTTTGCGAGATGGTATTGAACTGCTTTTCAGTGAAGCCGAATTCGTTCTTCAGCGTCGTATATATCTCTTGCGCGCCAAGTAGGCTCGCTCGAATGGCCCCAGCAGTTTCCTTGCGCGTCAGCCGGAAACGAATTCGGTCGATCTTCTTCGACTTCGGGCTCACGGTGCGAGTCTCGTAGCTCAACTCGATGTCGGAGACTGCGTTAATCTGCTTAACCGCCTTGTCGAGGTTGTCGCGTTTGAAATACTTGAACTCGGTCGCGGGAGACGCAGCTTTTCCGGGCCAGCCACGTACTACGTCGACTTCGAACCATTCGGTTATCCCTTCTGCTACGTAACCGATGACGTGGTCGTAGATAGCTCTAGCATAGGTAAGCGTGAAAGCGGAGGTGATCCGCAGGCTCAGCCAGTGGGACTTCACCGGATCCTTGATGTGCGGAATGAGCGGCTCCGGAACAGCAAACGTGATTCGCCCTTTGTCGATACCGACGATACCAATGAGCTGCACTGACACCCACTTTTCATCCTCTCCGGACGTGCTGCCCGTGGGCGAGGACGAAACTTGAATCAGAGCCTTTTGCGCCTCAGAGACCACCGCGCGCAGGTGCTTATAGTTGTAACTGTCGTAACGCATGAGCCATCGGAAGTAGCTCAGCTCAACATCGTAAACCTTCGGGGTGGTTGGCTCCTGCGCCACGATAAAATGCGCCGCGTCTAAAAATCGCCTGGCTGTGATGCCCACATCGGTGATGTCGATGAAAACGTTGTTACGTTGATAGCCAATTTCCTTCGTCGATTCGTTGATCGGCGTGTCTGTCGCGAGCATCTCCTCGAACAGCTCTAACGACAGCTGGCGCGAGGTTGCGCGTGTCGTGATGTTGTTGTTTGCCATCGAAGAACGCGTCCTTGGTTACCGGTCGCGCAGAATCTAACACGTGTAGGTGAGATGTCAAAACAAAAAGGCTCACCATGAAATCAGCGTGTCGGTACCGTGCTTACTCACTGGCCGCCGAGGCTAGCGTGAACTGCCTGGACGCTGATGGGTTGTTGGTTTTTTAAGTCTAAGAAAAATCAAAACCAACAAGCCAACTACAGAAAATCGACAAGTTTCGAAAAAACAACGGGTTAGCATCATGTAGGTGAGAACTTTTGTGCTTTAGGTGAGAGCTTTTGTTGGGCGAAGGTGAGCGGAAATTCTTGTGAAGGTGAGAAGTTTACCGGCGCAAGGTGAGCGATATTGTAAGCAAGCAGAGATGGTGAGTAATTTTGTTGAGTCTCCTTTCCACCTGTGGAGACCCTTGCAAGCCAAGGGTCTCGGGGAAAATCACCGTTTGTGGGTGAGTAGTTTTGTTGAACGATGGTGAGTGATTTTGTGCTTTGCCGTAGTTGGGGCGCTCAATTTTTTGGGCTTGATCCGCGCCAGCTCGCCCGAACGCTGTTCTTCTTCGATGGCTCCTGTGGATAAAGCGTTGGGCGGTGCCCTGATGGTGAGTAATTTTGTAGAGGCGTGGCCTCCGCGGCCTTCGACGGCAGTGGCTCGTTTCGGTTTGAGAGAAGGCTGGATGAAGTGCGCCCGAAGCAGAAGTGCCTTCACGCTGCGAAGCGGCGATGCTGGGTGAGTAGAATTGTTGAAATAGCCAAGGGGACGCGTCGCTGGCCAACTCTCCCATCTGCCCCACGCCACCGCGTCGACCTATTTCCACAATTCTTCTCACCATGAAGCACACCCGATGGCTTTGCTTCGACAGGGGCGGCTAACGGCCAATTCGGTACGGCCTTGTGGTTTTTTCGTTGCGTATCAGCCGTTTAGGCTACAAATTTCAGAAGCCAGCTAAGGGAAAAGGGTATTTGTCAAAGTTTTCGAGTATTCTACGCTTTGTCGCGATTTCTGGTGAAACTGTAAAAATGACGAATAAAGCCGAATTCCCTGCAATAACACGTAAGGTCCCTCTCGCGAAAATCGCTAGATTTGCGAAAAAGCTGGACGGACTGACAGCCGAGCTGCGCGAGCAAATCCTTACGCCAAGGCCGCGAAAGGCGCCGCCGAACTTTACGACTGCCGAAGTAGCAGACTTGTGCGGGCTGGACCGGACCAGAGTCCACTATCAGGCAACGCGTGAAGGCAGCACCTTGCCGCGGGGCGTTGCGCACGGCACGGGCCGTAGCCGCCTCTTCAGCCTGGCGGAGGCACGCACCTACGTACAACAATTGTCGGAAATTTATCAATCGCCGCTCGTGACTGGTCGCGAGGCCGACGGTAAGATCGTTCTAGTTGCAAACTTCAAGGGTGGGTCGACGAAGACTACGACCACCATGTGCATTTCTCAGGGTTTGTCATTGCGCGGGCGGAAGGTACTCGTGGTTGACTTGGACCCGCAGGCCTCACTGTCCGAACTCTGCGGACTTTACGCTGAGAAGGAGGTCGACGAGGATTCGACAGTTCTCCCTTTTATCTACAACGAAGAGATGGAAGGAGGTCTGGAATATGCCATCAAGGAAACTTATTGGGATGGCTTGGATGTGATCCCTGCGCATCCATCGCTGTTCAGTGCAGAGTTCTTCATCCCCTCGATGCTTAAGACTCGCCCGAGCTATCAGTTTTGGGCAATCCTGCGGAAAGGCCTGGAGCCGCTGCGCAAGAAATACGACTACATCATCCTTGACACTGCGCCGTCCCTCTCCTATCTCACTTTAAACGCATTGATGGCAGCTGATTCAATGGTCATGCCCTTGGTGCCAGAGAGCCTTGACTTCATCAGCTCGGTGTCGTTCTGGGGCCTTTTTTCGGATATTGCGGCGAACTTCATGGAGAAGGAGTCAGACAAGGTCTACGACTTTATCTCCGTCATTCTGTCCAAGGTAGATACAAGCCCGACTTCATCTGCGCCCATTGTTCGTTCGTGGACGCAGCGCGCCTACGAAGACTGGCTGACTACGACCGAGATTCCCGCAAGTTCGGTCATGAGCAATGGGGCGCTAGCGTTATCGACAGTGTTTGATCTCAGCAAATCCGACGGAGTTTCCAAGACGGTGCAGCGTGTACGGCAACCGCTGGTCGATTACTGCAGGTGGATTGACAACATGTACGTCGATGAATGGAGTCTCGCGCAATGAGCAGCATTCGTGATCGCATGGCTCAACAAACTGCCAACCTCCGGAAGACGTCCTCAATCGCTGATGAGGAGATGGAAACGACCAAACAGGTTGTTGAGAAGCCGAAGACGGGACCTGGGATGGCGGGGGCGTTGGCGGCCGCACAACTCAAAATTCAAGAGTTGGAAGCGCGTGGCGGCCAGGCCACGATTCCGGTTGCGGAGGTGGTGCCCAACCCATGGCAACCTCGGCGGGTTTTTGTGGAGGCCGAGCTTTCAGATCTTGCCGAATCGATTCGTGAAAAGGGATTGGTTCAGCCGGTGGCGGTGAGGCGCGTCGAGTCTGGCTACCAGCTCATCGCTGGCGAGCGGCGATTGCGTGCGCACAAGATCTTGGGCCTGGAGCAGATCAAGGCGGTAATAGTTGAATGCTCCGATGAGGACATGGTCGTTCTCGCGTTGGTAGAGAACATCGGGCGTGCCAACCTGACCGACTATGAAGTTGCGATTTCGCTTCGTCGGGCGGAAGCAGAATTCCCGAATCGAAAACGGCTCGCCGAGTCCCTCGGTATGTCGCGCTCCGGGCTGTATCAATTTTTGGCGTTCGACAAGCTACCCGATTTCATCAAAGAGCATTTGGATTTGCAACCGGCGTTGCTCGGGTGCAACGCGGCGGAGGAAATTGTCTCGGCTATTAAGAAGCATGGCGCCGCAGGCTTGGCTGCTGCGAAGGATCTGTGGCCGGAAGTCGTTAAAGGAGAAATTCTGCAGGGCCGTTATGCTGCTGCAATCGTCGCACAGGTCACACGACAAGGCTCACGAGCAGAGGCGCGTGAGCGGAGTATTGCGAAGTTCTTTTCGGGCAAGGAGCAGGCTGGAAGCATTACGAAAGACGTCAACTCCTTCACGGTTAAGATCAAGACGGGGTCTCTTAGCGAAGCTCAAGAGACTCGTATCCGGCAACTGATCAGCGAGCTCTACCGGGAAGAACCAAGCGCGCAGCAGTGATGCAGCCATCAAGGGGAAGCCCGCAACCGCGGGCTTTTTTCATGGCTACGTCAAAGACGGTGGTGCCGGCGAGGCCGTCAGCTATGAGCTCGGTGTCAATATTACGGACACTTGGTCTGCGCGACGGAGCGACGCGGATGTAGCGCCGCAGTGTCAGTATTACTGACACTGCGGCGACGGGTGCCGCAGTGAGCTCGTGAAAGGGAGGAGTGTCGGTAATACCGACACTCGCACCGAAGCAAGTGATCGGCGCATCGCGCTAGTCGCCTCGCGCTTGCTGGAGGATTCTTTGGCCCATGGTGGGCCCCAAATACTAGCTTGAGACAAAGTTGTGCCAAGTTCGGGCCAAGAAAACGCGTGGGAAATTCGCTTGGCCCCTACACGGGCCAAACACGGGCCAAAGCGCGGCGTGATGCGGCACCGCGTCACGAGAAGAAGCACGCTCTCTACGTCCGTACGAACCACGGCTTCAATTCTCCGCAACGGACGAGATCTCAGTGCGCCCTAGAACCGCCATCGGCGCGACTGCAAGGCTCAGTGAACTTGACTGGTCGGCCAATGGTATCTAAGGAATCGTCGGCTTTGGACGCCCGGAAACAAGCTACGTTTAGTGGCCCTTTTGGGCGGTTGCTTCGACTGACCTTGCCAGATACTTCTTCGCGCACTAGCGCACATCAATATGCACAAGGAACTTACTCATGCGGCAGACCCACTTCGGTTGGCTGCGCTCTACCGCGCCGGCAACGGTATTCACTGGTCCTCATACAGACAAGCGGCAGCGGTGCTCACCGAGAAACTGAAGATCAAAGTGGGATTCGCCGGGATTCGTGAAGCCGTAGCGGTATCCGAACTTCCTACAGAGATCCTCGCAATATTCAGCGAAGTGGGAGTCGTCAACAAAACCGCGCGGGAACTGTTGAAAGCCGCAAAGGCGCACGGTGTCTCTTCCCTGGTTGATCGCGCGAGAACATTGGATCCTCGGGGGAAGTCGCGCGCTCAGTTATCCGCGCATGTCTGCGGGAAACATGTTCTTGTCGGTTCGAAGCAGCAGTATTCCAACCCACTATTGCTGGCCGATACATAGGGGAGGGGGCTCGCGGAGGGCCGCTGCCTCTCTATGACAGGGGCCGCTGCACATCTCGGGGTCACAGGCAAACGCCTGAGGAGCCTAGGGATTGCGCGTCCTGCCTCTCGAGTCGCTCTCCCATTTCGGTTCCGATCGCGGGAAAGAGGTCCAGCAGTTCGCTTGGGAGAGAAGCGATCGCGTTTGCCCTTGCTATCGCGGATGAACTGGTTGGCCACCTGGTTGGATTGGCCCGCAACACGGCTTCTGTCAAACTGGGGGCAACCTGTTTTGACCTACAACCTCGGACCCGTCGGCGAAGATGCCGAAACTAGGCTTGCCACGATGGCCGCGATTCTGAATGCTGGGGGCGGTATCAAATTCAGATGAAGCTATATACTGAAGTGAGCGACGCGCACGGATAGCGCCATTCGGCCATTACCGAGAGGGAGTCAGCTCGTCCGTTGCGTTTCTGAAAAAGGACTCTGCCTCCCCAATGCTGGCGGGCTAAGTTCGGCGGTTGCATAGGTTGATGTTATGTCGAGCGCATCGTCCCCAGCAAATTCACCCTCTCAAGAGTCATACCGTCCGCGACCGCGTGCGACACGAAGGAGCAGCGGCCGAGAATGTGCTGGTCGACGATGTGTGGCGCGCGGCTCGTGCACGCGTCGCGAACGTATCGCGCTGGACATGAGGTACGAAGACGACTCGCCGGTTCAAAATCGCCTGGGCCGACACCAACGCCGCGGGCCACAGCCCCTGCGTCGACGCTGCTACTTGCTGGTCGGCTTTATGGTGTCGGCGCTACAGTCGCGCGAATGCGATCGTCTCCGGCGTTCGGTCGACCGGTGCCATCGCCTGATGCAACCCCACCGTTCCATTTACCTTTGCCACGCGTTCAGAGTGCAGCAGCCAGGGAAGGGCAGAAAACAGGCACGTCACTCACGTTCAGATCGAACGGAGCGGTCCCGTCGAGCATGGCAGCGAACGCTCTCCGAAGTGCAAACCCTGGTCCGCGCGAACAGGTCCACGACGAACCCCATCACGTCCATTCGCCGATCGCCCTAGTCGCGCAGCGATTGCCTCCGGAAGTAGGCCAGGTGCGCGCTCTGCGGAAATCGCCCGTCGCTTGGCTGGACAGGCACTGCGTGCGCGCAAGCCGGGACCCAGGCGCGGCCGCCCAGAGACATCGTGAGTTGAGTTCAGTTGACATTATGTCCCGGATGTCAAATCCATCCTGCAGCCTCGACGCAAAGCAAACGGCGTCCTGCGAAGCGCAAGTAGTGGCCAGGCGACAGACGACGGGGTGCACGCCCCAGCATGTCTTATCTCAAGCAGATTATCAGGTTCGTGAAACATTCCGAATAAAAATGCTGCTCGACTAACTACTTGATATTTATAGAATAAGTTAACGTATGGCGACATTGTTTCACGAACCCTGCACCGCAGTTTGCGTCAGGCCGCGTGAACCGGCGATTCAGCGCCGCAATCGCAGGTACCGCTCGCGGATTTGTAGCAGATACTACGTTTTCTGTATGTCGGTCGTATGGCCGGGTGGGCCAACGCGAAGCATGTTTCGGGGGAGGCGGCTGCGGGCATCAAGCGGCGCAGAACAGCCGACGGCCGGCAATAACCGGCTTTTCTCTACTCACGCCTAAGCGGAATCCGGCACCCCTGACATCAGACAGATGCAGCATGTCATCGCGCCGCATTCGTGGACCGCTTTGTCACATGCGCGCACTGTGTCGATAGCGACCACGAGCGGTTTGGGCTCGGGCAGTCGTCCGACTCGACGTACCCGCCTAGCTTCACGCGCGCGCTAAGCGCAACGGTAGGGCGGAGCGCGGCGGCAGACCCGCTGCGTTCCATTGATCTGAACAAGGTGACGCGAAGCGGGCTGAACATGTACACGCTGATCCGCATGTCCCCGTTCAACCATCGACACCGAAATCCGCCGCAGCCCTCGGCCCCGCATTCGACCCGCACGATATCGCTGCCGGCACAAAGGACCTCGCTGAGATCTCGTAACGCGTGACGTCCCGCGAGATTGGCGCATCCGGGAGCGCGCTCTTCAACTCGCGGATCCATCGGATCAAGCGCGTCAGCTCTGTACCCGGCTTATCCACTTCCAGCGTGTTGGCGACCAGGACTCGCAGGAAAACGCCGACTGCATCGTCTGGCGGAGGGCATGGAACAACAAACAGGACGACGGGCAACACGCCCAGGACAGACCACAGTCCTCGGCCCGTTCTCTGCCTCTTCGTGGTGCCGCCTGCGGAAAAGCATTCTTTCTGCAGGACTTCCGCTTAGTGGAGGTTCCGATGTCCTCGCAGCTGTTTCAGATCCGGTGGACGTGACGCGGGGGAATCCGTAACCCACGACTGTGCGCAGGCGCGCACGTCTGCCCGAGCCGGGTCGAGTGGGGGCAGACCGTGACTTTCGACATCGCATCCGTTCAATCAGGAATGCGGAGTACGGGTGACAGCCTGTCGGTACTCTACTCCGACGCGCAATGCCAGACGGGCGTTCCAGGCTGCGGCCCTGAGGCAGTTGATTTCAGCCGTCATCACGCGCCGGACGCCAGCGTCCAGACACCAACGTCCATCCCGCACCCACGGACCGGCCTATCCGCCAGCGCGCATGCCACCGGCGGTCGGGCTGCTGCGCCTCTGGCTCAGCCTTGCAGCGTGAAGATTTTCCAGGTCTTTTTCTGCGTCGCGGCGTCGGCCGTTTCGTGCACGGGACAGTCCAGACGGAGATCAGTGTCCGCCATCGACAGATCAAGCAGCATGCAGCGATGCGGCGTCTTCTTCGGGTTTCTGCTCGCATCGAGGTGCGTACAGGTCACGCACATCCGGTGCGGCGGAATGTGGCCTTGCACTTCCAGCTGGCGCACGGTCTTCAGCAGCGTGCGATAGAACGTCGATTGTTCTTCGTCGCGCAGCGTGCCGACCGCCTTCGCGAGAAAGTCTGGCCATTGCGTAGCGCGCCTGGCCGCAGTGCGTCCCTTGGCCGTCAGGCGCAAGGCGAGCGCGCGGCCGTCGTCGAGGGCGCGGCGCTTTTCCACCAGGCCCTTGCTTTCCAGCGTGCTCACGGCATCGCTCGTGGTCGCGGCCGTCAGCGCCGTTTCACGCGCGATTTCGCCGAGACGCATCGGCCCCTTGCGCTGCATCAGCAGCACGAGGATCTCGCCTTGAGTCGGCGTCAAACCTGCGCCTTCCGCCCACTCCCATGCCTGGCTTCGCATAGCCGTGCTGAGTCGCAGCAGGCTGTGGGTCACCCGCCCGGTTGCCTGCTCTCCATATACACTTTCGCTCATGATTTTCCGTTCGTGGTCGACAGCATGCCGTGGTGTCCGTCCACATCCGATATCCGATGACGCCGCGCTGGCGGTCTATGGAGTCGGTGAAGTCCGTACATTCGCTACGCCGGCTCACTTATCTCAAAAATGATCGTGAATCGGCCCAGCTACGCCAGGAACATCTCAACTCTCGTTTCGCAATCTGTGAGAACCGCGAGCTATGACTGACATCGCATGCGCGCCGCGCCTTGCGAGCAGATACGCGAACGCCAGCGTCGGCGAGTATGACCCAAAAACCACAATTGCTAAATACTACTACGTTTATCGACACAAGCGGGGAGGCGCTTCGATACGGTATTCGACGCTCGTCTCATCAACGACGCGCAGCTTCTCGACCGTGGTCTGCTGTGCCTTGATCACGCGCTGGAGCTTTGACGGCAGGATCACGAGGTTGCGGGAGTCCGATTCGAGGCAATCCAGACGCATCCAGTCGAGCGGCGTCTCCCTGCACGGCTCGACGCTGGCGCAGCCGCCCAGCACCGTCTCGCGGTACGCCAGTTCGCCCTTCTCGAACATCCGGATCGTCTGCTTGCGCGAATAGACCGACACAGGAGACGCCTGCACGGCGCGGCTCTGCGTCCACGCTGCGTGCCCGCCGAACAGCCGCTCGTCAGCGAACTGCACTTGCTCGGCGTATGCAAGGTACTCGGAGAGGCCCTGCGCCTCAACCTATTCCTTCGCAAAGTGAGTATTGCCGGTGTCGATGAAGCCCTTCGCGAAGGCGGATCCGCAAGCGTAGTACAACGACATTTCTTGCGTGATGTGCTGCAGCTGACGCTTGAGCGTCGGTAGCGTTACGAGACCGCTTCTATGGGCATAGAGGGCCAGGGTCCTGCGAAGCTGATGGCGAGTGGATGGCCACTGCTGCCCGAGTGCGTACTTTGGCTCGCCTTCCCACGCGGGGTGCATGTCGACACGCTTCAGTTCAGCGATGTCCTCGGCCGTGATCGTCGGGAAGACGCGCTCACGAAAGGCTTCGATATCGTTATGTACGGTACTCGCTGCCCGGTTTGCCGCGTACCCATAAGGCAGACCCATCCGGCAGAACAGCAGGTGCGAACCGTCCGTCGATTCGGCGTAGCCTTGCGCGCCGTGTGCACCGTGCGTCTCGCCAGAAAGCCGCTGCGCGAGCCTGACGGCGCGGGCAGCGAACGGGCTGGTCACCCAGCGTGCGCGCCTGGGACGACCGCCCGACAGCTTGGTCGTGACGCCCTCGATGGTGTAGTGCGTCACGCCATCCAGAGGGGTCTCGCTCAGGCAGTCGTACGGCAGGTCCTCCGCTTCCTTCGCGCGCATGCCGGTGAACGACAGGATGACAAGCTGGCATAGCGCGTTGATCGACGCCACAAGCGATGACACGACGTAAGGGGAGTCCTTGCACCCGAAGTGCGCGGCAACCGTTGCGAGCGCCGCAGAGACGCCTGGACTCTCGCCGGCGTACACGCGTGCGAGGTGGTCCGACAGAGCGTCGGCGACGCCCTCAGCGACGCCGAGGTCATGCTCGCAGGTCGACAGGAAGTGCTGGTAGATCCGTGTCGGCATGACAGGGTACTGTGAGTATCCAGCGCGTTGCCCGAAGCGTTCGAGCAGAGGCTCGTGCAGTTGGGCCAGCGGTACGCGCAGCCCTGTGGTCTCGACGCCCAGACGGTGAAGCTTCACCAGAATCGAATGAAGGCGCTGGGCCTTCGACTCCATCCCGGCTTGCGCCACATAGTCCAGAACAACGGCGACGCTGGACAGCCCCTCGTAGAGCGTAAGCTGACGTTCGGCGGCAAAGAACGTGAATTCCTTCAAGTAAACTGAACCTGCTTGAAGCGTACTGGACGCCGGTATCGTATCCGCCGCTTCGTGCATCAGAAGGTATATGACCTTCTTCCACTGACGAGTAGATGCATCCGAAAGGGCGCGGCTCGCGCCGTCAGGCAGGTGACCCCTAAAAAACATATAGTTGCGGCGCGGTCCAATCGTATATGCACGGATGTCCAAGACGTCGTCACCAAACAGCGAAACAGCGTTCCCAGCCTTGTCGCGGGTAACGACCGTATCGTCCTCGACCCGATACCAGTCGGGGCGCTCAGCGATCAGCGTGTTGTTCATGCGACTCCCAGTTCGTAAAGCTGGTCGAGCTTGGCCGACCAGAAAGCGTCCAGATTCCCTTCGATATCAACGTTGTGCTCGATCTGATCGACTAGTGCGGCGTCGCGCTTGCGCAGTTCGTCGAGCAGGAAGTCAACGCGGCGCAGCACCGCGCCGAACGCTCTGTCGTATTGCGCGATCGACCCAGCACGTCCGCTCACGAGCCTGACGCAGTGACGGCAACTCAGCAGCTTGCGGATGTCGGCACGCGTCTGCGTGCACGCGGTACTGTTCGCAGAAGAGACACCCTGCGGTCGAGCGGCAGTCAGGCTGTACGGTGACCGAAGCCGCGATCGGGGCCGGCTTGTGAAACTCGATGCAGACGCCCACCGCGCTCCTGATGCTGCCCGTCGGGTCGCTGCCGGGCTTCAGTACGGTCTTCTCGACCGAAGCGAGGAACGCGCCCATCTCAGCCTTGTGTGCGGCGTCCGTGCCGTTCGAGTACGAGCGCAGCGCCGTGGCCAGCGAGTGCCCCATCAGCCTGGCTGCGACGACAGGGTCGTGGTTGCTCACTGCCCAATCCTGCTTCGCCGCACGCCACTGACGTGCGGTAATGCGCGACAGCATGATGCCGAGCGTGTCGAGTCGCTTGTAAAGGTGAACCAGAAATTGGCCTGGAAGACCTGTTAGCCGTCGTTGCCGTGCAGAATGCCCGACGATGAACAACGCGTCGCAGTCTGCGTCCTGCACCACATACTTCTCGCGCAACGCCAGATACGTCTTGAGCTTCGGCATGAAGCCCAGCGAAACGGTGAACGTGACTTCCTTCCCGCCTGCACGGTACTTGATCTCGCGAAACGTCTGACGTACAACTGACGTATCCTGCAGGCTCGCGGCAAGCCCCGGGCTCCACTTCATGCCCAGCAGTTGCGCAAGGCTGACGCCTGTTTCGGCCAGAAACAGCGCGGCGAAGCAAAAGTTGCCATCGAAGCGTGCGAGCGACGGATCGCTGACTGCGCGTCCTCATTCGCAGCTCTAAGATGTTTAGCCGCAAACGAGGAGATCATCCACGCACGCGCACGAGGATCTTTAGCGCCTGCCCCAGCCATGTGCGTCGCGATTTCTTCCCGCGTGCGCAGCTCTCCGGTCTCCAGATTCCAGCCAAGCAGGTGGCCGTGCAAGTTGTCGTCTTCACGACGGTGGTGTCTGTGCGGAACCAGGCAAAGACCCTCGCCCCGCGCCGTCGTCACGCGCACCGGGTACGGCTTGAAGTCGAGCACCAGCGTGCTGATGCAGATGAAGAGCGCGTCAGCCCACGCGAGCAGGGCGGCTTGTGCCTCGGCGTCAGGCACAGCAGTCGGCACAGAGGTATCCAGTTGGCGGCGCAGCACCCTCGCGTCGGTGCAGAAGTCGTCGTTTCCGAAGAACTCACGGAGCATCGACAACAGATTACGCTGATCGTGGCCGACGGAATTGCGGTTCAGATTGCCCAGCGAAACCTGTTCGCGTTTCTCGCGGAAGTAGCGATGAACTGCCTCCGCCGTAGCCTTCTCGTCACAGAGCACCTGATGCAAGCCCTGTCTGTCGGCCCAGTTGACGAAATCGAGCACGACGCGCAGAGCTATCGAGATCGTCGCCGGACGCATCGCGCCAAGTGTCATACGCCCGGAAAGCTGCGCCACCAGCAGGCGTACGACCCAGGCGCGTTCGCTGCTGAAGCTCAGGATATCGAAAGTTCGTCGCGGCGGTGCGAGCTTGACGTGTCGCGCCTCAGGTAGCAGATCTGCCCAATATCGGAACGGCTGTTAATGCCTTCCAACCTGAGCAGCGCGCGCTCGGGGTGCAGCAGCGTCGCGCCCTCCGTGAGCGGCATGCGCACTTCCTCGTACTGGCGGCTCATGCTGTCACCGCAATATCGAGCGTGCGCGTGACCAGCGTCGACAGGTGTGCGCCCCAGCCGTCCTGCACAGCGTCGAACAGCTTGCGGTTCTGGCGATAGCTGACGTAAATCTCGGTTGTTGACATCGGCGAGTGCCACATCAGCTGCCGCAACTGATCGAGCGCCCGCGTGTAGCTCGTCCTGCTCGCTGTCATCGCGTCGACCGTATTGAGCCCAAAGGTCGCTCGCAGGTCGTGGTAGCCGAACTCATACCTGGGGTTGGCGAGATGCAGGCGCATCATGGGCAACAGTTCGTCCCTGATGAACTGGCGCACGGCCTGCCCGGTCTTGACGTGGCGGCGTACCTGCGGGCCAGCGCTGATCAGATCGCGCGACGCGCGATCCTCGTAGAGCGGCGCACCGCGATGGCTCAGAAAGAGCAAAGAGCGGCTGGTCGAAGTGATCGCCGCCGTCTGTCGTCTGGCGACGCTTGCGCGCCCGATCGCTGTGCACGTAGATGTACAGCCGCTCATAGAAACCGCGCGGCAGGTGCAACACGCCCTTGACGCCGCCCTTCGTGTCGATGCCCGTACCTGGTCCGCAGGCGAGACGGATGTCGTCGCCGTGAAAATCGCCCGGCTTGCGCATCACGTGTTTCGCGCGCACGGTCAGTACCGTCTGGATACGAGTGCCCGTCAACAGCGCGAACAGATGAACGAGCGTCATCTCGGTGTTGCCGAGAGCGGCTAACGATTCAAGCAGCACCAACTGCTCGGAGGTGGGGAGCGGGCGCAGGCGACCGCCATCCTGGATGTGATCGTCCCACGGGTCATCTGCGCGCCGGCCACTGATCGAAAGGTCAGTGATCTTGACCTCGATCACGCTGCTGAATCCCTTTAGGTCCTTGAACTCGATGAAACGGCCAGATTCGACCCACGGCGTGTTCGCAGGCTTGACGCCTGCTTCGGCCATGAGCCAGCGATAGAAACGCACCACCGCTCCCATACGACGCCTGGCGACGCCGGCAGACAGTTCACCTGCCTGCACAGCCAGCCTGATCGAAGCGCTGTAGCGGTAGGTCGGACGTTGCCGCCTGTTCGCGGGGAACGTTAGCCAGTCGACGCCCTCGTCATCCAGATAACGACGGAATGCGACCAGGTCGTCAGCGATGCTGGCGAACGTTTGAGCGACGACTTCGCCTCCATCATGTCGATGAGCCAAAGGTTCGTCTTGCCGTCATCGTCCCGATCCTCTGCAGTGTTTGTGTTGGTGTCCGCTTTAACAAAGCCTGCGAGTATCAGGAAATCGTTCTTGGCTTGTGCATACGTCATGGGAATTTAAGTCGGCCCGTTCCGGGACACTTGCAAAGGAGTAACTCCGTCGTCAACGGAATAGGCCGACCACGCCACGGCGTAGCGACGTTGTATGCCACCGAATGAGATCGCGTGGCTGCGTAACACGGACTTCCACTGGTATCCCCGGTACGGTTTTTCCGTGATCGGGGTGCTGCGCAACAAGGTGAAATGCCGCATCCACATCGTCATGTATTCCGAAATGATCGTGCCTCGCATGCAACGCATGCGTTCGCTTGTTCATGCAAAGAACCTTATACGGCCGCCACGCGGTTGCGGCCATGGCGTTTTGCGTGGTAGAGCCGCTGGTCGGCGGACCTGAGTAGGTCATCGATCGTGTTGCCGTCCCTGCCGTACTGCGAGATGCCGATACTGACCGTGATGGAAACGTTGCGGCCGATGTCACTGGCGAACGTGGTGCTGGCAATCGCGGTCCGGATACGCTCGCCGATCGCGAGGGCAGTATCCAGCGACGTGCGGGACAGCAGCACCATGAATTCTTCACCACCAACCCGCGCGACATTGTCATAAGGCCGGATCGCGTCGAGACATGCCTGTACGAAGCCCTTGAGGACCGTGTCGCCAACCTGGTGCCCGTAAGCGTCGTTGACCCACTTGAAATTGTCGAGG
>NZ_FNYE01000016.1 GCF_900108945.1 Paraburkholderia diazotrophica | reverse complement strand
GCCTGCTTCGCGATCAGCGCGACGGTCGTCAGAATCGCGATCGCCATGCCGACCATGCCGAACACGTTGCCGGCGCGCGCGCTCTTCGGATTCGACAGTCCCTTGAGCGCCTGGATGAAGCAGGTGGAGGCGATCAGATAAAGGAGCGTAACGACGTTCATGCTCATTTACGCGCCCTCCTTCGAACCACCGGGAGCCGCGATTTTCTTCGGCTCCTTCTTCTTGAACATCTCCAGCATCCGCCGTGTCACGAGGAACCCGCCGAACACGTTGACGGCGGCGAGCGCCACGGCGATCGTGCCGAAGAACTTGCCCGCGCCGCCGACCGTGAGGCCCGCCGCGAGCATCGCCCCGACGATCACGATCGCCGAAATCGCGTTGGTCACGGCCATCAGCGGCGTATGCAGCGCCGGCGTCACGTTCCAGACGACGTGGTAGCCGACGTAGATCGCCAGCACGAAAATGATCAGGTTGATCACGGTATGGTTGATGACTTCCATCTCCCGTCTCCTCTTCCCTTATGCCTTGCGCGTGACTTCGCCGTCGCGTGCCAGCAGCGTGGCCGCGACGATGTCGTCCGCGAGATCGATATTGAGTGCGCCTTCCTTCGTGACGATCAGCTTCATGAAGTCGAGCAGATTGCGCGCGTACAGTGCGGAGGCATCCGACGCGACCATCGACGCGAGATTCGTATAGCCCGCGATCGTCACGCCGTGCTTGACGACGACCTTGTCGGCTTCCGTCAACGGACAGTTGCCGCCGCGGTTGCCTTCGTACTCGGCGCCGCGTCCGGCCGCGAGGTCAATGAGCACGGAGCCTGGCTTCATCGCCTGCACGGTTTCGACGGAAAGCAGCGTCGGTGCGGGACGGCCCGGAATCAGCGCGGTCGAGATGATGACGTCGGCCTGCTTCGCGCGCTCGTGAACGAGCGCCGACTGGCGCGTGAGCCACGAAGGCGGCATCGGCCGCGCGTAGCCGCCGACGCCTTCGGCTGCTTCGCGCTCTTCAGCGGTTTCGTAAGGCACATCGAGGAACTTCGCCCCGAGCGACTCGATCTGCTCCTTCACGGCGGGCCGCACGTCCGACGCTTCGATCACGGCGCCAAGACGCTTCGCGGTCGCAATCGCCTGCAGGCCCGCGACGCCCGCGCCGAGAATCAGTACGCGCGCGGCCTTTACCGTGCCGGCAGCCGTCATCAGCATCGGCATGAAGCGCGGGTAAAGGTCGGCCGCAAGCAGCACCGCCTTGTAGCCTGCGATGTTGGCTTGAGACGACAATACGTCGAGACTTTGCGCGCGCGTCGTACGCGGCGCGGCTTCCAGCGAGAAGGCAGTGATGCCCGCTGCTGCAAGCTTTGATGAATTCTCCGTATTAAAAGGCTCGAGCATGCCGATCAGCACCGCGCCGCGTTTAAGAAGCGGCAGTTCTGAATCGGTGGGCGTCTGGACTTTGAGAACGATCTCCGCGCCGAGCGCTGTCGGCGCATCGACGAGTTCCGCCCCTGCTGCTGAATAGGCATCGTCCAGATAACTGGCTCCCGTTCCGGCGCCGCTCTGTACGGTGACTCTGTGACCCTGCGACACGTACTTCTTGACCGTCTCGGGCGTCGCGGCGACGCGTGTTTCATACGGCCGCGTCTCGGCTGGCACTCCGATGTGCATCGTTAAACCTCCTCGACCATCTTCTGTTATGAAAATCTGGAATCGCCGACGAGGGGCAACGCCGGCAATGCAATGGGGCAAGTGCAACGGCAACGCACGGCTGGGGCTTCAGCCAACGCTGCAACTTTAACCGAAGTCAGGTGACGGATCGAAATCTGTAACGATCCCGGTATTCAGGAACGCGATCCTTCGTGCTTTTTTTACCGACATGTGCTAAGCAGCGCAGCGTGTCGTCCTTGCGCGCACCGGCAGGCCCGGCTCGTAACCGGTAAAATGCCGTCCCATGAAACCGGAAACCTGGGCCCCGCATGTGACGGTGGCGGCCGTCGTCGAACGCGACGGGCGCTTTCTGCTGGTCGAAGAGCACACGCCCGCCGGGCTGCGCCTCAACCAGCCCGCCGGACATCTGGAAGCAGGCGAGACGCTGGCGCAAGCCGTCATCCGCGAAACGCTCGAAGAAACGGCGCATGCGTTCGCGCCCGACGCGCTCGTCGGCGTGTACATGACACACTTCAGCCGGCCGGACACCGTCGACGGCCCCGCCGATGGCGTCACGTACCTGCGCTTCACGTATTGCGGCTCGACAGAAGGCGCGCTCACAGAGGGCCGCGCGCTCGATCCCGACATCGTCCGCACGGTGTGGATGAGCGCCGACGAGTTGCGCGCGTGCCCCCAACGGCATCGCACGCCGCTGGTGATGCAGTGTGTCGAAGACTATCTCGCAGGCCGGCGTTTCCCGCTCGACTTCGTGCAAACGCATTCAGTCGGGCCCTCCCGATAGAACGCGTGCTTCGGCACGGATGAAAGCAGTCAGGCAGAACCAGATGAGCAAACAGAAAGTGGTGGTAGGCATGTCGGGCGGCGTCGATTCGTCGGTCACGGCGTGGCTGCTGAAAGAACAGGGTTACGACGTCGTCGGCCTGTTCATGAAGAACTGGGAAGATGATGACGACAGCGAATACTGTTCGACGCGTCAGGACTGGATCGATGTCGTATCCGTCGCGGACCTGATCGGCATCGACGTCGAGGCTGTCAATTTCGCCGCCGAATACAAGGACCGCGTGTTCGCCGAATTCCTGCGCGAATACTCGGCCGGCCGCACGCCGAACCCCGACGTGCTGTGCAACGCCGAAATCAAGTTCAAGGCGTTCCTCGATCACGCGATGTCGCTCGGCGCGGAAACCATCGCGACGGGCCACTATGCGCGCGTGCGCGAAATCGACGGCCGTTTCGAACTGCTGAAGGCGAAGGATCACACGAAGGACCAGTCGTACTTCCTGCATCGCCTCAACCAGGCGCAACTGTCGAAGACGCTGTTTCCGCTCGGCGAGATTCCGAAGACGAAGGTCCGCGAAATCGCCGAGCAGATCGGTCTGCCGAACGCAAAGAAGAAGGACTCGACGGGCATCTGCTTTATCGGCGAGCGGCCGTTTCGCGACTTCCTGAACCGCTATCTGCCGACCAAACCGGGCCCGATGAAAACCACCGAAGGCAAAACGGTCGGCGAGCACATCGGCCTCGCGTTCTATACGTTCGGGCAGCGCAAGGGCATTGGCCTCGGCGGCAGCAAGGACGGCAGCGGCGAGCCGTGGTTCGTCGCGGGCAAGGACATTCCGTCGAACACACTGTACGTCGCGCAAGGCCACGATCATCCGTGGCTGCTGAGCCATACGCTGACGGCGGGCAACACGAGCTGGGTCGCGGGCCATGCGCCCGAGGAAGGCCACGCGTGCGCGGCGAAGACGCGCTATCGCCAGGCCGATGCGGCGTGCACGTTCGGCGCCGTCGAAGGCGGCAACAGCAAGGACGCTCTCTTCTCCCTCCATTTCGCCGACGCCCAATGGGCTGTCACACCGGGGCAATCGGCCGTGCTCTACGATGGCGATGTCTGCTTGGGCGGCGGCATCATCGAACACGCGGCCACCGCGCAGCCGGCCGCCAGCCAGCCGCAGAAAGCGGCGCTGCTGACGGCGCGCTGAGCCCTGCCGCGATTGGCCCGCGAGCATGATTGGCGAGCCGGTCCGCACCGACATCGCTGCATCAAGTTCCTGTTCGTTGTATCTTCCGGGCGACGGTTGTCCAGCCGCCGCGCCCTTTGCCTGTCGCCCGCCCGCTTCGCTTCGCGCGCCGTCGGGCCTCGGCGCATGCGAGCGCCCGGACACCCCCTGTATCCGCCGTACCGATCCGCAACGCGATCCCTCCGCACACACGCCCGCCGTCTTCGCGCAAGGCCGATGCAACGGACGCCGAATGCATCGGCGGCGGCGAAATCACTGCAATGGAGTTGTCATGTTCTCTCGACGTTATCTGGCGATGTGGGGTGCCCTTCTGCTGCTCGCGGCCTGCACTGCGCTCGCTGCAACCGGTCACATCGCATGGCCGTGGCTCATCGTGCCCGTGCTGCTCGCCGCGCTCGGCGTCTACGATCTGACGCAGCAGCGCCACGCGATCCTACGCAACTATCCGCTGTGGGGGCATTTGCGCTTTCTGTTCGAATTCATCCGGCCAGAAATCCGCCAGTACTTCGTCGAGGACGACACGGAAGAACGGCCCTTCTCGCGCGCGCAGCGCAGCATCGTCTATCAGCGCGCGAAGAATGAAGTCGACAGCCGCCCATATGGCACAGAAGTCGACGTGAAGGCGACGGGCCACGAATGGATCAGCCATTCGCTCGTGCCGACGAAGCTCGATGGTCATGACTTTCGCATCGTGGTCGGTGCGGACCGCGCGCAGCCCTATTCGATGTCGATCTTCAACATCTCGGCGATGAGCTTCGGCTCGCTGTCGGCGAACGCGATCCGCGCGCTGAACCTCGGCGCGAAGAAAGGCAATTTCGCGCACGATACGGGCGAAGGCTCGATGTCGAAGTATCACCGCGAGCATGGCGGCGACATCATCTGGGAAATCGCGTCTGGCTACTTCGGCTGTCGCAACGACGACGGCACGTTCAACGCCGACAAGTTCGCAAAGCAGGCGCGCGAGCCGCAAGTGAAGATGATCGAGGTGAAGCTGTCGCAAGGCGCGAAGCCGGGTCACGGCGGCGTGCTGCCCGCCGCGAAGATCACGCCTGAAATCGCCGAAACGCGCGGCGTGCCGATGGGTCGCGACTGCATCTCGCCCGCGACGCACTCGGAGTTTTCGACGCCGCGAGGGCTGCTCGAATTCGTCGCGCGTCTGCGCGATCTGTCGGGCGGCAAGCCGACGGGCTTCAAGCTGTGCATCGGCCATCCGTGGGAATTCTTCGGCATCGCGAAGGCGATGCTGGAAACGGGCATCCTGCCGGACTTCATCGTCGTCGACGGCGCGGAAGGCGGCACGGGTGCGGCGCCGCTCGAATTCACCGATCACATCGGCGTGCCGCTGCAGGAAGGGCTGCTGCTCGTGCACAACACGCTGGTCGGCATCGGGCTGCGCGACCGGATTCGCATCGGCGCGAGCGGCAAGATGATTACGGCTTTCGATATCGCGAAGACGCTCGCGATCGGCGCCGACTGGGTGAACGCCGCGCGCGGCTTCATGTTCGCGGTCGGCTGCATCCAGGCGCAGACCTGCCACACGGGCCGCTGCCCGACGGGCGTCGCGACGCAAGACCCAGTGCGCCAGCGCGCGCTGATCGTCACCGACAAATCGGACCGCGTGTTCAACTTCCATCACAACACGCTGCACGCGTTGCAGGAAATCGTGCAGGCGGCCGGTCTGCGTCATCCGTCCGATCTGCGCGCGCATCACATCGTGCGGCGCGTGTCGTCGTACGAAGTGCGGCTGATGTCGGACCTGTTGAAGTATCTCGAGCCGAACGATCTGATCGAGGGCAACTATCGCTATACGCTGTACGAGAAGTGGTGGCCCGTCGCGCGCAGCGATTCGTTTTCACCGGATTTCGAAGCGGCTGTTGCCTGAGGCGTTGTCAGCCGCTTGGACATGGCAATGAAAAACGCGCGTTGGACGGAAATCCAACGCGCGTTTTTCATTCGAAGATCGCCGGCTTACTTGTTCGACGCGATCCGCTGCTGGATATGCTGCGCGCGCGCCGCCGACGCTGGATGTGAATTGAGCATGCTCGACTGGCCGCCTTCGAGCTTCGCGATCTTGTTGAACGCCGTGACGAGGCCGGACGGATCGAGGCCTTTCTTCTTCTGGATATCGAACGAATAGTCGTCGGCTGCCGATTCCTGCGTTTGCGAAAACTGCGCATTGATCAGCTTCTCGGAGAAATCGCCGAGTTGCGACGCGGAGATCGCGCCCGTGATGCCGCCCGCCGACGTCGCCACCGACCGCAGCGCCGACGTCGCATACGCGACCTGCATCGCCTTCTTCGTGTGGCCGAGGGCGACGTGCCCCATCTCGTGACCGACGACGCCGCGCACTTCGTCGTCCGTCATCATGTCCATCAGGCCGCTATAGACGCGCACGCAGCCGTTCGCCATCGCCCACGCGTTGACGTCCTTCGTGACGTAGACCTTGTAGTTGACGGGCACGCCGTTGATGTTGTCGCCGAGCTGCGCGGCGATCTTGTTCAGGCGCTTCGTGTACGGGCTGCCGGCGCCCGCGAGCTTGTTTTCCGAATCGAGCTGCGCGCACGACTTGTCGGACAGCGTGCGCACGTCGCCATCGGAGAGCGACGCGGCCTGATACGCCTGCGAGCCGGATTGAACGAGAGTATTGGGATCGAGGCTCATCCCCGAACAGGCGGCGAGCACGCCGCACGCGGCGGCAGCGAGAGCTACGCGAATCGTTTTCATGTCGAAGGTCTCTTGACGGTTGTTATCGATGGTCATGCGCCATCGACAGGCGCCCAAAAGCAAAAACGCCTGACGGGCAGGCGTTTTTAACATGTTGAAAGGCGCCTTCGTGGAAAACGAAATGTTCCTTAACATTCCATCAGCGTGGCTCGACAGCGGCGCGTTGCGTCGGCCTTTGCCGCGCTTGCCGGGAATCGCGGGTTGCGGTTCAGGTCAATGCCGTGTCGATGAACGACGGACGCTGCGACAGCTTCTGATAATGCTTGTCGAGGTTCGGATGCGGCTCGCGCCAGTCGAGTTGCGGCATGCGGAAGTCCAGATAGCTCAGCGCGCAGCCCACGGCGACATCGGCGAGCGTGTAGTGATTGCCCGCGCACCACGCTTTCGAGCCGAGTCCTCGCGCCATCGCCTTCAGGGCGTCGTCGATCTTGTGACGCTGGCGCGCGACCCACGCTTCGCTGCGATCCGCTTCGTCGCGCAACACGCCTTCGAGACGGATCAGCACGGCGGCATCCATCATGCCGTCGGCGAGCGCTTCCCAGCAGCGCACTTCGACGCGCTCGCGGCCCGACTGCGGCACGAGCTTGCACACGGGCGACAGCGTATCGACGTATTCGCAGATCACGCGCGAATCGAACACGGCCGCGCCGTCTTCCATCACGAGACACGGCACCTTGCCGAGCGGGTTGTAGTCGTGGATGGCCGTATCCGCCGCCCAGACATTTTCGAGTTCGAGCTTGTAGTCGATTTTCTTTTCGGCGAGCACGATCCGCGCCTTGCGGACGAATGGGCTCGACAGCGAACCGATGAGTTTCATCACATCCTGCCTCTTTTGAAATTGGCCGAAAGTATACGTGCGTTGGCGGGCGTTGGCAGATTTTCAATGCAGCGCGCGTGGCCCGGCGTGTGGCCGGCTTCTCGGCTGTCGACAGATTGCAACAATGCCTGCCGGACGCGCGCCCGTCTACCTGGCCTGACGGCCAGGCGTTCGCGCATCGATGCCGGATGGCCGTCGCCGTGGATGGCTGAGGCGTGGTGGCCGTTTCGAGCCATGCCGACCACGCGGGCGGGCCCGACGGAAGCGATTCCAGTTGGGCGATACAATCGCAGCATTGCATTGCGGCGTGGAGAGATTGCCTCTCGCGCCGCCTTCCAACCCGCACGATGAACCCGCCGACCGAACTCATGACCGATCATCTGACTCCGGCTATCGACATCTACCGTCAGCGCCGCGCGCGCGTGCTCGATGCGCTGCGCGCGACGGGCGGCGGCGTCGCGATCGTTCCGACCGCGCCCGAAGTCCTGCGCAACCGCGACGCCGACTATCCGTACCGGCACGACAGTTACTTCTATTATCTGACCGGCTTCACCGAGCCTGAAGCGATGCTCGTGCTCGACGCCAGCGCGAAGCAGAACGAACCCACGGCGATTCTCTTTTGCCGCGCGAAGAACGCCGAGCGCGAGACGTGGGAAGGCTTTCGCTTCGGCCCCGATGCGGCGCGCGAAGCATTCGGCTTCGACGCCGCATTCGCCTTCGACGAGATCGACGCGCAGTTGCCGCGCATCATCGCGGACAAGCCGGCGCTGCACTACGCGCTGGGCTCGTCGGAAGCGCTCGACGGCAAGGTGCGCCACTGGCTCGACGCCGTGCGCGCGCAGGGCAGAAGCGGGGTCGTCGCGCCGTCGGCCGTACACGACCTGATGCCGCTGCTCGACGACATGCGCCTCGTCAAGGATGAACACGAACTGTCGATCATGCGCCGCGCCGCCGCGATCTCCGCGCAGGCGCACCGGCGCGCGATGGCCGCGTGCCGCCCCGGCGTGCGCGAATACGAACTCGAAGCCGAACTGCTGTACACGTTCCGCAAGCACGGTGCGCAGGCGCCCGCGTATGGCTCGATCGTCGCGGCGGGCGCGAACGCGTGCGTGCTGCACTACCCCGCCGGCAATGTCGTCGCGCAGGACGGCGATCTGGTCCTGATCGACGCGGCGTGCGAGCTCGACGGCTACGCGTCGGACATCACGCGCACGTTTCCCGCGAGCGGTCGCTTCACGCCCGCGCAGCGCGAGATCTACGACATCGTGCTGGCCGCGCAGCAGGCCGCGATCGACGCGACGCGCGCAGGCGCGAGCTTCGACGCGCCGCATCAGGCCGCCGTGCGTGTGCTCGCGCAGGGGCTGCTCGACACGGGCATTCTCAAACGTGATCTGTTCGCGGGCGTCGACGACGTGATCGCCGAGCGTGCGTATGCGCGTTTCTACATGCACCGCACGGGCCACTGGCTCGGCATGGACGTGCACGACGCGGGCGATTATCGCGAGCGCGGCGTGAGCGCCGATGAAAGCGGCGCGCTGCCGTGGCGCACGTTGAAGCCGGGCATGACGCTGACGGTCGAACCCGGCCTCTATATCCGCGCGGCCGACGATGTGCCCGAAAAGTACTGGAACATCGGCATTCGCATCGAAGACGACGCAATCGTCACGGCAACGGGCTGCGAGCTGATCACGCGCGATGTGCCCGTCGACGCGGATCAGATCGAAACGCTGATGCAACAGGCGCAATCCGGGCAACAAGCGCAGCCGGCACACGAGGCGGGCGCCGCCTGAGCGCAAGGAACAGACAAGAAGATGAACGATGTCCATCAGGCGGCCGCGAATGCGCCGCTCGTCACCTCGAACACGCAGCCATTCGACTACGACGTGACGATCGTCGGCGCGGGGCCCGTCGGTCTCGCGCTCACGGGCTGGCTCGCGCGGCGCAGCGCGACGCAGCAGCTGTCGGTCGCGCTGATCGACGCGCGCGAGCCGGAAGACTCGATCGCCGATCCGCGCGCGATTGCCGTGTCGCATGGCAGCCGGATGATCCTCGAGCCGCTGCGCTGGCCCTCCGACGCCACCGCGATCCAGCGCATCCACGTGTCGCAGCGCGGCCACTTCGGGCGCACGTTGATCGATCACGCGGAACACGGCCTGCCCGCGCTCGGCTATGTGCTGCGCTACGGCTCGATCGTCCACGCGCTCGCCGAGGCCGTGCGCACGACACCCGTGCACTGGTTCAAGTCGACGAAAGCCCACCCGCCGCAGCAACTCGAAGACGACGGCGTGCTGCTGCCGATCGAAAGCGCGCATGTGACACGCACGCTGCGCACGCGCATTCTCGTGAACGCCGAAGGCGGTCTCTTCGGCGAGCAGCAGGCCGGGGCGGGCGCAACGCGCGATTACGGGCAGACAGCGCTGGTCGGCACGGTGACGCTGTCGGCGCCTCAGCCGCATGTCGCGTGGGAGCGCTTCACGTCGCAAGGGCCGATTGCGCTCTTGCCGATGGGCGGCGTGCGCGGCGCGGACTACGCGCTTGTCTGGTGCTGCGCGCCGGAACAGGCGGCGCGCCGCGCACAATTGTCCGGCGAAGATTTCCTGCGTGAGCTCGGCGCGGAATTCGGCGACCGGATGGGCCGCTTCACGCAGATCAAAGGGCGCGCCGCGTTCCCGCTCGGCCTCAATACCGTCGATACGCTCGTCAAGGGCAATGTCGTCGCGATCGGCAATGCGGCGCAGACGCTGCATCCCGTCGCCGGACAGGGGTTGAATCTCGGTCTTCGCGACGCCCATGCGCTCGTCGACGCGCTGTCGCATTACGGCGCGACGCGCAGCGCGCTCGCGGCCTTCGCGCGCCGCCGCGCGCTCGACCGGCGCATGACGATCGGCGCCACCGACACGCTCGCCCGTCTCTTCACGATCGACTTTCCGCCGCTTGCGACCCTGCGCGGACTCGCTCTCACCGCGCTCGAATTCGTGCCGCCCGTGAAGACAGCGCTCGCCCGTCAGATGATGTTCGGGCAGCGCCGATAGGAGTCGCGAAATACGCGTGGCAGTGGCCGCCGTTCTATGACTGCGGCCACTTTCATAGAAGATTTAATGAGTTGCCTCATGGGCCGTTGCGTCTGGCTCTAGCGCGTTAACGCTAAAATAGACGTTTTCCCTCGTATTTTGCGGTACGCAAGGTGCGCTATTTTCAGCGCATCGAACGTTCGCCGCCGATGTCCGTCATGCCCACTCTCGGCTCCCACACACTGCGCAACAACCTGTTCGTCGCCCCGATGGCGGGCGTGACGGACCGGCCGTTCCGCCAGCTCTGCAAGCGCATGGGCGCGGGCTATGCGGTGTCGGAGATGGTGGCGTCGAACGCGCAGTTGTGGAAGAGCGAAAAGACGATGCGCCGCGCGAATCACGCGGGCGAAGTCGAGCCGATCGCGGTTCAGATCGCGGGCGCGGACCCGCAGATGATGGCCGAGGCCGCGCGCTACAACGTCGCGAATGGCGCGCAGATCATCGATATCAACATGGGCTGCCCGGCCAAGAAGGTCTGCAATGTCGCGGCCGGGTCGGCGCTGCTGCAGAACGAGCCGCTCGTGCAGCGGATCGTCGAAGCGGTGATGGGCGCAGTCGGTGTCGGCCCGGGCGCCGTGCCCGTCACGCTGAAGATCCGCACCGGCTGGAACCGCGAGAACCGGAACGCGCTAAACGTCGCGCGGCTCGCCGAGAACGCGGGCATTTCGATGCTGACAGTCCATGGCCGCACGCGCGCCGACCTGTACCATGGCGAAGCCGAGTACGAAACGATTGCTGCCGTGAAGGCCGCGGTGAAGATACCCGTGGTGGCGAACGGCGACATCGCGTCGCCGCAGAAAGCGCGCGACGTGCTGGCCGCGACGGGCGCGGACGCGATCATGATCGGCCGCGCGGCACAGGGACGCCCGTGGCTCTTCCGTGAGATCGAACATTTCCTGCGCACGGGCGAGCTGATGGAAGCGCCGCGCATCGACGAAATCCAGCAGGTGATGAACGAGCACCTGGAAGATCATTACGCGTTCTATGGCGAATTTACGGGCGTTCGGACTGCGCGCAAGCATATCGGCTGGTACACTCGCGGCCTTTCCGGCGCCAATGTGTTCCGCCATCGCATGAATACGCTGGACACGACGCGCGAACAACTGCTCGCCGTCAACGAATTCTTCGACGCACAAAAGGCGATTTCGGACCGCCTCGTGTACGTCGGCGACGAAGTCAACAATAACGGTGAGCAGGACCAAACCGACCGACTAGCAGCATGAGCAAGCACAATATCGAACAATGTGTCCGCGATAGCCTGGGTATGTACTTTCAGGATCTCGACGGCTCCAATCCGCACGATGTCTATGACATGGTGATTTCGTGTGTCGAAAAACCGATGCTCGAGGTGGTGCTCGAGCAGGCCGGCGGCAATCAGTCGCTGGCAGCCGAGTATCTCGGCATCAACCGCAATACGCTGCGCAAGAAACTGCAACAGCACGGCCTGCTGTAGTTTCAGCGCCCTGCCACGCCTTTCATCGGCTTTTGTTCCCATCATGATCAAGCAAGCGCTCATCTCTGTTTCCGACAAGTCCGGCATCGTCGATTTCGCGAAATCGCTGTCGGATCTCGGCGTCAAGATCCTGTCGACGGGCGGCACCGCGAAACTGCTCGCGGATGCCGGCCTTTCCGTTACCGAAGTGGCCGATTACACGGGCTTTCCGGAAATGCTGGATGGGCGCGTGAAGACGCTGCACCCGAAAGTGCACGGCGGCATCCTCGCCCGCCGTGATCTGCCGGAGCACATGGCCGCGCTCGAAAAGCACAACATTCCGACCATCGACCTGCTCGTCGTCAACCTGTATCCGTTCGTGCAGACCGTGTCGAAGGAAGAATGCACGCTGGAAGACGCGATCGAGAACATCGATATCGGCGGCCCGACGATGCTGCGCTCGGCAGCGAAGAACCATCGCGACGTGACAGTCGTCGTCGACCCGGCTGACTACGCGAGCGTTCTCGAAGAAATGCGCGCAAACGGAAACAACGTCGGCTACAAGACCAACTTCCGTCTCGCGACCAAGGTGTTCGCGCACACCGCGCAGTACGACGGCGCGATCACGAACTACCTGACGAGCCTCACGGAAGAACTGCAGCACCGCGATCGCAACACGTATCCGGCCACGCTGAACATGGCGTTCGACAAGGTCCAGGACCTGCGCTATGGCGAGAACCCGCACCAGAGCGCCGCGTTCTACCGCGACATCGCGGTGCCCACCGGTGCGCTCGCGAACTATCGCCAGTTGCAGGGCAAGGAGCTGTCGTACAACAACATCGCCGACTCGGATGCCGCGTGGGAATGCGTGAAGACTTTCGACGCGCCCGCCTGCGTGATCATCAAGCACGCGAATCCGTGCGGCGTGGCCATCGGCGCGAACGCACACGAAGCGTATTCGAAGGCGTTCCAGACCGATCCGACCTCGGCGTTCGGCGGCATCATCGCGTTCAATCGCGAAGTGGACGAAACGGCCGCTCAGGCGGTCGCGAAGCAGTTCGTCGAAGTGCTGATCGCGCCTTCCTTCACGGAAGCGGCCAAGCAGGTATTCGCGGCCAAACAGAACGTGCGCCTGCTCGAAATCGCGCTGGGCGAAGGCCACAACACGTTCGATCTGAAGCGCGTGGGCGGCGGCCTGCTGGTGCAGTCGCTCGATGCGAAGAACGTGCAGCCGCGCGAACTGCGCGTCGTCACCAAGCGTCACCCGACGCCGAAGGAAATGGACGATCTGCTGTTCGCATGGCGCGTCGCGAAGTTCGTGAAGTCGAACGCCATCGTGTTCTGCGCGAACGGCATGACGATGGGCGTCGGCGCGGGGCAGATGAGCCGCGTGGATTCGGCGCGCATCGCGAGCATCAAGGCGCAGAACGCGGGCCTGACGCTGTCGGGTACGGCCGTGGCGTCGGACGCGTTCTTCCCGTTCCGCGATGGTCTCGACGTGGTCGTCGCGGCGGGCGCGACCTGCGTGATCCAGCCGGGCGGCTCGATGCGTGACGACGAAGTGATCGCCGCCGCCGACGAGCACAACATCGCGATGGTCGTGACGGGCGTGCGCCACTTCCGCCACTGATCGGCTGACCCGCTTCTTCTGAAACGGCCCGGCGGTTTGCAACTGCCGGGCCGTTTTGCATTTGATTCGTTGTAGTATCGCAGGCACTGAACTCGCACGGCACCTATGAGAATTCTCGGCATCGACCCAGGCTTGCGCGTTACCGGCTTCGGCGTGATCGATCAGTCAGGCCATCAGCTCAGCTATGTGACGAGCGGCGTCATCAAGACGGCCGATGCCGATCTGCCGACCCGGCTCGGCACCATCTTCGACGGAATCTCGACGCTGATCCGTCAGCATGCGCCGGACCAGGCGGCGATCGAAAAGGTGTTCGTGAACGTCAATCCGCAATCGACGCTGTTGCTCGGCCAGGCGCGCGGCGCGGCGATTTGCGGGCTGGTGTCGGGCGGCGTGCCCGTCGCCGAGTACACAGCGCTGCAGTTGAAGCAGGCCGTGGTCGGCTACGGACGCGCGACCAAGGAGCAAATGCAGCAGATGGTCGTGCGGCTGCTGAGCCTCTCTGGCATCCCCTCCACCGATGCCGCCGATGCCCTCGGCATGGCAATCTGCCATGCGCACGGCGGCGGCACGCTGAGCACGCTGGGCGGCATCGCGCCCGCGCTGGCGAAGAAGGGATTGCGGGTGCGGCGCGGACGGCTGGTGGGCTGATCCTCTCGACGCACGACGCTTGAAACAACACGGTTGACGCAGGGTTTGACTGCCGGCTTGGCCCGGCTCGCGAAAGCCGTTCACGCTGCGCTACACTCGCGCTTTCCCTCACGATAGAACCCGCCATGATCGGTCGCATCGCCGGCGTCCTGCTGGAAAAGAATCCACCTCACCTTCTGATCGACTGCAACGGTGTCGGCTACGAAGTCGATGTGCCGATGAGCACGTTCTACAACCTGCCCTCGACAGGCGAAAAGGTCGTGCTGCTAACGCAGATGATCGTGCGCGAGGACGCGCATCTGCTGTATGGCTTCCTCACGCCGCAAGAGCGTTCGACGTTTCGCGAGTTGTTAAAGATCACGGGCATCGGCGCGCGCATGGCGCTCGCCGTGCTGTCCGGCATGAGCGTGCAGGAACTGTCGCAGACGGTGACGATGCAGGACGCCGCGCGCCTCACGCGCGTGCCCGGCATCGGCAAGAAGACGGCGGAGCGGCTCCTGCTCGAACTGAAGGGCAAGCTGGGCGCCGACATTGGCACGGTGGCGGGCGCGGCGTCGCCTTCCGATCATGCGTCCGACATCCTGAATGCATTGCTGGCATTGGGCTACTCCGAAAAAGAAGCGCTGGCTGCCATCAAGAACGTGCCGGCCGGCACCGGCGTTTCTGAAGGCATCAAGCTTGCGTTGAAGGCGCTGTCGAAGGGCTGAGCGGGCCTCCCACAGCGGCGATGCGTGAAGCTTCGCACGCCGCCTGTGTGCGCGCACCCTGGCCGTTCGGCCAGGTCGTCGAACGGGCCGCGCGCGGTACAATGCCTGCATGATCGAACACGACAAACTCGCCGCCGAACGCATCATCGCCGCCACGCCTGTGTCGCCGAATGAAGAAGCATTCGAGCGCGCGCTGCGCCCGCGCCAACTCGACGAATACGTCGGCCAGGAAAAGGTGCGCGGCCAGCTGGAAATCTTCATCGAGGCTGCGAGGCGCCGCTCGGAATCGCTGGATCACGTGCTGCTGTTCGGGCCGCCGGGTCTCGGCAAGACGACGCTCGCGCATATCATCGCGCGCGAAATGGGCGTCAATCTGCGGCAGACGTCGGGGCCCGTGCTCGAACGCGCGGGCGACCTCGCCGCGCTGCTGACCAATCTCGAAGCCAACGACGTTCTCTTTATCGACGAGATTCACCGGCTGTCGCCCGTCGTCGAAGAAATCCTGTACCCGGCGCTCGAGGATTATCAGATCGACATCATGATCGGCGAGGGACCGGCCGCGCGCAGCGTGAAGCTCGATCTGCAACCGTTCACGCTGGTCGGCGCGACGACGCGCGCGGGCATGCTGACCAACCCGTTGCGCGACCGCTTCGGAATCGTCGCGCGGCTGGAGTTCTACAACGCGGAGGAACTGGCGCGCATCGTCAGCCGCTCGGCATCGTTGCTGGGCGCTCAGATTCATCCCGATGGCGCGCTGGAAATCGCCAAGCGCTCACGCGGCACGCCGCGTATCGCGAACCGGCTGCTGCGCCGCGTGCGCGACTTTGCTGAGGTGAAGGCGGACGGCAAGATCACCGCCGAGGTCGCGGATGCGGCACTGAAGATGCTCGACGTCGACCCAGTCGGCTTCGATCTGATGGACCGCAAACTGCTCGAAGCGATCCTGCACAAGTTCGACGGCGGGCCCGTCGGTGTCGATAATCTGGCGGCCGCGATCGGAGAAGAGCGTGACACGATCGAAGACGTGCTCGAACCGTATCTGATCCAGCAAGGCTTCCTGCAGCGCACGCCGCGCGGACGCGTCGCGACGCTGCTGACGTATCGGCACTTCGGCCTCGCTGCGCCAGATTCGGCGAACCCGGTGAGCGGTCTGTGGGATTCGGAGCCGAGTTAAGCGGCTCTTCGATGTAAAGCACGACGCGCGATGTTGTGCGTAGTTCTTATCTTCGCCGCCGTGTCGATCAGATTCAGCGCGCTGCTTCGGGCGCCTTCTTAAAGCTGTCGTCTTCGCTGCGTTCGTCGAGATGCGTGACGTCGGCCCATGTCGCAACCGTCGCGCGCCCATCTGCGTAATCGACCACGTTCACGCTCGTGTTCAGCAGCGCGTAGTTGCGCGGCGCATCCAGCGGCAGGCCGTTCGCGAAGCGATACACGCAGTCCAGTACGCCACCATGCGCAACGCACGCGATACGCCCGTTCGGATGCGCGGCGACGATCGGTTCGATTGCGTGCAATACACGGTGATAAAACACACGCTGCGATTCGCCCTCCGGCGGCGAGAAGCCCGGATCGCGCGTTTGCCATTGCGCGTACTCGTCGGGAAAGCGCCGCGCGATCTCGTCACTGTCGTGCCCCTGGAACGCACCGTAGTTGCGCTCGCGCAGCCCTTCGCTCAGTTGCAACGGCAGGCCGAGCACGTCGGCAAAAGGCCGCGCCGTTTGCTGCGCACGCAACAGATCGCTCGAATAGACCGCATCGAGCCGCGCGCCGCCTTGAACCTCACGTGCGAAACGTTCGGCGAGACGCCCGGCCTGTTCGACACCGCTCGTCGCGAGCGGAATATCGATGTGCCCTTGAATCCGCTTGATGCGGTTCCAGTCGGTTTCGCCGTGTCGGATGAAGAGGATTTGTGTGGCCATGGATCGGCGTCGGTGGAACGATGTAAGGCTGGGTGAAAGAGAACGCGCGCTCAGGCGCGCGTCTGCAGCCAGAACGTGACGGGCCCGTCGTTGACGAGCGACACCTGCATGTCGGCGCCAAATTCGCCCGTTTCGACGACGGGATGCTTCGCGCGCGCCGCCGCGACGAAGTAATCGAAAAGGCGCTTGCCCTCGTCGGGCGGCGCGGCGGGCGTGAAGCTCGGACGCAGGCCGCTCTTCGTGTCGGCCGCGAGCGTGAACTGCGAAACGAGCAGCAGCCCGCCCGCTCGGCCCGCACCGTCGATGTTCTGCACGGAAAGATTCATCTTGCCCGCGGCGTCGCTGAACACGCGGTAGCTGAGCACCTTCGCCAGCAGCTTGTCGGCGATGGCGTCGGTGTCGCCGCGTTCGGCGCACACCAGCGCGAGCAGGCCCGCGTCGATTGCGCCCGTCACACGGTCGCCGACGCGCACTTCGGCGCGCCGCACGCGTTGAATCAGCGCGATCATGCGGCCAGCGTCCGCTGCGAACGGCCGAGGGTTGCGCGAATCATCACGCCGACAGCGTCACGCGCGCAAAGCGGCGCTTGCCGACCTGCACGACAAATTCACCCGCTTCCACCTTCAGCGCCTTGTCCGACACGGTCGCGCCGTCGATCTTCACGCCGCCCTGCTCGATATTGCGCAGCGCTTCGCTCGTCGACGGCACCAGACCCGCCTGCTTTAGCAGTTGGCCGATCGCAAGCGGCGCGCCCGCGAGCGACACCGATGGAATGTCCTCCGGCACGCCGCCCTTCGCGCGGTGGTTGAAGTCTTCCAGCGCGCGCTCGGCGTCGGCCTGCGAGTGAAAGCGCGCGACGATTTCCTGCGCGAGCATCACCTTGAAGTCGCGCGGATTGCGCCCGCCTTCGGCTTCGCGCTTGAACCCTTCGATTTCCGTCATCGGACGGAACGAGAGAAGCTCGAAGTAGCGCCACATCAGCAGGTCGGAGATGCTCATCAGCTTGCCGAACATCTCGGTCGGTTTTTCGCTGATGCCGACGTAGTTGCCCTTCGACTTCGACATCTTCTCGACGCCGTCGAGCCCTTCGAGCAGCGGCATCGTCAGAATGCACTGCTGTTCCTGGCCGTACTGTTTCTGCAGTTCGCGGCCGACGAGCAGATTGAACTTCTGATCCGTGCCGCCGAGTTCGAGGTCCGCGTTCAGCGCGACGGAGTCGTAGCCCTGCATCAGCGGATACAGGAATTCGTGGATCGAAATGGGAATGCCGCTCTGGAACCGCTTCGTGAAGTCTTCGCGTTCGAGAATGCGCGCGACCGTGTAGCGCGACGCGAGCTTGATCATGCCGTCGGCACCGAGCGGCATCGACCATTCGCTGTTGTAGCGGATTTCGGTCTTTGCGCGGTCGAGCACGAGCGCGGCCTGCTCGAAGTACGTCTTCGCATTCGATTCGATCTGCTCGCGCGTGAGCGGCGGGCGCGTCGCGTTGCGGCCGGACGGATCGCCGATCAGCGACGTGAAATCGCCAATCAGGAAAATCACCGTATGACCGAGATCCTGCAACTGGCGCATCTTGTTCAGCACGACGGTGTGGCCGATATGGATGTCGGGCGCCGTGGGATCGAGACCGAGCTTGATGCGCAGCGGCGTGCCCGTGGTCGCGCTCTTCGCGAGCTTTTGCGCGAACTCCTCTTCGATCAGCAGTTCGTCGACGCCGCGCTTCGTGATTTCCAGCGCGTGGCGGACTTCGTCGGTGATCGGATAGGCGGAATTGGGCTTGTCGGTGGACTCGGTGCTCATGCTGGAACGGGAGATCGCAAAAAGGGAGATTGTCCCATAGATGCGAGACATTGCGCCCCCATCTCACGCGAAACGCGCCCAACTCACGTCGCAATCCGGCGCGTGGGGAGACGTCACGCGCTCGTGCGCAACCCGACACGGTTGTTTTGCGGCGCAGCATTGAGAGACAATCGTCGTGAGCGGCGCACCCGAGGCGCCCGTGATGCGCGACGAACGACGATGGGAGGAGCAGAGCGTGGCGAAAGACACAGCAGACGGCGTGTATTTCGGATTGATGTCGGGCACGAGCATGGACGGTGTCGATGGCATCGCCGTCGAATTCGCGAAGGGCAAGGCGCCCGTCGTGCGATCCCAGGCTTTCGTGGGCTTTTCGGAGGGCCTGCGCGACGCGTTGTTCGCCCTGCAGCAGCCCGGCGACAACGAAATCGAGCGGGAGGCGCTGGCCGCGAATGCGTTGGCCGCGCGCTACACAGTGTGTTGCCACGAACTGCTGCGCGCGGGCAACCTGTCCGCCGCCGACGTTCGCGCGATCGGCGTGCATGGACAGACGGTGCGGCACCGCCCCGAAAAGGGCTACACGCGGCAGATCAACAATCCGTCGCTGCTCGCGGAAATGACGCATATCGACGTGATCGCCGATTTCCGAAGCCGCGACGTCGCGGCGGGCGGCCAAGGCGCGCCGCTCGTGCCCGCGTTCCACGCGACGGTTTTCGGCGCACAGAACGAGACACGTGTGGTCTGCAATCTGGGCGGGATCAGCAATATCACGATCCTGTCGGCGAACGGTGCCGTGCGCGGCTTCGATTGCGGCCCCGCGAACGCGCTGCTCGACGAATGGGCACACCGGCATCTGCGCAAGCCATACGACGAGAACGGCCAGTTCGCGGCGACGGGCCAGGTGCATCGTCCGCTGCTCAATGCGTTTCTCGATGAGCCGTTTTTCGAGGCGCAGCCGCCGAAAAGCACGGGCCGCGACCTGTTCAATGCCGAATGGCTCGACGCGAAGCTGCAGGGATTCACCGACGTAAGCCCCGCCGACGTCCAGGCGACGCTGGTCGCGCTGACGGCCGTGACCGTCGCGCGCGAGATCGAGCGCCATGCGTCCGATTGCAAGGCCGTATATATCTGCGGAGGCGGCGCACGGAATCCGGAAGTGATGAAAGCGCTGGAGGGCGCGCTAGCCGAAAGCGGCTGCAGCGGCGTGCCCGTGCTGACAACGGACGCGCTTGGTGTGCCTCCGCATCAGGTGGAGCCGCTGGCGTTTGCGTGGCTGGCGATGCGCTGCGTGGCGCGCGAGCCGGGAAATTTGTCGTCGGTGACGGGCGCGGCCGGCGAGCGTGTGCTGGGCGCAGTTTATCCGCGCTGATCCGTTGTTCGCATTGTGAAGAGTTTCCGCAACGGCAAGGCGAAGCCGAAGCGGGAAATAAAAAACGGGGCCGCGGCCCCGTTTTTTATGCAACTTGCGCGAAGTACGGTGTCGATTACACCGAGAACGACGAACCGCAACCGCAGGTGGTGGTCGCGTTCGGGTTCTTGATCACGAACTGGGCGCCGTTGATATCGTCCTTATAGTCGATCTCCGCGCCGACCAGATACTGGTAGCTCATCGAGTCGATCAGCAACTGGACGCCGCTCTTGTTCATCACGGTGTCGTCTTCGTTGATCGCCTCGTCAAACGTAAAGCCATACTGAAAGCCCGAGCAGCCGCCACCCTGCACGAACACGCGCAGTTTGAGGTCCGGGTTGCCTTCTTCGTCGATCAGTTGCTTGACCTTTTCTGCCGCTGCGTCGGTAAAGACGAACGGGCCCGGCATCTCGGTCACAGGGGTGTCGGTCACTGCGTTCATACGAACTCTCCAAAATAGCTTCTAGCCACTATTGTATTGCTGATCCCCATATCGTGCTAAAGCCCATGAAATCAATAGGTTCTTAGGCGGAAAGAAGCTGGGGCGAAACTGTAAGCCATATCCTCGCACAGCCGCGAGCGATGCGAGCCATCCTCACGGCGAAAAACAAAAAAGCCGCCTTCGCATGCGCGTTGGCGGCTTTTTGTTGCAGGCCCTGCCTGAAAACAGAGCCGGCACGAAGCGATTAACGCTTCGAGAACTGCTTGCGGCGACGTGCCTTGTGGAAACCGACCTTCTTACGCTCGACTTCACGTGCGTCACGCGTCACGAAGCCTGCGTTCGACAGAGCCGGCTTCAGCGTCGCGTCGTAGTCCATCAGCGCGCGCGTGATGCCGTGGCGAACCGCGCCTGCCTGACCCGTTTCACCGCCGCCCGACACGTTGACCTTGATGTCGAACGTCGAAGCGTGGTTCGTCAGTTCCAGCGGCTGACGCACGATCATCAGCGAGGTTTCGCGCGAGAAGTACTCGGAGATGGGCTTGCCATTGACGACGATGTCGCCCTTGCCTGCCTTGATGAAGACACGTGCAACGGCGCTCTTGCGGCGGCCCGTACCGTAATTCCAGTTACCGATCATGTGGGCTCCCCTTAGATCTCGAGCGCCTTCGGCTGTTGTGCCGAGTGCGGATGCGTTGCGTCTGCGTAGACCTTCAGCTTCTTGATCATCGCGTAGCCGAGCGGGCCCTTCGGCAGCATGCCTTTGACCGCCTTCTCGAGCGCGCGGCCCGGGAAGCGTTCCTGCATCTTGCCGAACGTCGTTTCATAGATACCGCCCGGGTAGCCCGAGTGGCGATAGTACTTCTTGTCCGTGGTCTTGTTGCCCGTGACCTTCAGCTTGCCGGCGTTGATAACGATGATGAAATCACCGGTGTCGACGTGCGGGGTGAACTCAGGCTTGTGCTTGCCGCGAAGACGGTGTGCCACTTCGCTGGCGACACGGCCGAGAACTTTATCCGTCGCGTCAATCACGTACCATTCGCGCGTCACCTCATGGGCTTTTGCGGAAAACGTCTTCATGATCGATCCAAAAAATAGTGCTGCGCCCTGTGTTTTTTCCTGCTTGTAAGTGCGCATCGAGGCGCGTGCAGGCTCTCCCTGTTCTTCCTCCGCGGGCACGAATGCGGAAAAACCATGAATTATAAAGGAATTTGCCGCGAGGAGTCAAAACATCCGGAGCAATTGGAAAGTGGGGACGAAAAAAAGCCCGAACTGGCGGTTCGGGCTTAATCCACCTTAGGAGGAGGGTGGAGGAGACATGCGGAGGTTGTCGAAATGCGACAACCAATGAGCAGATTATATGGGCAACGCTTGTGCAACGCAAGAGCATTTGCGATGCGAAATTCTATTTCATGATATGGAATTCACCCGGCGATACGTAAGCTCCGAGCAACTTATTTAAAAACAGCTAGTTAGCTATCAACAGTGGAAACCTCCTTCAAACGAAACTAGAGCGGATCGACCAATTCTGTCCGTGCTACCCCTTACGTGCCCAGCATGACGCAGTGCAACATACAACTGCTGTCTGGCATAAGCTGCTGCCGATGTCGCTCAGGGCGAGCCATCATCTATAGGGCTACAATGATGCGTTTCTCATTCAAGGCAAGCGAGCCGGAGTACACGCATGGAATGCAAAGTCAACTGGATGGGTCAGGACGGCATGGCATTTGCCGCCGAAACGGGCAGCGGCCATCTCGTCGCCATGGACGGCGCGCCGGAAGGCGGCGGCCGCAATCTGGCGCCGCGCCCGATGGAAATGGTGCTGCTCGGCACGGGTGGCTGCACGGCGTACGACGTCGTGATGATCCTGAAGAAGAGCCGTCAGGAAATCGTCGGCTGCTCCGTGACGCTGAAAGCCGAGCGAGCCAGCGAGGACCCGAAGGTCTTCACCAAGGTCCACTTCCATTTCACGGTGACGGGCAAAAACCTGAATCCGGCCACCGTCGAACGCGCGATCAACCTGTCGCACGACAAATACTGCTCGGCGTCGATCATGATCGCGAAGACGGCCGAACTGTCGCATTCGTTCGATATCGTCGCGGCCTGAGTCCGAGTCCACGGCTAGACATAGCCAAGCAACGTTCAAAAAGAAAAATGCCGGCGTCCCAATGGACGCCGGCATTTGTCGTTTGAGCGGCAAAGCGGGCCGATAAGCCGGATTCTGTGCACGCGACGCGCCCGAAAACGCCTCACGCGTGGCAGCCATTCCTCTAGGCGCGCCATTGCTGACGCGCTCAAGCTTCCTACCCGCAGACGAGACGGGGGCCCCGTCCTGCATCGCGAAGATGCGCGCCTGCCTACTTGGAATTGCTCCGGGTGGAGGTTACCGTGCCGGTCTGCGTCGCCGCAGCCGCGGTGCGCTCTTACCGCACCGTTTCACCCTTACCTGATCCCGGCTTGCGCCGGGCCATCGGCGGTTTGCTTTCTGTTGCCCTGTTCCGCGTGTCGCCACGGATGGCCGTTAGCCATCACCCTGCCCTGTGGAGTCCGGACTTTCCTCGCCCTCGCCGGCCGAAACCGTCGAGGCCGCGACTGCCTGACCTGCTTTGCAACTTCATATTTTACCATCCGGCGTCACGCCCGACCGCCTTCCGCTGCGAAACACGGCGGCATCGTCATAGAACGACGGCTTTTCGTTCTCCGCCCACCAGCCAGGGATGCCGAGCACGGGGAGCGGCGCGAACATCTTGCCGCTGAATTCGCTGCCTTCGATCAGCGCACGGGCGACTTTCTCGTCCAGAAACGCGTCGCGGACAGCGCGCGTCCACGAGAAATACGCGAAAGGCACGTCGACGATCCACGCATGCCCCGTGCAGGCCTTGTACGGCGTGACGAGCTTTTCCAGAAGCGCATGCCCGAAACAGCGCACCTCGCAGCGCTCGCCCCACGCCGCGCGGTTGTCGATGAACAGCGTCTTCCAGTCGAAGGACCGCAGTGCCGTGCACAGTTCACGCTCGGCGCAAGCGAACAGCACGGCATTCTCGTCGAACAGCGTCAGCGCGTCGCGCATGCCGCCGCGCGTCGGGCCGACACCCAGCGCATCGACGGCCGCCGACCCGCGCGCGCTCAGCGCGGCCTTGATGCGCGGATACTGGAACCACATCAGCGCGTTGAAAAAATCGTGCAGATTGTGGCGCGTGGGCACGCAGCCTGTCGCCGCGATATGGGCTTCGTAAGCCGTGTCGGGAGGCAAATCCTCTTGCGGGATGAAGGCGAGGCGCTTTCCGCGCCCCGTTGTCTGTACCGTCGACGCGGCGTCGGCGTTCATTTCTCGCAGTTGGTCCACCGCGCTGCGCGAGGCAGCCTGTTGCCAGCGCATGCCGCGCGCCGCGACCTGCGCGAACCACGGCCGCGACCAGTCGATATCCGCAAAACCCGGCGCGGCGCGTTTTAGCGCGCCGCCCGGCACAACGATGTCACGCGACATTCCGTCAGCCAGCCTTAAAACGAACCGTCGAATGAACCGTCAAACGAGCTGCCAGCCGATCGCCTCGCCGCCACGCAGCGGCACGACGGGGGTATCGCCGGCTGCGACTTCCGACGGCAGCGTCCATTGCTCGCGGCGCAGCGTCACCTTCTCCTCGCTGCGCGGCAGACGGTAGAAATCCGCGCCATGAAAGCTGGCAAAGCCTTCGAGCTTGTCGAGCGCGCCCGCCTTGTCGAAGGCTTCCGCGTATAGTTCGAGCGCGTGCAACGCCGTATAGCAACCTGCGCAGCCGCACGCATGCTCCTTCAGGCCCTTCGGATGCGGCGCGCTGTCCGTGCCGAGGAAATAGCGCGGATTGCCCGACGTCGCCGCCTCGACGAGCGCCACACGATGCGTTTCGCGCTTGAGCACAGGCAGGCAGTAGTAATGCGGGCGAATGCCACCCTGGAAGATCGCATTGCGGTTGTACAGCAGGTGATGCGCGGTGATCGTCGCGCCGAGCAGTTCGGGCGGCGCACCGGCATCGCGGATGTACTCGACGGCATCCTTGGTCGTGATGTGCTCGAACACGACCTTGAGCGCGGGGAAATCGCGGCGCAGCGGCGTCATCACGCGATCGATAAACACCTTTTCGCGATCGAACAGGTCAATCGACGAATCCGTCACTTCGCCATGCACGAGCAGCGGCATGCCGACTTCCTGCATCATGTCGAGCGTCTTCGCGCATTTGCGGATGTCCGTAACGCCCGCGTCCGAGTTCGTCGTCGCGCCCGCCGGATACAGCTTCACGCCATGCACGAAACCGCTTTCGCGAGCGCGGCGGATTTCCTCGGGCGGCGTGTTGTCGGTCAGATACAGCGTCATCAGCGGCTCGAACTTCACGCCCGCCGGAATCGCCGCGACGATGCGCTCGCGATAGGCGCGCGCCATCTCCGTCGTCGTGACGGGCGGCTTCAGGTTCGGCATGATGATCGCGCGGCCGAACTGGCGCGCGGTATGCGGCAGGACGGCGGCGAGCATCGCGCCGTCGCGGACGTGCAAATGCCAGTCATCAGGACGGGCGAACGTGAGGGTATCGACGGAAGCAGCGGTAGATGCAGTCATGGCGGGGAGTCACGAGCGGCCGGTTCGGCAAACAACGATTAGCGGCAGAAAATGGCGAGGTCTTTGTACAAATGCAGCCAAAACACTCGTCAATTTTGCGTTTTGCCCTTTCTGGCTCGGTGATATGCTTGGAAAATCATCATTGTAACGGGTTGGCTCATCCGGGCTCATACCCCGTTCATAAGGCTCGTCTTCCGCATCATGTGCCAACTACTCGGAATGAATTGCGCCGCGCCCACGGACGTCACGTTTTCGTTCACCGGCTTCGCAGCGCGCGGCGGCGTCACCGACCACCACTCCGACGGCTGGGGCATCGCCTTCTTCGAGGACAAGGCCTGCCGCCTCTTTATCGACCACCAGTCGTCGGCCACGTCGCCGATCGCCGAAATGGTCAAGCGCTATCCGATCAAGTCGAAAAACACGATCGCGCATATCCGCAAGGCGACGCAAGGGCACATCGTGCTCGAGAATTGCCATCCGTTCATGCGGGAATTGTGGGGACGCCATTGGATCTTCGCGCACAACGGCGATCTGCAGAACTACAGCCCTGTGCTTTCGGGCGTCTATCAGCCTGTCGGCAGCACGGATAGCGAGCTCGCGTTCTGTGCGCTGCTGCAAGGCTTGCGCAAGGCGTTCCCCACTTCGCAGCCTCCGCTCAACGAACTCTTTGGCGCGCTTGAATCGCTGACGCGCGAGATCACCCAGTTCGGCGTGTTCAACTTCCTGATGTCGAATGGCCAGGCGCTGTTTGCGCACTGCTCGACGCATCTGCATTACCTCGTCCGCAGCTGGCCGTTTTCGACGGCGCACCTGGTGGACGCAGACGTTTCAATCGACTTCGCCAAATACACGACGCCCGAAGATCGCGTCGCGGTCATCGCCACGCAGCCGCTCACCGATAACGAAGTGTGGACTGCCTTCGAGCCCGGCGATCTGCTGATGTTCCAGCATGGCGAAGTGATTGCGCGCGCCAATGTGCCCGTGCCGCCGGCCGTGCTGGAAAAGGCGCGCAATCCTGCCTGCGATCCGAGCGCGTCGGCGAGTATGCTGCCCGCCGCCACGGCACTCGACCTCGAATCCGACGACGCCGCCGCATACGAATCGTAATCGGCTTGACGTGCCGGGGTAGCAACGGCTGTCGTTACTTCTTGCCCGCCTTGCCGCAACGGCCGGTGCATCCCTGTTCGCCGGCCGACTCTTCCGGCTGTGGTGTGTCTGCCGTGCAGATCAGCGAACGCAACACGGCGGGACAACTCAAGCCGCCCGTCGCGAGCTGCGCTGCCAGGTCCTTTCCGGCGGAATGCGGGCCGCAATCGCACAGCTTGTTGCGGCAGACCTCCAGACTGGCAGCAAGCGCACTCGCGCTCAGCGGATCGGCGTAGTTGACAACGGGAATGTCCAGAAAAAGCCGCCTCAACGGTGAGCCTTTCGCTATGACCACGCCATCCTTCATCAGGCGTTCCGCGATCTGAAGGGCCTCCCTTTCCAGCGTCCGTACAAACAGTTCGGATAACTGATGTTTAGGCGCGTGACGAGAAATCCAAAGACGCGCCGACTCGGAGAATTGTTCCGCGGTCAGCCATTTTCCTTCCAACTGCATCGATACCAGCTCGTGAACGACCATGTCGCTCAGCAAAAACACTTTCATGGATTGTCTCTTGTCGATCGAAAACGAATCACGGGACGCGCGCCGCTTATCGTCATCGAATTTTTCGCCCCAAGCTTATGCTTATTTCAGCATTCCTCACATGAGACGATTCCGATTAACCACCATGACAATGAACGATATTTCTAACGTTTTGGCCAACAACTTAATCAGCAAAAACGGACTACCAAGCAATTGTAGATATATAAAAAAAGCCGCTTCCGGGGAAGCGGCTTTACCTGCATTCGATACTTAAACTTAATGCAGAATTTTCGCGAGAAAATCCTTTGCGCGATCAGACTTCGGATTTGCAAAGAAGTCTTCCTTGCGGTCGTCTTCGACAATGAGGCCCTTGTCCATGAAGATCACGCGATGCGCGACCTTCTTGGCAAAGCCCATTTCGTGCGTCACGCACATCATCGTCATACCTTCCTGCGCGAGTTCGACCATCACGTCGAGCACTTCGTTGATCATCTCCGGATCGAGTGCCGACGTCGGTTCGTCGAACAGCATCGCGATCGGGTCCATCGACAGCGCCCGCGCAATCGCCACACGCTGCTGCTGACCGCCCGACAGTTGCCCCGGGTACTTGTCCGCATGCGCGCGCAGGCCGACGCGGTCGAGCAGCTTCATGCCCTTCGTGGTCGCTTCTTCCCTCGAGCGGCCGAGCACTTTGGTCTGCGCGAGCGTCAGGTTCTCGGTGATCGACAGATGAGGAAACAGCTCGAAGTGCTGGAACACCATGCCGACCTTCGAGCGCAGCTTCGACAGGTTCGTCTTCTTGTCGGTCAGCGACTGGCCGTTGATCACGATGTCGCCCTTCTGGAACGGCTCGAGGCCGTTCACGGTCTTGATGAGCGTCGACTTGCCCGAGCCCGACGGGCCGCACACGACGACCACTTCACCCTTTTTCACTTCTGTCGTGCAGTCGGTCAGCACCTGGAACGGGCCGTACCACTTCGAGACATTCTTAATGGAGATCATCTTGCGACCTTTTTCTGAAGACTTTTGACGAGGCTCGACGCGACCACGCAAATCACGAAATAACACGCACCGGCGAACAGTACCATCTCGACGTTCGTGCCGTCACGATCGCCAATATTCGTGGCCGTGCGGAAGAAGTCGGCGAGGCTGATCACGTAGACGAGCGACGTATCCTGAAAGAGCACGATGGCTTGCGTCAGCAGCAGCGGCACCATCGCGCGGAACGCCTGCGGCAGCACGACGAGGCGCATCGCCTGCGCGTAGTTCATGCCGAGCGCGAACGACGCATTCACCTGCCCGCGCGATACGGCCTGAATGCCCGCGCGGATGATTTCCGAGTAGTACGCGGCTTCGAACAGCGAGAACGCGACCATCGCCGAAGCGAGACGGATGTCGATGTCCGCGGAAAGTCCCAGCACGTTTTGCAGCACCTGCGGCACGATCAGGAAGAACCACAGCAGAACCATCACCAGCGGGATCGAGCGGAAGAGCGTCACATAGAGCTTCGCGAACCACTCGAGCGGCTTGAAAGACGACAGCCGCATGATGGCGAGCAGCGTGCCCCACACGATGCCGATGACGATCGCGAGAATTGTGATCTTCAGCGTGACGACAGCACCCGTCCACAGTGTCGGCAGCGCGCCCGGAATGCCGCTCCAGTCGAAATGATGCATCACTTGCCTCCGATGTAGCCAGGCAGCCGGCTCTTGTGTTCGACGATACGCATCAGCGTCATCACGATCAGATTGATGAGCAGATACGCCACGGTGACGGCGATAAACGACTCATACGTCTGCGCCGTGTAGTCGACGAGCTGGCGCGCCTGCGCGGACAGATCGAGCAGGCCGATGGTCGATGCGACGGCGGAGTTCTTGAAGATGTTCAGAAACTCGGACGTGAGCGGCGGCACGATGATCCGGTACGCGACGGGCAGCAGCACGTAGCGGTACGTCTGCCATTGCGTGAAGCCGAGCGCGAGCCCCGCGCCGCGCTGGCCGCGCGGCAGCGCGTTGATGCCCGAGCGCACCTGCTCGCATACGCGTGCGGCCGTGAAGAGCCCGAGACAGATGATCGACGACGAGAAGAACTGCGTGCCCGGCGGCAGTTGCTTGAACCATGTGCCGATCGAAACGGGCAGCAGTTCCGGTATCACCAGATACCAGATGAAGAACTGCACGATCAGCGGGATGTTACGGAAGATGGCGACGTAGACGGTGCCGATCGCGGCCGTCCTGTTCGGCACCGTGCGCAGCACGCCGAACAGCGACCCGACGATGAGCGCGATCACCCACGCGGAAAGCGAAACGGTGACCGTCACCCATAGGCCGGACAGCAGCCAGCCGAGATAGGTGGTCGGCTCGCCGGTGGAAACCGGACTTAGCAGAATGCCCCAGTTCCAGTGGTATGACATGACGAAGACTCCAACAAAAAGAAACGGAAGAAGCGCCTGCCCCTTCCGTTCTGTTCAACACGTTGACTGATCAGCTAACGGTTGTTCGAGGGTTAGTCGATTGCCTTGTCGTTCGGTGCCTTGTACAGCGTCTTCATGTCGTCGCTTTCCGGGAAGGCCAGGTTCAGGCCCTTCGGCGGAATCGGCGATTCGAACCACTTCTTGTAGATCTGCGATGCGTCGCCCGACGTCTCGACCTTCGCGATCGCATCGTCGACGACCTTCTTGAATTCCGGATCGTTCTTGCGCAGCATGCAGCCGTACGCTTCATGCGATTGCGGCGTGCCGACGATCACGAAATCGCCCGGGTTGTTCGACTTCGCGCGCTCGCCCGCGAGCAGCGCGTCGTCCATCATGAACGCAGCGGCACGGCCCGTCGACAGCGTCAGGAACGATTCCCCGTGATCCTTCGCGCTGATGATGTTCATGCCCATGTTCTTGTCCTGATTCATCTTGCGAAGCAGGCGCTCAGACGTCGTGCCAGCCGTCGTCACGACGGTCTTGCCCTTCAGGTCCGCCCAGTCCTTGATACCCGAATCCTTCTTCGTCATCAGGCGCGTGCCGATCACGAAGATCGTGTTCGAGAACGCGACCTGTTGCTGGCGCTCGGCGTTGTTGGTGGTCGAACCGCATTCCAGATCGACGGTGCCGTTCTGCACCAGCGGAATGCGGTTTTGCGACGTGATCGGCGTCAGCTTGACCTTCAGGTTCGGCATGTTTAGCTTCTGCTTGACGGCGTCCACGACCTTCAGCGCGAACTCCTGCGAGTAGCCCACCACGTTCTGCTTGTCGTCATAGTACGAAAACGGGATCGACGATTCGCGGTGACCCAGCGAAATCACGCCCGTGTCCTTGATCTTCTTCAGCGTGCCGGCGTCCTGCGCTTGCGCGCCTACCGTGAACAAACCCAGAGTCGCGAGAACGAGCGCAGCTTTTTTAACCTTCATTTGTGATCTCCTTGGCAAGAACCGGCGCCAGTTTATATCAGTAATTATTCTGAAAGTATGGTTGTTAACCATGTTTCCGCGTGCAGTGTTGCATAAAGCCACCATTTGCGCGACACAGCGTCGGTATTGGCTTGCAGCGGCTCGACGCGATGATGCACGCGTCATTAGATGCGTCGTTTTTGCCGGTCAGATCCAACTCTTTCCGGCATCAACTGCGCAAAAGCGGACGGCACCCGGAGATGCCGTCCGCCCGCTATTCTGCGCGAGTCCGTGGAATCGCGCAGACAAAGACATGGGTGAAACGTTTGTTGCGAGGCGCCTGTCTTCATGACAGGCGCCGTGCGCGGCCAGGTATCCGACAGGACCGGGCCGCGCCGCTGTATCAGGGATACAGGCCGCGCATTTCGCGCGCTTGCAGAATGCGCTTGCACGCGACGATAAACGCCGCCGTACGCACCGATACCTTCTGCTCGCTCGCCACTTGCCACACGGCTGCGAACGCTTCGCGCATCACGCGCTCGAGACGCTCGTTGATCTCGTCTTCTGTCCAGAAGAAGCTCGAGAAGTCCTGCACCCACTCGAAGTACGAGACCGTCACGCCACCCGCATTCGCAACGACGTCGGGGATCACGAGGATGCCCTTGTCGTGCAGGATGTCGTCGGCGGCCGTCGTGGTCGGGCCGTTTGCGCCTTCGACGATGATCTTCGTGCGAATCTTGCCGGCGTTCTTTTCGGTGATCTGGTTTTCAAGCGCAGCCGGAATCAGGATGTCCGACTCGACCGTCCAGAAGTCATCGTTCGCAATCTTGTCCGCTTCCGGATAACCGCCGACGCCGCCATGCTTCGCGACGTAATCGAGCAGCGCAACTGCATCGATGCCCGATTCCTTGTACAGCGTGCCCGTGTGATCCTGCACGGCAACGACCTTCGCGCCCGCTTCCTGATACAGACGCGCCGCGATGCCGCCCACGTTGCCGAAGCCCTGCACGGCAATGCGCGCACCTTCGATGTCCATGCCGATGCGGCGAGCCGCTTCGCAGCCGACGACGAACACGCCGCGGCCCGTCGCCTCGCGACGGCCGAGCGACCCGCCGAGCGTTATCGGCTTGCCTGTCACGACGCCCGTCGACGTCTGGCCCTGGTTCATCGAGTACGTGTCCATCATCCACGCCATGATCTGCTCGTTCGTGTTCACGTCCGGCGCGGGGATGTCGGTGTTCGGTCCGATGATGATGCCAATCTCGCTCGTATAGCGGCGCGTCACGCGCTCCAGTTCGCCGCGCGACAGCGTGCGCGGATCGACGCGGATACCGCCCTTCGCGCCGCCGTACGGCACGTTCACGGCAGCGTTCTTCACTGACATCCACGCGGACAGCGCCATCACTTCCGACAGCGTCACGTCCTGGTGATAACGCACGCCGCCCTTGCCCGGACCGCGCGATACGTTGTGCTGCACGCGATAGCCTTCGAAGTGCGCCACGGTGCCGTTATCGAGTTCGATCGGGCAATCCACGATGAGAATGCGCTTCGGTCGCTTCAGCGTTTCGAGCCAGCGCGACAGCGAGCCGAGATACGGCGCGACGCGATCGACTTGACGGAGATAGTTGCCCCAGGGGCCGAGATCGTCCTGATGAAGGTAGGACGGGATGGACTGCACATTTGCCGCGGTAGACATGAACGCTCCAGCGTTTTATCGGGTGACGCCATTGTCGAAAAAAAGCGCCGAACGGGTCCAATGCCGATTGTTCATCCGGTTATGTCTTTCTTGCATAACGCTGGGAAAAGCGCAAATGCGTGTCGCAAGGGTGTATTCGCACGCGTTCTCGCCTGGGCGTGGTGTCGGTGAACGTTACTTCGAGCCTTGCGCGAGTTCCGCGCTCACGACGTCCCACAACGCGCGCACGAGTTGCTGGCGCGCGTCGTCGGCTTGCGCCGCGAGCTTGTCGCGATAGAGGCGGATTTCCATCGTCAGCGTGAGCTGGCCTTGCGGGACGCCGCGCGATGCGCGGTCGAGGCGTATCAATCTGCCATCGGCGACGGCATCTTCGACGGCGCTATGCGGCAGGAACGCGACGCCGTGTCCGGCGAGCGCCATCGCCTTCAGTCCTTCGGCCATGTCGGTCTCGTACACGCGATCGAGATAGAGACGCCCCGGCGCGGTCGCGAAGATCACTTCCGTCATGCGGCCCAGATACGCGTTCGGCGTGTACGAGAGGTACGGCGTCGGCGCGTCGGGCGTGCCGGGCAGCGTGTAGCGCGGGCGTCCGCCTTTGCCCGGCGCGGAGAACGGACTGATCGACTCGATGCCGAGCGTCAGCATGTCGTAGCGCGCGGGATCGAGCGCGACAGGATGGCTCGGATGGTGATAGCCCATCACCAGATCGCAGCCGCCCTCGACCAGCGACAGCACGGCATCGTGAACGTTCAGCGCGCGCAGCCGCGTGTGGATCGGGCCGAGCTGCGCCTCGATGCGTTGCAGCCAGCTCGGAAAATACGTCAACGACAGCGTATGCGGCACCGCGAATTCGATCGTCGCGGCGGGTGTCGCCGTGTGGCCGCGAAGCAGCGTGCGCGCCTCGTGGAACTGCGAGAGCATCGCCAGTGCCTGCTCGTAGAACACCTGGCCCGCTGCCGTCAGGCGGGTCGGGTAAACCGAACGATCGATCAGTTCAGTTCCGAGCCACGCCTCCAGCGCCTGAATGCGCCGCGAAAAGGCGGGCTGCGTGACGTGCCGCAGCTCGGCCGAGCGGCTGAAGCTGCGCGTCTCCGCGAGCGAAACGAAGTCTTCGAGCCATTTCAGTTCCATAGCGACTCAGTGCCCCAGCAATGACAGAAAGCCCGCATTTTAGCGGCGTCGCGCGCGCAAGAGGCGAGGCACGCGTCGGGCCGCATGTCCTAAAGTGGTAAAATTCGCGGTTCTCCCCGCTGATATCTGTCACCCGATTCTTCACCGTTGCTGCCCCTCCCATCATGTCCGACACTCGCCCCGACACCCTCTTCGCGTTGACCGCCCTGTCCCCGCTCGACGGCCGTTACGCATCGAAAACCGAAGCCCTTCGCGACTGGCTTTCGGAAGCCGCATTCATGCGCCATCGCGTGATGGCGGAAATTCACTGGCTGATCGCGCTGTCGCACGCAGGCTTCGCCGAAGTGCCGCGCTTCTCCGAAGCATCGGAGCAATTCCTGCTGCAGCTGGTCGAGCGCTTCACCGCGCATGACGCCGCGCGCATCAAGGAAATCGAGCGCGTGACGAATCACGACGTGAAGGCCGTCGAGTACTGGCTGAAGGAATCGGTGAAGGGCCAGCCGGAACTGGAGCGCGCAAGCGAATTCATCCACTTCGCGTGCACGTCCGAGGACATCAACAACACATCGCATGGCCTGATGCTCGCAGGCGCGCGCGAACATGTGATCCTGCCGGCGCTGCGCTCGGTGCATCAGCGTCTCGTCGCGCTCGCACATGCGCAGGCCGATCAGCCGATGCTCTCGCGCACGCACGGCCAGCCCGCGAGCCCGACCACGCTCGGCAAGGAAATCGCGAACGTCGCGGCTCGGCTATCGCGCGCGATCGAGCGCATCGCGAAAGTCGAGCTGCTCGGCAAGATGAACGGCGCCGTCGGCAACTTCAATGCGCATCTGTCGGCGTATCCGGAATTCGACTGGGAAGCGTTCTCGAAGCAAGTCGTCGAGCAGCGCCTGAAGCTGACGTTCAATCCGTACACGATCCAGATCGAACCGCACGACTACATGGCCGAGCTGTTCGATGCGGTTGCGCGCGCAAACACGATCCTGCTCGATCTCGACCGCGACGTGTGGGGCTACATTTCGCTGGGCTACTTCAAGCAGAGGACGAAGGCGGGCGAGATCGGCTCGTCGACGATGCCGCACAAGGTCAACCCGATCGACTTCGAAAACTCGGAAGGCAACTTGGGCCTCGCCAACGCGACGCTGCGCCATCTCGCCGACAAGCTGCCCGTTTCGCGCTGGCAGCGCGACCTGACGGACTCGACGGTGCTGCGCAATATCGGCGTCGCGTTCGGCTACGCGCTGCTTGCGTATGACGCGCTCAATCGCGGCCTCGACAAGCTCGAAGTGAATCCGCAGCGTCTGAACGAAGACCTCGATGCGACGTGGGAAGTGCTCGCCGAGCCTGTGCAAACGGTGATGCGCCGTTTCGGCATCGAGAACCCGTACGAGCAGTTGAAGGAACTGACGCGCGGCAAGGGCATCACGCGCGAGGCGCTGCAGACGTTCATCAACGGCCTGTCGATTCCAGCCGATGCGAAGGAACGTCTGCTCGCGATGACGCCCGCATCGTACATCGGCAAGGCAGCTGAACTGGCGAAGCGGATCAGCTGATCCGCTTGCTCGCTGCACGCATCGCCCGACGATGCGGATATGAAAAAGGCGCCTGCGAAGGCGCCTTTTTTACGACTGCTGCATGTGCAGACTCACGCGTTATCGCAGCTTGATCTTCGCGAGCGTCTCATCGACGATCTGTTCCGGCGTCAGCTCGATGCTCACCGTAATCGCTTCGTCCTCGCCCGGCTCTTCCAGCGTATCGAGCTGGCTTTGCAGCAGCGACGGATCGAAGAAATGCCCGGTGCGTGTCTGCAGACGCTGCGCCAGCAGTTCACGCGTGCCCTTCAGATACACGAAGCACACATCCTTGTCGCCATCACGCAGGATGTCGCGATACGAGCGCTTGAGCGACGAGCACGTGAACACGGCCGTCTCGTTCGCCTGCTGCTTTTCCTCGATTGCGGCACGGATCGTTCTGAGCCACGGCCAACGGTCTTCGTCCGTCAGCGGGATGCCGCGGTGCATCTTTTCCTTGTTGGCGGCGCTGTGAAACGCGTCGCCATCGGTGAAAGCGCAGTTGAGCCGCTCCGCCAGCAATTCGCCAATGCGGGTCTTGCCGGCACCCGACACGCCCATCGCGATCAGAATCATTTGAAACTCCTTACAGGACCGCCGCCAATGCGAAGGTCAAACCGAGGCCCATCAGCGAAATGATGGTTTCGCAGAGCGACCACGTCTTGAACGTCTGCCCCACCGTCATTCCGAAATACTCCTTGATCAGCCAGAAACCGCCGTCGTTCACGTGCGAGAAAATCAGCGAGCCCGAACCCGTCGCGAGCACCAGCAGTTCCGGCTTCACCTGGACGCCGCTCGCGGCTGCGATCGGCGCGACGATGCCGCAGGCCGTCGTCATTGCAACCGTCGCGGAACCCGTCGCGAGACGGATCAGCGCCGCGACGAACCAGCCGAACAGCAGCGGCGACAGGTGCGCCGCCGTCGCCGTTGCGACGATTTCCTTCGAGATGCCGCTGTCCATCAGCACGCGTCCGAAACCGCCACCCGCACCGACGATCAGCGTAATGCCCGCGATCGGCGCCAGACAGTCGCCGCAGAACTTCTGGATCTGCTCGCGATTGAAGCCGCGGCTCGCGCCGAACGTCCAGAAGCTCACCAGCACCGAGATCAGCAACGCGACATCCGACGTGCCGATGAACTTCAGCAGATCGTTCGGCGTCGTTTTCGGCGCAAACACGAGATCCGCCCAACTGCCGATCAGCATCAGGATCACGGGCAACAGAACCGTGAAGAGCGTGATGCCGAAGCCGGGCAGATCGCGCGTGCCCGCCTCGTGCTCGACGTCGACGAATTGCGCGGCGAGCGGATTGTTATTCGCGAGCTTGACCTGACGATGGATCAGCAGCGCAAACAGCGGACCCGCCACGATGGCCGTCGGCACACCGACGAGCAGACCGTATGCGATCGTGCGACCGATATCGGCGTGATACGCCTGCACGGCGAGCAGCGCGGCCGGGTGCGGCGGAATCAGACCGTGCACGACGGAGAGACCTGCGACCATCGGCAGGCCGATCAGCAGCAGCGATTTACCCGTGCGCTTCGCGACGTTGAAGGCAATGGGGATCAGCAGCACGAAGCCGACTTCGAAGAACACCGGCAAGCCGACGATGATTGCGACGAACATCATCGCCCAGTGGATATTCTTTTCGCCGAACCAGCGGATCAGCGTGGTGGCGATGCGCTCGGCGCCGCCCGACTCGGCCATCATCTTGCCGAGCATCGTGCCGAGGCCCACGACGATCGCGATATGGCCCAGCGTGTTGCCATTGCCGGTTTCGAACGACTTCACGATCGTGCCCGCTGGCATGCCGACGGCAAGGCCCAGCAGCAGCGACACGATGATCAGGACGAGGAACGGATAGACCTTGAAGCGCGTGATCATCAAGATCAGCACTGCAATGGCGATCACGGCGTATATCAGCAGCATGCTGCCGTGGACAGCTTCCATGAAGCTCCTCCTTTGCTTTGTTGGTTTGAGTTGCAAGTGCCGTTGCACTCGCCCGCTTCCGGATGCTGAAACGCCTTCAAGAGAGGCGTATTAGCGGACGCTGAATTTTACTGTCTGTTGACGTTCGTGGCGCGCGAAGTCCCCGCGCAACAAACAAAAAGCCTCGCCGCTAAAGCCTTTCAAGGCTAAAACGGCGAGGCTGTGTCATTGCATCGAGGCTCTTACGCGCTTCGTCAAAACGCGATGCTGCGAATCAATGCGCGGGCGCGGCCAGTTCGCTTGCAGCGTGTGCGAGGCGCGTGACTTCGTCCCAATTCTGCGCGGCGAGCGCCGCCTTCGGCGTCAGCCACGAACCGCCGACGCACACGACGTTCGGCAGCGCGAGGAAATTGGGCGCCGTTTCCGCCGTGATGCCGCCCGTCGGGCAGAACTTCAGCGTCGGGAACGGGCCGTGGAACGCCTGCAGCATCGGCACGCCACCCGCCTGCTGCGCCGGGAAGAACTTGACGATTTCATAGCCGAGTTCCAGCGCGACGATGATGTCGCTCGGCGTCATCACGCCGGGCAGCAGCGGCAGACCTGCATCCTGTGCGGCCTTGTGCATCTCTTTCGTGAGGCCCGGCGACACGCCGAACTGCGCGCCCGCCTTCTTCGCCTGCTCGCAGTGCTCGGGCCTCGTGATCGTGCCGACACCCACGACGATGTCTTCGGCAAGCTGGCTCGCGCGCTCGATCGCCTTGATGCCGGCGGGCGTGCGCAACGTGATTTCGAGCACCTTCACGCCGCCTGCGTGCAGCGCGCGCGAAACGTGTTCACCCTGCTCGACGGTATCGAATGCGAGGACGGGAATCACCGGACCCAGGCGGACGATTTCGCTGACTGTTTTCGACGTCATCTTCAGACTCCTTATCGCTTCATTTCTGCATTACGTGACTGGCTTCGCTCGACACGGCGCCTGCCGCTTGACCTTCGCGCTGCGCTGCGTGCGGCTCTTCGCCGACGAGCGGCCCGAACACCGACGCGCCCAACTCCGCGGGCGCCGCCGCCGAGCGGAACACGCCGAACAGCTCGCGACCGAAGCCCACTTCGTTTTCCGCCTGATGCTGCGACACGGCAATCGGACGCGCAGCCCATTCGGCATCTTCGATTTCGACGTCGAGCACGCCCGCTTCCGCGTCGATGACGATCGTGTCGCCCGTGCGCACCTTGCCAAGTGGGCCTTGCAGCAGCGCTTCCGGCGACACGTGAATGACGGCGGGCACCTTGCCCGATGCACCGGACATCCGGCCGTCCGTCACGAGCGCGACGTGGAAACCTTGATCCTGCAACACCCCGAGCAGCGGCGTCAAACGATGCAGTTCGGGCATGCCGTTTGCGCGCGCGCCCTGGAAGCGCACGACGGCGATGAAGTCGCGCTTAAGCTCGCCGTTGTCGAAGGCTTCCTGCACGGCCTCCTGCGAATCGAATACGATCGCGGGCGCCTTCACCATGCGATGCTGCTTCGCGACGGCCGAAATCTTGATGACGCCGCGCCCGAGCTTGCCCTGCATCAGGCGTAGTCCACCGTCCGGCTGGAACGGCTCATTGATGGCGCGCAGCACTGCCGTATCCTGGCTTTCGGTGACGCCGGGCACCCACGTCAGCTTGCCGTCGAGCAGCTTCGGCTCTTCCGTGTAGCGCGCGAGGCCCTTGCCGGCGACGGTGTTCACATCGTCGTGCAGCAGGCCGCCTTCGAGCAGATTGCGGATCAGGAACGCCATGCCGCCCGCCGCGTGATAGTGGTTCACGTCGGCCTTGCCGTTCGGATAGACCTTGGCCAGCAGCGGCACCGACGCCGACAGCGTATCGAAATCGTCCCAGTCGATGATGATGCCCGCCGCCCGCGCAATCGCGACGAGGTGCAGCGTGTGATTGGTGGAACCGCCCGTCGCCAGCAAGCCGACGATGCCGTTGACGATCGCCTTCTCGTCGATCACATGACCGATCGGCATGTACTGGCCGCGCTCGACGGTGAGGTCGAGCACACGGCGCGCGGCTTGTGCAGTCAGCGCATCGCGCAGCGGCGTATGCGGATGCACGAACGCCGAGCCCGGCAGATGCAGGCCCATGATTTCCATCAGCATCTGGTTGCTGTTGGCCGTGCCATAGAACGTGCAGGTGCCGTGGCTGTGATACGCGGCGGCCTCGGATTCGAGCAGCGCGTCGCGGCCGCATTGGCCTGTGGCGAACTGCTGGCGCACTTTCGCCTTGTCGTCGTTCGACAGACCGCTCGTCATCGGGCCGGCGGGCACGAAGATGGTCGGCAGATGGCCGAACTGCAGCGCGCCGATCAGCAGGCCCGGCACGATCTTGTCGCACACGCCGAGGCACAGCGCCGCGTCGAACATGTTGTGCGTGAGCGCGACGGCCGTGCTCATCGCGATCACTTCGCGCGAGAACAGCGACAGTTCCATGCCCGCGTTGCCCTGCGTGATGCCGTCGCACATCGCGGGCACGCCGCCCGCGAACTGCGCGACGCCGCCGCTTTCGCGCGCGGCGGCCTTGATGACGTCGGGAAAATCCTTGTACGGCGCATGCGCCGAAAGCATCTCGTTGTACGACGAGACGATGCCGATATTCGGCTGGCGGATCTGCTTGATGACGAGCTTGTCGTTGCCCTCCAGACCGGCAAAGCCGTGCGCGAGGTTCGCACAGGACAGCGCGCCGCGCGCCGGGAACTTGCCCTGCGCCTTGTCGATGCGCGACAGATAGGCGTCACGCGTAGGCTTGCTGCGCTCGATCACGCGCTTCGTGACTTTCATCAGTTGCGAATGCGGGGAAACCATCGATGCTCCTTCGTCGCTGGCTCGCGCGCATGCGCGCTTGCGCCAGATTGATATCGCGGGGAACGGCGTGGGACGCCGGCACTCGGGATATTAGTAGAAAAACTACATGTGCACAATGTTGCAGTTGCTGAATCTGCCGAACGATCGAATTCACGTGTGAGCCTTACGTGTCGGAGTTTTGCAAGTTCACCGCTCGCATCAGGGTAATCACCTACGGTACAAATGTAGTTTTTGTACCTTATTTATCTGTCAGCTATAGTCCACACATTCTTCAGCATAGTGCGAGATTCCCGATGATGCTGTCCCAGGTGGAGGCGATGCGCGACCAGTTGCGCCCGTCCGAACGCAAGCTCGCCGACTACGTGATCGAAGCGCCGCGCGAAGTGCTCGATCTGTCGATGACGGAGGTGGCCGCGCGCGCCGGCGTGAGCCAGCCGACCATCGCGCGCTTCTGTCACGCGCTCGGCTTTTCCGGCTTCCGCGAGTTCAAGATACGGCTCGCGCAAGGCATAGCAACGGAGGTGCCCGCCGTCTATCGCGACGTTCGGCCTGACGAGCCGGCGCCCGGCGTCGCCGCGAAGGTGCTCGACCGGACGATCGGCGCGCTGATCCAGGTGCGCAACAATCTCTCGACTGACAGCGTGGCGGCCGCGATCCAGCTGCTCGCACACGCGAAGCGCATCGAGTTCTACGGCGCGGGCGGCTCGGGCATTGCCGCGCTCGACATGCAGCACAAGTTCTTCCGGCTCGGCATGCCGAGCGTCGCGTATTCCGATCCGCATACGTTTCTGATGTCGGCGGCGTTGCTGGGCGAAGGCGATGTCGTCGTGGCGATTTCGAACACGGGCCGCACGCGCGACATCATCGATGCGGCGAAGTCAGCGCTCGCGGCGGGCGCGAAAGTGATCGCGGTCACGCATGGGAACTCGCCGCTGGCGCGGATTGCGTCGATTGGCCTGTTCGCCAATGTCGACGAAGACACCGACATCTTTTCACCGATGACGTCACGCACGTCGCATCTCGCGATCGGCGATATCCTGGCGGTCGGTGTGGCGCTTCAGCGAGGGCCGGATCTGGCGGAAAAACTGGCCGGCGCGAAGGATCTGATCGCGCAGCGAAGAATCGTGACGTAGCGGAGCACTTGCGGTCGTTGACGTGTGGCCGTTTAACGGACTCGCGCTGAGTAGCGACGAGGGTGCATCGTGTTCGCGTTTGCGTGTCCGTTTCGGTGGCGATCGCGAATGCCGGCGCACCGCGGACGTGTTCTCCGGGACGAAGCCGCGTAGAGCGCGTCGAACTGATCGCGCGGATGAGTTGCAAAATGAAAAACGGGCTCCCGAAGGAGCCCGTTTCGGTTTGAAGCGCATTGCTTGCGAAGGCTGCGCTCAGGTGGCCGATACTGCACCGCCGTCGCGCTCACTTCCCGATGCTTACCACTGATACGACGCACCGGCACCGACCGTCGTGCCCTGCGCGCTGATGCCTGCTCGTCACCGTGTTATTGACGTTGGCGACGTTGTTGTTGGTGTTGGCCAGGTTGTTCGCAACGTTCGAAACGTTGTTCGATACATTGCTGATGTTGTTGTTCAGCTTGCCCAGCGCCGTATCGACGGTGCCGAACGCCATACCGATGTCCGTCTTGGCGCCCGCCGTGCCGTCGATCGTGTTTGCGTTCGTCAGCGCATAGCTCGGCGCGCTGATCGCACCGGTGGTCGAGTTATAGGTCGAGCCGCCGCCCAGCGTCGTCGCCGTCGTCGTGCCTGCCTGGTTGACCTTCGCGTCTTCTGATTGCAACTGGCTCACATTCACCGCGTCCGTGCCGTTCAGACCGGCTGCGACGTTCGTGATGCGACGCTCCCCGCCCACAGTGCCCATCGATATTTCGCCTGCAGCCGTGGCAGCCGACAAGGTACCGCTGCCCGGGTTGTAACCCGACGTGGCAAGCGTCGCGGAGTTGGCGACCGAGTGGTAGCCGAGTGCCACCGAGTTCGTCGTCGTGGCATTCGCGCCCTCGCCGAGCGCCGTCGAGTTGTTTGCCGTTGCGTGGGTGAACGCACCCAATGCCGTGGACTGGTCGCCCGTTGCCCACGATTGCGAACCTATTGCCGACGCATAGTTGCCCGACGCGGTCGAACTCGTGCCGATAGCGTCGGTCGCCCAGTTCGAAGCCGTCGCCCAGGTACCCAGTGCCAGTCCCTGTGAGGTCGACGCGTCCGACTTCCCGGCAACGCTGCCATAACCGATTGCGATATTCGCGCCAATACTGTTCGAATATGCGCCATACGCCGTCGCGCTTCCACCAATCGCAATGGCGCCCGGGTTGTTGGTTGCGCCCACTGCCGTCGTCGCGTTGTTGCCGATCGCCACGTCCGACGCGAGAGCGGCCGTCGCTGCCGGGCCAACCGCCACGGAGTTGGCGCCCGCAGCCGACGAATCGGCCAGCGTCGAGTTCGCGTGGAAGTACTTGATGCCCGCGCCGTTGCTGATGTTGTTGTTCAGTTTGCCCAGAGCAGTATCGACGGTACTGAACGCCGTACCGATGTCCGTCTTCACGCCCGCCGTGCCATCGATCACATTCGCGTTCGCGAGCGCATAGCTCGGCGCGCTGATCGCACCCGTGGTCGAGTTGTAGGTCGAGCCGCCACCGAGCGCCGTCGCCGTCGTCGTCCCTGCCTGGTTGACCTTTGCGTCTTCCGACTGCAACTGGCTCACGTTCACCGCATCCGTCGCCGCCGAACCGGCCGCCACGTTCGTCACGCGGCGCTCCGAACCCGCCGCGCCCACCGACACTTCACCGTTTGTCGCCGATGCCGTGCCCGACAGCGTGGCATTGCCCGGGTTGTAGCCCGCCGCCGAAAGGTTCGCTGTCGTCGTCGAGCTCGCGCCTAGCGCCACCGAATTCGTGGTCGATGCAGTCGCGTTTTGGCCCAGCGCCACCGCCTGATCGCCCTTAGCGTTCGCATAAAGGCCCACCGCGGAAGAGCCGTACCCTGAGGCAATAGCGCCATACCCGAGCGCCGAAGCGGCCTGACCGCTAGCCGTCGCTGTAGGGCCGGCAGCCAACGAATCGACACCGCTTGCGACGGAATCACCGGCCGTCGAGTTCGCGTGGAAGTACTTGATGCCGCCGCCGTTGACGATATTCGTCACCGTGTTGTTGATATTGGCGACGTTGTTGTTAGTGTTGGCAAGATTGTTCGCAACGTTCGAAACGTTGTTCGAAACATTGCTGATGTTGTTGTTCAGCTTGCCAAGAGCAGTATCGACGGTGCTGAACGCCGTACCGATGTCCGTCTTCGCGCCCGACGTGCCGTCGATCGAATTCGCGTTCGTGAGCGCATAGCTCGGCGCGCTGATCGCACCGGTGGTCGAGTTATAGGACGAGCCCCCGCCCAGCGCCGTTGCTGTCGCCGTGCCTGCCTGGTTGACCTTCGCGTCTTCCGACTGCAACTGGCTTACGTTCACGGCATCTGTCGGGTTCAGACCCGCCGCCACGTTTGTAATGCGACGCTCCGCGCCCGACTTACCCACCGACGCTTCACCGCCCGCCGCAGTCACAGCCGACAGCGTGCCACTGCCCGGGTTATAGCCTGCCGTGCCCAGCGTCGCCGAATTAGCGACCGAGTTTGCGCCCAAGGCCACCGAGTTAGACGTCGCGGCAACTGCATTGGTACCTAGCGCAACAGCCGAAGCGGCAGATGCCGTCGAACCAGCGCCTACGGCAGTCGCGCCTGTACCCGAGGCCGTAGCCGAAGTACCTATTGCGGCGGCGCCAAAGAATGACGCGAGCGAATTGTCACCGATTGCAGCCGCAGAGTTTGCACTTGCGGTCGCACTGTTGCCAAACGCTGACGCAAAAACCCCACTGGCACGTGCATCGGAGCCGACAGCGGTCGCACCGCCCGCTGTCGCATTGGTACGCACACCAAGTGCAACCTGATCCCAGTCACCGGACGTTGTGCCCTTCCAGGTCGTACCGCTTCCCGCCCCGCCGGCGGTTGCGGTCGAACCGATCGCGATCGAACTCGTCCCGGTTGCGTTCGCGCAGTAAGTACTAATAGCTCCGTCAATGGCGATAGAAGATCCAGTACCCGTGTTTGCACAACCGCCCAGGTTCTCGCCCGGCCCTGAGTTGGCAAGCGCGCTTCCACTAGCCAAAACCCCGCCAACAAACAACACAGCGCATGCACCGACCAGGCTGCGACCACGCGCCTTTTTCCCTTTTGCCCTGGCCGTTTCAGCCGCTGCCACGAAAGTGCCCGTCTTCTCACACCAGACACTTCTATACGTCTTGTTCATCTGCAATCCTAAGCGAATTAAATTTTGGTGGACCCGGCGAGTCCGTTCGACTGTCGGCAACTCAGACCGATTCGATGTACGCGACGGAGTTGGCGCGCCATCTCAAATTTCCCGTCATGCTGAGGATGAACTTTAGAGATACCGAACTGCGTCATGAATAAGACCAGTCTTAATTCATGCGTCCAACCATGCCGTCACCTGACAGAGAAGAGTCCTGACCTACATAGTCGATATGGCCCAAGCGCTTCCACAAGAAACAGGGCACGGGGTGGCCGAAGGCACACACCCAGGGGTAAAGGTCGAATAGTGCGGATGCTTAGATATGCGGAAAGAAATGGGCCGAGCGACCCGGAAAACGAATCGGGGCCATGTCACGAACATCGAGCGCCACATGAGAACGCACAACGGCGGCAGTTGCCGCGGCATAGGCCGCCACTGTAAGCCAGTAAAGTAGGAACGTGCGAAGGTCAATCAGATCGCCACGAACACGGCCGCCGCCGGATGGTGCTCAGGCCGGCCGAAGCGGACACCCGAAACCTCCGGCACGCGGCCCCAAATGCACAAAGCCCGGTTTGCTGTCTCCAGCAAACCGGGCTTTTTATCGACGCCGCGAATCGAACGGACCGAAAATCAGAAAGGCTTGATCACCACCAGCGCAACGGCTACGAGCATGCCAAGAACAGGCAGCTCATTGAACATCCGATACCACTTGTCCGAGCGACGGTTTTCACCGCGCTCGAAAGTGCGCAGCAGCACGCCGCAATACGCGTGATAGACGACGAGCAGCACGACCACGCCGACCTTCGCGTGAATCCAGCCCTCACCGCTGCCGATCCCGATCACCAGCCACAGCCACAAGCCGCACGCCAGCGCAGGCACCGCGATGAGCGTCATGAAACGAAACAGCTTGCGGGCCATGATCAACAGACGTTTCACCGCATTCGGATCGGTCTCCATCGCGAGATTGACGAAAATCCGCGGCAGATAAAAGAGGCCCGCGAACCACGAAGCGACCAGAACGATGTGAAACGTCTTGACCCACAACATCTGTGATCCTTGTTGGTTTTATGAGCGGTTATTGGCGACCTTCGCCGTGTCCGAGCACGACGTATTTCATCGATGTCAGCCCTTCCAGTCCGACGGGCCCGCGCGCATGCAGCTTGTCGTTCGAGATGCCGATCTCCGCGCCGAGCCCGAATTCGAAGCCGTCGGCAAAACGCGTCGATGCGTTGACCATCACGCTCGCCGAATCGACTTCGCGCAGGAAGCGCATCGCGCGATCGTGGTCTTCCGTGACGATCGCGTCCGTGTGATGCGAGCCGTATTCGTTGATGTGCTCGATCGCCTGATCGATGCCATCGACCACCTTCACAGCGAGCACAGGCGCGAGGTATTCGGTGCGCCAGTCCTCTTCCGTCGCATCGACGAGCGGACCAACGCCAGCGGCTTCGAGCACCTTACGCGCTGCCGGATCGACGCGCAGTTCCACGTCCTTGCCGCGATACAGCTTGCCGAGCGGGGGCAGCACCTCAGCCGCCACGCCGCGCGCGACCAGCAGCGTCTCCATCGTGTTGCAGGTGCCGTAGCGGTGCGTCTTCGCGTTGTCGCAGACGTTCATCGCCTTCGCAATGTCCGCGCGATCGTCGACATACACATGGCAGATGCCGTCGAGATGCTTGATCATCGGCACGCGGCCTTCTTCGATCAGGCGCGCGATCAGGCTCTTGCCGCCGCGCGGCACGATCACGTCGACGTATTCGGTCATCGTGATCAGCTTGCCGACGGCCGCGCGATCCGACGTTTCGACCACCTGCACGGCCTCTTGCGGCAAGCCCGCCTTTTCCAGCCCTTCGCCGATAAGCTTCGCGAGCGCCGTGTTGCATTCGAGCGCCTCGGACCCGCCGCGCAGAATCGTCGCGTTGCCGGATTTGAGGCACAGCGCGGCCGCATCGATGGTCACGTTCGGCCGCGATTCGTAGATGATCCCGATCACGCCCAGCGGCACGCGCATCTGGCCGACCTGGATGCCGCTCGGCCGGTACTTCATGTTGCTGATCTCGCCGATCGGATCGGGCAGCGCGGCCACTTGCCGCAAGCCTTCGACCATCGTCTTCAGCGCCTTGTCCGACAGCGTCAGGCGATCGATGAAGGCAGCGTCGTGTCCCTTGTCGCGAGCGCGCGCGAGATCCCGCGCATTCGCTTCCTTCAGCGCATTCGCTTCACGCTCGATGGCAACTGCAACGGCTTCGAGCGCGGCGTTCTTCGCGGCCGTCGACGCCCGCGCCATCGCGCGCGACGCGTGACGCGCGCGGCGGCCGAGGTCGGTCATGTACTGGTCGATATCCATGGTGATTCCCGTTGTGCCGCGTTCTGCACGAAGCGCGGCGGACAATTTCTGCAAGCGGAACGATGCGACGATTGTAAGACGTGTGACTTCAGCGTGCTCTGCGCGGCGGCGCCGTGCCACCGTTTCACGGACCGGGAAAGGCTGCCGGACGGCCTGACGAGGAACCTGGAGACACGCAAGCGCTGCTGGCGCGCGGCTCTGCGTGGCGATCCGTCAGGCGTGCGGCAGCCTACGACGGTCGGCGCATTGGCACTGGCCGCGCAGGAGCCGGCCGACCCGGCGCGGGCCGCGTCGGCGTAGCGCGCGCATGCGAAGACTGCGCGCCGGCGACAGCCATCGCGAGTTCGAAGAGGCCCGCCCATGGATCGGGCGGTGGGTCATTGCGATGATTGCCATGCGTAGCGCCCGACAAGCCCTTCACCTGCCGGTCGAGCTTCGCCGCCAGCGCGAGCGCTTTTTCGAGCGAGGCTTCCGTCACGCGCGACAGCGCCGGCCCGACGAGCCGCTCACGCGGGCCCCACACGCGGTTCTCGCGCAACAGCATCGCGAGCGGCTTGCCGGCTTCGACGCCGCGCTTGATCCGCAGCAGCGTGCGAATCTCTTCGACGACGGCCCACAGCACGAGCACGGCCGCCTCGCCCTCGCCCTTCAGGCCGTCGAGCATGCGCGACAGCCGGCCGACGTCGCCGGCCAGCATCGCTTCGTTGAGCTTGAACACGTCGTAGCGCGCGACGTTGAGCACGGCATCGTGGATCTGTTCGAACGTCAGCGCGCCGGACGGATACAGCAGCCCGAGCTTCTGGATCTCCTGATGCGCCGCGAGCAGATTGCCTTCGACGCGCTCCGCGATGAACTGCAGCGCGCGCTTGCCGTCTTCGCCCGCCGCTACGCGCTGACCTTGCTGCGCAAGCCGCTGCCCGACCCAGCTTGGCAATTGCGCACGCTCGACGGGATCGATTTTCAGCGCGACGCCGGCGTCCGCCAAAGCCGTGAACCACGCGGCCTTTTGCGTCGCGGCGTCGAGGCGCGGCAGCGTGACGAGCGTCAGCACATCAGGATTCGCAGACGCCGCGAGTGTCTTCAGCGCATCGGCGCCTTCCTTGCCGGGCTTGCCCGTCGGAATGCGCAACTCGACGAGTTGCCGGTCGCCGAACAGCGACATCGACTGGCTCGCGCCGAGCAGCGAGCTCCAGTCGAACCCTCGCTCCACCGTGAACACCGTGCGGTCCGTAAAGCCGCTCGCGCGCGCCGCCGCGCGGATGCAGTCGCACGCTTCCTGCGCAAGCAGATGCTCGTCGCCGTACACGACGTACAGGACGGCGAGTCCTTTCGCGAGGTGCGCTTCGAGCGCGTCAAGACGCAGTTGCATGGCTACGGATGAACGAGAGTGAAAGCGGATCGATGCAGTCGGCGGATCAGAGCGGCGGCGGCGGCAGCGGCGCGCGCGGCGCGACGCCCGGCACTTCCTGGCCCGGCGCCGGATGCAGCGAGCGCACGACGGCAAGGCGCCGCATCAGCTGATCGACGGCGTCGTTCTGCATGTCGGCGTAAAGGATGTCTGCTTCGGCGGCCTTCGCCTGCGAGAACTGATCGCTATACGTCATCGCGCGATTCAACGCGATCGAGCTTGGCGGAATCAGCAAAGTGCCGTCCGAGCCTCTCAGCGTGTAGTTCAGCGAATAGTTCAGCGCGTATTCCTCGACTACGCCGAGCGAGTTCAGCGTCAGCACACCCGTTCCACGCGCCTCCGAAACCACCAGGACCGCGTCCGCGTTGCTGGACGAATTCACGATCACCGTGTCGCTGCCGCCCTGCACCATGCGCGTCAGGCGCGCAGCGACGGGCGGCGTCGCGCCCGTAATGGCGAGGCGCTTGAACGCATAGTTCTGCTGGCCGCGCAGCTGGAAGCCGCACGCGGACAGCAGCACCGCGCTGCACGCCAGGGTCAAAAACGATCTGCGGTTCACATGGGCTCCTGGTTCGCAGTTAAAGCGCAATCGCCATCGATCGGCATCAACGTGCACATTCGGCGCGACCGTCAGACGACGACGTTCACGAGGCGGCCGGGCACGACGATCACCTTCTTCGCCGGCTTGCCTTCGCTGAACTTCGCGAACATTTCGTGGGCGAGGGCAGCCGCTTCGATCGCTTCGCGCGACGCGTCCTTGGCGATCGTCACGGCGCCGCGCACCTTGCCGTTCACCTGCAACACGAGCTCGATTTCGCTTTGCTCCAGCGCCTTTTCGTCGACCTTCGGCCACGGCGCATCGAGCAGCGTGCCGAATTCGTCCGCGTAGCCGAGTTCCTGCCAGAGCTGGAACGCGATGTGCGGCACGACCGGGTACAGCACGCGCAGCAGCACGCCGTAGGTTTCGCGCAGCACGGCGGGACTTGCGGCCTTCGCACTTTCGAGCGCGTTGAGCATCTTCATTGCCGCCGACACGACCGTGTTGTACTGCAGACGCTGATAGTCGAAATCGGCCTGCTTCAGCACGCCGTAGATTTCGCGGCGCAGCGTCTTTTCGGTATCGGCGAGCTTCGCGGCATCGAACGATGCGCGCTCGCGCAGCGCCGCTTCGTTCGCCTGGCCGAACGCCCACACGCGGCGCAGGAAGCGGCTCGCGCCTTCGACGCCCGCGCCCGACCACTCGAGCTGCTGCTCGGGCGGTGCGGCGAACATCGTGAAGAGGCGCGCGGTGTCGGCGCCGTACTGGTCGATCAGCACTTGGGGATCGACGCCGTTGTTCTTCGACTTCGACATCTTCTCGACGCCGCCCAGTTCGACGGGCTGGCCGTCGGCGTTCAGCGTCGCGCCGACCGGGCGGCCCTTGTCGTCGTGCGTGACGGTGACGTCGGCCGGGTTGTACCAGGTCTTCTTGCCCGCGTCGTTTTCGCGGTAGTACGTCTCGTTGAGCACCATGCCCTGCGTGAGCAGGTTCTTCGCCGGCTCGCCGAACTTCACGATGCCGAGATCGCGGCAGACCTTCGCCCAGAAGCGCGAGTACAACAGGTGAAGAATCGCGTGCTCGATGCCGCCGATGTACTGGTCCATCGGCATCCAGTGATCGGTGCGCTCGTCGACCATCGTCTTCGCGTCGGGTGCCGCGTAGCGATAGAAGTACCATGACGAATCGACGAACGTGTCCATCGTGTCGGTTTCGCGCTTCGCGGCCGCGCCGCACTTCGGACACGTGCAGTTCAGGAACGCTTCCGATTTCGCGAGCGGATTGCCCGTGCCGTCCGGCACGAGGTCTTCGGGCAGCACGACGGGCAGATCCTTCTCGGGCACGGGCACGTCGCCGCACGACGGGCAGTGGATGATCGGGATCGGCGTGCCCCAGTAGCGCTGGCGCGAGATGCCCCAGTCGCGCAGACGCCACGTGACCTGCTTGTCGCCGAGGCCGAGCGCCTTGAGATCGGCGGCGATGGCATCGACGGCTTCCTGGTACTTCAGGCCGTCGTACTTGCCGCTGTTGACCAGCACCCCGTTTTCCTTGTCGCTATACGACTCGTGCCATGCATCCGTCGAGAACGGCTGGCCAACGACTGCGACCACCTGCTTGACGGGAATGCCGTACTTCTTCACGAACGCGAAATCGCGCTCGTCGTGCGCCGGCACGCCCATCACCGCACCTTCGCCGTAGCTCATCAGCACGTAGTTGCCGATCCACACCTCGACCTTTTCCTGCGTCAGCGGATGCGTGACGTAAAAGCCCGTCGGCATGCCCTTCTTTTCCATCGTCGCCATGTCGGCTTCAGCGACGCCGCCGTGCTTGCATTCGTCGATGAACGGCAGCAGCTCGGGCTTGTCCTGCGCGAGACGCGTCGCGAGCGGGTGCTCGGCGGCGACCGCACAGAACGTCACGCCCATGATCGTGTCGGCGCGCGTCGTGAACACGCGCAAGAGCTTCTGCTCGCCGTCGATTTCGTACGGGAAGCCGAAGTTCACGCCATAGCTCTTGCCGATCCAGTTCTGCTGCATGATCTTCACGCGCTCGGGCCAGCCGAGGCCGTCGAGATCGTTCAGCAGTTCATCCGCGTACTGCGTGATGCGCATGTAGTACATCGGGATTTCGCGCTTTTCGACGAGCGCGCCCGAGCGCCAGCCGCGGCCGTCGATCACCTGCTCGTTCGCGAGCACGGTCTGATCGACGGGGTCCCAGTTCACGGTGCCCGTCTTCTTGTACGCGATGCCCTTCTCCAGCATCTTCAGGAAGATCCACTGGTTCCACTTGTAATAGTCCGGGCTGCACGTGGCGACTTCGCGCGACCAGTCGATCGCGAGACCCATCGACTGCATCTGCTTCTTCATGTACGCGATGTTGTCGTACGTCCACTTCGCGGGCGGCACGCCATTGGCCATCGCGGCATTCTCGGCGGGCATGCCGAACGCGTCCCAGCCCATCGGCATCAGCGTGTTGTAGCCGTTCATCCGCAGATAGCGGTACATCACGTCGTTGATCGTGTAGTTGCGTACGTGCCCCATATGCAGCTTGCCCGACGGATACGGCAGCATCGAAACGCAATAGAACTTCGGCTTGTCGGCCTTTTCCGTCGTTTTGTACGCGTCGCTCGCGCGCCATTGTCCTTGCGCGGCGGATTCGACGTCGGAGGGAACGTATTTTTCGTGCATGGTGTGATGGGATCGCTGGTTCGGTGCCGCTTTTCAGTGCTTCGGCACCGGCCGGTGCTCTGCGTGAAGAAATGTCTCGTCGATTCCCCTTGCGTCAAGGGGAAAGGGCTGATTATACCGTCCGGGCGGGACGATGCCGCACGCGATGCGGCGGATGCCGTGCGTTTTGCGCGCCGATTGATTCGGATTCGATCCCTGTTAGATCCCGATTGGCGGTGAAAGCGGCTTTTGACCCGCCAGGCGACGCCTGGACGCTCACCGCGCGGCGGATGCTCCCGCTGTCGAAGGCGCGGGCTGGGGCGCGTTCGCGCCGCCTGTCGTCGCGGCGCCGGCTTTCGCATTGCTCGCCGACGGCGGCTCGGTCACGAAGCCGATTCTCTCCAGCCCCGCCTGCTGCGCCGCGCCCATCACTTGCGCGATCACCTCGTAGCGCGTCGAACGCTCGGCGCGCAGATGGATCTCGGGCTGTTCCTTTTGCTTGCCGGCGTCGTTGAACTGCGCGCGCATCTGCTCGAGCGTGATGGGCTTGTCGTTCCAGTAGAGCTTGCCTGCCGCGTCGATCGACAGCGTGATGGTCTGCGGCGTCGTGCGCGCCTCGGCGGACGCTACGCGCGGCAGATCGAGCCGGATCGCGTGCGTGAACAGCGGCGCCGTGATGATGAAAATGACGAGCAGGACGAGCATCACGTCGATCAGCGGCGTCATGTTGATGTCCGCCATCGGCGCGGCCGTCTTGTGTCTGTCGAGTCCGCCGAATGCCATGTCGTGCCTCGCTCTTTCCGTTTCAGCCTTGGCTGAGCCTAAGCCTGCGTCCGCGCAGGCGAGCGCCTGCCTTGCGCGTCGCGTATGTCGGCCCGCGCCGCGTCGTGCGTCTCGCCGGCGGGCGCGCAGACATACGCGTGCAGATCGTGCGCGAAGCCGTCGAGCTCCTCCGACAACTGCCGCACCATCCGTCCGAGCACGTTATAGGCGAGCACGGCAGGAATCGCCACGACGAGACCGAACGCCGTCATGATGAGCGCTTCGCCGACGGGCCCCGCGACGTTTTCGATCATCGCCTGACCGCTCGACGCGATGCTGCCGAGCGCGTGATAGATACCCCATACGGTGCCAAGCAGCCCGACGAACGGCGCGGTGCTGCCCACCGACGCCAGCAGCACCTGCCCGAACTCCAGCCGCCGTTGCGAACGATGCAGCGCCTGGCGCAGCGCCCGCAGCACGCGTTCGCTGCGCTCGACGCGCGCGAGCAGCACGCCCGGCATCTCGACTTCCGATGCCTGCAGCGCCGCTTCCGCCAACGGAGAAAAGATGTGCTCGCGATCGGCGAGCCGCAGCGCGGCGACGCCATCGGCGAGCGTCGGCGCCTGCCAGAAAAGTGCAATGGCGCGTGGCCCCTGGCGCTTCGCTCGCCCGAGCATCCAGCTTTTGACGATCAGGAAACACCAGCTCGCAATCGACATCGCCAGCAGCACGTACGCGACGCCATGCGTGATGGCGTCGCTGGATTGCAGGTAGTGGATGATGCCGGAGTTTGCCATCGGACCTCGCCGTTCGCCTCGGCCACGAGTGCTCCGGCGCGTGAGAACAGGTACGGGTGCCTAGCGGAGGCCGAGCACGTCCTGCATGTCGAACAGGCCGTTCCGATGGCCTTGCAGGAAACGTACCGCACGCAGCGCGCCTTGTGCATACGACAGACGGCTTGCCGATTTGTGCGTGATCTCGATGCGCTCGCCGATTCCCGCGAACAGCACCGTGTGATCGCCGACGATGTCGCCGCCGCGAATCGCCGAAAAGCCGATCGTCGACGGATCGCGCTCGCCCGTCACGCCCTCGCGCGCGTACACCGCGCAGTCTTCGAGCTTGCGGCCGAGCGCCTTCGCCACCACTTCGCCCATCGTCAACGCGGTGCCCGACGGCGCGTCCACCTTGTGACGATGATGCGCCTCGATGATTTCGATGTCGTAGCCCTGCGAGAAATGCGGCGCGGCGAATTCGAGCAGCTTCATCGTCACATTCACGCCGACGCTGAAGTTCGACGCGAACACGATGGCGATTTTTTCCGCCGCCGCGCGAATGTGCGCCTTTTGCGCGTCGTCGAAGCCCGTCGTGCCGATCACGAGCTTCGCGTTCGTACGCAGCGCTGCGTCGATGTGCCCGATTGTGCCCTCGGGGCGCGTGAAATCGATCAGACAGTCGGACTGCGCGAGCACCGCGTCGATATCGTCCGAGATCGGCACGCCCGTCTGCTTGCCCAGGAACGCTCCGGCATCCTGACCGAGTTGCGGCGCACCCGTGCGATCGAGCGCGCCGGAGAGCGTCGCGTCGGGATCGTTGAGGACGGTTTCGACGAGCATCCGGCCCATGCGGCCCGATGCGCCAGCGATGGCAATTTTCATGGGTAATCCAGCAAACAGCGCCGTCGAACGGCGCCATCGGGTTGCGCCAGGAGTCGCGCTGTCAGTTGATCCGAAAGGCAGCGCGCCGGCCGGCGATCAAGGAAACGATGCGAGCAACGGACACTCGTGCGCGCGCCGGAAAATATAGCGCGGCGACACGATGCGATGAGCCAAAGCGGCCGTGCATCGCGGCGAGACGCATGACGGGCGACGATGCGCCCGTCATGTTACGGACAAGGTAATCAGCCGCCCGTTCCCGGATTGGTCTGGGACGAATCCGGCGACGCCGCGACGGGCGCGCCTTTCGCCTGCCCATTGTTGCCCTTGTTGCTTTGCGGGCCCGTCGGACCGACGGGGTTCTCTTTCGGGACACCCTGGATCTGCGGAGGCGGCGGACGCGTGAAGCGAAACTGCGGCTGGCCCGGCTCCGTCGCGTTCTGCGGCACCCCGCCATTCGACGGCGGCGTACCCGCGCGCACCGATGGCGTCGTGCCGGGCGCGGGCGCCTGCACGGCATTGGTCAGGCGGTTCGCAGCCTGCGCGGCCTGCGCGTTCGGATCGACGGCGGGCAGATTGCCGGCCTGCGCGGCTTCGGACGTGGACGAGCGTGCCGTATCGGGCGTCGAGACAGGCGCGGACGCTGCCGCAACGGGCGCGCTCGCCGCACCCGCCGCGCTCGCGACGGCAGGCGTTACCGCCACTTTCTTGCCCGTGCGATCGCCGTCGATATCGGCGAGCAGTTCGAGGTTCGACGGCAGATCTTCGCCGCCCGTCCAGCTCGCGACGCGATCGCCCGAGAAGTTCACGATGAAATCACGCTGCTGGACGACCGAGGTCGAACCGCGCTTGAAGTAGAAGACGTAGTCCCAGCGGTCGGCGTGGAACATGTCGGTCAAGAGCGGCGTGCCGAGCACCTGTTTCACCTGTGCACGCGACATGCCGACCTGCATCTGCGCGGCCATTTCCTTCGATACGAAGTTGCCCTGAACCACGGTAATGCGGTACGGCGTGATGCTTTGGGCGACGCGCTGCGTCAGGCTGTCGTACGTGGAGCATCCAGCAAGAACCGCCACAGCCGCCGCGACGATCAAGGTGCCCCGCATGCGGCTCCCCCGGTTGATCAATAGAGCTTTTGGAATCATTTCCCTCACCGTGCGGGGCTTCCCGAGCCGCGCGAGTTTCCGTCGAAGATGACCTCAACAGCAATTCACATTACTATTAGAACCTTGCATTGTACTCTAGGGATCCCTTGCCATGACCAATCCAACCGATCTGAAAAATATCGGACTCAAGGCGACCCTACCGCGCCTCAAGATTCTGGAGATCTTTCAGCACAGCCCGGTGCGCCATCTGACGGCCGAAGATGTCTACCGTAACCTGCTGCATGAAGAACTGGATATCGGGCTCGCCACGGTGTACCGCGTGCTCACGCAGTTCGAGCAGGCGGGACTGCTGTCGCGCAGCAATTTCGAGTCGGGTAAAGCCGTTTTTGAGCTGAACGAAGGGACGCATCACGACCATCTGGTGTGCATCGACTGCGGCCTGGTCGAAGAGTTTTTCGACCCTGAAATCGAGAACCGTCAGCAGGCGATCGCGAAGGAACGCGGCTTCAAGCTGCAGGAACACGCGCTCGCTCTGTATGGCGCGTGCACGAAGGACAAGTGCCCGCATCGCAAGCACTGACTGCGTCGGGGCGCGATTCGGGGCGCGGTCCGGTTGACGTGACAGGCAATACGCAGAAAGGCCCGGCCGATGAAAATCGGCCGGGCCTTTTGCTTCTCCACTGCTTACGGGAAGCGAGCGACGCAAGCGAATGCCTCAGACAGCAACGGCCTCGAGCGATTCCCGTTCGAGCCGCCACGCTTGCGGCAACGACGCTTCGTCGCAGTTGGGCCCCTCGCCGCCGCGATCGACAATCAGGAAATCGCTCACGCGCTCCAGCGCCAGCAGCGGATGATGCCAGACGCCCTTCGCGTAGTTGACGCCCTGCCAGCCGCGCGTCGAGAACGCTCTGAGCTTCGTCGGATCGAGCTCGCCCGCCGGCGCGACGACGATCAGATAAGGCGTATCCGAGAGCGGTACGAACGCCTGGCTGCCCAGAGGATGCCGCTCCATCATCACGATATCGATCGGCCATGAGCGCGGCTGCGCGCGAAACACGTTGATCAGCGGACGGCCGCCGTGCGTGCTCACGTCCACTTTTGCGAGATCGTGATAGCGCTCGGTCGTGCCTTCGTTGATCGGATAATGCCGCGCGCCTTCCAGTTCGATCACGTCGCCGAAAGGGGCGAACGCTTCGCGCGTCAGGCGCTCGATGCGCAGTGTGTTCATGGCCTTCTCCGTGAGTCCTGCTGACCTGTTCAGTGTGCCTTATTCGATCTCGCCCCACAGACGCAGACGCGACACGCCTCCGTCCGGATAGATGTTGAAGCGCACGTGCGTGACAGGACCGAGCGCGGCCAGTTCGGCGGCGAACGTGTGGACGCTGTCCATTTGCAGCTTCTGTTCCGGCAGCAGGACCGGCCAGAACATCGCCTGCGTGACGAGCGAATCGTCGGTGCCGCCCGTGACGGACGCCGCCTGCAGCGAGCAGCGGTCCGGGAAATTGCCCTTGAAGTGCGCCGTATCCACTTCGACTTTGCGGATCACGCCGGGACGCGCAAGCGCGACGATCGCCCAGTCGTTGCCCGGCTCGCGGCGACGGCGCGTTTCCCAGCCGTCGCCCATGTTCACGCCGCGCCCCGGCATCAGCATCTGCGATGCCGGCCCGAAGTGCTGATTGTTCGCCGCGACCAGGTACGCGCCGTTTTCGATCGCTGCCAGATCGATGAGCGTGCCGCGCTCGGTCCGCTCCCAGTCGCGCTTCGGCTGTCCATAGACACGCAGTCGCGCGAGTCCGCCGTCCGGATACAGGTTCACGCGCAGATGCGTGAAGGCACGCGCATCGCCGACTTCGACGTAATGATGCTGGTTGCCCTGCAGCGTCGTCGCCGGGACGATGGTTTGCCAGTCGGCGTGATCGGCGGGCACGTCGCTGTCGGAGTAGCAGGCGTCGATCGACGCGGCCGGCGGGAAGTTGCCCGTGAAGTGGCTCGTGTCCAGATCGACGCCGTGCACGATGCCCGGCCGCGCCAGCCGCACGACGCAGTAGTCGTGGCCCGTAGTGCGCTTGCGGCGCGTCTCCCAGCCGTCCATCCACTTGCCGTGGTCGTCGTATTTGCCCGGGATGAACACGGCCGGCTGCGGGTCGAGCATGCGCTCTTTCGGCGCGAAGAATTCGTCGCTGGCGAAGAGCGCCTTGGCGCCGAGACGCGGGTCGGCAAGATTCATGTAGCGGCGCGTGAAGGCGGGTGCGTTCGGATCGAGAATCGGATTGGCCATGATCGGTTCGTTCAGTCTTCAGTCGAGTGAGTGAGTTGGCGGCGGGCCTTCGGAGTCGGAGCCCGCCGCCGTTGCCATGGGTGGTCGGTCAGATGGCGGAAAGCGTTGTCATACCGCGTGCGCGGGATTCGCGTGGCCCGCCTCTTCGCCGAGATCCGTGACGGTCGGCACGAAGCGGTAGTCGGTGTCGAGATTCAGCACGCGACGGGCGCGCGCCTTGTCGATGTCGTTCTCCCATACGCCGACGATCACCGTCGCCACACAGTTGCCGATCAGATTCGTCAGCGCGCGGGCGATGCCAACGAACCAGTCGACGGGCAGGATCAGCACGAGGCCGAGCACGGGAATCGCGGGAATCGCGGAGAGCGTCGCCGCGAGAATCACGATCGCGGAGCCGGGAATGCCGTGCGCGCCTTTCGACGTAATCAGCGACACCAGCACGACGACGATCAGATCGTGCGTCGACAGCGGCGTATTCGTCGCTTGCGCAATGAAGATCACGGCGAGCGTCAGGTAGATCGAGAAGCCGTCGAGGTTGAACGAGTAGCCGGTCGGAATCACGAGGCCGACCGTCGAATCCTTCACGCCCATCCACTCGAGCTTGCGCATGATCTGCGGCAGCACGGCGTCCGACGAAGCGGTGCCGAGCACGATCGACAGTTCTTCGCGCAGGTAGCGGATCAGCTTGAAGACGCTGAAGCCCGCGAGGCGCATCACGACGCCGAGCACGACCGTGACGAAAACGATGCAGCTCGCGTAGAACACGACGACGAGCATGCCGAGCTGCTTCAGCGACGCGACGCCGTACGTGCCCGTCGTGAACGCGATCGCGCCCAGCACGCCGAGCGGCGCCAGCTTGATGATGAAGCTCATCACGCGGAAGAACACTTGCGCGAGTTCGTCGATCAACCCGTTGACACGCTGCGCGCGTGGCCCGAGCAGTGACAACGCGGAGCCGATCAGCACGGAGAACACGAGAATCTGCAGGATGTCGCCCTTCGCGAACGCGTCGATTGCCGTGTCGGGGATGATCTTCAGCAGAAACGCCGCCGTGTCCTTCAGGCTCTTCGCGTGCTCGGTGTAGGTGGCGAGCGACGCGGCATCGAGCGAGTGCAGATCGACGTTCATGCCGACGCCGGGCCGCGTCACGTACGCGAGCACCGCGCCGATTACGAGCGCGATCGTCGTCATGATTTCGAAGTAGACGACGGCCTTCAGGCCGACGCGCCCTACTTTCTTCAGATCGCCGGCGTGCGCCATCCCGCTGACGACGACGCAGAACACGATGGGTCCGATCACCATCTTGATCAGCTTGAGAAAGCCGTCGCCCAATGGACGCAGCGACTGCGCGAAATGCGGAAACAGCGCGCCGATTACGATGCCCGCCACAAGAGCGATCACCACCCGGCCAAACAGCGAATTGAAGAACTTCAACACGGCTTTCTCCCGATCACGAGTTGGGTCTACAGTACGATCTTCCGTCACCTGTTCATACTGGTCCGACCAGTACTGTTATGGCGAATAGTAGGAAGCCGATATAGTCCGGTCAAGGATTTTGAGAACGGTGTTTACCCGGTCTGGTCTGACCGGCCTTCTCGCCCGGAACTTGCGGCGGTGCTATGGGTTGCAACGATTTCTCGTAGCCGTTCTACAATGCTGGTCAGACCGCATCGAACCGCCGAAGCCATCATGAAGAACGTCCCGCACACCGTCACCGACGCCGCCATCGCGACGATCCGCGAGAGGATCGAAGGCGGCGCTTATCCCGTTGGGAGCCTGTTGCCGGCGCAGCGGCAATTGTCGGAGGAACTGGACATCAGCCGGGCTTCGCTGCGCGAGGCGCTGTCGACGCTCGAAGCGCTCGGCATGCTGACGATCCGTCCGGGAAAAGGGGTGTATGTGCAGTCGACGAAGGCATCGTCCGCGCATCCGTGGCGTTTCGCGGATCAGTCGTCGCTGCCGGACACGTACCAGATGCGTTTCGCGCTGGAAGGCTTTGTCGCGCGCATGGCGGCGCTTGCGATCGGCGACGACGACGTCGAATGGTTCGAGGACAACATCGCCGCGCTACACACTGCGCTCACCAACGGCGAACTGGACGAGGCCGCGCAGCTCGACTTCGACTTTCACATGCGCATCGTGAATATCGCGGGCAATGCGGCGATCGAATCGATTCTGCGCAGCAGCGCCGACATCATGAAGGAGAGCCAGCGCATGCCGTTCTATCGGCGCGAGCTGGTGCTGTCGACGTATCACGAGCATCGCGCGATTCTCGATGCGCTGAAGGGTCGCGATGCGCACGCGGCCGGCAAGGCCATCGAGAAGCACATCGCGAACGCGGCGCAACGCGCGGGCGTGTATTTTCCGACGCCGCATGCGTGAACCCGGGAGCGCGCCTGAGCGGCCTCGCTCGCGAAAGCCGCGAGCATGAAATGAAAAAAGCCGCTCCAAAGAGCGGCTTTTTCGCGTCATGAACGCCGAGAGGAGCGCTTACTTCGCGTTCGCGAGAGCAACCGCCGTGTCCAGCATGCGGTTCGAGAAGCCCCACTCGTTGTCGTACCAGCTCGACACCTTCACCAGGCGGCCCGACACCTTGGTCAGCGTCGCGTCGAACGTCGACGAAGCCGGGTTGTGGTTGAAGTCGATCGAGACCAGCGGCGCCGAGTTGTAGCCCAGGATGCCCTTCAGCGCGCCTTCCGACGCTTCCTTCATGATCGCGTTAACTTCATCGACGGTCGTGTCGCGCTTCGCGATGAACGACAGGTCGACGATCGACACGTTGATGGTCGGGACGCGGATCGCGTAGCCGTCCAGCTTGCCGTTCAGTTCCGGCAGCACGAGGCCGACAGCCGATGCAGCACCCGTCTTCGTCGGGATCTGGCTGTGCGTGGCCGAGCGCGCGCGGCGCAGGTCTTCGTGGTACACGTCGGTCAGAACCTGGTCGTTCGTATATGCGTGGATCGTGGTCATCAGACCCGTTTCCAGACCGATCTTGTCATTCAGCGGTTTCACCAGCGGCGCGAGGCAGTTCGTCGTGCACGATGCGTTCGAGATGACCGTGTGCTCGGCCTTCAGCGTGTTGTGGTTCACGCCGTAGACGATCGTCGCGTCGACATCCTTGCCGCCCGGCGCCGAGATGATCACCTTCTTCGCGCCGCCCTTGATGTGCGCGCTCGCCTTTTCCTTCGTCGTGAAGAAGCCCGTGCATTCCATCACGACATCGACGCCCAGCTCGCCCCACGGCAGTTCAGCCGGGTTGCGGTTGGCCAGCACGCGGATCTTGTCGCCGTTGACGATGAGGTTCTCGCCGTCTACGGTCACTTCGCCCGGGAACTTGCCGTGCGCCGTGTCGTACTGCGTCAGATGCGCGTTGGTCTTGGCATCGCCAAGGTCGTTGATCGCGACGATCTCGAGGTCATGCTTCTTGCCGTTCTCATAAAAGGCGCGCAGCGTATTGCGGCCGATCCGGCCATAGCCGTTGATTGCGACACGAATCGTCATGTTCTATCTCCTGATGGCTGAAAAAATTCTTCCCTGATGCCACGGCTGCGACGCGAAGCCCGCTGCACGCACTTGATGGCGGCAGCGTGCGGCGGGCAATTCACGTCAGCCGAGCGCCGCCTTGGCCGTCGCGACCACATGCTCGACGGTAAAGCCGAAATGCTTGAACAGCACGCCTGCCGGGGCCGACTCGCCGAACACGTCGATACCGACGACGCCGCCTTCCAGACCCACGTACTTGCGCCAGAAATCCGTCACGCCCGCTTCGATCGCGACGCGGCGCACGCCGTGCGGCAGCACGCGCTCGCGGTATTCGGCGTCCTGCTTGTCGAAGGTCGTGGTGGACGGCATCGACACGACGCGTGCCGCGATGCCTTCACGCGCAAGCATCTCGACCGACTTCATCGCCAGTTCGACTTCGGAGCCGGTCGCGATCAGGATGATCTTGCGCGCGACGATCTCGTCGTTCCAGTCTTGCAGCACGTAGCCGCCCTTCGCGATGTTGGCGATCTGCGCATCGGTGCGCGGATTGAACGCGAGGTTCTGGCGGCTGAAGATCAGGCACGACGGGCCCTGGTGCTCGACCGCTTGCGTCCACGCGACGGCCGTCTCGACGGTATCCGCCGGACGCCACACCTGCATGTGCGGAATCAGACGCAGGCTCGCGACATGTTCGATCGACTGGTGCGTCGGGCCGTCTTCGCCGAGCCCGATCGAGTCGTGCGTGAACACGAAGATGGACGGCGACTTCATCAGCGCGGCGACGCGCAGCGCGTTGCGGCTGTAGTCGGAGAACGTCAGGAACGTGCCGCCGAACGCCTTGTGGCCGCCATGCAGCGCGAGGCCGTTGATGATCGCGCTCATGCCGAATTCGCGCACGCCGTAGTTCACGTAGCTGCCCGCCGCGCCCGTTTCGCCGACGCGCACGTACTTCGCCGCCTTCCAGTTCGTGAGGTTCGAGCCCGTCAGGTCGGCGGAGCCGCCGCACAGTTCGGGCAGCACGGCCGCGAGGCCTTCGATGGCCTGCTGCGACGCCTTGCGGGTCGCGACCGTTTCAGCGCGCTCGTTCGCGCCGGCGATGATCGCCTGCGCCTTTTCCGCCCAGTCGGCGGGGAGCTTGTTCGCCATGCGGCGCTCGAATTCGGCGGCCTCCTGCGGATACTTCGCTCGATAAGCGGCAAACGCGTTGTTCCAGTCGCCTTCGATCTTCGCGCCCTGCTCCTTTGCGTCCCACGCTGCGTAGACTTCCTGCGGAATCACGAACGGCGGGTAGTTCCAGCCGAGCTTCTCGCGCGTGGCCGCGACTTCCTTGTCGCCAAGAGCCGCGCCGTGCACGTCGTGCGTGCCCGCCTTGTTCGGCGAGCCTTCGCCGATCACGGTCTTGCAGCAGATCAGCGTCGGCTTGTCGGACTGCTTGGCCTTCGTGATGGCCGCATCGACAGCTTCGACGTCGTGGCCGATCACGCCCGGAATCACGTTCCAGCCGTACGCTTCGAAGCGCTTCGGCGTGTCATCGTGGAACCAGTGAACGACCTCGCCGTCGATCGAGATGCCGTTGTCGTCGTAGAACGCGATCAGCTTGTTCAGCTTGAGCACACCGGCGAGCGAGCAGGCTTCGTGCGAAATGCCTTCCATCAGGCAGCCGTCGCCGAGGAACACGTACGTGTGGTGATCGACGATCTTCGCGTCAGACTTGTTGAATTCGTTCGCGAGCAGCGATTCGGCGAGCGCCATGCCGACTGCGTTCGCGAGGCCTTGCCCCAGCGGACCCGTCGTCGTCTCAACGCCCGGCGTAATGCCGTATTCCGGGTGGCCCGGCGTCTTCGAGTGCAGTTGACGGAAGTTCTTCAGCTCTTCCATCGGCAAATCGTAGCCCGTCAGATGCAGCAGCGAATACAGCAGCATCGAGCCGTGGCCGTTCGACAGCACGAAGCGGTCGCGATCCGCCCAATGCGGGTTCTTCGGGTTGTGGCGCAGGTGGCGCGACCACAGTGCAACGCCGATTTCCGCCATGCCCATCGGCATGCCGGGGTGTCCGGAATTCGCTTGTTGAACGGCATCCATGGCAAGCGCGCGAATCGCGTTGGCCATCAGTGAAGTGGGGGCGGGAGACGAGGTCGTCATGTCGGGTCCGGGGATTGGTCCAAAAAGCGGGGGCGCCGTTGGTGGTCCGGAAGCGCGGCGGCCGGTCTGCTTTGGCGCACGGTGCGGCGCCGGAAAACACAAGGCGGGCTGAGCGAACGGACAGGGCTGCAAAGCGAGATATTCTAACAGATAGCCGGGCGCGACTTCCGCCATCGGCGGGCGTTTCGGGGCCATCCGGCGCGCATATTCGCGTCATTTGCCGTGGTTTTCGCGCCGTCCGTTGCCAGTCAGGCGGGTCGTCTGCAAGGCCGGCAGTTTCCACTGATCCCACGTTGCCGCGTTTGATGACGCGCAAAACACCAAGAACTTTTGGGACGTCGCCTGAATCGTTCTGTGCAGATGCCGCGTGCAATTAACCAAATTCGCGCGCGATCATTGATGAAGCCGCAAATTGAACGCGAACGGTCGGAGTTCGCCTCATCGTGCCGCGCCAGTCCGTCGGCAAGCGACGCTCGGAAATATCGCCGTGTGATCCATTGTTCGCCGTTCATCGCGCATCAGGCAGTAAACTAAGCCGATTCTTAAAGCGTTCGCTTTGAGACTGCTGCAAAATGCATCGCCTCTTTGGCGCCGGCCGCCCTGCCGCAAGGCAGGCAACGGCTGGTCGCGGCGGCGATGGCGTAAGCGACCCATTGGTTCAGGAGAGTTCGATGACTGCCCCACGCCCAGCCGGAGTGCCGTGGCTGACACCGTATCTGACGGTCCGCGATGCGCGCACCGCGATCACGTTCTTCGAGGCGGCGTTTGGTTTCCGCGTCCGCGACAGCGTGCACGACGAGGGCGTCGTGATGCATGTCGAAATGACGTATCAGGAACAGTTGATTGTCATGTTCGCGCCGGAAGGCGCATTCGGCTCGACGGCCAAGACGCCGAAAAGCTCGGGCGCGATGGCGCCCCAATCGTTTTATCTCTATGTCGACGACGTCGACGCGGTTTATGCGCGGGCCATCGCGGCCGGCGCCAGGTCGCTGAGCGAACCGCAAGATCAGTTCTGGGGCGATCGTTTTGCCCAGATCGAAGATCTCGACGGCTACCGCTGGGCGTTGGCCTGCCATCTGTCTTGAGTGAATGAGAACTTTCCTTATGCCTCGCTTTTTCGTCGGCACCCCGTTCAAGACCGACGACATCGTTTCCCTGCCGGATGAAGTCAACCGGCACGTCCGCGTCCTGCGTTTGCAGCCGGGCGACACCGTCAGCCTGTTCAACGGGAATGGCGGCGAGTACAGCGCCGAAATCGTCGAGATGGATCGACACGGGACCATCGCCCGGATCGGCGCACATCGCGACATCGAGGCAGAGCCGCCTTATCAGCTCACCCTTGCGCAAGGCATCGCCGGCAGCGACAAGATGGACTGGCTGATCGAAAAGGCAACGGAACTGGGTGCCTCCGAATTCGTGCCGCTCACGACGACGCGCAGCGTCGTCCGTCTTGCCGGCGAGCGCGCGCAACGCCGCCAGATTCACTGGCAGCGGATCGTCCAGGCGTCATGCGAGCAGTGCGGACGCAACCGCCTGCCAGAAGTGATGCCGACGCGCGAACTCGCGACGTGGCTCGGCTCGATGCCGAAGGAGCCCGTAGAAGGCGAATTGCGGCTCTTGCTGTCGCCACGAGCGAGCGTGCCGTTCTCCGCGCTGCCGACCGAGCCGCCGAAAGTGCGCGCGCTGGTGCTGGTCGGCCCTGAGGGCGGCTTCTCGGCCGCCGAAGAGGCCGCCGCCGCAAGCCACGGATTTATGGCCGTCGGCCTCGGGCCGCGCGTGCTGCGCACCGAAACAGCCGGGATCGCGGTGCTGTCAGCGCTCGCGGCGCGTTGGGGTGGCTGGTAGGCGCTTTCGGCGAATGGCGTTTCAGGCAAGAGGAAGTCTGAAAAGCCCGGTGAAAATTAAAAGGCCCGCCGGACGGCGGGCCTTTTTGTTGGTTCTAGCTTGAGAACCGATCGAATCGGCGTCGAACGATCCCTAGAGACGCGTTCCTGACCTCCGACATTTCAAGCAAACGAGTAGAACACGCGGAACGCGACCTTGCGCTCGGCCCAGAACTCTGCTGCTTCGCGGAACACATCGAGCAGCGTCTCACGCGCTTCCTTGTCGAATTTGGTCGCAATCGGCAGCGCTTCGAGCACGATGACGAAGCCCGGCTGGGTGCCTGCCTTATGGACGAGGTCAGTCAGCGAGTCGTACAGCGCGTCGTAGTTCTTGCCGAAGTGCTTCGGAAACAGGAACGACGTGGCAATCGTCTCCATCACTTCCTGCTTGGACTGCGCATTGCCGACAAAAGCATACAGAAAATGCTGACCGAGCCGATTCGCTTCGTCGGCGAGATCCTGCACGCGGAATGCGCGGATCGACTGTACGATGTTCGGTCGTACGGTCTGGAAAAGACTCATGCGTCCCTCTTCCGATGAAGGTCCCGTGCTCGCTTCGTTCTGGACGTCACGGGCCTGGCCGGCATCGCGCATCTGCATGACGCGCTGGAACATATTGCCGTCGCCGGCCGCGAAAAAATCCGTCGCGACTTTCGAGTCGTGCGCGTAGACGTTGTCGCTCATGCCGATTATCCCGATGTCAATCAATAATGCGATTAAAACTGGCGTAGTGGTCGTCTGAGTAATAACAATTGTCGGTCCGCCTGAGCGGTCCTCCACAGACAATGCGGCGTGCGCCGCGATCGCGGGCGTGTGGCGTGGGGACGGTGTATTCGTGGTAATACCCGCGACGGTGCGACGGCAGCAACCGTTCACGATTGCCGAATACGACGCCGTCCTTTTCATACGGGTAAGGCCCGCCAGCGGCAATCGAGTTCAATGTCCTGACAGCTTCCGGCGGCAATTGCGCCAACGCGATGGTGCCGCCTGCCTGTGCCTGTTGCGCTTCACGGGCGAAGGCGCCCGTCTGGTAGCTGCTGCCGACAAGACCGCCGACCGTCAAGGCGGCGATCAGCACGCCGTCGCCGAGCCACTTGCGTGCCATGAATCACGATTCCCGCTGTTGAATAACGAGTTTGACGACCATGAAAGTCGTAAGGGTATCGCTAATGTCTTTTGGAATCAATGCTCATTGGTCAGACGAAACGTCGTCCGGGCGGATCGCACCCACCGCCGGCGCCAGATTTGACAAATCTTGACGCACACTTTATCTCGATCGAGATAAGCTTATCTTTGAGGTTCGATGTTGGACGACTCTCATGCCTCGTCGTCCTGACAGTCTGCACAACGGATTCATGTCATGCGTCGACCTTTTGCGGGATGGCTAATCCCCAGCCACTGCTCGAAGGCGTGCCCATTGCGGGCACGCCTCTTTTTTGCCTGCGCAGGCTAACAAACGCTAGTCCGCGCGAGGCAAACGACAGGTTTAACGCGACGCGTTCACGTCGGCGACCAGCAGCGCCGTCATGTTGACGATCCGGCGCACCGTCGCCGAAGGCGTCAGCACGTGCACCGGCTGCGCCGCGCCCAGCAGCATCGGACCGATTGCGATGTTGTTGCCGGCCGCCGTCTTCAGCAGGTTGTACGAGATGTTCGCGGCGTCGATGTTGGGCATCACGAGCAGATTCGCGTCGCCTTCCAGCGTCGAATCCGCCAGCACCTCGCGGCGCAGGTTCGCGTCGAGCGCGAGGTCGCCGTGCATTTCGCCGTCCACCTGCAGATCCGGCGCGCGCTCCTGCAAGATTGCCAGCACATCGCGCATTTTCTGCGCAGAAGGCGCATTGCTCGACCCGAAATTGGAATGCGAGACGAGCGCGATCTTCGGCTCGATGCCGAAGCGGCGCACTTCTTCCGCCGCCATGATCGTGATTTCGGCCAGCTCTTGCGCCGTCGGATCGACGTTCACGTGCGTATCGACGAGGAAAATCTGCCGGCCCGGCAGCACCAGCGCGTTCATCGCCGCGTAGACCTTCGCGCCGTCCTTCTTGCCGATCACCTGGTCGATGAAGTGCAGATGGCGGTGCGTCGTGCTGACCGTGCCGCAGATCATGCCGTCCGCGTGGCCCTTCTTCACCAGCATCGAGCCGATCAGTGTCGTGCGGCGGCGCATTTCGAGCTTCGCCATCTGCTCGGTGAAGCCCTTGCGGCACATCATCTTGTGATACGTCTGCCAGAAGTCGCGATAACGCTCGTCGTGATCGGTATTGACCACCATGTAGTCCTGGCCGTTGACGAGGCGCAGGCCGTATTTCGCAATGCGCTGCTCGATGACGGCGGGACGGCCGATCAGGATCGGCTTCGCGAGCTTCTCGTCGACGACGATCTGCACCGCGCGCAACACGCGCTCTTCTTCGCCCTCCGCGAACACGATGCGCTTCTTCTCCGGCTCGACGCCGCGCGCCAGCTGGAAGATCGGCTTCATCGTCGTGCCGCTGTGGTAGACGAATTGCTGCAGATGCTGCGTGTATGCGTCCATGTCCTCGATCGGACGCGTGGCGACGCCCGAATCCATCGCGGCCTGCGCGACGGCGGGCGCGATCTTGACGATCAGGCGCGGATCGAACGGCTTCGGAATCAGATATTCCGGACCGAACGACAGGTCCTGAATGCCGTACGCCGTCGCGACGATGTCAGACTGCTCCTGGCGCGCCAGTTCCGCGATCGCGTTGACCGCGGCAATTTCCATTTCCTTCGTAATGACCGTCGCGCCGACGTCGAGCGCGCCGCGGAAAATGAACGGGAAGCACAGGACGTTGTTGACCTGATTCGGATAGTCGGTGCGGCCCGTCGCGATCACGGCATCGGGGCGCACTTCCAGCGCGAGTTCCGGCAGGATTTCCGGGGTCGGATTGGCGAGCGCGAGAATGAGCGGCTTGTCCGCCATCTGCTTGACCATTTCCTGCTTCAGCACGCCGCCCGCCGACAGGCCGAGGAACACGTCCGCGCCGGCAATCACGTCGGACAGCGTGCGCGCGTCGGTTTCACGCGCGAAACGCTCCTTGTCCGGGTCCATCAGTTCCTTGCGGCCCTTGTAGACGACGCCGGCCAGGTCGGTCACGAAGACGTTTTCGAGCGGCAGGCCGAGATCGACGAGCAGGTTCAGACACGCGAGTGCCGCCGCGCCCGCGCCCGACGCGACCAGCTTCACTTCGCGGATATCCTTGCCGATCACCTTCAGCCCATTCGTGAACGCCGCCGCGACGACGATCGCCGTGCCGTGCTGGTCGTCGTGGAAGACGGGAATCTTCATGCGCTTGCGGCACTCGCGCTCGACGATGAAGCAGTCGGGCGCCTTGATGTCTTCCAGGTTGATGCCGCCGAAAGTCGGCTCCAGCGCGGCGATCACCTCGACCAGCTTGTGCGGGTCCGTCTCGTTCAATTCGATGTCGAACACATCGATCCCAGCGAACTTCTTGAAGAGGACCGCCTTGCCTTCCATCACGGGCTTCGACGCGAGCGGCCCGATGTTGCCCAGGCCGAGCACCGCGGTGCCGTTCGACACGACGCCGACCAGATTGCTGCGCGCCGTGAAGCGCGCGGCGTTGAGCGGATTCTCGACGATCGCTTCGCACGCGAACGCGACGCCCGGCGAGTACGCCAGCGCGAGATCGCGCTGGTTGATCATCTGCTTCGTCGGGGCGATCGCGATTTTCCCGGGGGTCGGGAACTCGTGATAATCGAGGGCGGCTTCACGGAGTTTGGTATTGACGGGAGTCGACATAAGCGGACGTGAAAGTGCGGATTAGAATAGATGTTCGACGGCATTGTAGCGCCAATCCCACAAATCGAAGTCTGCAATCCGGGTGCAAGTGCCGCGACTGAAACAGCGTGAAAGGAAAGCGCGCGGTTTCGTCCCGGCTCGTGCGGCGACTACAATGCGCGCGTTTAGCGTCGTGTTCGCTTCCTGATCGCGTTTCTTGAGCCCGTCGATTCACTCGCTTCGGCTGCCGCTTCGGCTGCCCTTACGCACTGCCACGTCCATTTATGCTTTCAGAGTTTTCGCTCATCGACCGCTTCTTTGCGCGCCGTGCGTCAGATTCGACTTACCCACAGCGCGCCGCGCTTGGAATCGGTGACGATTGCGCGCTGCTCGCCCCGCCCGCCGGCGAGATGCTCGCCATTTCGACGGACATGCTGGTCGAAGGCCGCCATTTTTTTTCCGACGTCGATCCGGGAGCGCTCGGTCACAAGGCGCTCGCGGTGAATCTGTCCGACCTTGCCGCGATGGGCGCAAAACCTCTGGCGTTCACGCTGGCGTTCTCGCTGCCGAAAGCCGACGCCGACTGGCTGTCCGCGTTCAGCGACGGGCTCTTCGATCTGGCCGAGCGTTACGGTTGCGAACTGATCGGCGGCGATACGACGGGCGGGCCGCTTAACCTGTGCATCACGGTATTCGGCTCGGTGCCGCCGCAGAGCGCGTTGCGTCGCGATTCCGCGCAGCCCGGCGACGACATCTGGGTGTCGGGCACATTGGGCGACGCACGCGCGAATCTCGGCGTGCAGCGCGGCGAGTGGTCCGCCGATGCGAGCGACGCGGCAATTTTCCGCCGCGCGATGGAACTGCCCGAGCCACGCATCGCGCTCGGCCTCGCGCTGCGCGGCGTGGCGCGCGCGGCGCTCGACATCTCGGATGGTCTCGCCGGCGATCTGATGCACATCCTGGAGCGCTCTCATCTGAACGCAACCGTCGACGCCGACGCGCTGCCGCGCTCGGATGCGCTGCGCCGTCTTCCCGCCGACATCCAGCGCCGCTGCACGATCGCGGGCGGCGACGACTACGAGCTGTGCTTCACCGCGCCGGCGTCCGCGCGTGCCGCAGTCGTTGCTGCGGGTCAACAGGCGGGTGTGGCGGTGACGCGCGTCGGTACAATAACTCCACTCGATTCAGCCGGCGCCGCGCCCGCGATCTCCTGGCACGACGCGTCGGGCGCCCCCCTCACTTTGACGTTGCAAGGCTTCGACCATTTCCATGCAGAATGAAACCTCGCTTGGCTCCGCCGGCCATTTGTCCGACGCGCCAACGAACGGACGGCCCGGCGGATCGCCGAATGGCTCTGACCAGGGCGAGCCCCGCGCGCCCAGGCCGCGACGCGCGAATGCGCGCTTCATGCTGTCACATCCGCTGCATATCCTGTCACTCGGTTTCGGCAGCGGCCTGTCGCCGATCGCGCCGGGCACTTTCGGGACGCTGTTCGCGTGGGCGTCGTTCGCGGCGTTCAGCGCGCAGTTGACGGTCATCGAATGGGCCGTTCTGATCGTTGGCGGCTTCGTCGCCGGCATCGGGATCTGCGGCTTTACGGCCAACAAGCTCGGCATCGACGATCCGTCGTCGATCGTGTGGGATGAGATCGTCGCGTTCTGGCTCGTGCTGCTGATGGTCACGCCCGCCACGTTCACCGGCCAGCTGTGGGCGTTCATCATCTTCCGTTTCTTCGACATGGTGAAGCCGCCGCCTATCCGCTATTTCGACCGCAGACTGAAAGGCGGCTTTGGCATCATGTTCGACGATCTCGTCGCGGCGTTTTTCACGTTGCTGGTGATTGCGCTCTGGCGGATGTCGGTCTGATTTTCTCCTCGTGCTCCTGACGCCCCTGGCGTCCCTCTTTACCCGGAGTCCAGCATGGCTACCGATTCCGTCGTTCATCAACTCGCGATTCGCGTCGGCAATCGTCTGCGGGACGAGCGGCTGATGCTGGCCACGGCCGAATCCTGCACGGGCGGAATGGTCGCGACGGCCATCACCGACATTTCGGGCAGCAGCGGATGGTTCGAGCGCGGCTTCGTGACGTACTCCAACCAGGCGAAGATCGAGATGATCGGCGTGCCGTCCGATCTGATCGACAAGCACGGCGCGGTATCCGAGCCTGTTGCGCGCGCGATGGTCGAAGGCGCATTGAGGAATTCCCGCGCCCAGGTCGCGCTGTCGATTACAGGCGTGGCGGGACCCGGCGGCGGAACCGAGTCCAAGCCTGTCGGGATGGTGTGCTTCGGCTGGAGCAACCGGCTGCATACCGTCGTCGAGACGCTCGTTTTCAAAGGCGATCGGGAGCGGGTCAGAGTGCAGGCCGCGACGCATGCGCTGCGCGGGCTTTTGATTCTGCTCGACGAGCGGGAGCGGTGAAGTTTGTTCCTTGGTTCTTGCGAGGAAAGCGGGCTGAATCGCTAGCTTCTTTTTAGTTCTCGCGCCGTTTCCCCGTCACATCATTCACACGCAGCCCACACCGCCTATGCACTCATCGGAAGAATCATGGCCTCGAATATTGACCGCGATGAACTGATCCGCCGCTTCGAACTCCAGCCGCATCCCGAAGGCGGCTTCTTCCGCGAGACCTATCGCGCCGGCGATTGCGTTCGTCGCGAGAATTCGACGGAGCGACGCTCGGCATCTACCGCGATCTACTACCTTCTCTGCGATGGTGCGCACTCGGCGTGGCACCGGATCAAGTCCGACGAAGTCTGGCACTTCTACGCCGGCGATCCGCTCAATGTGTATGTGCTCGAAGACGACGGCGCGCTCACCGTTCATCGACTCGGCAATGCGCTCGCCAACGCCGATTGCGTGTTTCAGGCCGTCGTTCGATCCGGCCGCTGGTTCGCCGCCCAGTGCGACGACGCGACGAGCGTTGCGCTCGTCGGCTGTACGGTCGCGCCGGGATTCGAGTTCAGCGAATTCGAAATCGCCAGCGTCGATGCGTTGCTATGCGAGTTTCCACAGCATCGCGATCTGATCGTGAAGCTGGGTCCGACGACCGGCCAAGGCTGACCAGCCGCCCGATCAAAAGTACAGCTTTCGGTTATGCCTGCCGGAACGCGTTGATGCGGTCGCGCGTGTCCTTCGCCGCCTGCGCCGCGGCCTCCGCCCAGTCGTCGCCCTTGCCCGCGTAAAGGATCGCACGCGACGAGTTGATCAGCATCCCCGTGCCCGCCGCGGTGCGGCCGGCCTTCACCGTCGCCTCGACATCGCCGCCCTGCGCGCCGATGCCCGGAATCAGCAGCGGCATTTCGCCGACGATCCCGCGCACCACTTCGATTTCCTTCGGGAACGTCGCGCCCACGACGAGGCCAAGCTGCCCCTTCGTGTTCCACTTTTCCGCCGCAAGGCGCGCGACGGTCTGATACAGCGGACGGCCGCCCGTCTCGAGGAACTGCAGGTCCGAGCCGCCCGGATTCGATGTGCGGCACAGCACGATCACACCCTTGCCCTCATGCTCCAGGTAAGGCTCGATCGAATCGAAACCCATATACGGATTCACCGTCACGGCATCGGCGCGATAGCGGTCGAACGCTTCGCGCGCGTATTGCTCCGCCGTGCTGCCGATGTCGCCGCGCTTCGCATCGAGAATCACGGGCAGGCCCGGATGCTTCAGATGAATGTGCGCAATCAGCTGCTCCAGTTGCTCTTCGGCGCGATGCGCGGCGAAGTACGCGATCTGCGGCTTGAACGACGATGCATAAGGTGCCGTCGCGTCGACGATCTTCTTGCAGAAATCGAAGATCGCATCCGAGCGGTTGGCGTATGCGCCGGGAAATTTCGACGGCTCAGGATCGAGCCCGACGCACAGCAGCGAGTTCGTGGTCTGCCAAGCGTGGTCGAGCGTCTGGATGAATGTGGACATAGAAAGTCTCGCGGCGCGTCAATGACTGATGAGCCGCGTATTTTACCCGCGCCACCGGATGCAGACGCAGCCTCGCCACGTGCAGTCATTGCAAAGCGACCATGTTGTGACCACGCAGCGTCCGTGTGGCGCCCCGCGCGGCGACCACGCAGCGATCACATCACAATCAAAGAAAGCGCCGCGCTCACTGCCCGCGCTTCGCGCCGCGTCCGCCCGCCATCGCGCGAAGTCCCGTCCGCTCGACGGTGAAGCTGAACGAGCGCGCGAGCCGCTCACCGTGCGCGAGCATCGTCATGCCGTTGTCGGCCGCGCCGCCGGGCAGGTTCATCGCGTTGATCGGGTGATCGACGGGTTCGAAGCAGAAGAAGTCCTTCGACGTCGGCGTGTAGAGGATGTAGTACTCGGTGCTCGTCGACATCGTCAGCGACAGCCGGCGCTTCGGCCACACCACCGTCGCGTGTCCGCTCCAGCCGGTGAACGCGTGATTGACGATCGAGCGCGGCAGCGGATAGGCAACGCCGAACTGCCACGCGGGCGGCACGGGCACATGGCGCACGGGCAGCCAGTCGTCGCCGGAGAGCCACAGGCCCGCCGCGGCCGCCGACAGTTGCGTATCGCCATCGCGCACGAGAAACGGATGCACGCCGAGGCCGAACGGCATCGCTTCGCGCCCCGTGTTTTCGACTTCGAGCGTAATGACGAGCGTCGCGCCCTCGAGCGCGTAAGTCTGCTTCGCGCGATACGCGTAGGGCTTGCCGTCGTGCCGGTCGAGCGTCAGCGTGACGCTGTCGTGATCGGCGGCTGCAACGTCCCACTTCGCGAGCCAGCCGTCGCCGTGAATGGGGAGCGGTTCTCCGGCGCGGTTACACGGCACGTCGATGACACGCTCACCCAGCATGAATTGTCCGCCGCCGATCCGGTTCGAATACGGGAGCAGCGAATAACACGAGAGATCGTTCGCGTCGGTGTCCGCATCGACGTGGCGGCAGCGCCTGAACACGGGCACGAGCGTGCCTTCGTTGCGGAAGTCGAAGCGCGTGATGCCGCCGCCGAGCGTCGGTGCCACGTCGAGCCGCAACAGGGAATTGGCGAGCGTCACGCACGCGACGTCGCCGGCGCTCGCCGCGCCGACCGCCACCGCGGACGTGCTCGGCCCGGCCAGCACCGGCTGCTGCACGGCGGCCGCAAGCCGCGCTCGCCGCGCGCGAGACTGAGGAGACGACGGAACAGCGGAATTCGCGACAGTCATATCAGGCTCCCATGAGAGGCATCGAACATCGCCATCGGCGCTTCGGACGGCAGATGGCGGCTTGTGCGGGCGGCGCGGCGTAGCGGCCGCCTCTTGGGTCTTTGCTGCATGCTGCCCCTCGCGTGGACTTCCTTCGGGGCGCGGACTGCCCTGCTCCAGAATGCTTTTTTCGGTCACGTACTTCGCGTGGCTGCTTCGGATATTGCTTCGCATGCTTGCTTCGACTACCGGCTACCTCCGATGCGCGGCGCGCATCGCACTCCAACCGCTTACGCGCCCCTTCGTCCCGCGAGCGCCGCGGGCGAGCCGTTGAACACCGGCTCCGGCAAGCCGCGCCGACCCTGCGTCGCGACATACACGCCACCGGCGAGCGTATCGGCAGCCAGCGCCTTCGCGTCGAGCCCGACACGCGCGCTCGTCACATACAGCGTGCCCAGCTGCGCGCCGCCCAAAGCGACGCAACTGGGCTGCGCGGTCGGTACGTCGATGCGCTCCGTCTCGACGCCGCCCGCGTCATAGCGCACGACGCGTCGTCCGCCCCATTGCGCGTTCCACAAGCCGCCTTCGCTATCGACTGTCGAGCCATCCGGCTCGCCCGTTTCGTCAGTCAGCTTCGCGAACAGGCGCTCGTTCGAAACGCGGCCGTCCGCGTGGTAGTCGCACGCGCGAATTTCACGCGTCGGCGAATCGCAGAAGTACATCGTCGCGCCATCAGGGCTGAACGCGATACTGTTCGAAATCGCCGGCGATGGCAACGGCAAACGCTCCAGCGACAGATCGTGATTCAGCCGGTAGAACCCGCCGACGGGCTGCACAGGCGACGCTTCGTCCTTCGTGCCGAACACGAAGCGCCCCTCGCGATCGCAGCGCCCATCGTTGACGCGCGTGTTCATTCCCGCTTCGACATCGACGATGTGCTCGATCTGTCCCGTTGCAAGGTCGAAGAAAGCAAGCCGCGACGCGAGACCCAGCAGCATGTAGTGCGGATCGGCGCACAGCGCGAAGGTCGACAGCCGCTCGGGCATGCTCCAGAACGTGCTGCGTCCATCGCGCGGATCGTACCGCCATAGACGCGCGCCTTCAATATCGGTCCAGTAGAAGAAGCCGCCGCGTGCGTCCCACGTCGCGCCTTCGCCGAGTGCGCATTTCGAATCGACGAGCAGCGCCGCCTGCACGTTCACCGCCGCGTCATTGGCCGCGCCTTTCGTCGCGCCTTTCGTCGCGCTTCGCGTTGTGCCACTCATGCCCAGCCTCCATCGACTATCACATCCTGCGCAGTGATCATGCGGCTATCGTCGGCGGCGAGGAAGAGCGCCATCCGCGCGAGGTCTTCGGGCAGCAGCTCGGCGTCGATGCACTGGCCCTGCTTGATCGCGAGCCGCCCCGCATCGTCGAGCCACAGCCGCTTCTGCTTTTCCGTCATCACCCAGCCGGGCACCAGCGAATTGACGCGGACGTTGGAGGGACCGAGATCGCGCGCGAGCCCGCGCGTGAGCCCTTGCACGGCCGATTTCGCCATCGTGTACACGGGATAGCCGCCGTTCTTCAGCATCCAGCTGATTGAGCCGAGATTGATGATCGAGCCGCTTTTCGCCGCCTTCATGTCGCCGGCGACGGCCTGCGCCGCGAAGAACTGATGACGGATGTTGACAGCGATGCCCGCGTCGAACGACTCGGGCGTGACGTCCTCGATCTTGTGGCGCCGATCGTTCGCCGCGTTGTTCACGAGCACCGAGATAAGACCCATCGCGGCGCGGACGTCGGCGATCGCTTTCCTCAGCGCGTCGATATCCGTCAGATCGACGTACAGAAAGAGCGGCTTGTGACGCGAATCGCCGAGCCGGTCGGCGAGCGCATCGCCCGCCGTTTCGTCGATATCGAAGAACGCGACGCGCGCGCCCTGCGCGACGAAGTGCTCGACGAACGACGCGCCGATGCCCGTCGCGCCGCCCGTAATCAGCACCGTGCGGTCTACGAGGCTTGGATAGCGCGCGTAGACGCTGTGTTCGTCGCGCGCGTTCGCGTTGGCCGGAGACGACATCGTTCGGTTTCCTTCTGACGTTGGTTGTTGCGCGCGATCAGTCGCGCGAGCCACGGTTCTTCAACTGGTCCAGCAGCACTGCCGCGAGCAGGATCGCGCCGCGCACGAGGTACTGATAGAACGCGTCGATGTTCAGCAGGTTCATCACGTTTTCGACGGTGCCCATGATCAGCACGCCGATCACGACACCCGAGATCGTCGCGCGGCCGCCGAGCAGCGACACGCCGCCCAGCACGCACGCCGAAATCACGTTCAGCTCGAAGCCTTCTGCCGCGTTAGGCTGACCCGACGTGATGCGCGACGCGAGGATCACGCCTGCCAGCGCCGTCACCGCGCCCTGAATCAGGAAGATGAAGACGCGCGTGCGTTCGACGTTGATGCCGGCGAGACGCGATGCCTCCGGATTGCCGCCGATGGCGAGCGTATTGCGGCCGTACACCGTCGAGTTGAGCATGACGCCGAACGCGATGAAGCAGACCAGCGTCACCCAGATCGGCAGCGACACGCCGAAGAACGACAGGCTGCCGAGCGCGATGAAGGTATCCGACGATACGCCCACCGCCTGGCCATGCGACACGATGAAGCCCAGGCCGCGCACGATTTCCATCGTCGCGAGCGTCGTGATCAGCGCGTTGATGCGCAGGTACGCGATCACTGCGCCGTTCACGAAGCCGATGACCGCGCCCGCCACGACGGCCGCGATGATCGCGATGAACGTGTTGCCCGTCGCGTTCAGCACCATTGCACACAGCACGCCCGCGAACGCGACCGTCGAGCCGACGGACAGGTCGAAGTCGCGCGACGCGAGACAGAACATCATCGTGCACGCGACCATGCCGATCTGCGAAATCGACAGCGCGAGGCCGAGCATGTTCTCGATCGAGAAGAAGTGGTCGACGGTCAGCGACATCGTGATGAACATCACTGCGAAGATCACGATCAGGCTGTACTCGGTGATCTGCTGCCACCACTTCTGCTTGTCGCTGGCTTGCGGAATCAGCGCTTCGGCGGCGCTCTTGGCGGCCTGTTGCGCGAGGTTTTCTCTGGCTTGCATTTGGTTCACTCCTCCCGTTCCCCACGGGCTATCGGTCTATCGGGGCTGTCGTCCCGGTCGGATTCAGATCTCGTTCAGTGCTCGTTCGCCTGTTGCGCAACGCTCATGCCGCTTGCGCCGTCGACGAACTCTTCGGCAGCGCGAGGCCCAGCACCGATTGCTCGGTCGCGGCGCCGCGCGGCAACTCGCCGGAAATGCGCCCTTGCCGCATCACGACGATACGGTCGGACACGCCCAGCACTTCAGGCAGCTCCGACGAAATCATCACGATCGCGCAGCCGCGCTCCGCGAGTTGATAAATCACGTTGTAAATCTCGTGCTTCGCACCCACGTCGATACCGCGCGTCGGCTCGTCGAGAATCACCACCTTCAGATCGGGCTCGGCCAGCCAGCGCGACAGAATCGCCTTCTGCTGGTTGCCGCCCGACAGGAAACGAATCTTCTGGCGGCGGCTCGGCGTCTTGATCTTCAAAAGCTTGATGAAGCGGTCGGCCGTTTCGGCTTCCTTCTTGCGGTCGAGAAACACGCCCGCCTTCAGATAGTGACGACGGCAACTGATGTTGATGTTCTCCGCCACCGACGCAATCGCCACGATGCCTTCTTCCTTGCGATCTTCCGGGCACAGCACGATGCCCTGGCGGATCGCTTCGCCCGCGCTCTTCACCTTGATCGGCTTGCCGTCGAGCACGAGATCGCCGCCCTTCTTCGGATCGTCGCCGTAGACGAGGTGCATCAGTTCGCTGCGGCCCGCGCCGACGAGACCGAAGAAGCCGACGATTTCGCCGCGCCGCACGTTGAAGCTCGCGGGCTCGGCGAGCGGATGGCCTTCGATGTTCTTCGCCGAGAAGCGCACTTCGCCCAGCTCGCGCGGCCGGTAGCCGTAAATATCCGAGATTTCGCGGCCGACCATTTCGCTGACGATCGTGTCACGGCTCACGCCTTCGAGCGTCGGATGCGACGCGACCTTGCGGCCGTCGCGGAAGATCGTGCACGCGTCGCACAGCTGATAGATCTCGTCCATGCGGTGCGAGATATAGATCAGCGCGCGGTTGTCGGCGCGCAGATCGCGCACCAGCTTGAACAGCACTTCCGTCTCGCGATGCGACAGCGAACTCGTCGGTTCGTCGAGCGCGATCACGCGAGCGTTGCGCATCAGCGCCTTGCAGATTTCGACCATCTGCCGCTGCGCGATCGACAGCTTGCGCAGCTTCGCATTCGGATCGAGATCGACGCCCATCGCCTTGAGCTGCTCGCGAACGTAGCGCTTCGCGTCGGTCTTCTTCACGAAGCCGATCGTGTTGGGCAAGCGGCCCAGCAGCAGGTTTTCCGATACCGTCAGGTCCGGCACGTACTGCAGTTCCTGGTGAATCACTGCGATCCCCGCGGCAATCGACGCGCCTGCACTCGCGAAATGCACTTCGTTGCCGTCGATCAGCACGCGGCCGGAATCCGGCTGATATTCACCGCCGAGAATCTTCAGCAGGGTCGATTTCCCTGCGCCGTTTTCGCCCATCAGGCCGTGTACCTGGCCGGCGTGCACGTCGAAAGAAATTCCGTCGAGCGCACGCACGCCTGGAAACACCTTGCCGATATTGTCAAAACGCAGCGTCGCTGACACTTTGCCTCCTGTTGCTTCGATTGATCCTTCGTGCGGACCGCGGTCGGCTGCATAGTCGACTGCTGTTCGCCTGCACGACGGCTCGCCTTCGTCTGCTTCCGATTCGTTCCGTCCTGCGCGCGGCGCATGAATGCCGCCCGACGGCATTCACGCGCCTCTCGTCCCGCTGCCCGCTTACTTCGCTGCGAGGCCCATCTTTTCACGCACTTCGCCGACGTTGTCGCGCGTGGCGAGCATGCCCTGCGTCAGCGTGAGCTTCGGCGGTTCCTTGCCTTGCGTGATCCACGCGTACATCAGTTCCGACGTCTCTTCGCCGTGGCGCTTCGGGCTGATGATCACCGTGCCGAAGAAGCCCGTCGGGTTCGGCTTTTTGAACTCGTTCAATGCCGAGTCGGCGCCGCCGATGCCGACGCCGATCATGTTGTCGGCCTTGAAGCCACGGCCTTCCGCTGCGCGCACCGCGCCGAGCACGGCTTCGTCGTTCAGGCCGTAGGCGACCCAGTGCTTGAACTGCGGATTCTTCGTCAGCGCGATGTTCGCTGCGTTGAACGCGTTTTCCGTGTCGGTCTTCGCTTGCGGCGCTGCGATCACGTTGGCCTTCGGGAAGCCCGCTGCGATGAGCGCATCGGTTGCGCCCGACGTGCGGTCATGCGCGGTCGGCAGTTGCTCATACGTCACGTCGATTGCGCCGACTTCCTTCACGTCCCAGCCGCGCTTCTTGATCTCAGCCGCGATGCCTTCGCCGACCTGCTTGCCGATGTTGTAAGCCGAGATGCCCATATGCGGCACCGATTCGATCGGCTTGCCCGCGCCGTCGACGAGACGGTCGTCCACCGTCATCATCTTCAGGCCGTCAGCCTTCGCCTTCGCGACGATGCCCGGCCCGAGCTTCACATCCGGCGTGCAGATCACGAAGCCCTGCGCCTTTTGCGCAGCGAGGTTGTCGATTGCGCTCATGACCTTCTCGCCCGACGGCGCGCCGATCTTCACCAGCGTGAAGCCCTTTTCCTTGGCGGCCGTTTCGGCGAACTTCCACTCGTCCTGGAACCACGGCTCTTCCGGCTGCTTCACGAGAAAGCCGATCTTGACCGGGTCGGCGGCTTGCGCGACGGGTGCGTTGAAGAGCACCGCCGTCGCCGCCGCTGCCAGCGTGAGGAAAATTCTGCGTTTCATAATGCGTGTCTCCTGACTAGTGAGTAACGAGAAGGTATTGGCCGCGTCTTCTTGTACCGGCTTTGACACACGCGGCCAGCGCGTCAAGCGGTCGACACCGTCGCCTCTTCTTGCGAGGCGCCTTTGCTGCTTTTCTTCTGTTCCTTCGCTACTGCTTCGTTGCGCTTTCTTCTGTACGGCTCAGTCGTGATAGAGCGCCGAGCGCCCGCCATCGACCGTGATGCAACTCGCGTTGATGAACGGCGCTTCATCCGACGCGAGAAAGACGGCTGTCATCGCGACTTCCTCCGGTTTGCCGATGCGCGCCATCGGCTGCAGATCGAGCGTCGCCTGGCGCGCGGCGGCGGGATCGGACTGCGTATTCCACCAGTCGTGCGTCAGCTGCGTTTCGATGTAGCCGGGCGCGATCGCATTCACGCGCACGTTGCGCGGCGCGTACTCGATGCCGAGCGCGCGCGTGAGGCCGATCACGCCATGCTTCGCGACGGGATACGGAAAGCAGCCCGGAATGATCTTGAACGAGTGTGTCGACGCGATGTTCACGATGCTGCCCTCGCCGCGCTCGACCATCCCCGGCAGCACCGCGCGGCAACCGTTCCACACGCCGTCCAGATCGACGGCGAAACAGCGGCGCCAGTCGTCGTCGGTCATCGTCAGCGGGTCGCAAAAGACGTTGATGCCCGCGTTGTTCACGAGCACGCCGATCGGGCCGAACGCCTTTTCGCCTTCGCTCACCGCGCGCTGCACGGAAGCCGATTGCGTGACGTCCGTCTGCACGGCGAGCGTCTTGCCGCCCGTTTGTGCAGCGATGTCGGCGGCCGTGCGCTGCGCCGTCTCGATGTCGAGTTCCGCCAGCACGACAGCCGCGCCTTCGCGCGCGAACGCCGCCGCGATCGCCGCGCCGATGCCGCGTCCCGCGCCCGTCACCAGCGCGACCTTGCCTGCGAGCCGGTTCATTTCTTCACGCCCGCGCGTGCGATGCGCAGGCCGTTGATGAACGCCTTCGCGTTCGAAGCCGTTGCCGTCGCCGGCTGGCCCGGCTTGTACAGCGCCGAGCCCAGCCCGAAACCGTTGGCGCCCGCGCTCAGGAACGGGCCCATGTTGTCCGGCGCAATCCCGCCGACGGGAAGCAGCGGCACGTCTCTGTGAATCACCGCGCGCCACGCCTTCACGATCTGGCAGCCGATCTGTTCGGCCGGGAACATCTTCAGCACGTCGGCGCCATTCTTTAGCGCGAGGAAGGCTTCCGTCGGCGTGGCGACGCCGGGCGCGCACGCCATCGCGAGTGACTTCGCCGTCGTCACCACTTCCGGGTCGCTGTGCGGCATCACGATCAGCTCGCCGCCCGCCGCTTTCACGTCGTGCACGAGCTCACCGCGCAGCACGGTGCCCGCACCGACGATTGCATCGGCGGGAATGGCCTGGCGAATGGCCGAAATGCTGTCGAACGGGTTCGGCGAATTCAGCGGCACTTCGATGATCCGGAAGCCCGCTTCGTACAGCGCGCGGCCGTGATCGGCGGCGTCGGCGGGCGTGATGCCGCGCATGATCGCGATCAGCGGACACGCTTCGAAAGCGGCCATCAGGCCGGCGTGCGGCTGATACGGTGCGGGCAGATTCAGATCGAGTTGCATGTCGGTTCCTATGTCGCTTGTCGCTTGCTGTGTCAGTTGCTGTTCGTCGCGCGCCGATTCGGGTCGCTTCAGGTCGCCTCGGGTCGCTTCAGATCGCCTGCGCGGCGCCCGACGCCTCGTCGACGAGGCCCGCTTGCGCCGCGATGCGCCACAAGCCGCGCTCCGTCGCGTGCCTGACGAGTTCCGCCCGGTGACTGCCGAACTGCTCGAGCGCGAGCCGATAGCGCTCACACAATGCTTCGTTGCCGATCAATTGCAACGAGCGGCCGGCGAGCGTCGATTGCTGTTGCGCGAGCACGGCGTCGAGGCCGCTCAGTTCGTGACCGATCAGAAGACCGGACAGATAGTCGGGCTGCTGCTCGCGCGTCAGTTGAGCCGTCAGGCCGAGCGTGCGCGTGCTGAAGATCGTCGCGAGCACACCGGCTTGGCCCTCGTCGCGCGCGACCCGCACGCCGCGCAGAAACGCATCCGTGTCGGGACGGTCGGGCGTGACCATCGTGCGGCCGAGAATCGTGTGCTCGGTGAGCGCCGCGAAGACCTCGCCCGTCATGAACGTGTGAAAGCGCTCGATCTTCGCGTCGCGCACCATCACCCATTTCGCGTGCGTGCCGGGCAGGCCGATCAGCACGCCTTTGCTGGCCGCCGACGCAGCGGCGCCCGACGCAGCGGCGCCCGACGCATCGGCGCAGGCCAGCGCGCCGAAAATCTGCGTTTCCTCGCCGCGCATCACGTTCGGCAGTTCGCCGTTCTGCAGTACGCCGGGCACGATGTTGAGCGGCACGCCGCGCGCGGTCTGCACGCGCACGATGCCGTCGACGAGTGCATCGGCGCTCGCGGGCGTATTCACATACGGCGCTTCCTTCCAGCCCTGCGCGCTGCCGACCATGCCCGCCGCGATCACGGGCAGTTCAGGCGAGCGGTCGAGCCACGCGCCGACGGCGGCATCGAACGCGGCATCGAAACCGCCTTCCGCAGCGGGTCGCGGCAGATTCATGATGCCCGCCGTCGATGCGCGCGTCTCCAGTACGGCGCCGTTCGCGTCGAACAGATAGGCGCGCAGCGAAGTCGTGCCCCAGTCGAGCGCGATCAGCGCGGCGCCGCTTGCCGGCTGGGCCGGCTCGGCGCGTTGCGTGGACAGGGTCGAACCCGTCTGAGTCATCGTTTGATCCTGCGTGTAGTCGGTTGCGGAACACGCCAGCCCAGTTCTTCGGAAATTGCGCGCGCTTCGCGCTGCACGACGGGAATCAGTTCGTCCATGCGCTCGAGCGACATGTAAGGAATCGTGCTCGCCACCGACAGCGCCGCGACGATCGAACCCGACGCATCGCGCACGGGCGCGGCCACGCAGCGAATCGACGCTTCGTTCTCTTCGAGATCGAACGTGAAGCCGCCCGCTGCGTAGTTCGTCATGCGCTGCATGAAGGTCTGCTGGTCGGGCCGGTTGTCGGGCTTGAAGCTGACGCCCGCGAGCGCGCGGCGCGACGCGTCGAACAGCGACTGCCATTGATCGGGAACGAGGTCGAGCATCATCGCCTTGCCGATGCCCGTCGACGCGAGCGGCATCCGGTGGCCGACGCGCGAGCGCATTTCGAGGCCGCGCGTGCCGGGGATCTTGTCGATGTACAGCACGTCGTCGCCGTCGCGCACGCCGAGATGAATGGTGTCGTGCGTCAGTTCGGCAAGCGACTCCAGATGCGGACGCGCGACCGTCGTGAGCGGCATCTGTTCGAGCGCGATCGTGCCGAGCTCGATCAGCTTCGGACCGAGCAGATAGCCGCCCTGCACCTGGCGCAGATAACGCGCCTGCACGAGGCTGCTGACGAGCCGGTGCGTCGTGCTGCGCGTCGTGCCGAGCGCGGCGCCGAAGGTGCGCAGGTCGCGCACGCCGGCTGCGGCGGCTTCGAGAATCGCGAGGCCGCGCAGCAGCGTCTGCGTACCCGCCTGCTGCGGCGTGACATCGAGCAGCGTGCTCGGCAGGCCGATGCTGTCGGCGGGCGGCGGCGGAACGACGGCGCCGTTCGCGGAGCGCGGCGCGGACTTGCGCGCAGCGTCTCCCTTCTGCGTTCCGGATGCTTCAGGTGCTTCAGGCGCTTCGGATGCGGAAGACGCGTCATGCACATCCGGCGCTTCTGACTCGGCGTGGGTGGTCATCGCTTTGTTCATGGCGGGTGGGCGTGCAGAGAGGAGTTACCGCGAAGTGCCGGCTTGGCGGCTCGCGTCCGGAGCGACTCGAAGTGGCGCGTCCGGCGTGTGCGCGGCGCGCGTGTCGTGCAGCAAGGAGCAGGAAGGCATGGCGTGGCGTCTCCAGTTTCATCCCGCTTCATGCGCCGCGCATGGCGCTGGCGACGAGGCGGTGTTTCTTGCCGATGTCGTTCGGCTTGTTGAACCGGATTGTAGGGCGCTTTTTTGAGATTCACCAACATATGAGTCACGCGCTCATATATTGGGATTCTATCGACGATAGCGCTCGGGAGCATCCGACGGAAATACCCCACAACCCTATTGCCTGGCGATAAGCGCCTGTAGTCAGGAATTAGCGAAATCAAAGCCTGGCGATATAGATTTCGGAGTCATCCGATGGAGAGTCCGCTTTTACCTGCTTAGCCTGCTTACGCTTAAGCAAGTCACTAATGCTTCGACAATTGGCACATCCCGGTCATATGCCGATCATTTCGATTTGCCGGCATTTCCGCCACTCCCAAAACCCGATAAGGACATGAAAACAATTAAAACGTTATTGATGTGTGCAGCAATTGTCGGCAGCGGCATCGCACAGGCACAGCCGACAAAAGAGCAGTTGATGGAAGACTTCTCAGGCCCATACATCGGGTTCGAGGCAGGTTTGAATATCTCGAGTTCGTCGGGCGCCATCAACAAGCCGACGCATACCACCTTCTTCCCGGGCTTCGTTGCTGGTTATGGCTTCAACGTCGGTCCAGTGGTGCTTGGCGCCGAGGCTTTCCTCGACCTGCATCACGGCTCGGCAAGTTACAAGGACGCCGGCATCGATGCAAAAATCGGCTATCCGATTGGTCGGCTCATGCCTTATGCACGCCTCGGCGCGAAAGTCGACTATCCGGGAGCGCGCTTTCATTACGGGCTTGGGCTCGAATATCAATTCACGAAGAATGCGAGCGTGTTCACCGAATGGACAGGCGATTCAGGCAACCCGAAAAAGACGCACTGGACCAATAACGACTTTACAGTCGGCGTGAATTATCGCTTCAATTGATATCTGACATTAAAAATAAAAACGGCGATTATCTTCGTGGATAATCGCCGTTTTTATTACGGCTTGAAACGGGATAATCAATCCGGCAATTCCGCCGCGCCCATTCTTCGGGCGATGACCCGTGCGCGCTGAGCGAGATAGCCGGAGCTGCGATGCTCGTCGAAGTATTTCGGCCTCGGCAGCATCACGGCGAGCCGCGCTGACTGGCCGGCCGTCAGCTTCGCCGCCGACGTCTTGAAGTAATAGCGCGCCGCCGCTTCCGCGCCATACACGCCATTGCCCCATTCGACCGAATTCAGATAGATCTCGAAGATTCGCTCCTTGTCCATCAGCGTCTCGAGCATCCACGTGATGATCAGTTCCTGGCCCTTGCGGATATAGCTCTTTTCTCGCGACAAAAACAGATTGCGCGCCAGTTGCTGAGTGATCGTCGAACCGCCTGCGACGATCTTGCCGCGCGCCTTGTTCCTCTCCCATGCCTGGAGAATCGCGTCGGTTTCGTAGCCGTTGTTATTGACGAAATTCGCATCTTCCGACGCGATAATCGCGCGCTTCAGATTGCGCGAGATCTGCTCGTAGGGCACCCATATATGCTGGATCGACAGATCGGGACGATCCTGCGACAGACGCCAGGCATCGGAGCGCATGAACGCCGTCGACGGCGGATTCACGTAGTTCCATAACGCGATCTGCGCGAAGTAGAACAGCTGCGTCGCGAACCACGCGGCAACGAAAACCGCGACAGCGTAGGCCACCCAGCGCGTCGGCCCCGCATTCGACCCGGGCCTGCTCGCACGCCTCGTTTTTGTCATTGTCGTCGCTGTGCCGTGAAGTCGGAGAACGCGTGGGCGCCGCTCGCACTTACGCGCTTTGCGGCGCGCGCAGCATCTCGCGCAGCGCGGCGAGCACGGGCGCCCCGTCGGGACGCACGCCGCGCCACACGAAGAACGACTCCGCCGCCTGTTCGACCAGCATGCCGAGCCCGTCCGCCGCGCGCGCGCCGAGCTTGCTGGCGTGCTGCATGAAGACGGTCGGCTGCGCGCCGTACATCATGTCGTACGCGAGCGTGCCCGCGTCGAACGCGCCGTCGTCGCACTCGGGCAGCGATGCGTCGAGGCTGCTCGCCGTCGCGTTGACGATCACATCGTAGGCGCCGGGTTCGATCGCCTGCGCGCCGCCTCCCGTCAGGCGGCACGCCACGTCGCTTGCCGCGCTCGCGAACTGCGCGACCAGCGCCTCGGCCTTCGATGCCGTCCGGTTCACGATGGTCAGCGTGTGCGGCTTGCGCTCCAGAATCGGCAGCACGACGCCGCGCGCCGCGCCGCCCGCGCCCAACAACAGCACGCGCGCGCCGTTGAGCGGCACGCGCAGATTCACTTCGATGTCGCGCACGATGCCGAAGCCGTCGGTGTTGTCGCCGTAGATGCCGCCATCCTTCTCGAAGCGCAGCGTATTCACCGCGCCCGCTGCGGCCGCGCGCGGCGACAGCGACGTGGCGAACGCATGCGCGTCGAGCTTGAACGGCACGGTCACGTTCAGGCCGCGCCCGCCTTCGTCGATGAACGCGCGCACGTGCGCCGCGAATTGATCGACGGGCGCGAGCAGGCGGCCGTATTCGACGGGCTCGCCTGTCTGCTCGGCGAAACGCGCGTGGATGAACGGCGACTTGCTGTGCGCGATCGGATTGCCGATCACCGCGTAGCGGTCGCGCTGGGCCAGCGTTGTGCTCATCTACTGTGCTCCGTCGCGTCCTGGCTCGCGTCCAGGTTCTGGTCCTTTTGATCGGAAGAAGCCGACGAATCGTTGCCGGCTGCCGGCGCGCCTTCTGTGTTCGTCGCGGTGTCGGCCTCGGCTTGCGCTTCGGCTTCGCTTTCGGCGGATGCGTCGGCGGCGTCGATGATCTCTTCGTCGCCTTCGTCCTCCTCTTCCGCGCCGCTCGTCACCGTCGGCGCATCGAGCACGTGCAGCGGACGCACCGACGCCTCGATCGTCAGCTCATCGACCGACATCACTTCGAGCATCAGCCGCGTGCCGCGCGCATGCACGCCGAGCCCCGGCACATGCAGCAGCAGCGGCACCTCTTCGAGCCGCACGAGATCGCCCTTCACCACCGACGCGACCACCTGCTTCCTGTTCTCCTGCGTGAGCCAGCGCAGACACCAGAAATACTCCATGCGCCGCTGATGATCGGCGTACGCGGTGTAGGTGTCGTCGAAGCCCTGGACGACGGCGAACAGATCGGCGTCCTTTGGCTTGAACGGCGACGCGAGCTTGGCCGTCACGCCGTGCTGCACGCACGCAATCAGCTGCCACTGGTTCACGAGGTCGACGTAGCGGCGCAGCGGCGACGTGCTCCACGCGTACTGCGCGACGCCAAGACCTTCGTGCGGCGCGGCCGTCGTCTGCATGCGCGTGCGCTTCGGACCCGTCGGCGCGCCGAACGCGCGCTGCGAACGGTAGATGCCCGGCACGCCGTGATCGTGCAGGAATGCGCCCCACGTCGAGTTCGCGAGAATCGCGAGTTCGGCGACGATCGTATCGAGCGGCGAACCGCGTCGGCGCGGCGTGATCGTCACGTGCTCGCCTTCGACGTAGAAGTTGAAGTCCGTATTGCGCTGCACTTCGCGCTTCAGGCCGTAGCCCGCGCGCGCAACCTGGCGCTTCTCGAACAGCGACTGCGCGAACGGCCACAGCACCGCGATGTCTTCCTTATGCGGATAGTCGCCCGTGCCGTTGGCGAGCGCCTCTTCCGTCACGAGTTCGTCGAGCGTGTTGTGGCGCAGATTGTTCTTCACATAGACGAGTTCGGCGCGCGTTTCGCTCGCGACGATTTCCTGCGTCTCGCGATTCACGATGCTGTACAGCGACAGCGCCGGCCGCAAACCGCCTTCGGCCAGCGTGAATTTTTCGACGACGGAATCGGGCAGCATCGTGATCTTGTCGCCCGGCATGTATACCGTCGACAGACGGCCGCGCGCAATTGCATCGACGGTATCGCCGCGCGCGATGCCGAGCGCCGGCGCCGCGATGTGAATGCCGATCCGCACGCGCCCATCGGCCAGATGCTCGACGGAGAACGCGTCGTCGATTTCAGTCGTGGTCACGTCGTCGATCGAGAACGCTTCGACTTCCGCTTGCGGCAAATCCTCCGGCAGCTCGCCGACCGTCACGGCCGGGAAACCCGTGCCGTGCGGGAAGTATTCGGACAGGAAACGCGCTTCGTGCAGCGCGCGCGGCGACGGAATGCCGCCGCATTCGAGCATCAGACGCGCCGCCGAAATACCGCGCGCCGCCGCTGCCGCTTCGAGCGCCTTGTATTCGATCGAGTTCTTGTCGGGCTTCGTCAGCAATCCAAGCGCCTTGCTCTGGAAGCCGTCCGGCAGACGGCCCGCCTTCAGTTCGTCTTCGTAGCTCTGCTGGACGAGCGCCTGCTGGCGCTTGCGCTCGAGCGACGCGAGCGCCATCTTCAGCTGCTCTTCCGGTGCGCGCTGATACTGGCCGCGCCCCTTGCGGCGGAAATAGACGGGCGAGCCGTGCATGCGCAGGATCAGCGCGGCGCGCTCGACGGCTCCGAACGACTCGCCGAAATACTCGGCGCCGAGCGTCGCAAACGGAAACTCTTCTTCCGGCGCGCATTCCCACAGAAAGTCGAGATCGATATCCTGCGCGACGGCGTCGGCCTGCTCCATCAGCTCGCCAGCCGTCGGCTTCTCGAACTCGATCAGCACGTCTTTCGCGCGGACTTTCGCGCGGCGTCCGCCAGGCAGCTCGACCTGGAACGCGTCGCCCTGACGCGACAGCACGCTGCCCGCCTTGAAACTGCCCGATTCCTCAAAGAAAACGTTCACTCAATACTCTCGTTCTGGCTTGCGTCGGCCGGCGCGCGGTGCTGCGTGATTGCGCGTCGGCGTCGTGTTCGGTGTGGTGCTCCGCAACGCGCGTGCCGGTCGGCGCGCGCTGTTTGCGGATCATCGGATCATGCCGCCTCGCCTGGCGCGGGCGGCTCGGCGTCGGCGGCGTCGCAAAACGCGAGCACGTCGTCGACATATTCGGGAAACTCGCTGATCGCGTGGTCGCTGCCTTCGATCAGTTTCGTCCGCACGCCGGGATAGTGCGCGAGCATTTCGCGGTAATCGAGCACTTCGTCGCCGGTGGCGGCAATCAGATAATAGCGTTCGGGGCGCGTGATCGACGCAACGCCGAGCGCGCGCAATTCGTCCAGATGATGCGGCTCGACGACGATGCTACCGCCGCCGTGCCACAACGGCTGCTCGCCGAGATAGTGGCTCAGGTCGCGCTGCGGCACGACAGCGGGATTCAGCAGCACCGCGCGCCAGCCGTGCTTTTCGGCGAGATGTGTCGCGAAGTAGCCGCCAAGCGAGCTGCCGATCACCGTCACGTGCGATGGCTTCGCCGCCGCGATCAATCCTTCGACGAGCGCCACCGTTTCGAGCGGCGACACGGGCAGCATCGGACAGCACCATTCTGCGCTGCGGCCAAGCGCGGCAAGCCGCCCGGCCATCACGCGCGCCTTGAACGAATTGGGCGACGAGCGGAAACCGTGCAGATAGAGAATCACGCGACGCCTCGGGCCTGCTCGGCCGGGCGCACCGACAGCGCGTCGAGCAACTTCTGGTGCACGCCGCCGAAGCCGCCGTTGCTCATCACGAGCACGTGATCGCCGGGCCGCGCCGCCGCGACGATGGCTTTGACGAGCGCGTCGATGTCGCTGAACGCCTGCGCCTTGCCGCCCATCGGCGCGAGCGCTTCGGTGAGATTCCAGCCGAGCGCGTCCTTGCCCGCCGGCGCGCCGTAGCCGAAGACGAGGTCGGCGTCGGCAAGGCTCGACGGTAGCTGCGCCTTCATCACGCCGAGCTTCATCGTGTTCGAGCGCGGCTCCAGCACAGCGAGAATGCGGGTGCGTTTTCCGCTTTCGCCGCGGCCCACCCGCGTGCGCAGGCCGGCGATCGTCGTGTGGATCGCCGTCGGGTGATGCGCGAAATCATCGTAGACGGTCACGCCGTCGACACTGCCGCGCACTTCCATTCGGCGCTTCACGTTGCGGAAGGTCGACAGCGACTTCGCGGCCTGCGAGGGCGGCACGCCGATGTGGCGCGCGGCGGCGATCGCGGCGATCGCGTTCATCCGGTTGTGCTCGCCCTGCACTTGCCAGTCGACCACGCCGACGCGCTCGCCGCCGTGATAGACGGCGAAGCGCTCGTCGACGGCGACTCCGTCTTCAGCCGGCAACGCCTGCCAGCCGCCGTCGACGCCGAAGCGTTCCACTTCGCTCCAGCAGCCGCGCGTCAGCACGCGTTCGAGCGCGTCTTCACGGCCATTCGACACGATGCGGCCAATGCCCGGCACCGTGCGCACGAGATGGTGGAATTGCGTTTCGATCGCGGCGAGATCCGGGAAGATGTCCGCGTGATCGAATTCCAGGTTGTTCAGGATCGCCGTGCGCGGCCGGTAATGGACGAACTTCGAGCGCTTGTCGAAGAATGCCGTGTCGTATTCGTCGGCTTCGATCACGAAGAAGCTCGAATCGGTCAGACGCGCGGATACGCCGAAATTCAACGGCACGCCGCCGATCAGGAAGCCGGGATTCATGCCCGCGTCTTCGAGCAGCCACGTCAGCATCGACGTCGTGGTCGTCTTGCCGTGCGTGCCCGCGACCGCGAGCACCCATTTGCCGTTCAGCACGTGCTCGCCGAGCCACTGCGGACCGGACGTGTACGGCAGGCCGCGATTCAGGATTTCTTCCATCAGCGGATTGCCGCGCGTCACCACGTTGCCGACCACGAAGAGATCAGGCTTCAGGTCGAGCTGCTCGACGCCCCAGCCTTCGATCAGCTTGATGCCTTGCGCCTCGAGCTGCGTGCTCATCGGCGGGTAGACACCGGCGTCGCAACCCGTCACCGTGTGCCCGGCGTTGCGCGCGAGAACCGCGAGACCGCCCATGAACGTGCCGCAGATGCCGAGGATGTGAATGTGCATAAAAGCTGTCGCGCCGCAGGGCGTGTTTTGCATGGAAGTAGGTGCGCGCAAAGGGCCGGAAAGTCCTCGCGGCAAAGGACGCTTATTGTAACGTACAGGCTCGCCCATTCCTGGTCGCGCGAGTTTTCCGAAGCGCCGCTGAGCACGGCTTCAAACCGTTGCGCGGCGCCGGCGCACGCAAAAAGGCCATCGGGTTTTCTCTAGTATCATTGACGGATGGTTCGCAAATCACATTTCGATCCGCAGCGCGTGCGCGAGGAAATCGCGATCGCGGCTGCGAGAATGATCGCCGAAGACGGTCTCGATTACTCGACGGCCAAGCGCAAGGCTGCGCGGCAGGTCGTCGGGGAGACGCGCGTCGCGGGAGAATGGCTGCCGGATAACGACCAGATCGAGGAAGAAATCCGCGAATACCAGTCGCTGTTTCAGGGCGACAGCCAGCCGGCCGTGCTGCGCCGCCTGAGAGAAATCGCGCTGGACTGGATGCAGCGGCTCGCGCCATTCAATCCTTATCTGACGGGCGCCGTGCTGGGCGGAACGGCCGGCGAGCATTCCGATATACATCTGCAGGCGTTCTGTGACAACCCGAAGGAAGTCGCCCTCTACCTGCTGAACACGAATGTGCAGTACGACGTTTCCGAAACGCGGCACTTTGCGGGGCGTGGATACGTCGAAACTTTGAGCTTTCTCTGGCGCCCGACGGATGAAGGACGGGACACCGAACCCGTGGGCATCCACGTCGCGCTGTACAGCACCGACGATCTGCGCGGCGCGGTGCGAGCCGACGCGCGCGGCCGGCTAGCAAGGGCCGACGTTCGCGCAGTGCAGGCATTGATCGACGAGAGCGACGACTCGCCCTCCTCTAACTGACACACTCTCCATCTATATATGAAGCGCATTCTGGCAATCGCGGCGGTGGCCGTCGTCGCAACAGCGGGAGGAGCAGTGGCGAGCCACTGGTTTCTCGGCAGCAACGATCTCGCCGGCGTCGCCAACGCCGCGCCCGCCGACAGCAGCAATGCCGTCAACCAGCTGTGGTCGGCGAAAGTCACGAATGCGGACGGCAAGCCGCAATCGCTCGCCGGGTTCAAGGGCCGTCCCGTCGTCGTCAACTTCTGGGCGTCGTGGTGCGGACCATGCGTCGAAGAGATGCCGTCGCTGTCGCAACTACACAAGGAATATGCGAAGAAAGGCATTGAGTTCGTCGGACTCGGCGTCGATTCCGACAAGAACGTGAAGGCGTTCCTTCAGAAAGTGCCCGTCGACTACCCGATTTTCGTCGCCGGCTTCGGAGGCGCCGACCTCGCCCGCGCATTCGGCAATAACGCGGGTGGTTTGCCTTACACGGTCGTAATTGACGCAAAAGGGGTCGTACGGTCGACAAAATTAGGACAGGTCAAGCCCGAAGAGCTGAAACGGACGCTCGACGCGCTATGACGTCGACAACTTATTGACGTTTAATTGAGAACGTTGGCTCCAGGTTGCCCGACATTCCGGCGGAATTGTCAGAAGTTCGGCTAGTTGCGGCTATCGCAGAAAGGCGCTGGATCGTCACCGGTGCTCGAGAAACTAGACAAATTTCTCTAATCAGCGCTAAAGTGCGGCCAATTCCACGGAAAACGAAGCGACCATGACGCGACTGCTGGTTCTGCATGGCCCCAATCTCAATCTTCTCGGCACCCGGGAACCTGAGGTGTACGGCCGCGTCACGCTCCCGCAGATCGATCAGGCGCTCGCCGACCGCGCAGCGGACGCCGGCGTAGAACTGGCCACCTTCCAGAGCAATCACGAAGGCGCACTCGTCGATCGCATCCAGGCCACCCGGACCGAGAAGACCGATTTCATCCTGATTAATCCCGCCGCCTACACGCATACGAGCGTGGCGATCCGGGACGCACTAGCGGGCGTCGGCATCCCGTTCGTCGAGATTCATCTGTCGAACGTGCATCGTCGAGAACCGTTCAGGCATCACTCGTATTTCTCCGACCAGGCAGAGGGCGTGATTTGCGGCCTCGGCTGGAAGGGTTATCTGTACGCACTCGAATACGCGCTCGACCGGTTGTCCGTTCAGACAGCCGGGACGTCGCGCAACTGACAACCCAAAACACGAATTCGGCGCCGGCGGCATCCCACCGGCGCTTCACGCATTGAAAGGGGAAGCCCATGGATCTACGTAAACTGAAGACTCTGATCGACCTCGTCTCCGAGTCCGGCATTTCCGAACTCGAAGTGACCGAGGGCGAAGGCAAGGTGCGCATCGTCAAGAACGCGCCGCCGGTTTACGTCCAGCAACCCGGCAACTTCGCGCCGCAATTCCCGGCGACGGCCTCCGCGCCTGGCGTTCACTCGGAAGCGCCCGCCGTCGCAGGCCCGGCCACGCCGGCCGCCGCCGCGCCGCAGGGTCACGTCGTGACCTCGCCGATGGTCGGTACGTTCTATCGTGCGCCGTCGCCGGGCGCAGATCCGTTCGTGCAAGTGGGCGACGCCGTCAAGGAAGGCCAGACGATCTGCATCATCGAAGCGATGAAGCTGCTGAACGAAATCGAGTCGGATCAGGCTGGCGTCATCAAGGAAATCCTCGTCGAGAACGGGCAGGCAGTCGAATACGGCCAGCCGCTCTTCGTGATCGGCTGACGCGGCGCTTTTTAGCCACACGCCATCCGCGCGCCCTCCTTCTTCGGGCGCGCCACCGATCCTCTGTGGCAGCCGCGCTTCTGGAAGCAACTGCGCAACCCGCACGCGGCGCCCATTGATGAGTCGAATATCCGCTATGTTTGAAAAAATCCTCATTGCCAATCGCGGCGAAATCGCGCTCCGCATTCAGCGCGCGTGCCGCGAACTCGGCGTCAAGACGGTCGTCGTCTATTCCGAAGCCGACAAGGAAGCCAAATACGTGAAACTCGCCGACGAGGCGGTCTGCATCGGACCGGCGCCGTCGAACCTGAGCTACCTGAACATGCCTGCGCTGATCAGCGCGGCGGAAGTCACGGACGCCGAAGCGATTCACCCCGGCTACGGCTTCCTCTCCGAGAACGCGGACTTCGCCGAGCGCGTCGAGCAATCGGGTTTCGTGTTCATCGGCCCGCGCCCCGACACGATTCGCCTGATGGGCGACAAGGTCACCGCGAAGCAGACGATGATCAAGACGGGCGTGCCGTGCGTGCCCGGGTCGGAAGGCGCATTGCCGGACGATCCGAAGGAAATCGTGAAGATTGCGCGCGCGATCGGCTATCCGGTGATCATCAAGGCGGCGGGCGGCGGCGGCGGCCGCGGCATGCGCGTCGTGCACACGGAAGCGGCGCTCGTCAACGCCGTCAACATGACGCGCGAAGAAGCCGGCCGTGCGTTCGGCAATCCGCAGGTCTACATGGAGAAATACCTGGAGAACCCGCGGCACATCGAAATCCAGGTGCTCGCCGATTCGTTCAAGAACGCGCTCTGGCTCGGCGAGCGCGACTGCTCGATGCAGCGCCGTCACCAGAAGGTGATCGAGGAAGCGCCGGCGCCCGGCATTGCGCGACGCCTGATCGAGCGCATCGGCGATCGCTGCGCGGACGCGTGCAAGAAGATGGGCTACCTCGGCGCGGGCACGTTCGAATTCCTGTACGAGAACGGCGAGTTCTACTTCATCGAAATGAACACGCGCGTGCAGGTCGAGCATCCCGTCACGGAACTGATCACGGGCATCGACATCGTTCAGGAACAGATCCGCATCGCTGCAGGCGAGAAGCTCGCGCTCCGCCAGCGCGACATCCAGTTCCGCGGACATGCGATCGAGTGCCGTATCAACGCCGAAGATCCGTTCAAGTTCATTCCGTCGCCGGGGCGTCTGACGTCGTGGCATATGCCCGGTGGCCCCGGTATTCGCGTCGATTCGCACGCGTACAACGGCTATTTCGTTCCGCCGAACTATGATTCGATGATAGGCAAGCTGATCGCTTACGGCGCGACGCGCGAGCAGGCGATCAGCCGGATGCGCATCGCGCTGTCGGAAATGGTGGTCGAAGGCATTCAGACCAACATTCCGCTGCATCGCGAACTGATGCTCGACGCGAAGTTCGTCGAGGGCGGCACGAGCATCCATTACCTCGAAAACCGGCTGGCCGCGAAGCTGCAGGCCGCACCGGAAGAAGCGTAAGCAATGACCTACCGGGAACTGATCGTCGAACTCGCGCGCGAACACGCGGAAGCGCTGTCGGATGCGCTGCTCGAACTGGGCGCGCTGTCGGTATCCGTCGAAGACGCGGACGCCGACACGCCCGACGAGCAGCCGCTATTCGGCGAGCCCGGTCTCACGCCGGAGCGCACCGCGTGGACACATTCGCGCGTGATCGCGCTGCTCGCGCCCGAACACGAGCCGGCGGTGCTGCTCGCGGCCGCCGCGAACGAGCTCGGTCTCGCCGATACGCCGTCGTTCAGCGTGCGCGAAGTCGAGGAACAGGACTGGGTGCGTCTCACGCAATCGCAGTTCGATCCGATTCCGATCGGCGAGCGCATCTGGGTCGTGCCGTCGTGGCACGCCGCACCCGATCCCGATGCGCTCGTGCTCGAACTCGATCCAGGCCTCGCGTTCGGCACGGGAAGCCATCCGACGACGCGTCTGTGTATGGAATGGCTCGAGCAATCGGTGAAGAAAGGCGACTCGGTGCTCGACTATGGCTGCGGCTCGGGCATTCTCGCGATTCTCGCGAAGAAATGCGGCGCGGACCCGGTGATCGGCATCGACATCGATCCTCAGGCGGTCGAGTCGGCGCGCCACAACAGCGAGCGCAATCACGCCGACGTCACATACGGCTTGCCCGACGATTGCCCCGCGGGCGAGTTCGATATCGTCGTGGCGAATATTCTGTCGAACCCGCTGAAACTGATGGCGTCGATGCTGTCGTCGAAGGTGAAGCCGGGCGGACGCATTGCGCTGTCGGGCATTCTCGCGCGCCAGGCTGAAGAGGTCGCGCACATCTATCGGCAATGGATCGACATCGACGTATGGCGTGAACACGAGGGCTGGGTCTGCCTTGCAGGTACTCGCCGCGAAAGCCATTAGAATAAGGCATATCTGTCTGCTTCCGGCCCCTTAACGGCTAACCGGTCAATCGGCTCAATATGCTTCTAGCGACACGCTGTCCCTTCTGTAAAACAGCCTTCAAGCTCCAGCCGGAGCAGCTCACGCTGCGCCGCGGCCTCGTTCGTTGTGGCCATTGCCACGAAGTGTTCGACGCATCGAACAATCTCTTTGATGTAACCAACGGCACGAGCGTCGATAAGGCAAAGCGCGTGTCGATCGACGATGTCACCGCTTACACGCTCGATAAGCTCGCGAATGGCGGTCAAGCGCCTGCACGCGAAGGAGCCGCTCCTGCTGCCGAACCCGCTGCGCGTGCCGATACCGATGCGCATCGCGTCGAGCAGCCGGCTAAAGATGCCGGCATGCACGCCGCGGAATCCGCTTCGCCGCACGTCGCCGAAGCCACGATAGAACCCACCACTGCGCATCCCGCAGAAACCATCGGCGAGCATGCTGCAAAGCCGCTCGCGAGCGACGAGGCAGCACGGCACGAAAAAGCGCCGGCCGGTCACGCCGCGGCGCAAGTACACGTCGCTGAAGCGCCCCTCGAAGCCAAAGATACGACGCCGGAGCACGGGGCAGCGTCCGCCGGCTCGCCCGACTTCCGCGCGGAAGCATGGAACCCGTGGGCACCCGCGCCCGACGCGTCGGTCGACGGACGCATTCGCCACAACGCATCGACGATTCCGCTCAAGCCCGTCACGATTCCGAGTTCTGCTCAGCCGCCTCTGACACTCGAACTGACCGACTCGAAGTCGCCGAGCACAGAAAAGGCGACCGCGCGCAAACGGGTCGAGCCGCGCGTCGAAGCGCCGGCCGCGCCGACTGCTGAAGTGCGAGCCGAGCCGAAGGTCGAACCGTCCGTCGCCGCGCAAGCTCAGCCGACGACAGAACCGTCGACCGCCACGCAAGCTCAGCCGAAGGTAGAACCGTCAGCCGCCACGCAAGCTCAGCCGGAGGTCGAACCGTCTACCGCCACGCAAGCTCAACCGAAGGTCGAACCATCAGCCGCCACGCAAGCTCAGCCGAAGGTCGCGCAATCTGCTGAACCACCTGCTGCGCCGAAGACAGAGCCGACTTTCGAAGCCTCGCCCGAGCGCGTGCTCGAACAGGAAATTGCCGAGCCGCCGCCGCATACGTGGCGAGCAGCGGAGCCCGCGCGCGAATCGGCGCACGCACCCAATGCCGAAACAGCGGGCGAAGCGAAGGCCGAAGCCGATGCATCGTTGCACGAGCCATTGCACGAGCCGCTGCACGAAACCTTGCACGAAGGGCTGTATGAGCCACTTCGCGACAAGCGGCACAAACCCTTCTTCGACCCCGATGACAGCGCGGCCGCGCCGGCCGCCGACGATCGTCGGGATCGCGAGCCCCACTTCGGCTCGCCTGCGGAAGAGCAGGATTACGAACCGCGTTTCGGCGGAGGCGCGCGCCAGCCGTTCGCCGCCGCGCCAGACGATGACGACAATGCGTTCGCCGTCCGGCGTGAGCCGCTCGGACAAGACTCGCGCCGCGTCGTATGGCAGGCCGTCGGCGGAGTCGCGATCGCCGTGCTGGCCGTCTTGCTGCTCGCGCAGCTCGCATGGTGGCAACGCGAATCGGTGATGGTCGCGTGGCCCGGTTCGCAGTCGCTCTTCGTGAAGGCTTGCGCGAACCTCGGATGCAAGGTCGGACCGCCGCGCGATATCGATGGCCTGCTGGTCGAGCCGTCCGATCTGCGCCAGATCGACGGACCGCACAAGCTCGAACTGCGGATGCCGCTGCGCAACCGCTTCGACATCGCGCTCGCCTATCCCGCCGTCGAACTGACGCTGCTCGACGAGAACAACAACGTCGCCGTGCGGCGCGTGCTGTGGCCGCAAGACTACGTGAAGCCCGGCACGCCGATTGCGGCGGGCCTGCCCGCCCGCACGACGCAGACGATGATCGTGCGCCTCGACACCGGCAATACCGTCGCCTCGAATTTCCGCGTGCAGATCTTCTATCCGTAACGGGTATCTCTGCGGCGCGAGCTGGTTACACCCGCGCGTCCGGCACGAACCGGACGCGCATCCCGTCAATCCCTGACGAATCTTCGGAGCACAACATGAGTCAAGTCACGCTGGGTGGCAACCCGATCGAAGTCGCTGGCACGTTCCCGTCCGTCGGCCAGAAGGCGCCCGCCTTCACGCTCGTCGGCAAGGATCTGAAGCCGCTCTCGCTCACCGACTTCGCCGGCAAGCGCAAGGTACTGAACATCGTCCCGAGTCTCGACACGCCGACCTGCGCAACCTCGACGCGCAAGTTCAACGAAGCAGCCGCCAAGCTGAACAACACGGCCGTGATCGTCGTGTCGGGCGACCTGCCGTTCGCCGCTTCGCGCTTCTGCACGACGGAAGGAATCGAAAACGTCGTGACGGCCTCGACGTTCCGCGGCCACGAGTTCGCGCAAGCGTATGGCGTCGACGTGACGAGCGGCCCGCTGACGGGCCTGACGGCGCGCGCCGTCGTCGTTCTCGATGAAAACGACAAGGTCGTGCACGCCGAGCTCGTCGGCGAAATCAAGAACGAACCGAACTACGACGCAGCGCTCGCCGCGCTGAAGTAAGCTCCACGCTTGCGTCGATACAGCGCCGCTCCCGTATCGCCCGGGCGCGGCGCTGTCACATCGTCGCGCCACTTTTCCCTCCGACACCGATACTTCTTACAGGAACGCTCGCCTTGGCTACGCTGATTTGCGGCTCGCTTGCCTACGACAACATCATGACCTTCGAAGGGCGCTTTCGGGAGCACATCCTGCCGGAACAGGTCCACATCCTGAACGTGAGCTTCCTCGTGCCGACGATGCGTCGCGAATTCGGCGGCTGCGCGGGCAATATCGCGTACTCGCTGCATCTGCTCGGTGGCGACGCGCGCATCATGGCGACGCTCGGCGCCGTCGACGCGCAGCTGTACATCGATCGCCTCGACACGCTCGGCCTCTCGAAAGAGCACGTGCGCGTGCTGCCCGACACCTACTCGGCGCAGGCAATGATCACGACCGACCTCGAGAACAATCAGATCACCGCGTTCCACCCGGGCGCGATGATGCAGTCTCACCTGAACCGTGCCGACCAGCCGGGCATGAAGCTCGGCATCGTCGCACCGGACGGCTTCGACGGCATGATCCAGCACTCCGAACAGTTCGCGGCGGCGGGCGTTCCGTTCATCTTCGATCCGGGCCAGGGGCTGCCGCTGTTCGACGGCGCGTCGCTGCGCCGCATGATTGAACTTGCCACCTACGTGGCAGTCAATGACTACGAAGCCGCGCTCGTGAGCAACAAGACGGGCTGGTCGATCGAAGAGATCGCAAGCCGTGTCGATGCGCTGATCGTGACGCGCGGCGAGCACGGCGCGCAGATTCACCATTCGGGCGGCATCGAAGAGATTCCGGCCGTCAAGGCAAAGCAGGTGCTGGACCCCACGGGTTGCGGCGATGCCTTCCGGGGCGGCCTGCTGCACGGCATCGAGAAGGGTCTTGGCTGGACAACCACGGGCCGTCTCGCAAGCCTGATGGGCGCGCTCAAGATCGAACATCAAGGGCCGCAAAACTATGCGCCTTCGCGCGCGGAGATCAACGACCGGTTCAAGCAGGCATTCGGGTACGCACTGCCCGAAGGCGCGTGATGCGCATACGCCGCGCCTGATCGGTCGCGTTTGAGGGCTTGAGGATGCGAGCCCGTTTGGAGTCAAGGGAATGAAAACAACAAATCGTACTGTGGGCCGCCTGGTATTGGGCGCAGTGATCGTCAGTTCGCTCGCCGTGACAGGCTGCGCGTACAACAGCAGTTCCGCCGACGTCTACACGTCATCGCAGGCGCAACGTGAAGAGACCGTACGCATGGGAACCGTCGACAGCGTGCGCGCCGTTAAGATCAGCTCGAACAACGGTCAGCCGAGCGGTATCGGCGCGGTGGGCGGCGGTGCGCTGGGCGCGGTGGCGGGCAGCGCGATCGGCGGCGGCCGTGGCTCGATTCTGACGGGCATCGTCGGCGGGTTGGCGGGCGCCGTGGCAGGCAACACGATCGAGAACAGCACGGCGATGCGCGACGGCGTCGAGATCACGGTGCGCCTCGACAACGGCGACATGCGCGCGATCACGCAAAGTGCAACAGGCGAAATTTTCAGCGCGGGCGAGCGCGTGCGTCTGCTGTCGAGCGGCGGCGTGACCCGCGTGACCCACTGACGCGTTTCCCGCAGACGCAATCCATTTCCCTGCCGTCGGCGCGCTCTCGCGCGGTGACGGCAACCTCACACGCATGTGCTCCCCTGTGCATGCGTTTTTTTTGCCTCGGTTTGCGCATCGCCGCATGAGTTGCGAGCAGCGCATCCTTCGACCGACATTGCCTGTACGCGAGCGCGTCGCATCGCCGCCGGTGCGAAGCGCACGACGAGTCCGGACGGGCACCAGACGAAAAAATCCCGCCGCCAGTTGCCCGGCGGCGGGATCGGGTTGATTGAGTAGCCCTACTCAATCGCCGGACGCACGCTGGATGCGTCCGTTGCGGCATCAGCTCTTACGGACGGCTGCCCGTCGGAAACGGCCATGCTGCAGCCGGATTCAACGCGGTCTTGACCGTAGCAGCCGGCGCCGTCGAAGCAGCGGGCGCAGCGGGAGCAGGTGCTGCCTTCTTCGCAACAGCCTTTTTCGCAGGAGCAGCCTTCTTCGCAGGAGCAGCGGCCTTTTTCGCGGCAGCCTTCTTGGCAGGCGCAGCCTTTTTGGCGGCAGCCTTTTTAGCAGGCGCCTTCTTCGCAGCGGCCTTCTTCGCCGGTGCTGCCTTCTTTGCAGCAACCTTCTTCACGGCGACTTTCTTTGCTGCGACCTTCTTCGCTGCGACCTTCTTTGCAGCCGCCTTCTTCGCCGGTGCTGCCTTCTTTGCAGCAACCTTCTTCACGGCGACTTTCTTCGCTGCAACCTTCTTCGCTGCGACCTTCTTTGCAGCCGCCTTCTTCGCCGGTGCTGCCTTCTTCGCAGCAACCTTCTTCACGGCGACTTTCTTCGCTGCAACCTTCTTCACAGCGGCCTTCTTCGCCGGTGCTGCCTTCTTGGCGGGAGCCGCCTTCTTCGCGACGACCTTCTTTGCTGCAGCCTTCTTGGCTGCCGGCTTCTTCTTGGCGAGTGCCATCATTTTCTCCTTCAGGTTTCAGATGAGAGTCAGTTCAAACTACACCCTTCGTCAAAACCCGCTTCCCGCGGACGCTTCTCACGGCGGCCACTGCGAAGCGGGCTATTCATCGGCGTACGCAGCTCCAGCGCGCTTACGCTAATGAATACGGTAAGGCGCGCCGTGCCATCGGGCACAGCGCGCCAAGTCCAGTCGGCATCGGATGTCGATGCCGGCAATCGTTTGATCGAGCCGCTCGCTTTCGCGCGGACGGCTTTTTCCGGGGGGAAGTTTGCCCATCCCACTGAAGGGTTCGCAAAGTGCCTGTAATCTTTATGGGTCGCGGCATTCCGCGGCGCACCGGGCACGCTCTGCATCAGGCGGTCATGCTCCTCATCAAACTTGCCGCGGCACAGCCGGCGGCAACCCCATCAAATACATACGCGACGCGTTGGGTTACTCCCAGGACAGCGCGCCGCCGGTCTGATATTCGATAACCCGAGTCTCGAAGAAATTGCGTTCCTTCTTCAGGTCGATCATCTCGCTCATCCACGGGAACGGGTTTTCCTCGTTCGGGAACAGCGCATCGATGCCGATCTGCTGGCAACGGCGGTTGCAGATAAAGCGCAGATAGCTCTTGAACATCGACGCATTGAGGCCGAGCACCCCGCGCGGCATCGTGTCTTCTGCGTAGCGATATTCGAGGTCGACCGCATGCCTGAAGATCTCGCGGATCTCCGCGCGGAACTCCGGCGTCCACAGATGCGGGTTTTCGAGTTTGATCTGGTTGATCAGGTCGATGCCGAAATTGCAGTGCATCGACTCGTCGCGCAGGATGTATTGGTACTGTTCCGCCGCGCCCGTCATTTTGTTCTGGCGGCCGAGCGCCAGGATCTGGGTAAAGCCGACGTAGAAGAACAGCCCTTCCATCACGCACGCGAACACGATCAGCGACTTGAGCAGCTTCTGGTCTGCTTCGAGCGTGCCCGTCTTGAAGGCCGGGTCGGTCAGCGTGTGGATGAACGGAATCAGGAATTCGTCTTTGTCGCGGATCGATGTAACTTCGTGATACGCGTTGAAGATTTCACCTTCATCGAGACCGAGCGACTCGACGATGTACTGGTAGGCGTGCGTGTGGATCGCCTCTTCGAATGCCTGGCGCAGCAGGAACTGGCGGCATTCGGGCGCCGTGATGTGACGATACGTGCCGAGGACGATGTTATTCGCCGCGAGCGAGTCGGCCGTCACGAAGAAGCCGAGGTTGCGCTTGACGATGCGGCGCTCGTCTTCCGTCAGCCCGTTCGGGTCTTTCCAGAGCGCGATGTCGCGGGACATGTTGATTTCCTGCGGCATCCAGTGGTTCGCGCAGCCGGAGAGGTACTTCTCCCACGCCCACTTGTACTTGAACGGCACCAGCTGATTGACGTCGGTCTGACCGTTGATGATGCGCTTGTCGGCGACATTCACGCGAGCTTCGGGAGCGACGGCCGGCGCATTCGTTTGTGCCGGCGGAGCAATCGCGATGTCGTTCGCGAAGACTTGTTGAGCCGAGGGAGCTTGATGAGCGGAACGCGTTTGAACTTGCGAACCGACGGCCGTCCCCTCAGCGTTGCGCAACACGTTCGGTTGCGTCGCACTCGAGGGAGTTACGGCAGTGATCTCGTCATCCCAGTTGAGCATAAATGTCACCATCAATTTAGATCGGTTTGTACCATCTTTTCACGAGCGTTAAAAGGGTCCGCTCATGAAAAATCCTGTTTTCGAATCGCGTTGCGACCTTCATACAACACTTTGTTCGTGAGTCTGTGAAGGTCACTCGATACGAGTCGATCGAAACGTGTGTCGATGTAGCGCGATGCACGATCGAAAGAGCGTTGCTTCAGCGATGCGTGTGCGTTGCTTCGGCTTCGAAACGATTGCGTTCTTCATCACGTGGCGATGTTCTCTCGAAGCATGTCGGGCAGGTGATGCATCGCCTGCTTGTCCGCTGCTTCGCGTGCTGCATTCAGCTTGTGGCTTCGTGTTTCCTCGCAGCCATCAACTGACGTGTAGCACGTGATGTTCCTCGTTGCTTCGCCTGACTGACTGCCCCGGCACATCGCCGGGCAAACTGCGCGATGAATCGCCTGATCGAAGTGCTGCACGAGCGTCGACTCTCGCGCGTCATGCTCGCTCGAAGCGCATAGGCTTCTGCTTGCGCGGGCGCGTGATCGGAGACTTGCGCCGGGTCCTGCTCGACCTCTTACGTGTGAGCGGCTTCGACTTCGCTTCGCAATGAGCGGCGCGTCCTGCCTGCGCCGCCCATCTCTTTTTGTGCGCCGCCGGCGAGGACCGGCGGCGGGTTACGGCTTGCTGCCGCTTGCTGCTGACGGCAGTACTGCCTGCTGACTGCGCGTGCTTACTGGCAGGCTTCGCACTCTTCGAAGCCAGGGTCGCCCGGACGCATCATGCAGACGGGACCATCGGCTTCGGGTGCTGCTTCGCTTGCCGCTGCGGCCACTGCCGTCGCTGCCATCGCTGCCGCAGCCGATGCCTGGAAGCCGCCCGTCACGCCCGACGAACCCGCACCGCCGCCGATACCGAAGCCACCCGCCGCGCCGCCCTCGCCACCATCACCCGACGGCACTGCATTCAGCGCGCCGTGCGCGACCGTCGACTTCTCGACGTGCGTCGCCGCCATCGTGCGGAGGTAGTACGTCGTCTTCAGGCCGCGCAGCCATGCGAGCTTGTAGACCTCGTCGAGCTTCTTGCCCGACGCACCCGCCATGTAGATGTTCAGCGACTGCGCCTGGTCGATCCACTTCTGACGGCGCGACGCCGCTTCGACCAGCCACGTTGCATCGACTTCGAACGCGGTGGCGTAGATCGCGCGCAGGTCGGCCGGCACGCGGTCGATGCGCGACAGCGAGCCGTCGAAGTACTTCAGGTCGGCGACCATCACTTCGTCCCACAGGCCGCGCGCCTTCAGGTCACGTACGAGGTAGTCGTTCACCACCGTGAATTCGCCCGACAGGTTCGACTTCACGTACAGGTTCTGGAATGTCGGCTCGATACATGCAGACACGCCGATGATGTTCGAGATCGTCGCCGTCGGCGCGATTGCGACGCAGTTCGAGTTACGCATGCCGTGCGTGGCGATGCGCGAACGCAGCGACGCCCAGTCCATCGATTCGCTCGAGTCCACTTCGACGTAGCCGCCGCGTGCGTCGGCGAGCAGCTTCAGCGTGTCCTGCGGGAGGATGCCGCGATCCCACAGCGAGCCGCGATAGGTCGAGTAGCGACCGCGCTCTTCCGCCAGTTCCGTCGACGCCCAGTACGCGTAGTAGCAGACGGCTTCCATCGAGCGGTCGGCAAACTCGACGGCCTCCTGCGATGCGTACGGCGTGCGCAGCACGTGCAGGCAGTCCTGGAAGCCCATGATGCCCATGCCGACGGGGCGATGCTTGAGGTTCGAGTTACGCGCCTTGGCGACCGCGTAGTAGTTGATGTCGATGACGTTGTCGAGCATGCGCATCGCGACGCTGATCGTGCGCTTGAGCTTGTCGTGGTCGAGCGCGAGCGTGCCGTCGGCCTGCTCCTTCAGGTGCGCGACGAGGTTCACCGAGCCCAGGTTGCAGACGGCGATTTCGGTGTCGCTCGTGTTCAGCGTGATTTCCGTGCACAGGTTCGACGAGTGGACGACGCCGACGTGCTGTTGCGGCGAGCGCACATTGCACGGGTCCTTGAACGTGATCCACGGATGACCCGTTTCGAACAGCATGCCGAGCATCTTGCGCCACAACTGCGCCGCCGGAATCTTCTTGAACAGCTTGATCTCACCGCGCGCGACCTTGTCTTCATAAGCCGTGTAAGCGGTTTCGAACTCCGCGCCGAACTTGTCGTGCAGGTCCGGGCAGGTGGACGGCGAGAACAGCGTCCAGTCGCCGCCTTCGAGCACGCGCTTCATGAACAGGTCGGGAATCCAGTTCGCCGTGTTCATGTCGTGCGTGCGGCGACGGTCATCACCCGTGTTCTTGCGCAGCTCGAGGAATTCTTCGATGTCGAGGTGCCACGATTCCAGGTACGCGCACACCGCGCCCTTGCGCTTGCCGCCCTGGTTCACCGCGACGGCCGTATCGTTGACGACCTTCAGGAACGGCACGACGCCTTGCGACTTGCCGTTGGTGCCCTTGATGTGCGAGCCGAGCGCGCGCACGCGCGTCCAGTCGTTGCCGAGACCGCCGGCGAACTTCGACAGCAGCGCGTTTTCCTTCAGCGCTTCGTAGATGCCGTCGAGGTCGTCGTCGACCGTCGTCAGATAGCACGACGACAGCTGCGAGCGGCGCGTGCCCGAGTTGAACAGCGTCGGCGTCGACGACATGAAGTCGAAGCTCGACAGCACGTTGTAGAACTCGATCGCGCGCGCTTCGCGGTCGATCTCGTTCAGCGAGAGGCCCATCGCGACACGCATAAAGAATGCCTGGGGCATTTCGATGCGCGTGCCGTCGACGTGCAGGAAGTATCGGTCATACAGCGTCTGCAGGCCGAGGTAGCCGAACTGCAGGTCGCGGTCCGCGTCGAGCGCGGCGCCGAGACGCTTCAGGTCGAACTGCAGCAGCTTGTCGTCGAGCAATTCGGCTTGCACGCCGCGCTTGATGAAGAGCGGGAAGTACTCGGCATAGCGGCCGGCCATTTCGGCTTGCGTGACTTCCTCTTCCAGGATCTCGCGGCGGATCGTGTGCAGCAGGATGCGAGACGTGACCTGGCTGTACGCCGGGTCCTTCTCGATCATCGTGCGCGCAGCGAGGATGGCCGAGTCGTAGACCTGGCTCATCGGCACGCCGTCGTACAGGTTCTTCACCGTCTCGGCGACGATCGGCTCCGCGTTCACTGCATCGCCCAGGTTCGCACACGCCGATTCGATCAGGCCGCGCAGCGCCGGCAGGTCGAGCGGACGCGTGATGCCGTTGTCGGTCACGTTCAGACCCGGCGCGCCCGCGGGTGCCTCCGCCTCATGACCGCGCTCCTGGCTGCGCTTCTCGCGATACAGCACGTAGGCGCGCGCGACGTTGTGCTCGCCCGTGCGCATCAGCGCGAGTTCGACCTGATCCTGAATGTCTTCGATATGGAACGTGCCGCCGTTCGGACGGCTGCGCACGAGCGCGCGCACGACGTTCTGCGTGAGCTGCTCGACCAGCTCGCGAACGCGCGCCGACGCCGCGCCCTGACCACCGTTGACGGCCAGAAACGCCTTCGTCACCGCGATGGCGATCTTCGACGGCTCGAACGACACCACGCTGCCGTTGCGACGGATCACCTTGTAGTCGGCATAGCCCGTCTGCGGCGCGAGCGCCTGGGCGCCCTGTGCGAGCCCTTCGACGGGGCGGCCAGTGGGTGCGCCCTCGAACCGGGTCGTCACGTTGTCGGTCGTTTGCATGTGCAAAGCTCCTGGTCTTGGAATGGTGCGGAGTGATCCGCGGTTAGTACAAACGCTGCGCCACCCCGGACGCATGCGATGGGGCAAAAGAAAAGAGGTAGCGGGGACCGTAAAACAGAGTGGCCGGATGCGACAGATCCGTCGGGACGTACGTCTTCATCATGTGTGTCGCGATCACTGACTGCGCCCTTTTCTTCGTAGCTGCGGGCGCGCCGGCTCTCTCAACCGACCGCGCCGCATCAAGTTTTTTCAATGCCGGGAATGCTGACGGCGCCATGCTCCTGGAGCGGGGCGCCGCCTGATCAACACAAGATATAGTGCATCGACTGCATTACGGCACGAAGTATAGTGTACTGAACGGCTATCGCAAATTGTTTTATTTGGTCAGACGGTATTGACTTTTGGGTAGCCCGCGCCGGATGAAGGCGACGGCGGGACACAGCGATCTCGCGCTGTCGGTGCGGCATCGTACGAACGCGAAGTGACGTGCTTACGACGTTATCGGCGCGCGCGACGACGGATGCAGATAGGGGAAGTACGGATCGGCGAGTGCCGTATCGCGTTGCAAACGCGGCCAGTCGAAATGCGGACCGGGATCGGTCTTGCGGCCGGGCGCGACGTCGGCGTGACCGGCGAGCGCGTCGATCGCATAGTGCGCGGCGAGCGCCCGCACGAGCGGCGCGAGCGTCTCGTATTGGGCCGCTTCGAACGGCGTCGTGTCGCTGCCTTCGAGCTCGATGCCGATCGAGAAGTCGTTGCAGCGTTCGCGGCCGAAGAAGTTCGACGCGCCCGCATGCCACGCGCGCTCGTCGCACGATACGTACTGCTCCAGCCTGCCGTCGCGACGGATCACGAAATGCGCGGACACGCGCACGTCGCGCAGATGCGCGTCGTAGTACGGATGCGCGTCGCAGTCGAGCCTGTTGAGGAAGAGATCGGTGATGCCCGTGCCGCCGAATTCATTCGGCGGCAGGCTGATGTTGTGAACGACGATCAGCGTGGGACGCGCGCCGTTCGGGCGCGCCTCGAAATTCGGCGACGGCAGCTTGTGCGCTTCGTTGACCCAGCCGTTTGCATCGACGGTGAAACGCGCGGCAGTGCCTGCCGTCATCGCGCGTTGCGGCCCGCAGGACGCGCGGCGGCGTAGCGCTTCGCGTGATCGTGCGAGCAGAACGTCTGCCCTTCGACCATGACGGAATCGCTCTTAGGCGCGTGCACGCCGCATTCGACGCAGCGGATCATCGGCTCGGCGAGCTGGCCCGCGGCCTTGCCGCTCGCGTAACCATGGCTGCGCGCGCCCGCGTGCGCATCGGCACCCGCGTGATCGCCCGCGCCCGTGCGCGCCGTGCGCGACGCATCGGCGCGGCGCAGCGCCTTCACCAGCCACTGGCCGACGATGAACAACAGGATGAGCAGAAAAATTTGTCGCATGACACTCAGACCACAGGACGGTGCAACAGCACCTCAAAGACAAAGCGGCTGCCGACATATGCGAGCAGCAACGCGACGAACGACGCGAGCACCCAGCGCAACGCCGCGCGCCCACGCCAGCCGGACACTTTGCGCGCCGTCAGCAACGCGCCGAACATGAGCCACGAGAGAATCGCGAATACGGTCTTGTGATCGAGCTGCAACGCGCGGTCGGCGAGCTGTTCGTTGAACAGGATGCCGGAGAGCAGCGTCAGCGTCAGCAGCACGAAACCCGCGCCGATCAGACGGAACAGCAGCGTCTCCAGCGTGAGCAGCGGCGGCAGCGTATCGAGCCAGCTCGACAGCCAGCCGTTCGCGGCTGCGGCGCCTTGCCGCGCGAGTGTGCCGCCGCGCATCGCGTGCAGCCGTCGCTCGACGAGCAGCATCAGCACCGCGTGCAGCGCCGCGATCACGAAGAGACCATACGCGACGTTCGCGATCAGGAAGTGCAGCTTGAAGAGCGGATCGGCCGCGTACGACAGCACGTGCACGCCGCTGAACAGCAGCGGCAGCAAAGACGCGACGCACGCAAGCGGCAACACGAGCAGGCGCAAACCGTCGAGCGGAAAGAAGAAACTCTCGATCCAATAGATGCCCGCGCCAAGCCAGAACATCGCGGAGAGCGCGAACGCGAAACCGAACACCATCGCGTCGTGCGGGAAGATCGTCGTGTGCAGCAGCACGCCGTGTGCGAGCAGCGCGACGAGCAGCACGACGCGCGTGGTCATCGACATGCCCACCGACGCTTCGGATGACAGCCCTCGCCCGCCGCCCGCCGGCAACGGCGCCGCGGACGAAACGGGCGACACGCTTTCGAGCATGGGCCGCTCGGCCGCCTGACGGTGCGCGCGCCAGCCCGCGACGGCGAGACCGCCGTACAGGAGCGCAGTGAGGGCATACAGTACAATATCCATATTGGAAGTTTACACTAGGCCCCTTCTCCATGACGTTTGCGACGCTGCGCTAGCGGCGCCGGCCGCTCTGGCGCGGTGACGGAACGGGCCGCACTGCTCATCGCTCCCCATGCTCGACAATCTCACTCAACGGATGGCGCGCGTCGTCAAGACGCTGCGCGGCGAAGCCCGGCTCACCGAGGCCAACACCCAGGAGATGCTGCGCGAAGTGCGCCTCGCGCTCCTCGAAGCGGACGTGGCGCTGCCCGTCGTGCGCGACTTCATCGCGAAGGTGAAGGAAAAGGCGCTCGGCGAGGAAGTGATCGCCAGCCTGTCGCCGGGTCAGGCGCTCGTCGGCGTCGTGCAGCGCGAGCTGACGGCCGTGATCGGCGGCGACTACGAAGGCAAGGCCGCCGAGCTGGATCTCGCCGTCACGCCACCTGCGATCATTTTGATGGCGGGTCTGCAGGGCGCGGGTAAGACGACCACCGTCGGCAAGCTCGCCAAACTTCTACGCGAGAAATACAGGAAGAAAGTGCTGACGGTGTCGTGCGACGTGTATCGCCCCGCCGCTATCGCTCAGCTGAAGACCGTGACCGAGCAGGTCGGCGCCGATTTCTTCCCGTCGCAACCCGACCAGAAGCCTGTCGATATCGCGCGCGCCGCTGTCGACTGGGCGAAGCGTCACTATCACGATGTGCTGCTCGTCGACACGGCCGGCCGTCTCGGTATCGACGAAGCGATGATGAACGAGATCACAGCGCTGCATAAGGCGCTCGATCCGGCGGAAACGCTCTTTGTCGTCGATGCGATGCTCGGCCAGGACGCCGTGAACACCGCGAAGGCGTTCAACGACGCGCTGCCGCTCACGGGCGTCGTGCTGACGAAGCTCGACGGCGATTCGCGCGGCGGCGCGGCGCTGTCGGTGCGTCACGTGACGGGTAAGCCGATCAAGTTCGTCGGTGTCGCGGAAAAGCTCGACGGCCTCGAAGTTTTCTATCCGGACCGGATGGCGAACCGGATTCTCGGCATGGGCGACATTCTCGCGCTCGTCGAGGAAGCGCAGCGCGGCGTCGACGTGCAGGCGGCGCAGAAGCTCGCCGACAAGGTCAAGAAAGGCGGCGACTTCGATCTGAACGATTTCCGCGCGCAGCTTTCGCAGATGAAGAAGATGGGCGGCCTGTCGTCGCTGATGGACAAGCTGCCCGCGCAGTTCCAGCAGGCCGCGTCGAATGCCGACATGGGCCAGGCCGAAAAGCAGATGCGCCGCATGGAAGGCATCATCAACTCGATGACGCCCGCCGAGCGCGCGAAGCCCGAACTGATCAAGGCAACGCGCAAGCGCCGCATCGCGGCAGGCGCGGGCGTGCAGGTGCAGGAAGTCAATCGTCTCTTGAACCAGTACGACCAGATGCGCACGATGATGAAGAAGCTGAAGGGCGGCAACCTGCAGAAGATGATGCGCGGCATGAAGGGCATGATGCCGGGCATGCGTTGATCCTTCCCGGCCGCGCGCGCTCCTTGGCGAACGCGAGCGCGGCGGCCATCCCGAACCGGTGCGTATGCCGAATGAAGGCGCGGGTATATGCTGTAGCGCACCGGGTCGTTGTCTCTCACACTATGTATACAGTTACCGCCCGCCAGACGTCATGAATCGCGAAGAAGCTCTCCACATTTTCAGCCACTCCGAAGAAATCGTTTCGGCCAGCGACGTCAACGCCTCCATCGGCCGCATGGCGGACGCCATCCGCGTCGAAATGGCCGAAGACTTTCCTCTCGTGCTGTCGGTGATGGGTGGCGCGGCGGTGTTCACGGGCATGTTGCTGCCGCACCTGGATTTTCCGCTCGAGTTCGACTACATCCACCTCACCCGCTATCGCAACGCGATCAAGGGCAGCGCGGAAATGCAATGGCGCGTTGCGCCCGCCGAGTCGGTGAAGGACCGCGTCGTGCTGGTGCTCGACGACATCCTCGACGAAGGCGAAACGATGGCCGCGATCCGCGACCGCATCATGGCGATGGGCGCGAAGCGCTTCATGAGCGCGGTGCTGTGCGAGAAGATCATCCCGAAGGCGAAGCCGCTGCGCCCGGATTTTTGCGGCTTCGAAGTGCCGGACCGTTATGTGTTCGGTTGCGGAATGGATGCGAAGGGATACTGGCGCAACCTGCCCACTATTCGCGCATTGACGGAAGGCGCGTAACGCGTTTCCGCTGATGCTGATGCCCAAACAAAAAGGCGACCTCGTGGGTCGCCTTTTTTATTGCTTCATTGATTCGGCTTCAAAGCTGATGCACGAAGGAGCGAATGCCGCCCAGCATCATTTCGACTGAAATCGCGACCAGCACGAGACCCATCAACCGCTCGAACGCCGTCACCGTGCGCTCACCGAGCCACTGCTGGATACGTTCGGCCAGCACCAGCACGATTGCGCAGACGATCATCGTCACCGTCAGCGCCGCCACCCATTCGGCCATCTTGCTCGGCGCCTGAGACGTCAGCAGCATCACTGTCGCGAGTGCCGACGGACCTGCGAGCGCCGGAATCGCGAGCGGCACGATCAGCGGCTCGGCGGCGCGCGAATCGGCGCCGAACGGGCCATCGGGATGCGGGAAGATCATCCGCAGCGCGATCAGGAACAGCACGATCCCGCCGCCGATACGCAACGACAGATCGGTCAGGCTCATCATCCGCAGAAAGCGGTCGCCGACGAGCATGAAGACCAGCAGGATCACGAACGCAATCGCGACTTCGCGCAGAATCACGCGGATGCGCCGGTGAGGCGCAACACCCCGCAAGCAGTTGATGAAGAGCGGGATGTTGCCGAGTGGATCAGTGATGAGAATGAGCAGAACGGTGGCAGACAGGAAGTTGTACTCCACTGTCCGCTCCCGTCAGTGCGCGAGTGCGGCTTTGATCTTCTCGCTCACGAACTGCGCTGCGCCATCGACGGGCAGCAGCGTGGCTTCGACATCGCGGCGACCCTGGTACTCGATCTTGCCGTCCTTCAGGCCACGGTCGCCGATCACGAGACGATGCGGCACGCCGATCAGTTCCCAGTCCGCGAACATCACACCCGGACGCTCGCCGCGATCGTCGAGGATCACGTCGATGCCGGCTGCGACGAGTTCCGCGTACAGCTTGTCGGCGTGTTCGCGCACGGCGTCGCTGCGGTCATAGCCCATCGGACACAGCACGACTTCGAACGGCGCGATCGATTCCGGCCAGATGATGCCCTTGTCGTCGAAGTTCTGTTCGATCGCGGCGCCGAGAATACGCGTGATGCCGATGCCGTAGCAACCCATCTGCATCGATTGCGGCTTGCCCGACTCGTCCAGATACTTCGCGTTCATCGCATCCGAATACTTGGTGCCGAGCTGGAACACGTGTCCGACCTCGATGCCGCGGCAGATCTCGATGACGCCCTGGCCATCCGGCGACGGGTCGCCCTTCTTCACGTTGCGGATATCCGCGACGACAGGCTCCGGCAGATCGCGGCCCCAGTTGACGCCCGTCGTGTGGAAATCCACTTCGTTCGTGCCGACGACGAAATCGCTCATGTTCGCGACCGTGCGGTCCGCGATCACCTTGACCGGCTTCTTCGTGTTGAGCGGCCCGAGGTAACCCGGCGGCGTGCCGAACCATTCGACGATTTCCTCTTCCGTCGCAAAGCGATACTCGGCGAGACCCGGCAGCTTGTTCGTCTTAATCTCGTTCAGATCGTGATCGCCGCGCAGCATCAGCAGCCAGATGTTCGGCTCGGCGCCTTCGTTTTCCGTCTTGTTGTCGGTAGCGAGAACGATCGACTTGATCGTGCGTTCGAGCGGAATGTCCAGGTACTCGGCCACGGCTTCGCACTTTGCCTTGCCCGGGGTCGGCGTCTTCTTCAGCTCTTCCTTCGGCGCTGCGCGTTCGGCGATCAGCGGCAACGCTTCGGCCGCTTCGACGTTCGCAGCGAAGTCCGAGGTCGGGCAATACGCGATGTCGTCTTCGCCCGTCTCCGCGATCACGTGGAACTCGTGCGAACCGCTGCCGCCGATCGAACCGTTGTCCGCCGCGACCGCGCGGAAATCGAGTCCGAGGCGCGTGAAGATGCGCACGTACGCTTCGTACATCTTGCGATACGTCTCTTTCAGGCCGTCGAGGTCCTTATCGAACGAGTACGCGTCCTTCATGATGAACTCGCGGCCGCGCATCACGCCGAAGCGCGGGCGGATCTCGTCGCGGAACTTCGTCTGGATCTGATAGAAGTTCACGGGCATCTGCCGGTAGCTCTTGATCTGGTTGCGCGCGATATCCGTGACCACCTCTTCGTGCGTCGGTCCCATCACGAAGTCGCTCTCCTTGCGGTCCTTGAAGCGCAGCAGTTCGGGGCCGTATTTTTCCCAGCGGCCGGATTCCTGCCACAGCTCCGCCGGCTGCACGGCCGGCATCAGCAGTTCGAGCGCGCCTGCCCGATTCATTTCTTCGCGCACGATCGCTTCCACCTTGCGGATCGAACGCAGACCGATTGGCAGGTAGTTGTAAATGCCGCCAGCGACGCGACGGATCATCCCTGCGCGAACCATGAGCTTGTGACTGACGATTTCCGCGTCAGAAGGCGCTTCCTTCAGGGTGCCGATAAAGAAACGGGAGGCTTTCATTCAGAATTTTCCAAAAGCGGCGGACCAAAAGGGCCGCCCGAAGAGGTAAGACGATGGGTTCGCGCGCCTGAGCGCGGGCCACACCAACACACGCCGAATAGCAATTGTCGCATGCGCCGGCTTTTGCCCGACGGCGCTGGGAAGCGGCTCTCGCGGCAGCGGGCGCGGCCTGTTACGTCCAATCGCGCCGATCTGGTGCGAAGCGGTGCGTCGGACCCGTTATCTGTTTATAATCAAAGCAATTTTAAAGGATTCGAAGGTGGTTGTATGCTGGATCGTGAAGGCTTTCGCCCGAACGTCGGCATCATCCTCTTGAACGCTCGCAACGAGGTGTTTTGGGGCAAACGGCTCCGTGAACATTCCTGGCAGTTTCCGCAAGGGGGCATCAAATACGGTGAAACCCCCGTGCAAGCGATGTATCGGGAGTTACACGAAGAAACCGGCCTGCTTCCGGAGCACGTCAAGGTTATCGGTCGCACGCGCGACTGGTTGCGTTACGAGGTGCCGGACAAGTTCATCAAGCGCGAGGTTCGCGGTCACTACCGCGGCCAGAAGCAGATCTGGTTCCTGCTCCGGATGATTGGACGCGATTGCGACATCTGTTTGCGCGCGACCGATCACCCGGAGTTCGATGCCTGGCGCTGGAACGAGTACTGGGTGCCGCTCGACTGTGTGATCGAGTTCAAGCGGGATGTGTATCAGCTGGCGTTAACAGAGTTGTCCCGCTTCCTGCGGCGGCCTCAGCCGCGCACGGAACGGCCCGGCGGACATCATCACGGCCAACGCTATCCACGGATGGCCTCGTCGGTGAATACGCCTCCCGGAGCGTCGATGGCGTCCGCGTCATCCGTGACCACGGTCACGACGACGATCGTCGTCGAAACGTCGCTGCGTGCGACAATCGGGTCGGACTGTTCGTCGTCGGAAGACCCGGTCGTTCCGGTGCCGGGGCTGCGCGACTGACTCTGTGCGGCTATCCATGCCGCATCTGCCGACGCAGCGTGCCGTTGTGGGGTACGACACGCTGCGCCGGCGTTTCGAGGAAACCATATTGAAAGTATCTGCTTTCGCCGTGGCGTGCGTCGCCACTGGCGTTCTTCTGGCTGGCTGTTCGAGCACCAAGAGTTCCAACTCCAACGCGTCCGACGGACCGAAGAGCGACTTTCAGTACCTGCTCGACCGGCCTTCGACCTGGACCGAAAAGAAGGTCGATACGCTCCCGCCCATGCCGCAGCCCGGCAATCTGCTGCCGTTCACCGTTTCGCAGAACACGACGCTCCAGTTCGCGCTCGATGCCAAATCGCTGACCGTCGATAACGACGGCGTCGTTCGCTACACGGTGGTGATCACGAGCCCGAGCGGCGCGCGCAACGTCAACTACGAGGGTATCCGCTGCCAGGACTACTCATGGAAGCTGTACGCGGGCCTCAACGCAGACCACGACGGCTGGGACCGCACGGTCGAAAACGACTGGACGCGTATCGAAAACGGCGATCTGAACGCGTACCACGCGTCGCTCTATCAGGACTACTTCTGCTCGAGCAAGATGCCAACGGGCAAGGCGGATGCGATCCTGACCAACCTCAGATACAAGCGCGCGAACAGCACACTGATTCGCGGCAACTGATCCGCGTTCGATCCGCGTGCGGAAAGCGCGGAATCTCGATGACGACGCAACGAAAAAAGCCGTCCCGTCTTGCGATGGGGCGGCTTTTTGTTTTCTGGGGGGACGGGTACGTGACTGACAGCTAGACGAGCACCAGATTGTCGCGGTGGATCAATTCCGGCTCGAGCATATAGCCCAGCACCGTTTCGATCTCACCGCTCGGACGACGCTGGATCAGCTTCGTCTCCGCGCTGCTGTAGTTCGTCAGTCCGCGCGCGACCTCGCGTCCCGATGCGTTCAGACACGCGATCACCTCGCCGCGCGCAAACGCGCCCTGCACGCCGACGATGCCGATCGGCAGCAGGCTCTTGCCGCCTTCTGTGAGCTTTTCGACCGCGCCGTCGTCGATTACGACGTGCCCGCGCACCTGCAAGTGATCGGCCATCCACTGCTTGCGTGCCGCCATGCGCGCGGTACGCGCGATGAGTTGCGTGCCGATCGCCTCGCCCGCTGCGAGCCGAGCGAGCACATCCGCCTCGCGGCCGCTTGCGATCACCGTGTTCGCGCCGCTATGCGCCGCGCGTTTTGCCGCGAGAATCTTCGTCAGCATGCCGCCGCGCCCAATGCTCGACCCGGCACCGCCCGCCATCGCCTCCAGCTCCGGCGTGCCTGCGTCGGCCTGCTGGACAAGGGTCGCGCTCGGATCCTTGCGCGGATCGGCGGTGAACAAGCCTTGCTGGTCGGTGAGGATGATCAGTGCGTCGCCTTCGATCAGGTTCGCGACCAGCGCGCCGAGCGTATCGTTGTCGCCGAACTTGATTTCGTCGGTGACGACCGTGTCGTTCTCGTTGATGATCGGCACGACGCCAAGACGCAGCAGCGTCAGCAGCGTCGAGCGCGCATTCAGATAGCGTTCGCGATCTGCCATATCGGCATGCGTCAAAAGGATCTGGGCGGTCCGGATCGAATGCTCGGCGAAGCGGCTTTCGTAGACCTGAGCGAGCCCCATCTGCCCGACGGCGGCGGCCGCCTGCAACTCGTCGATTTCGCGCGGGCGCTTCGTCCAGCCAAGGCGCTGCATGCCCTCGGCGATCGCGCCGGAACTGACAAGCACGACTTCCTTGCCCTGTTCGCGCAGCGCGGCAATCTGAGCGGCCCAGCGACCGATTGCTGCGTGATCGAGCCCGCGCCCATCGTTCGTGACAAGGCTCGACCCGACTTTCACCACCAATCGCCTGGAATCTGCGATAACGGAACGCATTGTGCGCGGTCTCCAAGATGATTCGTAAGGCCGGCGCGTGCTGGGAGTGCGCCGGCATCCAGGGTACGGCTGTTACTCCTGCGGCTCGGCCGATGCCCCCGTGCTGCCCGCCTGCTGGTCGCGGAAACGCACGTCGGCGGCGAGATCCTCCGCTTCGGCTGCACGGTGCGCATCGGAGTGCTCGGCGAGGTAGTCGTAGACCGCGTAGCAAAGATTCTCGCAGCCCTGGCCCGTCAGCGCCGAAATCTCGAAAACGGGACCGTCCCATTCGAAGTCTTTGATAAAGCGGGCGACGCGCGCCTCCCGCTCTTCTTCCGCGACCATGTCGAGCTTGTTCAGCACGAGCCAGCGCGGCTTGCCGTATAACTCCTCGTCGTACTTGCGCAGTTCGTTGACGATCGCCTTTGCTTCCGCGACGGGATCGACGGTTTCGTCGAACGGCGCGAGATCGACGATATGCAGCAGCAGGCCCGTGCGCTGCAAGTGCCGCAAAAACTGGTGGCCCAAGCCCGCGCCTTCCGCCGCGCCTTCGATCAGACCGGGAATGTCGGCGATCACGAAGCTGCGGCTCGGCCCGACGCGAACGACGCCGAGATTCGGCGCGAGCGTCGTGAACGGATAATCGGCAATTTTGGGCTTCGCGTTCGACACCGATGAAATGAACGTCGACTTGCCCGCGTTCGGCATGCCCAGCAAGCCCACGTCCGCGAGCACCTTCAGTTCCAGACGCAGCATGCGGCGCTCGCCCGGCTTGCCGTCCGTCTTCTGACGCGGCGCGCGGTTCGTGCTCGACTTGAAGTGCAGATTGCCGAGGCCGCCCGCGCCGCCCTGCGCGACCAGCACGGTCTGGTTGTGCTCGGTGAGGTCGGCGATCACTTCGCCCGTGTCCATGTCCGCGATGATCGTGCCGACGGGCATGCGCAGCGTGATGTCGTCGCCGCCCTTGCCGTAGCAGTCCGACCCGCGGCCGTTCTCGCCGTTGCGCGCCTGATGCTTTTTCGCGTAGCGGTAGTCGATCAGCGTGTTGATGTTGCGGTCTGCGACTGCATAGACGCTGCCGCCCCGGCCGCCATCGCCGCCGTCCGGACCGCCGAACGGGACGAATTTCTCGCGGCGCATCGACGCGCTGCCATCTCCTCCGTCGCCGGCGATGACTTCGATCCTCGCTTCGTCAATGAACTTCATGCGTTACTCCGTCCCGTGTGTATTGCTATTTTGCCGCGCGTTGCGCGCATGCACCATTGGCCGTTCGGCCAGATTGAACTTGATTCTTGTCTGTTCGCGACAATGGAATGCCGCGACGATACGGGCCCGCAAACGAAAACTCTCAAAGGAGACCCGCCAACGAAATCCGCAAACAAAAAGGCCCCGCAAACTTCGCGGGGCCTTTTTCCGGTCCTGAAGCCCGTGCCTGAATTAATCTCAGACAGCCGGGACGACGTTGACCATGTGCTTCTTGTCGGCGCCCTTCGTCGTGAACTTGACGTGGCCGTCGACCAGCGCGAACAGCGTGTGATCCTTGCCGATGCCGACGTTTTCACCAGCGTGCATGCGCGTACCGCGCTGACGCACGATGATGCCGCCAGCCAGGATCGCCTGACCGCCGAAAACCTTCACGCCGAGGCGCTTCGACTCGGAGTCGCGGCCGTTCCGGGAAGAGCCGCCTGCCTTTTTGTGTGCCATGTGATTACTCCTTGCCCGATGCGCTTACGCGTTGATCGCGTCGATGCGCAGTTCGGTGTAGTTCTGGCGGTGGCCGCCATGCTTTTGGTAGTGCTTCCGGCGACGCATCTTGAAGATGGTCACTTTGGCGTGACGACCGTGCGACACAACGGTAGCCTTGACGGAAGCCCCACTGACCAGCGGCGTACCGAATTTAATCGATTCGCCTTCGCCCACTGCGAGAACCTGGTCGAGCGTGATTTCAGCGTCAATGTCTGCCGGTATCTGTTCTACTTTAAGTTTTTCGCCGACAGCAACCTTATACTGCTTGCCGCCGGTTTTTATGACCGCGTACATTGAAAACCTCACTCTGGATTCATTTTTCCCGACGCACCACGCGCGGAAACTCTCGATTATACATAGAGTTAGCTACGCGGTCAAAAGTAGTTGACAACGGCCGTACGAGGCCGTCGTACGCGCGACAAACGTGACATACCAATGCCAAAACGGCCACGATGGTAGGGTGTACGGCGCTGAATTAGCGCAGTTCGCCTTATAATTCGCGGCACTACCCGAATTCGTCACCATGTCGTCAACCGCCACTCCTACCCCTAACGCAGCCAATCTGCTCGCTCCGATCGTCGAAGACATGCAGCAGGTGAATCGCGTCATCCGGCACCGTCTGGCGTCCGAGGTGATGCTGATCAACCAGATCTCCGAGTACATCATCAGTGCCGGAGGCAAGCGCCTGCGCCCCGCGCTGCTCCTGCTCGTGGCGCGCGCGCTCGGTGACAGGACGGGGCATCGGCACGAACTGGCGGCCGTCGTCGAGTTCATTCACACGGCAACGCTGCTGCACGACGACGTCGTCGACGAGTCCGATCTGCGCCGCGGACGTCAGACGGCAAATGCACTATTCGGCAACGCGGCGAGCGTGCTGGTCGGCGACTTTCTGTATTCACGCTCGTTTCAGATGATGGTCGGCGTGGGCAAGATGCGCGTGATGGAGATTCTTTCGGAAGCGACCAACATCATTTCCGAAGGCGAAGTGCTGCAACTGCTGAATATGCACGACGCCGACGTCGACGAAGCGCGCTACATGCAGGTCATCCGTTACAAGACGGCCAAGCTGTTCGAAGCGGCCGCCCAGCTGGGCGCCGTGCTGTCGGGCGTGGACGCAACCACGGAAGCCGCCGCCGCCGAGTTCGGCCGCCGTATCGGCACGGCGTTCCAGATCATGGACGACTGGCTCGACTACACGGGCACGCCCGAGTCGATGGGCAAGAACGCCGGCGACGATCTGCGCGAAGGCAAGCCGACGCTTCCGCTCATCTATCTGATCGAGCGTGGCACGCCGGAGCAGGCCGCACTCGCGCGCGAGGCAATCGAGCAAGGCGGCACCGATCGCTTCGACGAGATTTTCGACGCGATCACGCGCTCGGGCGCGCTCGATCACACGCTCGAATGCGCGAAGCAGGAAGCGCAAGCGGCGGCGGCGGCAATTTCTTCGTTTCCCAGTTCCATTTACAAAGAAAGCCTGCTAGAATTATGTTCTTACTCGACGACGAGACAGTCTTAAACGAGACTGAAGCGTCGGATTAGTCTGAGTCGAGTTACCAAATCGGGGTGTAGCTTAGCCTGGTAGAGCGCTACGTTCGGGACGTAGAGGCCGGAGGTTCGAATCCTCTCACCCCGACCAGATTTTGAAAAAACCGCGCATTGCGCGGTTTTTTTTCGTCCGTCGCTTTGCTAATCACCTGAGTGGACAGCAAGCCGACTTGGCCATCCGGCCGATGAGAGCCGTCCGGCCCCTCTGCTATATTCTCCCCATCCCTCCCCTTCTCTTATTCACGTCGCGTGGAACAACTTCCCTTATGGGCGCAAATAGGCGCCGTCGTCCTGCTTCTCATCTGCTCAAGCTTCTTCTCCATTACCGAGACAGCGATGATGGCGATCAATCGTCATCGTCTGAAGCACCTTGCCGGCAAGGGCGCGCTCGGCGCGAAAACCACGCAAGGCCTGCTCGCGCGCACCGATGAGCTGCTGAGCGCCGTGCTGATCGGCAACAACCTGTTCAACACGATCATCCCGGTACTCACCACGTCGATCGCGTTGCACACGTTCGGCAGCAACAGCGTCGTGCTGTCGATTGCGACGGGTATCGTCGCGTTTCTCATCATCGTGTTCGCCGAAATCACGCCGAAGATCGTCGGCGCAACGTTCCCGGAAAAAATCGCACTGCCGGCCAGCCTGCTGATCGCGCCGCTGATGCGCGTGTCCAAGCCGCTGATCTGGTTCGTCAACCTGTTCGCCAACAGCATCCTGCGCGTGCTGCACATCAACACGAAAAGCGCGCACGAACAGCGGCTGTCGACGGAGGAACTGCGCACCATCGTGCTCGAGTCCGGCAGCTTCATGCCGACCAAGCACCGCAGCATTCTTCTGAACCTGTTCGACCTCGAAAACATCACCGTCGACGACGTGATGATTCCCCGCCGCCGCATCGAGGCGCTCGATTTCGACGCGCCATTCGAGCAGATCCTGCATCAGCTCGAAACGTGCTATCACAACAAGCTGATCGTCTATCAGGGCGACTTCGACCGCGTGCTCGGCGTGCTTCATGTGCGCAAGACGCTCTCCGCGTTGCACAACCAGGAACTGGAGCGCGACACGCTGCGCGAACTGCTCGCCGAGCCGTACTTCGTGCCGACGGGCACGCCCGTCTTTCAGCAGCTCCAGTATTTCCAGGAAAGCCGTCATCGGATTGCGCTCGTCGTCGACGAATACGGCGAACTGCAGGGGCTCGTGACGCCCGAGGACATCATCGAGGAACTGATTGGCGAATTCACGACGTCGGTGCCGCGCAGCGCGAGTTCGCGCGGCGGCTGGAACGAAGACGGCGAGTGCATCGTCGCGGGCAGCATGCCCCTTCGCGAACTCAACCGCTGGCTGCAATTGCGCCTGCCGACTGACGGCCCGAAAACCCTTAACGGACTGATCCTGGAAATTCTCGAAGAGATTCCGGAAGGCGACGTCTGCGTGAAGATCGCGGACATCAAACTTGAAGTGATGCGCAGCGATGACCAGGCGATCAGAACAGTTAAGATCTTTCGCCCCGGTCCTCCGCCGGGGTCGAAGATCAAGCGGCTCGTGAGCCGCGGATAGCGCACTGGCCATTCGGCCGAATAGCGGCCAGGTGCACGATCCCCGATGATGAAGCCGTCATGTTCTACAGGCGGCTCCCAGCCGGTTTTCGATGCGCACGTCCCCCCATCCGGCTTCCCCTCCGCTCAAGGTTGCCACTAGCCGGCAGCCGCCCGCTACGGCCGACGCAGACAGCCCGCCAGCCGTCCGCCTGCTCGCCGATACGCTTCTCGAAGCCGCGCGCCTCAACGCATCCGATCTGCATATTGAACCGATGGAGCACGGCTGGCGGATGCGGCTGCGCGTCGATGGCGTGCTGCACGAGATCGCCCGCCCGCCGGCGCATCTGCGCGACGCATTCATCACGCGTGTGAAAGTGTTGGCGCGGATGGATATCGCCGAACGGCGCGTGCCACAGGATGGCCGCTTGCGGCTGCCCGTCGCTGCGGGCAGGGTCGAGGACTATCGCGTCAATTCGCTGCCCACGCTGTTCGGCGAAAAGCTCGTGCTGCGCAGACTCGACGCGCTGCCAGCCGATCTGTCGCTCGATTCGCTTGGCCTTGCGCCCGCTCAGCGCGATATCGTCGATCGCTCGATCAGCGCGCCGCATGGGCTCGTGCTCGTCACGGGACCGACGGGCAGCGGCAAGACGATGTCGCTGTACTGCTTCCTGCAACGGTTGAACGCCGAGTCCCGCAATCTCTGCTCGGTCGAAGATCCGGCGGAAATCCAGCTTGCGGGCATCAATCAGGTCAGCGTTCGCGAGAAGGCGGGCCTCACGTTCGCCGTCGCATTGCGTGCTTTCCTGCGCCAGGACCCGGACGTGATCATGGTCGGCGAAATCCGCGATGAAGAAACGGCCGATGTAGCCGTGAAGGCAGCTCAAACTGGCCACCTGGTTTTGTCGACGCTGCACACGAACGACGCGCCCGCCGCCATCGCGCGCCTGATCGACATTGGCGTCGAGCCATACAACCTCGCGGCCGCGCTGCGTCTGGTGACGGCGCAGCGGCTGGTGCGGCGCCTGTGTGTCGCATGTAGGCAGTTGTCCATTGAAACGCCCGCGTCGTTGCGCGCAGCCGGCGTGCCCGACGCCGAAACCGGGCACTGGCATCCCTACGTTCCGCAAGGATGCGAAGCCTGCCACGGCATCGGCTTTCGCGGACGCGTCGGCATCCATCAGGTGATGCCCGTTTCAGATGCGATGCGAGAGCTGATCGTTGCGCGCGCAGGCACGCACGAGATCGCTAGACAGGCACGCGCCGAACAGGTCCGGACGCTGCGCGAAGCGGCATTGGCCCGCGCGTTCGACGGCACGACGAGCCTCGCCGAAGCGCTCAGCGCAACGGAGGTCGCATGACGGCAACGACGATCCAGGAGCAGCGATTCGCATGGCGCGCGCTCGACGCGCAGGGCGTGCGTCGGCGCGGCACCGTGATCGCGCCGGACCTCGCGACTGCTCGCTCAATGCTGAAGCAGGACGCGCTCTATGGCGTCGAATGGAATGTGCGTGGCGCAGCACCGCAGCCCAACGCGCGCGCCGCCGATGTCACGCTGTTTACGCGCCAGCTGTCGAGCCTGCTGCGTGCGGGCCTGCCGCTTGCGTCATCGCTCGAACTGCTGGCGAATGCATCGAAAGACAGCGAACGGGCCAAAGGCATGCCGCGCATCGTCAACGTGCTCGCTCGCGATATCACGGCAGGACTCGGCTTCTCGGCGGCGCTCGCCCGTCATCCGGTGCAGTTCGGCGCACTGTATCGTCAGTTGGTCGAAGTAGGCGAAGCATCGGGCGCGCTGCCTGCCGTGCTCGCGCGACTCGCCGACGACCGCGAGCGCGCCGCCGCACAGCGGGCCAAAGTGCGTGCCGCGCTCACCTATCCCGTCGCAATCCTGCTGCTTGCAATCGCGATTACGGCCGCGCTGCTGGTGTGGGTCGTTCCGACGTTCAAGCAGATCTTCGATGGCTTCGGCGCGAAGCTGCCCGCGCCGACGCAACTTGTGCTCGCGATGTCGGCAGCGGCCGGCCGCTGGAGCGTGCCGCTCGCTTCGATCCTATGCGTGCTTGTGCTCGCCATGCGGCAACTGCTGAGCCGTTCTGAGGCGGCCCGGCTGCAATTCTCCCGCGCGATGCTGCGGCTGCCCATCGCCGGCTCGCTGCTCGCGACACTTTGTGCCGCGCGCTGGAGCCGTGCGCTCGGTACGCTACTGTCGGCGGGGACGCCCCTCGCCGACGCATTCGATTCGCTCACGCACGCAACGGGCAACGCCTGGTTCGATCGCGCGACCATCGCGATCTCGGCTCAGCTTCGTCGCGGCGTGCGGCTCGCGCCCGCGATGCGTGAAGCGCAATGCTTTCCCGAGGACATCGTGCAACCCGTCGCCATCGCAGAGGAATCGGGAACGCTCGACACGATGCTGCTCGACGTCGCGTCGCTCAGCGATCGACAGGTCGACGAAAAGATCACGGGCCTCGCGAGCCTGTGCGAACCGCTCGTAATTGTCGTGTTGGGCGGGCTCGTCGGCGGTCTCGTGATCGCGATGTATCTTCCCATCATCCAACTTGGCAACGTGGTGTAGTAGCATCGCAGCCGAATCCACTTAATCGACCATGCCGACCACGCTCACGCCCGTGTCAGACCTATCCTTCAGCGGCCCGCTCACCCGTTTCGCGGACAGCATCGGCGTGGCATTCGGCGCGCTGCCCGCTCTCGCGCAGATTGCGTTCGTCATCGTGTTCGGCCTCGTGATCGGCAGTTTTCTGAATGTCGTCGTGCATCGCTTGCCGATCATGCTCGAACGCGCGTGGCGCGCCGAGGTGAGCGAAGCAACAGGCCACTCGTTCGACGACGACGGCCTGCCCGCGCGCTATAACCTCTGGCTGCCGCGCAGCGCCTGTCCTCATTGCGGCCACGTGCTGCGCGCGTGGGAGAACATTCCTGTATTCAGCTATCTGCTGTTGCGCGGCCGTTGCTCGCAATGCAAAAGCCGCGTGAGCTTTCGCTATCCGCTGCTTGAGCTGTCGAGCGCGGCTCTGGCGCTCAGCGCGTTCGTCTCGTTCGGCCCAACGGGCACGGCGCTCGCGGCATACGGACTTTGCGCCGCGCTGCTCGCAATGAGCGCGATCGATATCGACACGCATCTGCTGCCCGACTCACTGACCTTGCCGTTGCTGTGGGCGGGCTTTATCGTCAACTTCAATTCGGTGTTCGCGAGCCTGCACGACGCGGTGATCGGCGCGATCGCCGGCTACCTGGTACTGTGGTGCGTGCACTGGGTATTCAGGCTCGTGCGCGGCATCGAAGGCATGGGTTATGGCGATTTCAAGCTGCTCGCCGCGCTCGGCGCCTGGCTTGGATGGGCTGCACTGCCGCAGATCATTCTGATTGCAGCCGTGGCGGGCGCCGTCATCGGACTGGTCGCGACATGGATTGGCCGCATGCGCTTCGAAGAGCCACTGCCATTCGGCCCGTTCCTCGCGGCCGCCGGCGTCATTACGCTCTTTCTCGGCACGCCGCTTTATATGGCTTTCGGAGGCTGACGCATGTTTGCTGTTGGATTGACGGGCGGCATCGGCAGCGGCAAGTCCACTGTCGCCGATCTGTTTGCGAAGCGCGGCGTGACGCTCGTCGATACCGACTTGATCGCGCATCGTGTTACCGCGCCGGGCGGGCCCGCGATGCCCGACATTGCCGCCGAATTCGGCGCATCGTTCGTCGCGTCCGATGGCTCGCTCGATCGCGCCCGCATGCGCGCACTCGTCTTCAGCGACGAGAATGCGCGCAAACGTCTCGAAGCCATCACGCATCCGTTGATTCGAGTCGAGACGGAACGCGAGCGTCAACAGGCGCAAGGACCTTACGTGATCATGGTCGTGCCGCTGCTCGTCGAATCGGGCAATTGGAAGACACGCGTGGACCGGGTGCTGACCGTCGACTGCAGCGTCGAGACGCAGATCGCTCGCGTCATGCTCCGCAATGCGTTCACGCGCGAGCAGGTGCAGGCGATCATCGCGCGGCAGGCCTCGCGCGAAGCACGCCTCGCCGCAGCCGACGACATAATCGTCAATGACGGCGCATCGCTCGAAGCGCTCGACCTTGATGTCGATCGCCTTCACCGCATCTATCTTTCACTCGCGGCCGCGTGAGCCGTAAGCGATTCTGTTCAGCGTCTGTAAAGCGGGCGCATGTTGTCGGGAACAGCGCGAGCGCGCAACGAATGCGCACGATACAGCGCAAAAATTGACAGAAGCCCGCGGAAATAGTGTGTGATTGCGAGGGTAGTCCCACGGCATTAGAATGTCCTGCAATTCCGTCACCGACCACGCCCGAGGCGAGCCCGCTTGATTCTTTACGAGTATCCCTTCAATGAGCGAATCCGGACGCTGCTGCGCCTCGAAGATCTGTTCGAGCGCTTCACGTTCTTTCTGACTCAGGAAGACGCCAGGGAACATCATGTCGCGCTGACCACGCTGTTCGAAATCTCCGAAGTCGCGGGCCGCGCCGATCTGAAGTCCGATCTGATGAAGGAACTGGAGCGGCAACGTCAAACGCTCGCGCCGTTTCGCGGCAATCCCGGCATCGAACAGAACGCGCTCGAAGCCGTCCTCGGCGAAATCGAACAGACTCTCGCCGGGCTTACACAAATGCAAGGCAAGACTGGCCAGCATCTTGCGGACAACGAGTGGCTCGCGAGCATCCGCAGTCGCGCTATCATCCCCGGCGGCACCTGCAAGTTCGATCTTCCGTCGTATTACGCATGGCAGCAGACGCACCCCGATCAACGCCGTCAGGACATCGCCAAGTGGGTCATGCCGCTTCTGCCGCTGCGCGACGCAGCCGCCATCGTGCTGCGACTCGCGCGCGAATCGGGGCAGGCGTCGAAAGTGATGGCGATGCAGGGCAGCTACCAGCAGATGCTGTCGGGCCGCACATATCAGTTGATGCAGGTGCGCGTGGCACCCGAATTGCGTGTGATTCCCGAAGCGAGCGCCAACAAGTACATGCTGTGGGTGCGCTTCACGGTGCAGGATGGTGACTTGCGTCCGCGCGCCGTCGATGTCGACGTGCCGTTCCAGTTGACGCTGTGCAGTCTTTAATCTGAGGCAAAGCGCCTCATATTTGGAACTTCACCGTTTGCGATTGAACGTCTGACCGAATGACCACTGTAGTCAAATGCCCGACCTGTGGAAAGGATGTCCGCTGGACTCCTGAAAACCGCTTCCGTCCGTTCTGTTCCGAGCGCTGCAAGCAGATCGATCTCGGCGCATGGGCTGCCGAAAAGTACAAGATCGGCGGCACCGACGACGAACCGACAACCGACGACACGCCCGGCGAAAACCGCTCGCACTGAAACGCGGCGCGCGCCGCGCATCATCATCGAGGCGCAGGCCGCGTGCTGCGGCTGCGCCCTCCTCTCACTCCGCGGCCAGCCACTCCAGCACAGGAATCGTCGCGGGCAAAAGCGGCGACACTTGGGCCGGCAACGCCTGCCACGCGAACGCCTGACCTTCGCGCCCATGCGGCTCGCCGTGCCACGCCGTCACCTTGCAGAAATAGAGACGCACGTACGCATGCGGATAGTCGTGTTCGAGCACGTGCCAGCGATGGCTCGACTGCACGTCGATGCCGAGCTCTTCGTGCAGTTCGCGCGCAAGTGCCGCTTCGACCGATTCGCCCGGCTCCAGCTTGCCGCCCGGAAATTCCCAGTAGCCCTCATAGGGCTTGCCGGCTGGCCGTTGCGCGAGCAGATAGCGGCCATCGGGCTGAACCAGCACGCCGACGGCCACTTCCGTGACCGGCCGGCCCGCAGCGTTCAGTTCGCTCGCGTTCTGCATGCCGTTTTGCACCGGGTCGCTCATGCTTGCGCCCGCCGGCCCGACCAGTCGCGTGCGAACTGCCACGCGACGCGCCCCGAACGCGAGCCGCGCTCCAGCGCCCAGATCAGCGCATCGCCGCGCGCGGCTTCGACATCGGCATCGTTGCAGCCGAAGTGATGTAGCCAGTGCGCGACGATCGACAGATAGTCGTCCTGCTTGAACGGATAGAAGCTGACCCACAGGCCGAAACGCTCCGACAGCGAAATCTTTTCTTCGACCACTTCGCCCGGATGAATCTCGCCGTCGGGCATGTGCTTGTACGTCTCGTTGTCGCTCATGTACTCGGGCAGCAGATGGCGGCGGTTCGACGTCGCGTAGATCAGCACGTTGTCCGACTGCGCAGCCACCGATCCGTCGAGCGCCACCTTCAGCGCCTTGTAACCCGACTCGCCTTCCTCGAACGACAGATCGTCGCAAAACACAATGAAGCGCTCGGGACGCGCCGAAATCAGATCGACGATATCGCCGAGGTCGTGCAGGTCGTCCTTGTCGACTTCGATCAGACGCAAACCGTCTTTCGAGTGCGCATTCAGACACGCCTTGATCAGCGACGACTTGCCCGTACCGCGCGCGCCCGTGAGCAACACATTGTTCGCGGGCTGCCGGCTCACGAACTGCTTCGTGTTCTGGTCGATCAGGTTCTTCTGACGATCGATGTTCTGCAGGTCGTCCAGCGAAATCGACGAAATGGCGGGCACCGGCTGCAGATAGCCGCGCCCCTGGCGCTTACGCCAGCGAAACGCAACGGCGGCGGACCAGTCGATATCCGGCGCGGCCGGCGGAAGCATCGCTTCGAGCCGCACCAGCACGGCTTCGGCGCGGGTCAGAAATTGTTCGAGTTTATCCATGTGATGAGATCGGAACGAATCTGGAATCAGGAGCCAATCACGCGGCTATCGCGCGCAAATCACGAACGGTAGTCGGCGTTGATGCTCACGTAGTCGTGCGACAGGTCGCACGTCCAGATCGTCGCCTGCGCATCGCCACGGCCCAGCACGACGCGAATCAGAATTTCCGCCTTCTTCATCACGCGCTGCCCGTCTTCCTCTTTGTACTCCGGATTGCGGCCGCCCGCTTTCGCGACGAGTACATCGTCCAGGTACAGGTCGATCTTGCCGACATCGAGGTCCGTCACGCCCGCGTAGCCGATAGCGGCCAGAATGCGCCCGAGGTTCGGGTCCGACGCGTAGAACGCCGTCTTGACGAGCGGCGAATGGCCGATCGCATACGCGATCTGGCGGCACTCGGCCACGCTCGAACCGCCTTCGACCTGCACCGTCATGAACTTCGTCGCGCCCTCGCCGTCGCGCACGATCAGTTGCGCGAGCGTCTGAGCCGTTTCCGTGACGGCATCGCGCAACGCGGCGTACGCGGGCGAATCCGTCGACGTGATCGCGGGCAGGCTCGACTTGCCCGACGCGATGAGGATGAACGAATCGTTCGTCGACGTATCGCCGTCGATCGTGATGCAGTTGAACGAGCGATCGGCGACATGCTTCACCAGTTCGTCGAGCACCGGCTGCGCAACATTCGCGTCGAACGCGAGGAAGCCGAGCATCGTCGCCATGTTCGGCTTGATCATGCCGGCGCCTTTGCTGATACCCGTCAACGTGACCGTGTGGCCGCCGATCGTGACCCGGCGAGACACCGCTTTCGGCAGCGTGTCGGTGGTCATGATGGCCTGCGCGGCGTCGTACCAGTGCGCAGCCTGCCGGTTCGCGAGCGCGGCGGGCAGCCCTGCCTTCAGACGGTCGATGGGCAGCGGCTCCAGAATCACGCCCGTCGAGAACGGCAGCACCTGTTCCGGCGCGATGTCCGCGAGGCGCGCAAGTTCATCGCATGTCTCACGCGCGTGCGCCATGCCCGGCTCGCCCGTGCCCGCGTTCGCATTGCCCGTGTTGACGACCAGCGCGCGAATGCCCTTGCCGCCCGCGCGCACGCGCTCGAGGTGCTCGCGGCACACCGTGACGGGCGCCGCGCAGAAACGGTTCGATGTGAACACGCCCGCGACCGTCGCGCCTTCGTCGACGGAAAGGACGAGCACGTCCTTGCGGTTCGGCTTGCGGATGTTCGCCTCGGCCCAGCCTAGCGTGACGCCGGCGACGGGATGGAGTTGAGCGGGATCGATCGAAGGGAAATTGACAGCCATGGTCGCGACCTGTCGAGACTGAAATGCCGGCGGGCGCCGGCATCGGGGATCAAGGGTGATGGCGCCGGATGGAGCCGCGCCACCGCGAAATCACCAGCAATGCGTGCTTCAAACGACGCGGCGCGCATGATGCGCGCCGCTCCGTGTGTCACGCGATCTTGCCGTGGCACTGCTTGTACTTCTTGCCGCTGCCGCATGGGCATGGATCGTTGCGGCCGACTTTCGGCACGGCGCCGGAAAGCGGTGCCGCTGCGCTGTGGCTGTGCGCCATCGCGTCGTCGATCATCGATGCTGCCGCGTTTGCCGCAACAGGCGCCGCCGCGACGGCCGCGCCGCCTTCCGCGTAATCGGCATGGCGAAACTCGATGTTCTCGAGATGGCTGCCCTGCTCTTCATACTGCTCGGCGGCCTGCTCGAGCTGTTCCGGTGACTGGATCTGCACGTTCATCACGATGCGCGTGACTTCGAGCTTCACCGAGTCGAGCATCGCGGCGAACAGTTCGAACGCTTCGCGCTTGTACTCCTGCTTCGGATTCTTCTGCGCATAGCCGCGCAGGTGAATGCCCTGACGCAGATGATCGAGCGCGGCGAGATGTTCGCGCCAGCTGCGGTCGAGCGTCTGCAGCATGACCGAGCGCTCGAACGCGCTGAACGATTCGCGGCCCACCTGCTCGACCTTCGACTCGTAGGCCTCGTCGGCGGCGGCCGTCACTGCTTCGAGAATCTCGCTGGCGTCGATCGACTGCGACTCGTTGATCATCTCCTGAATCGCGAGATCGAGCTGCCAGTCATTGCGCAGCACTTCTTCCAGCTCAGGCACGTCCCACTGCTCTTCGATGCTGCCCGCCGGCACGAACTGATGCACGATGTCGCCGATCACGCCGTGACGCATCGCGCCGATCGTCTCAGTGATGTCGTGTGCTTCGAGCAGTTCGTTGCGCTGCTGATAGATCACCTTGCGCTGATCGTTCGACACGTCGTCGTATTCGAGCAGCTGCTTGCGGATATCGAAGTTGCGCGCTTCGACCTTGCGTTGCGCCGATTCGATCGAGCGCGTGACGATGCCCGCTTCGATCGCCTCGCCTTCCGGCATCTTTAGGCGGTCCATGATCGCGCGCACGCGGTCGCCGGCAAAAATACGCAGCAGCGGATCTTCGAGCGACAGATAGAAACGCGACGAACCCGGGTCGCCCTGACGGCCGGCGCGGCCGCGCAACTGGTTGTCGATACGACGCGATTCGTGACGCTCGGTGCCGATGATATGCAGGCCGCCTGCGGCCTTCACCTGATCGTGCAGCGTCTGCCACTCGTCGTGCAGCTTCTGGATGCGCGCGGCTTTTTCGTCCTCGGGGATCGACAGGTCGGCTTCGATAAACGCGGCCTGTTTCTCGGCGTTGCCGCCCAGCACGATGTCCGTACCGCGGCCGGCCATGTTGGTCGCGATCGTGATGCGCTTCGGACGGCCCGCTTCCGCGACGATCGCCGCTTCACGCGCGTGCTGCTTCGCGTTCAGCACTTCGTGTGGCAGACCGGCCTTGTTCAGCAGCTGCGACAGCAGTTCCGAGTTCTCGATCGACGTCGTGCCAACCAGCACCGGCTGATTGCGGTCATAGCATTCGCGGATATCGCGAATCACCGCGTTGTAGCGCTCCATCGCCGTCTTGTAGATCTGGTCCTGCTTGTCGATCCGCTTCGGCGGGCGGTTGGTCGGAATCACGACCGTTTCGAGGCCGTAAATCTCGTTGAATTCGTACGCTTCGGTGTCGGCCGTACCCGTCATGCCGGACAACTTCGCGTACATGCGGAAATAGTTCTGGAACGTGATCGACGCGAGCGTCTGGTTCTCGCTCTGAATCTTCACATGCTCCTTCGCTTCGACGGCCTGGTGCAGACCGTCCGACCAGCGACGGCCCGCCATCAGACGGCCCGTGAATTCGTCGACGATCACCACTTCGCCGTTTTGCACGACGTAGTGCTGGTCCTTGTAGAACAGCGTGTGCGCGCGCAGTGCCGCGTACACGTGGTGCATCAGCGTGATGTTCTGCGGCGCGTAGAGGCTTTCGCCTTCGCCGATCAGGCCCCACTCGGAGAGCAGCCGCTCGGCCTTTTCGTGGCCCGATTCGGTCAGGAACACCTGGCGCGCCTTTTCGTCCAGCGTGTAGTCGCCCGGCTTTTCGACGCCCGTGCCGTCCGCCTTCTCTTCGCCGATCTGGCGCTCGAGCAGCGGCGGCAGCGCATTCATGCGCACGTAAAGCTCGGTGTGGTCTTCGGCCTGACCCGAGATGATGAGCGGCGTGCGGGCTTCGTCGATGAGAATCGAGTCCACTTCGTCGACGATCGCGAAGTTCAGCGCCCGCTGCACGCGCGCATCGGTCTCGTAGACCATGTTGTCGCGCAGGTAGTCGAAGCCGAATTCGTTGTTCGTGCCGTACGTGATGTCCGCGGCGTACGCTTCCTGCTTCAGGCCATGATCCATCTGCGACAGGTTGATACCCACCGACAGCCCGAGGAAGTTGTACAGGCGCCCCATCCACTCTGCGTCGCGCTGCGCGAGGTAATCGTTCACCGTCACGACGTGCACGCCGCGTCCGGACAGCGCATTCAGATAGGCCGCGAGCGTCGCGACGAGCGTCTTGCCTTCGCCCGTGCGCATTTCCGCGATCTTGCCGTAGTGCAGGACCATGCCGCCGATCAGCTGCACATCGAAGTGCCGCATCTTCAGCACGCGCTTGCTCGCCTCGCGGCAGACCGCGAACGCCTCGGGCAGCAGCTTGTCGAGCGACTCGCCACTGCCGACGCGTTGCCGGAATTCCGTCGTTTTCGCGCGCAGTTGATCGTCCGTCAATTGCTCGATCTGCGGTTCGAGCGCATTGATCGCCGCGACGGTCTTTTGATATTGCTTGACGAGCCGTTGATTACGGCTGCCAAAAATCTTTTGTAGAAAACCGGTGGTCATCGGATCGTGGTTGCGTCGCGGCTTCGGCTGGGTTGCAAGGCCGGTTTTTACACCCTTTCACCTTGTTGCAACCCTCGGTCGTTTGGGCCTCGGCGGCTTAGGTCCAAGAGTGAATTCGAATCATGGATTTTAGCACGCGCCCCCGCGTACGCCTGTGTCAGCACTAAGACCACTGGCCGTCCGGCCAGGGCGAAAGCGCTGCGGATACGGGCGGTTGCGGCATGTGCGAACGCCGTTTCGCGCCGCTGCCGCATGTTACAACCGGTACAATCGCAGCATGGGCCCCGCACACGGCGCGGCTACCAATCAAACTCCCAGATGAGCCGTTTCTCACCGTTTTCAAGGCAGTCACCGAAGCCCGGCCCGAAGCTCGGCTCGCGCTCGTTCGACGTGCGCAGGCCGCAAGCCGTCGCCGAAGTGCTGAACCGCACCGACGCATTCGCCGCACTGCGAGCCGGCGTCGAGCAGGTCGCCGCGCTGGAGCGCGATCTGACCGAATTGCTGCCCGACTATCTGGCGACGAGCGTTGAACCCGGCTTCATCAAGGACGGCGTGCTTGCGCTGTTCGCCGCGCACAACGCGCTCGCGGCACGACTGCGGCATCTGGAGCCGCGTCTGCTGTCGGATCTGCAGCAGCGCGGCTGGCCGGTGAACTCGCTGAAAATCCGCGTCCGTCCGCAGCCCGCGAAAGAGCCTGCGCGCGAAAAACAGGCGCGCATGTCGCGCGCCGGCGCGGATGCGCTGCACGAGCTTAGCGAATCGCTGGAGCCATCGCCGTTGCAGGCCGCGCTCGCGCGCATGGCCGCCCGGCATCGAAAATGAATACGCTGAAGAATCGCGTTGGAATGAAAAAAGCGGCCTTTTCAGGCCGCTTTTGCGTTGCTGCTCAGTGACTATCCGAGCGCTTGAAGTCAGGCGAACGCCGTCTGCGTGTCATACGCGAAACCGCGCGGCGCCTTCTGCGGATCGTCGAACGTGACGATCTCATACGAATCCTCGTGCGCCAGCAGTTCGCGCAGCAGTGCGTTGTTCAGCCCATGGCCGGACTTGTATGCGTCGTACGCCGCGAGCAGCGGATGGCCGACCACATACAGGTCACCGATCGCATCCAGCATCTTGTGCTTCACGAACTCGTCGTCGTAACGCAGGCCGTCGTTGTTCAGGATGCGGTACTCGTCGAGCACGATCGCGTTATCCATGCTGCCGCCGCGCGCCAGGCCGAGCTCGCGCATCATTTCGACTTCGTGCGCAAAGCCGAACGTACGGGCACGCGCGATCTCGCGCACATACGACGTATTCGCGAAGTCCACTTCGAGCGCCTGGCCCGTCTTGTCGACGGCGGGATGGCGGAAGTCGATCGTGAACTTCAGCTTGAAGCCGAAGTACGGATCGAGACGCGCGAACTTGTCGCCGTCGCGGATTTCGACCGGCTTCGTGACCTTGATGAATTTCTTTGCCGCGTTCTGCTCTTCGATGCCCGCCGACTGGATCAGGAACACGAACGATGCCGCGCTGCCGTCCATGATGGGGATTTCTTCAGCGGTGACGTCGACGTAGAGGTTGTCGATACCCAAGCCCGCGCACGCGGACATCAGGTGCTCGATCGTCGACACGCGCGCGCCGTCTTTCTGCAACACCGATGCAAGCCGCGTATCGCCGATCGCCATCGCCGACGCGGGAATGTCCACCGGCGTGGGCAAATCCACGCGGGAAAACACGATGCCCGTGTCCGGCGCCGCCGGGCGGAGCGTCAGGTTGACCTTGCGGCCCGAGTGCAAGCCGATGCCAACCGTTTTGACGATCTGTTTGATAGTGCGCTGCTTCAACATGGTGATCTTCTATTCGATTGAAAATCCTAATCAGGACTTTTTATTTCATAGCGCGAAGTATACTCCAATCGTTTCCGGAGCGCCGTTGCGCTGGCGTTTCAATCTGTTTCGCTGCGTTACCTCATCGGGAAGCGTGACGGGCCGATGCCCGGAACGGAGGCGTTTCCGGTCATCGGCCCGCGTTACGGCCTGTCACAACGAGGTCATAAAAGCGTTGCCGCAGCGCAACAATCACGGTTTGCGCGGTCGCGGCGAAGCTTCAAAGCCGCGTCATGCCTGGCTCAACGTCGCGAGAATACTCGTCGCATCGCTCACTTCGAACTTGCCGGGTGCCTCGACGTGCAGCGTCTTGACCACGCCGTCGTCGACCACCATCGCGTAGCGCTGGGAACGGATTCCCATGCCGCGCGCCGACAGGTCCTGCTCCAGACCGAGAGCCCGGGTGAAAGCCGCGCTGCCGTCCGCCATCATGCGCACCTTGCCCGAGGTGCGCTGATCGCGTGCCCACGCGCCCATGACGAACGCGTCGTTGACGGACACGCACCAGATCTCGTCGATACCGACAGCGCGCAACTTCTCCGCCTGCTCGACGTAACCCGGCACGTGTTTGGCCGAACAGGTCGGCGTGAACGCGCCCGGCAATCCGAAGATCACCACGCGCTTACCCGCAGTCTGTTCGCGCACGTCGAAGCTGTTCGGCCCGATCGTGCAGCCCTCGCGCTCGTCCTCGATCAACTCGTAAACGGTCGCCTGGGGAAGCTTTTCACCTACCTGAATCATGCTCGTTCCTTCGCATCGATGCGGAGCACGCTCGCACGTACTCGTGCCGCAGTGGAGTTTTCATCCGGCGACAGTGTCCCAAACCGCTTCGCCGATGCGAAGAGGGCACCTGTCCGTGCCGCGCGCGCGACCCAACGCGGCCTCATTGCCGTTCCACCCGCCACGCTCGTGCATTCCTGCTGCGCGCAATCAAGAATCAGATGATTACGCCGCGGAAAGCCCGCTCCTGCGTGAACCTCAGTCTGCCTGCTTGCGCAGGAAGGCCGGGATGTCGTAGGTATCGACGCCCTTCTCCTGCAGCGCCTGCACGTGCGAAGCCGCCGTATCACGCGAGGTGCGCCACACTGCCGGCGTATCCAGCGAACCGTAATCCGCCGCCGCTGCGTGATGCTGCGGATAATGCTGCGCTGCGCCGACCGGCTGGTTGTCCGTGCCCGTGCGCAGCAGCGTCATCGGCGCCGATTGCTGCTTCTTCGCAGCGCGGCCCAGACCCGTTGCCACGACCGTCACGCGCAGCGCATCGCCCATCGCGTCGTCGTACACCGCGCCGAAAATCACGGTCGCGTCATCAGCAGCATAGCTCTTGATCGTGTTCATCACTTCGCGCGTTTCCGACAGACGCAGCGAACGGCTCGACGTGATGTTCACCAGCACGCCGCGTGCGCCCGACAGATCGACGCCTTCCAGCAGCGGGCTTGCGACAGCCTGTTCCGCTGCGAGACGCGCGCGATCGACGCCGGCCACCGTCGCCGTGCCCATCATCGCCTTGCCTTGCTCGCCCATCACCGTCTTCACGTCTTCGAAGTCGACGTTCACGAGACCATCGACGTTGATGATTTCAGCGATGCCCGCGACTGCGTTATTGAGCACGTCGTCAGCGCACTGGAAGCACTTGTCCATTTCGGCGTCATCGCCCATCACCTCGAACAGCTTGTCGTTCAGAACGACGATCAGCGAGTCGACGTGATCCTCCAGTTGCTGCGAACCAGCTTCGGCGACGCGCATGCGCTTGCCGCCTTCGAACTCGAACGGCTTGCTGACGACGCCAACCGTCAGAATCCCCATTTCCTTCGCGATCTGCGCGACCACGGGTGCTGCGCCCGTGCCCGTGCCGCCACCCATGCCTGCCGTGATGAACACCATATGCGCGCCACGTAATGCGTCCGCGATGCGCTCACGTGCTTCTTCTGCTGCTGCGCGGCCCATTTCCGGCTTTGCGCCTGCGCCCAGACCCGTGTTGCCCAACTGGATGACGTTCGGCGAGCGCGAGCGCGACAGCGCCTGCGCATCGGTGTTCATCACGATGAAGTCGACGCCTTGCACGCCGCGATTGATCATGTGTGCAACTGCATTACCACCTGCACCACCCACGCCCACCACCTTGATGATGGTGCCGTTGGTTTCCGTTTCCAGCATCTGGAATTCCATGTTGCCTCCGTCAAGAAAATAAGTACCGCTTACTCGGCCGTTATTCGGCAGAAGATCGGGCAACCTTCTGTCGCGCGCCAGCCGCCGGCACCAGCGCGTATTTCCCTTTGCTGCAGATTCTTTAGAAGTTGCCGAGGAACCAGTCCTTCATCCTCGTGAACACCTGTCCCATCGATCCCGACTGCACGGCCACCTTGCGGCCGCGCATCCGCTGCGAGCGTCCTTCGACGAGCAGACCCATCGCCGTCGAATAGCGCGGATTGCGCACGACGTCCGCGAGACCGCCTGCATACTCGGGCACGCCGATGCGCACCGGCTTCAGGAAGATGTCCTCGCCCAGCTCGACCATGCCCGGCATCATCGATGCGCCACCCGTCAGCACGACGCCCGAGCTGAGCAGCTCTTCGTAACCCGACTCGCGCACCACCTGCTGCACGAGCGAAAACAGTTCTTCGACGCGCGGCTCGATTACGGCCGCGAGCGCCTGGCGCGACAGCGTGCGCGGACCGCGCTCGCCGAGCCCCGGCACTTCGATCATTTCGTCGGGATCGGCGAGTGCCTGCTTCGCGATGCCGTAGCTCACCTTGATGTCCTCGGCGTCCGGCGTCGGCGTGCGCAGCGCCATCGCGATATCGCTCGTGATCTGATCGCCGGCGATGGGGATCACGGCCGTATGGCGGATCGCGCCTTCGCTGAAAATCGCGATGTCCGTCGTGCCGCCGCCGATATCGACGAGCACCACGCCCAGTTCCTTTTCGTCTTCCGTCAGCACCGCCAGCGACGACGCGAGCGGCTGCAGGATCAGATCGTTCACTTCGAGGCCGCAGCGGCGCACGCACTTCACGATGTTCTGCGCCGCGCTCACCGCGCCCGTCACGATGTGCACCTTCACTTCGAGGCGGATGCCACTCATGCCGATCGGCTCGCGCACGTCTTCCTGGCCGTCGATGATGAATTCCTGCGTAAGGATGTGAAGCACCTGCTGATCGGTCGGAATGTTGATCGCCTTGGCCGTCTCGATCACGCGTGCGACGTCCGTCTGCGTCACTTCCTTTTCCTTGATCGCCACCATGCCGCTCGAATTGAAGCTGCGGATATGGCTGCCGGCGATCCCCGTGAATACGTTCGTGATCTTGCAGTCGGCCATCAGCTCGGCTTCTTCGAGCGCTCGTTGAATGGACTGCACCGTGGCCTCGATGTTCACCACGACGCCTTTCTTGAGCCCTTTCGATTCGCTCTGGCCGAGTCCGATCACCTCGTAATGACCTTCGCCCTTCAACTCGGCGACGATGGCAACCACTTTCGCCGTGCCGATGTCGAGGGCTACCAGCAGATCTTTATAGTCTTTACTCATAGCGTGCTCATTGCGTGTGATGTCCTGTTACTTCTTGCCCTTGTCGGGTTCCGTAATGAAGCGCATGCCTGCTGCACGAATGGCGAAGCCGTTCGGATAGCGCAAGTCCGCATATTCGATATCCTTCCCCCAACGTTGCGTCACCGCGCCCCATGCCGCGGTGAGTCGCTTGCAGCGGTCGTACAGCGTGTCCTGATTGCGCTCGCGTCCCAGTTCGACCTGCATGCCGTTCGACAGCTTCACCGTCCACGCGAAACGCGACGACAGCGTCACTTCATCGGGCGTCGCCCCGACAGGCGCAAACCACTTCTTGAAGTCCTGATAACGCGCGACGACTTCTTTCGCGGACCCATCCGGGCCCTCGAACGCGGGCAGCTCTTCGTCGAGCTCGCCCTGGTTCGCGGTGAACACCTCGCCGTCGGTGCTCACGAGTTGATCGGTGCCCCACGTGCCGAGCGGCTGGTACTCTTCGAGCGTGACAGCGAGCGCATTCGGCCACACGCGCCGCACGCTCGCGTGACGCACCCATGGCATCTGCTCGAACGCCTGGCGCGCCGAATCCAGATCGACGGTGAAGAAGTTGCCCTTCAAGCGGCCGACGACGCTCGCGCGCACGGTCGGCGAGTTGATGTGCTCGGTGTCGCCGTCGATGCGGATCTCGCGCAGCGCGAAGTTCGGGCGCTGAATCAGCCAGTAGCCGCCCGCCGCCAGCAGCACGAGCAGCAACAGCGCGTGCAACGCGCTGGCGGCGAGATTGAGCTGGCGAACGTTGTTCCACATGATCTGCGTGCGATTCCTTCAGTTCTCTGTTCAGTCCTTCAGCGTCAGTGCGAGCACCTTCACCACCAGTTCCCGGTAGCTGATGCCGACGGCGCGCGCGGCCTTCGGCGGTAGCGAGTGATCGGTCATGCCGGGCGCCGTGTTTACTTCGAGGAAGTACGGATTGCCGTCGCCGTCCAGCATGAAGTCGGCACGGCCCCAGTCCGTGCAGCCGAGCACATCGAACGCGCGGCGCGCGAGCTTCTTCAGGCGCGCCTCTTCTTCGGCGGCGATGCCACACGGGATCAGATATTGTGTGTCGTTGGCGATGTACTTCGCGTGATAGTCGTAGAACTCGCCGGCGGGCACGATGCGGATGACGGGCAGATCGAGATCGCCCGCGATGCACGCCGTGTACTCGCCACCGCCTTCGATGCTCTTCTCGACGACAACGATCTTGTCGAACTTCGCCGCCTCTTCGAGCGCGGGCACGAGCGCATCGGCCGTCTTCACCTTGATCACGGCGACGCTCGATCCTTCGCTCGCGGGCTTCACGAAGAGCGGCAAGCCGAGCTTCGCGACGATGTCCCGCGCACGCGCGGCGTAGTCGTCGCCGCGCAGTACTGCTTCGAACGGCGGCGTCGGCACGCCGAGCTGCTGCCACACGAGCTTCGTGCGGAACTTGTCGAGACCGAGCGCCGAGCCGAGCACGCCGCTGCCCGTGTAGCGGATGCCATAGAAATCGAGCGCGCCCTGAATCTGACCGTTCTCGCCGTAGCCGCCATGCAGCGCGTTGAACGCGCGCACGAAGCCTTCGTCCTTCAACGCAGCGAGAGGACGCTCGGACGGATCGAACGGATGCGCGTCGATGCCCGCGTCGCGCAGCCCTTGCAGCACGAGACGGCCGGAGTTCAGCGACACTTCGCGCTCGGCGGACACGCCGCCCATCAGCACGGCAACCTTGCCGAAAGATTTAGGATCGATACCGCTCATTTCGCACCTTCGTTTTCTGCGAGCCGACCCGGCACCGCGCCGATCGAACCCGCACCCATCGTGATCACCACATCGCCGTCGCGCACGATCGCAGCGAGCGCATCCGGCACTTCATCCACCGTTTCGACGAACACGGGCTCGACTTTCCCTGCGACGCGAATCGCGCGCGCGAGCGAACGGCCGTCCGCTGCGACGATGGGCGACTCGCCCGCTGCGTACACTTCCGTCAGCACGAGCGCATCGACCGTCGACAGCACCTTCACGAAATCTTCGAAGCAGTCGCGCGTGCGTGTGAAGCGGTGCGGCTGGAACGCCAGCACGAGACGCTTGTCGGGAAATGCGCCGCGCGCCGCCGCGATCGTCGCGGCCATTTCTACCGGGTGATGACCGTAGTCGTCGACGAGCGTGTACGCGCCGCCGCTTGCCACGGGCACTTCGCCGTAACGCTGGAAACGCCGGCCGACGCCGTTGAAATCCGCGAGCGCTCGCTGGATATCGGCATCTTTCACCTCGAGTTCAGTCGCAATTGCGATTGCGGCCAAAGCGTTTTGCACGTTGTGCATGCCGGGCAGGTTCAGCACGATGTCGATGGGCGGCGCGTCTTCGCGCATCGCCGTGAAATGCATCCGGCCTTCGCGAGCTTCGACGTTGACGGCGCGCACCTGCGCCTCGGGTGCGAAGCCGTAGCGGATGATCGGCTTCGACACGAACGGCAAAATTTCCTTCACGTTCGGATCGTCGACGCACAGCACCGCGATCCCGTAGAACGGCAGCCGATGCGTGAACTCGATGAACGCCTGCTTGAGCCGCGCGAAGTCGTGGCCGTAGGTGTCCATGTGATCGGCGTCGATGTTCGTGATGACCTCGATCACCGGGAAGAGGTTCAGGAACGACGCATCCGATTCGTCCGCTTCCGCGACGATGAAATCGCCCGTGCCGAGACGCGCGTTCGCGCCCGCGCTGATCAGCCTTCCGCCGATCACGAAGGTCGGATCGAGCCCGCCCGCCGCGAGCACGCTCGCGACGAGCGAGGTCGTGGTGGTCTTGCCGTGCGTCCCGGCGATCGCGATGCCCTGCTTCAGCCGCATCAGTTCCGCGAGCATCACCGCGCGCGGCACGATGGGAATGCGGCGATGACGCGCGGCGAGCACTTCGGGGTTGTCGCTGCGCACGGCCGTCGACACGACGACGGCGTTCGCGCCTTCGATGTTCTCCGCGTCGTGGCCGATCGCGATGCGCGCGCCGAGCGCGGCGAGGCGCTCCGTCACGGCGTTGCGCGACAGATCCGAGCCGCTCACCTGATAGCCGAGATTGACGAGCACTTCGGCGATGCCGCTCATGCCCGCGCCGCCGATCCCGACGAAGTGAATGTGTTTGACGATATGTTTCATTGCTTTCCTTCCGGGCTCAGGCTCGGTGTCACGCCGGCAACCGTCGCGCAGACCTGCGCGACCTGTTCGGTGGCATCGGGTTTCGCGAGCGAGCGCGAACGCTCCGCCATCTCCGCGAGCGAGTCCCGCGTCTGGCTGCGCAACCAGTCGGCGAGCTTCTCCGCCGTCAGGTCGCGCTGTTGTACGAGCAGCGCCGCGCCGTGATCGGCGAGAAACGCTGCGTTGGTTGTCTGGTGATCGTCGACGGCATACGGGAACGGCACGAAGAACGCCGCCACGCCGACAGCCGCGATCTCGGCGACCGTCATCGCGCCCGAACGGCAGATCACGAGATCGGCGTTCGCGTAGGCGCTCGTCATGTCGTCGATGAAGGGCACGAGCTGCGCGTCGTCTCCCGCCGCGATGCCGGCCGCGGCGTAGTTCGCGCGCAATGCGTCGATATGCTTCGCGCCCGCCTGATGCACGATGCGCGGCCGCTCGTTCGGCGCGAGCTGCGCGAGCGCGCGCGGCACCGTTTCGTTGAGCGCCGCCGCGCCCAGGCTGCCGCCCACGACCAGCACGTTCAGCGGACCGCTGCGCGCCGCGTAGCGTGCTTTGGGTGCCGGCGTGCGCGCAAGTTCCGCGCGAATCGGATTGCCCGTCCATTCGGCGTGAGGCAACGCGTTCGGGAACGCGACGAGCACGCGCCTCGCGAGCTTCGCGAGCACCTTGTTCGCGAGGCCCGCGATCGAGTTCTGTTCGTGCAGCACGAGCGGCGTGCCGCTCAATGCTGTCATAACGCCTGCCGGGAACGTGATGTAGCCGCCCATGCCGAGCACGACGTCCGGCTTCACGCGACGCAGCACCGAAAGGCTCTGCATGCACGCGCGCAGCAGATTCACGGGCAGCATCAGCTTGGTCTTGATGCCCTTGCCGCGCAGGCCGCCGAACTGCACGTACTGCATCGGAATGCCGTGCTTTGGGACGAGCGTCGCTTCCATACCAGACGGATTGCCGAGCCATACTACACGCCAGCCCCACGCCTGCATCAGGTGAGCGACGGCGAGGCCCGGGAACACGTGGCCCCCGGTGCCTCCCGCCATCACCATCAGCGTGCGTTGTTGCATCGTCATACCTTCCCCCCGCGCATCAGCATGAATGGGAGCAAGTCCGTTTTGGCTGCGGCGCTGCGCGCCTTCGCCGAAATCGTGCGCTGCTGCATGGGGGTCATACCTTCCCCCCACGCATCAGCACACGATTTTCATAATCGACCCGCATCAGCACCGCCACCGCGATGCAGTTCAGCAAGATGCCCGAGCCGCCGTAGCTGACGAGCGGCAGCGTGAGACCCTTGGTCGGCAGCAGGCCGAGGTTCACGCCCATGTTGATGAAGGTCTGCGCGCCGAACCAGATGCCGACGCCCTTCGCGACCAGGCCCGCGAACGTGCGGTCAAGTGCGAGCGCCTGACGGCCGATCTCGAACGAACGGCGCACGATCCAGTAGAACATCAGGATCACGACCAGCACGCCGACAAAGCCCAGTTCCTCGCCGATCACGGCGAGAATGAAGTCGGTGTGCGCTTCCGGCAGATAGTTGAGCTTCTCGACGCTGCCGCCGAGCCCAACGCCGAACCATTCGCCGCGGCCGAACGCGATCAGCGAGTGCGTCAGCTGATACGCCTTGCCCTGCGCGTAGCGGTCGTCCCACGGATCGAGATAGGCGAAGATCCGCTCGCGACGCCACGGCGACGCCCACACGAGCAGCGTGAACGTGCCCACGGCCGTTGCGACCAGCCCGCCGAAAATCTTGCCGTTCACGCCGCCGAGAAACAGCAAGCCCATCGCGATTGCCGCGATCACCATGAACGCGCCCATATCGGGCTCGAGCAGCAGCAGCATGCCGACCACGCCGACGGCAAAGCCCATCGGCAGAAAGCCCTTCGCGAAGCTGTGCATGTATTCCTGCTTGCGCACCGTGTAGTTCGCCGCGTAGATCGTCACGGCGAGCTTCATGATTTCCGACGGCTGCATGTTCGTAATGCCGAGGGGAATCCAGCGGCGCGCGCCGTTCACGCCTTTGCCGACGTGCGGAATCAGCACGATCACGAGCGCGACGAGTGCGATCAGGAAGAGCTTCGGCGCGTACTTGTCCCACGTCGAAATGGGCACACGAAACGCGATCACGCCCGCGACCGTGCCCATGACGACGAAGATGACCTGGCGCATGAGGAACGCGTAGTCGTGATACGACGCGTACTTCGGCGAATCGGGCATCGCGATCGACGCCGAGTACACCATCACGATGCCGAGCCCCAGCAGCGCAATGACGACCCACACGAGCGAATGATCGTAGTCGAGCATCCGCGAGCGCAGCGGACGCACGCCGTTGACGGCGCTCGACAGTCCGCCCGTGCGCGACGTGCGTTCCGATACAGCCGCGCCGCCTGGCTGGCCCGCTATGGAGCCGCGCTGCTTGCCGAGTTGCGAACCGAAACGTTCCGACCAGCTCATATCATCGTCCCCCGTTCGGCAGCGATGTCTTCGACCGCGCTGCGGAAGACCGCAGCGCGATGCGCGTAGCCCTTGAACATGTCGAAGCTGGCGCAGGCAGGCGACAGCAGCACGGCGTCGCCCGGTTCCGCGACGGCGCTGGCAGCGCGCGTCGCTTCTTCGAGCGTCGCGTGGTCGGTCATCGCAATGCCCGTATGCGCGAGCGCGGCGCGTATCTGCGGCGCGTCGCGGCCGATCAGCATCACGGCGCGGCACCAGCGCGTCACCGGATCGGCGAGCGGCTCGAATGCCTGGCCCTTGCCGTCGCCGCCCGCAATCAGCACGACGCGTTGCGCGAGACCGTCAAGCGCCGCAACCGTCGCGCCGACATTCGTGCCCTTGCTGTCGTCCACATAGTCGATGCCGTCGATCGATGCGATCAGCTCGACGCGATGCGGCTCGCCGCGATACTCGCGCAAGCCGTGCAGAAGCGGCGCGCCGGGCAGGCCGATCGCGCGCGCGAGTGCGAATGCGGCGAGCGCATTCGTCGCGTTGTGCAGACCACGGATGCGCAGCGCGTCAGCCGGCATCAGGCGCTTCAGCGCGATATCGGGCGGCGTCGCGGATTCGCTCTTGCGACGGCGCGTCGGCGTGGGTTCGTCGGTCGCGTCGCGGTCCTGCGCCTCGACGAGCCAGATCATGCCGCTGTCGCGCAGCAGACCGAGATCGCCGTCGCGCAAAGGCTCCGTGACGCCGAACGTCACCATCTGCGCGCCGTTCCGCTCCGATGGCGCGAGCGCCATTACGCGCGCGTCGTCTCGATTGAGCACCCGCACCGTGTTCTTGCCGAAGATCTTGCCCTTCGCCGCCGCATACGCATCGAGGCCGCCGTGCCAATCCAGATGATCCTGCGTGATGTTCAGGATCACGGCCGCGTCCGGCTCGAAGGTGTGCGCCGTCTCCAGCTGGAAGCTCGACAGTTCGAGCACCCATACGTCGGGCAGCGCGGTGTTGTCGATGGCTTCCGTGAGCTTGTCGAGCGCGGCCGGGCTGATGTTGCCCGCGACCGCGACCTTCTTGCCCGCGCGCTCGCACAACAGGCCCGTCAGGCTCGTCGTGGTGGTCTTGCCGTTCGTCCCCGTGATCGCGATCACCTTCGGCGCGTAGCCGCTTTCGCCGAGCGTTCTCAATGCCTGCGCGAAAAATTCGAGCTCGCCCCACACAGGGATGCCGCGCTCGCGCGCCGCTGCGATCAGCGGCACGAGATCGGCGGCGAGCGGCGACAGGCCCGGACTGATCGCGACCAGTTCGACGCCTTCCAGCAGCACGGGCGAAAACGGCCCGCCGACGAAATCGCCAGCGATGCCGTGCGCTTCCAGCGCGGACAGGTTCGGCGGCACTTCGCGCGTGTCGGCGATGCGCAGGCGGCAGCCATGCCGCGCGCACCAGCGCGCCATCGCGAGGCCCGATTCACCGAGCCCCAGCACGAGCACCATCGGCTTTTGCCGATCCCGAAACTTCTCGCCAAACATCGACTGCTTCCCCTTGCTTGCAAATTTGAATGCCGCTTAACGCAGCTTGAGCGTGGACAAACCGAACAGGCACAACATCAGCGTGATGATCCAGAAACGCACCACGACTTGCGTTTCTTTCCAGCCCGACAATTCGAAGTGGTGATGCAGCGGCGCCATCTTGAAGATGCGGCGGCCTTCACCGAAACGTGCCTTCGTGAACTTGAACCACGTGACCTGCAACATCACCGACACCGTCTCGGCGACGAAAATCCCGCCCATGATGAAGAGTACGATCTCCTGGCGCACGATCACCGCGATCGTGCCGAGCGCGCCGCCGAGCGCGAGCGCGCCGACGTCGCCCATGAACACCTGCGCCGGGTGCGTGTTGAACCAGAGGAACGCGAGCCCTGCCCCGCCCATCGCCGAGCAGAAGATCAGCATTTCGCCCGCGCCCGCGATGTGCGGGAACAGCAGATATTTCGAATAGACGGCGCTGCCCATCACATACGCGAACACACCGAGCGACGAGCCGACCAGCACGACGGGCATGATCACGAGGCCGTCGAGACCATCGGTGAGATTCACCGCATTGCTCGAACCGACGATCACGAAGTACGTGAGCGCGATGAAGCCCCACACGCCGAGCGGATAGGTCATCGACTTGAGGAACGGCAGCAGCAGGTCGGCGCGCGCGGGCAGGCCCATCGACAGACCGCTGCGCACCCACGCCATGAACAGATCGAACACGCGCACGTTGCTCGCTTCCGATACGCTGAACGCGAGATACACGGCCGCGAACAGACCGATCACCGACTGCCAGAAATACTTTTCGCGCGACGACATCCCGCGCGGGTCCTTGTAGACGACCTTGCGATAGTCGTCGACCCAGCCGATCACGCCGAAGCCGAACGTGACGAGCATCACGATCCAGATGAAGCGGTTGGTCAGATCGGCCCACAGCAGCGTCGACACGGCGATGCCGATCAGGATCAGCACGCCGCCCATCGTCGGTGTGCCGGATTTTACGAGGTGCGTTTGCGGGCCGTCCTTGCGCACGGCCTGGCCGACCTTCATCGCCGTCAGCTTGCGGATTACCCACGGGCCGCAGACGAGCCCGATCAGCAGCGCGGTGATCGTCGCCGCGACAGCACGAAACGTCAGATAACTGAACACGCGCAAAAAGCCGACGTCGTTCTGCAGCCATTGCGCCAGCGCCAGTAGCATACTTCTGTCCTTCTCTTTCAGTGTGCGCCGGGCGCCGCGCCCGGTGCGGGTTGTGGACTCGTAACGGCGTCCACCACGCGTTCCATTTTCATGAAGCGCGAGCCTTTCACGAGATACGTCGCAGCCGCGCCGTATCCGGCCTGCTGCAATTGCGCGACGAGCGCATGCACGTCGTCGAAATGCCTGGCTTCGCTGCCGTAAGCGGCGCACGCGTCGCGCGACGCGTCGCCCAGCGCGTACAGCGCATCGATGCCGCGCGCCTTCGCATATCCGCCGACTTCGCGATGAAACTCCGGGCCGTTGTCGCCGACTTCGCCCATGTCGCCCATCACCAGCACGCGAGGCGATGCACGCGCGGCCAGCACGTCGATCGCGGCGATCATCGAATCGGGATTCGCGTTGTAGGTATCGTCGATCACGGTCGCGCCCGCCATCGCGCCGAGCACCGCGCGCTTCACCTGCAGGCGGCCCTTCACCGCGCCGAACGCTTCGAGACCGCGCTTGATCGCATCGAGCGCGACACCCGATGCGACCGCCGCTGCCGTCGCCGCCAGCGCGTTGTGCGCGTTGTGCGCGCCCAGCACTTGCAGCGTGACGTCGACGCGGCCTTCGGGCGTATCGATGCTCAGCTGGTTGCCGTCGAGCGTGCCCTGAACGACCGCCTGCGTCGTGCGCTCCGCCGTGTTCAGCGCGAAATCGATGACGCGGCTGCCCGTCGCCGCGACGCGCCAGATGCTGGCGTAGGCGTCGTTCGCCGGAAACACGGCGACGCCTTCCGGCTTCAATGCGTGAATCACGGCCGCGTGTTCGAGCGCGACGGCCTCGACGGTCGCCATGAATTCCTGATGCTCGCGCTGCGCGTTATTGACGACAGCGACAGTCGGCTCGGCGATCTTGCTGAGCAGCGCCGTTTCGCCCGGATGATTCATGCCGAGCTCGACGACGGCGAGCTTGTGCGCTTCGCTCAAACGGAACAGCGTCAGCGGCAAGCCGACGTCGTTGTTGAAATTGCCCGCCGTCGCGAGACGCGATGATTCGCCGACGGCCGCGGCGAAAATCGACGAGATCATTTCCTTGACGGTCGTCTTGCCGTTGCTGCCCGTCACCGCGACGAGCGGCATCGCAAAGCGTCGGCGCCAGCCATTCGCGAGCGAGCCCAATGCCGTGCGCGTGTCGCCTGTCACGCGCAACGCGGGTACGTCGAAGTTCTCCGGCGTGTGCGTGACGAGCACCGCGCTCACGTTGCGCGCGGCGACGTCAGCGAGGAAATCGTGCGCGTCGAAACGGTCGCCCTTCAGCGCGACGAACAGATCGCCGGGACCGCACGTGCGGCTGTCCGTCGCGATGGCGTCGAACGAGACCGATTCGTCGCCCGTCACCGTTGCACCCGGAATGACGGCTGCCGCTTCACGCAGCGAAAACATGGCGTTACCTCGCCGGGTCATTCGCCACCTCCGCGTCCGTGCGTCGCGCGGGCTGCGAGCGCGAGCCGTGCATGATCCTGATCCGAGAACGCGCGCTTCTTGCCCATGATTTCCTGCGTCGATTCGTGACCCTTGCCCGCCAGCACGACGACGTCTTCGCGCGCGGCACAGCGCACCGCTTGCAGGATCGCGCTCGCGCGGTCTTCGATACGGCGCGCCTTCGAGTCGTCCTTCATGCCGGCCGCAATCTGGTCGATGATTTTTTGCGGATCTTCGCTGCGCGGGTTGTCGCTTGTCACGACGACGGCGTCGGCGCAGCGCTCGGCGATTGCGCCCATCAGCGGACGCTTCGTTGCGTCGCGGTCGCCGCCGCAGCCGAACGTGCAGATCAGCTTGCCGCCGCGCGCATCCGCAATCGGGCGCAATGCCGTCAGCGTCTTTTCGAGCGCATCCGGCGTGTGCGCGTAGTCGATCACGACGAGCGGTTCGTCGTTCTGCAAACGGCCGCCGAGGCGCTCCATCCGGCCGTTCACCGATTCGAGCTTCGTGAGTTGCGCGACGGCGGCGTCGAACGGCACGTCCGACGCGAGCAGCGCGCCAAGCACGCCGAGCAGATTGCTCACGTTGAATGCGCCGAGCGTGTTGACCTCGACCTCCGTGTCGCCCCAATCCGATGCGATATGAAATGCGGTGCCCGTCGCCGTCGCGCGCACATTCGACGCGACGATCGATGCATCGGCCTGCACGTCGGTGTGCGGCGCGAGCGCATAAGCGATCGTCTTCGCGTGGCCCTTCGTGCTCGCGATCATGCGGCGGCCCGCTTCGTCGTCGGCGTTAATGACGGCGGCCTTCAGTTCCGGCCACGCGAAAAGACGCGCCTTCGCCGCTTCGTATGCTTCGAACGTGCCGTGATAGTCGAGGTGGTCCTGCGTCAGATTCGTGAACACGCCGACGCTGAACGCCGTGCCGTTCACGCGGCCCTGATGCAGCGCATGCGACGAGACTTCCATCGCGACGCCTTTCGCGCCCGCGGCGCGCAGATTAACGAGGCTGCGCTGCAATTGGGGCGCATCGGGCGTCGTGAAGCCGGTGTGCACGAGATGGCCCGGCATGCCGCTGCCGAGCGTGCCGATGATCGCGCATGGCTCGCCGAGCGCCGTCAGCGCCGCCGAGATCCAGTTCGTGCACGACGTCTTGCCGTTCGTGCCCGTTACGCCGATCACGCGCATCGCGTCGCTCGGGTCTCCATACCACGCGCTCGCGATCGTGCCCGCCAGTTCGTTCAGGTGGGGCACGGCGAGCATCGTCGCCGCGTCGATGGTGCCGCCGAAGCCATCCGATTGCACCAGCACGGCGGCTGCGCCGCGCTCGATCGCGTTGTCGATGAATGGACGGTTGTCCGCGCCGTCGACGGCATAGGCGAGAAACACGTCGCCCGCCGCGATCGTGCGGGTATCGGCGTGCAAATGTGCGCCTGGCTGCACGCGTGCGCGCAGCCAGGCAAGCGCATCAGCAATCTGCTGTTGCGCCGGATGAGAAGAACGCAGCGCACTCATCGAACTACTCCGGGGCGGTTCTTCGCGTTATCTGAAATCGTCAACTTCTTCGGCGCCGAATGCGTCGAGAGTTTTTTCGCGCCGTTCGCTGCCGGTTGGGATGCGGCCGCGGGCGTGGCGGGGTTCACGTCGTCGGATACGACCATCTGCTTGACGGGCTGATCGGGCGGCACGTTCAGCGAGCGCAGCGTATCGCCGACGATCGACGAGAACACGGGACCCGACACCTGGCCGCCGAAGTGGCTGCCCGCCGTCGGTTCGTCGACGGACACGGCCACCACGATGCGCGGATTCGGCATCGGCGCCATGCCGACGAACGACGCGCGGTACTTGCTGTGATCGTAGCCGCGCCCGACATGCTTGTACGCCGTACCCGACTTGCCGCCCACGCGATAGCCCGGCACCGCCGCATCCGGCGACGTGCCGCCCGGCGAGACGACGGTTTCGAGCATCGCGCGCACTTCACGCGCGGTGGTCGGCGAGAAAACCTGCGCGCCTGTCATCGGCTGATCTTTCGGCGTGCGGAAGATCGACACGGGCAGAATCTGGCCGTCGTGCGCGATCGCCGTGTACGCGCGCCCGAGCTGGAACAGCGACACCGAGAGGCCGTAGCCGTACGACATCGTCGCCTGCTCGATCCGGCGCCAGCTCTTCCAGGGACGCAGACGGCCCGCCGCCGCGCCGGGGAAACCGACCTTCGGCGCCTGGCCGAGACCGATGCTGGTGTACATGTTCCACATTTCTTCGGGCTTGAGCTGCATCGCGATCTTTGTCGCGCCGATATTGCTCGACTTCTGGATCACGCCGCCGACCGTCAGCACGCCGAACGCGGAGTCGTCGGTGATCGGCGCGCCGTCAAGCACGAAACGGCCGCCGCCTGTATCAACCAGTGTAGTCGGCGTGACGCGATGCAGATCGAGCGCGAGCGAAACCGTGAACGGCTTCATGATCGAGCCCGGCTCGAACGTGTCGGTGAGGATGCGGTTGCGCAGCTGTTCGCCCGTCAGGTGCGAGCGGTCATTTGGGTTGTACGTCGGGTAATTGACGAGCGCGAGCACTTCGCCCGTGCGCACGTCGATCACCATCGCGGCGCCCGCTTTGGCCTTGAACTTCTGCACAGCCGCCTTGAGGTTCGTGTACGCGATGTACTGGATCTTGCTGTCGATCGACAGATCGACGTCCAGACCGTTGTGCGGCACGACCTGCTCGTCCACGTCCTCGACGATGTGGCCCAGACGGTCCTTGATCACGCGGCGGCTGCCCGCCACGCCCGCGAGCAGCTTCTGGTCGCCGAGCTCGACGCCTTCCTGGCCTTCGTCTTCGACGTTCGTGAAACCGATCAGGTGAGCGGTGATCTCGCCTTCCGGATAAAAGCGCTTGTACTCGGTGCGCTGATAGACGCCGGGAATATTGAGCGCTTCCACTTTCGCGGCCACCTCGATGGGCACCTGGCGCTTCACATAGACGAACGTCTTGTCTTCCGACAGCTTCTTGCGCAGTTCCGGCTGCGTCATGTCGAGCAGCTTGGCCAACTGGGAGAGCTTGTCCGCGCCGAGATCGTCCGGCACTGATTCGGGAATCGCCCAGATCGCGCGCACGGGCAAGCTCGTCGCGAGCACGAGGCCGTTACGGTCGAGAATCTTGCCGCGTGTCGCGGGCAGCTCCAGCCGGCGCTGATAACGGCTTTCGCCCTGCTTCTGATAGAACGCGTTGCCGGGGCCCTGAATCCAGAACGCGCGCCCCGCGAGCGCGACGAACGCCATGAAGAGCAGAAACACGACGAGCTTCGAGCGCCACATCGGCAGGCGCACCGAAAGAATCGGATTCGCCGAGAACGCGACGCTCTTGTTCTTGTTCGACGATTTCTTCATCGCGTGCCTCGACGAACGTTCGCGGCAGGCGCCGAAGCCGGCGCGGAAGTAGGAATCGGTGCGTCTTCGGCCTTCGCGGATACGGCGTCGAGCGTCAGATATTGTGTGCGGCCCGTGGTCGCGCCCTGCATCTTCAGCGAGTCGGTCGCGATCTGCTCGATGCGTGAGGTCTTCGACAGCGCGCTCTGCTGATATTGAAGCTGCGAATAGTCCTGCTGCAGCTGGCGCTCCTGTGATTGGGCACGCTGCAACTGGATAAAGAACTGACGCTGCTGGTTCGTCGCCTTGACGACGGAAAGCGCACAACCCATTACGACGATCAGCAGGAAGATGTTGAGACGATTCATGGCGCGATCCGCTCCGCAACGCGCATCACGGCGGAACGGGCGCGCGGGTTGGCGGCGACTTCGGCGTCGCTCGCGAATACGCGGCCTAGCAGCTTGAGCGGAGGGCTCGGCAGATCGACGGCGCGGATCGGCAGACGGCGGTCGACAGCAGGCGCGCTGGACTGCGCCTGCATGAACCGCTTGACGATCCGGTCTTCGAGCGAATGAAAGCTGATCACGACCAGCCGTCCCCCTTGCTCCAGCAACGACAATGCTGCTTCTAGTACGACTTGCAGCTCCGCAAGCTCTTGATTGATGTGAATCCGTATAGCCTGAAAGGTGCGGGTTGCCGGGTCCTTACCCTTCTCACGGGTTTTGACGACGTTAGCCACGATTTGGGCAAGCTCGCCCGTGCTGACGAGAGGCCCAAGACGGTCGGACTCTGCCCGGCGAGCAGCAAGCGCCTTTGCAATCTGAAAAGCAAACCGTTCTTCCCCATAATCCCGTATCACCTCCGTCATTTCCTGCACCGTGGCCCGCGCCAGCCAGTCCGCCGCGGACTCGCCGCGCGTCGGGTCCATCCGCATGTCGAGCGGGCCGTCGGCGCGGAAACTGAAACCCCGCTCCGGATCGTCGAATTGCGGCGACGACACGCCCAGATCCAGCAACACCCCCGACACACGCCCTACCCCGCGCGCGCTCATCGCGTCGCGCAGTGATGCGAAGCTTTCATGCACGATCTCGAAGCGCGGATCGGCGATCTGCTGCGCGGTGGCGATCGCAAGCGGGTCTTTGTCGAAAGCGATCAGACGCGCCGCCTCACCCAGCCTTGCCAGCACCGCGCGGCTATGGCCGCCACGCCCGAACGTGCCGTCAACATAGACGCCGTCCGTGCGCGTGACGAGCGCATTCACCGCTTCTTCGAGCAGCACCGTGCGATGCTGCAATTCGTTTCCCATCGCAGGCGCCATTTCGTTTACCTGCGTTCAGAATGTGAAGTTCTTCAGAGACTCGGGCATGCCCTGCGCCATCGCCGCCTGTTCCTGCGCGATGTACGTTTCCTTGTCCCACAGTTCGAAGCGATTACCCATTCCCAACAACATCACGTCTTTTTCCAGCGAGGCCGCCTGGCGCAGCTCCGGCGCGATCAGCACGCGGCCGGCCGTATCGAGATCGACATCCGCGGCGCTGCCGAGAAAAATCCGCTGATACCACTTGGCTTCCATCGGGAGCGCGGCGATCTTCGCGCGGAAGACCTCCCACTCGGGGCGCGGAAACAGCAACAGGCAGCCGTCCGGGTGCTTGGTAACCGTCACCCGTCCTTCTGCCTGCCCTTGCAGCGCGTCCCGATAGCGAGCCGGGACGGACATCCGCCCCTTCGCGTCGAGTGTCAGCGCTGACGCCCCTTGGAACACGTCGCTCCCCTTTTTCAGGGCGCTGAAAGATGTCGCCCGATTCTGGAAATTTACCGGAGAAAGCGCGTCGGATCACACAAAAATACACTTTCTCACACTGTCTCCCACTTTAGAGTAACCCCCAACACCGGTCAAGGGTGACGCGCGGTTTTTTGACGAATTTTGTTTGCAAGAACAAGGACTTAGCGCCGCTTGCTCACGCAGCGCGCAAAAAAGGAAAACCGTTATAAATGAATGGGCTAGTGATGCTTGTGAAGGTGATACGTGAAATGTGTGAGCGAAAAGCGTGGCGGGAAAGCGTTCTGGTAGGACGAATGGCGCGGGGCGGCTGAGGATTTGGAGCGATTTTAGTGACGGCGCGGAGAGCGCCGCCCACTTCAGGCAAACAGCGATAAATCAGGTCAAACGTGGTACGCGGTGCGAGTCATGATTTTGGACGCGGCGCGCATCAACGCACGCGCCGGGAACGGCAATTCGGCGCCTCCCGCGTCCGCCGCGGCCTTGCCGTGCGCGACCTCATCGATACGCATCTGCTCGACGATCGCACGCGATTCGTGATCGCCTTCCGGCAACGTGGTGAGATGGCCGCCGAGGTGCAACTCGACCTGCCGCTCCGTCTCGGCCATAAAGCCGAGACTTACTCGATCCCCAAGGCGCCCCGCCGCGAAGCCGATCGCGAGGGCGCCAGCATACCAGAGTGGATTGAGCAGACTCGGGCGCGAATCGAGCGCTTCGAGGCGCTTGTAGGTCCACGCGAGATGATCTTCCTCCTCGCGCGCGGCATGCTCGAATGCCTGCTTGAGCGCCGGCGAGCGCGTCGCGAGCTTTTGCGCCTGATACAGCGCTTGTGCACACACCTCGCCGACATGATTGACGCGCATCAGCCCCGCCGCATGCGCGCGCTCTTCATCGGTCAGTTCGACAGGTTCGACAGACGCGGGCGGAACAGGTAGCGGACGCGACATTCGCGACACCCCGTTTATTGAGCGTAAACCCCGATCGAACTCTGCAATCAACTCATCAATCAGCATCTTGGCCTCCACGACGCGGCGCGCGCACCCCTCTCCGCAGAGCCTTGTACATCAAGGGTTTGCAGCTGACGGCAAGAAAAACTTCAGGGTGGTTCCGACGGCCGACTTTCGATTTTAGACCATGTTGCGTAAACGAAACAGCGGTCCGGCGGGCCGCCTGCTTTTTCTTTGTTCACTTAGGTGTCTTTGTTACATTACGTGCAACTTCTTTACGGAGTTACGCAAGGCCGCAACGCAGATAAATACTTGCCTTGCTTGACAATAATTCGCAAATCCTTGGAGATCTTTCGATGAAAAAGTCGCTTCTCGCTCTCGCAGCATTGGGCGCGTTTGCTGGGGTCGCTCATGCGCAAAGCAGCGTGACGCTGTACGGCATTATTGACGAAGGTTTTAACATCAATACCAACTCGGGCGGCAAGCACCTGTACAACCTGTCGAGCGGCGTTCTGCAAGGCAGCCGTTGGGGCATGCGCGGCACGGAAGACCTCGGCGGTGGCCTGAAGGCGATCTTCGTGCTCGAAAGCGGCTTCGACGTCAACAACGGCAAGTCCGGTCAAGGCGGCCTGCTGTTTGGCCGTCAGGCTTACGTCGGCCTGGGCAGCCAGTTCGGTACGGTCACGATGGGTCGCCAGTACGACTCCGTCGTCGACTACGTCGGTCCGCTCGAAGCGGGCGACCAGTGGGGCGGCTACATCGCCGCTCACCCGGGCGACCTGGACAACTTCAACAACGCATACCGTACCAACAATGCCGTCAAGTTCACGAGCGCAAACTACGCTGGCCTGACGTTCGGCGGTATGTACAGCCTGGGCGGCGTTGCGGGCGACTACTCGCGTAATCAGATCTGGTCGTTGGGCGCTGGCTACAACAACGGTCCGCTGGTGTTGGGCGTCGGTTATTTGAACGTTCGTAACCCGAACGTTTCGTTCTTCGGCAACAGCACGTCGGGCACGCCCAACCCCGCGGCTTCGAACGTCGCGTCGCCGGTCTACAGCGGCTACGGTTCGGCTCACACGTATCAGGTGATCGGCGCGGGCGGTGCATATACGTTCGGCGCAGCGACGGTCGGTGCAACCTACTCGTACACCCGTTTCTACGACCTCGGCTCGTCGTTCGCAGCACCGGGCCTCACGGGTCAGACGGCATTGTTCAACAACGCGGAAATCAACTTCAAGTATCAGTTGACGCCGGCTCTGCTGGTCGGTGCGGCGTATGACTACACGCACGGCAGCAGCCTGAACGGTCACGATGCTGCGAAGTATCACCAAGGTTCGGCTGGCGTCGACTACTTCCTGTCGAAGCGCACGGACGTCTACCTGATCGGCGTGTACCAGCACGCTTCGGGCACGGACTCAACGGGCAAGACGGCTGTCGCTGCAATCAATGGCCTGACCCAGTCGTCGAACGAGAACCAGTTCACGGCTCGTATCGGTATCCGCCACAAGTTCTAATAAGTTGTGAATGCGTAGTACCCTCGAGGGCGCCTTCGGGCGCCCTTTTTTATTTGCGCGGCGTTTGTTGTGTTCGTGGTGTCGGCTACCGTTGTTGCCGTTGCTCGTTTGCCACTGCGCAAATGGAAACGGCCCAATGACGTAGCGTCCATTGGGCCGTGCTTTCACTGCGGCGCGCCAGCTGTTTTCAGTAGCCTCCTACGCGCTTTTCCGGTTCTTCTCGCCCCGCGCGCGGTCAAGCCCGACCGTCGCGCAGCTCGCGGCGCAAGATCTTGCCGACATTACTCTTCGGCAGTTCCTTGCGGAATTCGACGATGCGCGGACGTTTGTAACCCGTCAGTTGCTCTTTGCAGAATGCGAAGATGTCGGCGTCGGTGATCGCTTCATCCTTCTTGACGATGAAGAGCTTCACCGCTTCGCCAGAATGCTGGTCCGGCACCCCGACGGCCGCCACTTCGAAAACGCCCGGATGTTTCGCGACCACATCCTCGATTTCGTTCGGATAGACGTTGAAGCCCGACACGAGAATCATGTCCTTCTTCCGGTCGACGATTTTCACGAAGCCGTCTTCGCTGATGGTCGCGATGTCGCCCGAGCGGAAGAAGCCGTCGGCCGTCATCACCTTCGCGGTTTCGTCCGGACGGTTCCAGTAGCCCGCCATCACCTGCGGCCCCCGGATGCACAACTCGCCTACCTGGCCAATCGGCAGTTCGTTGCCGTCGTCGTCGCGGATCGACACTTCCGTTGACGGCAGCGGCAAACCGATCGTGCCGCTGTACTCGCTGACGATCGCCGGATTGCATGTCACGCACGGCGACGTCTCCGACAGGCCATAACCCTCGACAATCGGCGCGTTCGTGCGCTCGAACCAGCGTTTCGCGACGGCTTCCTGCACGGCCATCCCGCCGCCGTTCGCGACCAGCAGATTCGAGAAATCGAGCTTCGAAAAGTCCGGATGATTGAGCATTGCGTTGTACAGCGTGTTGACGGCCGGGATCGTCGTGATCTTGTAGCCTTGCAGCGACTTGATCATCCCGGCGATGTCGCGTGGATTCGGAATGAGCACGCCGAGACCGCCCGTGCGGATCGTCAGCAGACCGCACACGGTCAGCGCGAAGACGTGATAAAGCGGCAGCGCGACGACGGTCACGAACTGGTCGATGTCGGGGCGCTTCGAGCGCGCGGGCTCAAGCCACACGTGCGACTGCAGCACGTTCGCAACCAGATTGCGATGCAGAAGCGTCGCGCCCTTCGCGACGCCAGTCGTGCCGCCCGTGTATTGAAGAAATGCGACGTCGTTGGGGCCCTGCTTGACCGGCGTGAACCGGCTGCGAGCGCCTTCGGAAATAGCGTCGTTGAAACGGAGGTGCCCAGGAAGACTCCAAGCCGGCACCATCTTCTTCACGCGTCGCACGACGAAATTGACGAGCATGCCTTTCGCGCCCATCAGATCGCCCATCGACGCCACGATGATGTGCCTCACCGACGTGTTGCGCACGATCGCCTGCAACGTAACCGCGAAATTTTCGAGCAGGATGATCGCTTCCGCGCTGCTGTCCTTCAGCTGATGCTCAAGCTCGCGCGGCGTGTAGAGCGGATTCACGTTCACGACGACATAGCCCGCGCGCAGGATCGCAGCGATGGCGACGGGATACTGCAGGACGTTGGGCATCATGATCGCGATGCGCGCGCCGCGCGCGATGCCCTTTGACTGAAACCACGCTGCAAGCCGAATGGAGAGGCTGTCGAGCTCGCCATACGTAATCTGCTTGCCCATGCACGCGAACGCCGGCTTCGCGCGGTTCGCACGGAAGCTCTCTTCCAGCATCGCGGTAATCGACTCGTACTGGGTCGGATCGATCTCTTCGGGCACGCCGGGCGGATACGATTTCAGCCAGACTTTTTCCATACGGCGTCTCCTCCGTGATTTTCGAATGATCGTGCTAAAAATCGCATCGTAGCATGCGCCGACGCGTGATTATTCGGGGTTAGCCCCCAGTTAGACGAGGCACTCGAAAGCGCCGACCGGGGGACCGGGAATGTGGTGGCGCAGCGGGAATCTCCGTTGCGCATTCAGAAGCGGCTCAGACTCGCTCGATTTCGACTAGGCAGTCGTAGAACGTCGCTGAGCCGCCGAGATCGGTCAGCGCCTGGCTCGTGACCTGATTGGCGTTGCGGCCGTCCGGAGCGAGCTTCTTCCACCAGATCGACAGGCCGACGACGAGCCCCACGCGCGCCTTGTAGGTGACGCGGGCGCGCGCCTGCATCGAGCCGCGATCGTTGAAGATGCGGACCCGGTCGCCGTCATGGATGCCCCGCGCGGCGGCGTCGGCGGGATGGATGTCGAGATGCGGTTCGCCTTCCGTCGCGCGCAGGCTTTCCACGTTCACGAACGTGCTGTTCAGGAAATTGCGCGCCGGCGGCGAAATCATCGCGAGCGGATAGCGCGCGGCGAGTTCGGGCGAGCCGTCCGCCGACTCGTAAGGCGGCACATAATCGGGCACGGGTTCGAGCCCGGCTTGCGCGAGCCGCTCGCTATAGAACTCGCATTTGCCTGACGGCGTGCGGAAGCCGCCATTTGCGAACGGCGCGTCGGGAACGTTCAGCTTCGCCCAGCCGTCACGCTTCAACGTTTCCCATGTGACGCCGTCGAGCATCGGATCGTCCCAGCGGTACGCCGACGACGCGACCGTCTCATCGCTTTCGTACAGTGCCGGTTCCTGCAGACCCATCGCGCGCGCGATGCCGCGGAAAATCTCCGTATTCGGGCGCGCCTCACCGACGGGCGGAATCGCGGGCAGGTTGACCATTACGTGCGTGTGCCCGTATGACTTGTGAATGTCGACATGTTCGAGCTGCGTCGTCGCGGGCAGCAGCAAATCGGCGTAGTCGGCGGTGTCGGTCTGGAAATGCTCGAGGACGATCGTAAACAGATCTTCGCGCGCGAAGCCCGCTGCAACGCGCTCCGAATCCGGCGCAACGGCGACAGGGTTCGAGTTGTACACGACAATCGCTTCGATCTTCGGGCCAAACCCGGCGTCGCCCGGGTTGCACAAGGCGTCGCCGATCGCGTTCATGTTCACGATGCGCGGTTGGTTCGACGGCCAGCCCGGCATCAGATCGGGTCGCGCCAATGCGTGCGAATCGACTGGCGCCCAGCCCGACGACGACATCAGCACACCGCCTGAACGCACGCGCCATGCGCCCGTCAGCGACGGAAGACACGCGATCGCCCGCACCGCGTTGCCGCCGCCGCGCACGCGCTGCATGCCGTAATTCATGCGGATCGCCGCCTTTTTCGTGCTGCCATAAAGATGCGCGAGATCGATGATCGTCTGCTTATCGATTCCGCAAATTTCAGCCGCACGCGATGGCGAATAGTCGAGCGCGCGCGCCTTCAATTGCTCGAAGCCGAGCGTATGGTCAGCGATGTAGGCATGATCGAGCATGTCTTCCGTGATCAGCACATGCATCATGGCGAGCGCGAGCGCGCCATCCGTGCCAGGTTTCAGCGCAATGTGCTGGTGGCACTTTTCGGCGGTGAGTGAGCGGTAAGGATCGATGGCAATCAGGCGCGCGCCACGGCGCTTGGCCTCTTGCGCGCGCGTCCAGAAATGCAGATTCGACGCGATCGGGTTCGCACCCCAGATCAGGATCACCTCGCTTTCGTCGAAAAACTCCGTGAGCATGCCGAGGCTCGCGCCGTACGTATATTTGAGACCCGCCGCGCCCGCCGCTGCACAGATCGTGCGGTCGAGTTGCGACGCACCGAGCTTATGGAAAAAGCGCTGCGCAATGCTGTCGCCCTGCACGAAACCCATCGTCCCGGCGTAGCTGTACGGCAAAATCGCCTCGGGCGCGCGGCGCGCGATTTCCGACAGCCGCTCCGCTGCGAGACGTAGCGCCTCGTCCCAACTGATGGACTCGAACCGCCCTTCGCCTTTCTGGCCGACACGGCGCATCGGCGTCGTCAGCCGGCGCGGATGATGAACGCGATCCGCGTAACGGCTCACTTTCGTGCACAGGACGCCCTGCGTCGGCGGATGATCCGGGTCGCCGACGACCTTGACGGCGCGGCCATTCTCGACGGTTACGCGCATTGCGCAGGTATCGGGACAATCGTGCGGGCAGACGGCGCGGGCGAATTCAGCGGGAGCGTTCATATTGATATCGAGCGGGGATTGCGCGAGTGAAGGCTCTGATTCTATTACGTTCCCCTCATCCGATCTGACACACGACCGTCAAAAATAGCGATGAGCGTAGAATCAATTATCACGCTCTCCGGAATCGACTTGTCCGGATCACACTGCTCACTGCCACTTTCTCAATCCATCATGAAACTGATCCCCGAAATCCAAGCCGCACGCGGCGAAATTCAGAGTCTCCGACGAACGATTCACGCTAATCCAGAATTGCGATACGAGGAGGCGCAAACGGCGTCATTGGTCGCAAAAACGCTGGCTGGATGGGGAATCGAAGTACATGAAGGCATCGGCAAAACCGGCGTAGTCGGCGTACTGAAGCATGGTACGGGAACGAAATCGATCGGACTGCGCGCCGATATGGATGCGCTGCCGATCCACGAGCTGAACACGTTTGATCATCGCTCGAAAAATGAAGGGAAAATGCACGCGTGCGGGCATGACGGACATACGGCAATGCTGCTCGGCGCGGCGCGGCATCTCGCGAAGGAAGGCGATTTCGACGGCACAATCGTGTTCATCTTTCAGCCGGCCGAGGAAGGCGGCGCGGGCGCAAAGGCCATGATCGATGATGGGCTGTTTACGCGCTTTCCCGTCGATGCGGTATTCGGGATTCACAACTGGCCTGGGATGCCGGCCGGCAATTTCGGTGTGACGGAAGGGCCGATCATGGCTTCCAGTAATGAGTTTCGCATCGAAATCAAGGGCGTGGGCTCACACGCGGCGCTGCCGCATAACGGCCGAGATCCAGTGTTCACCGCGGTGCAGATCGCCAATGGTCTGCAAAGCATCATTACGCGCAACAAGAAGCCGCTCGATACGGCTGTGCTCTCGATCACCCAGATTCATGCGGGCGACGCGGTGAACGTGGTACCGGACGAGGCGTGGCTTGCGGGCACGGTACGGACCTTTACCACGGAAACGCTTGATCTGATCGAAGCCCGGATGCGCAAGATCGTCCAAAGCACGGCGGAAGCTTACGACTGCTCTGTCGAAATCACATTTCACCGCAACTATCCGCCTACGATCAACAGCAGCGAGGAAGCGCGGTTCGCGGCGACGGTGATGAAGGAGATTGTCGGCGACGAAAACGTCGACGACGCCGTCGAACCGACGATGGGCGCGGAAGATTTCTCCTTCATGTTGCTAGAGAAGCCGGGATGCTACGCATTCCTCGGCAATGGGGACGGTGGACATCGCGAATCGGGTCATGGTGCCGGGCCTTGTATGCTGCATAACGCGAGCTACGACTTCAACGACGATTTGCTGCCAGTCGGGTCCACGTACTGGGTTCGGTTGGCGCAGCGTTTCTTGGCCGCGAAGTGAGGAAGTTGGGCGCGGGTGGCATTCATCAAAATGCCGGGTGGGTGCCTGTTGTTTCGGTCGATGAGAGACCGTGCGTTTCAACGGGCCACTGCGGCAACTGCATAACCGAAAAAGCGCGCGCTGGCGCACGTGCGAGTGATGTGCCCGGCCGCGTAGGTCAGTTGTGTCGACCAAGGTCCGTCCCAATGACTTGCCGCTGGGTTGCTCAGCGGGGGATCAATTGGAAAGCACTATCTATGGGTGTAGCAAAAACGGCCGGGTTTTGCCGGTTTTCATTGCACCAGCGCCGGCCAGCGGCAGGGTAAAACGCGACGCCACAAACGCCGCGGCCCCGCCTTTTGAGGGGCGGGGCCGGGACTGGGGTGAGGAGCCTGACGATTACCTACTTTCACACGGGCAATCCGCACTATCATCGGCGTGGAGTCGTTTCACGGTCCTGTTCGGGATGGGAAGGGGTGGGACCGACTCGCTATGGTCATCAGGCATGACGGGTTGCTGCGTCGCGCTTTGCAC
>NZ_FNYE01000089.1 GCF_900108945.1 Paraburkholderia diazotrophica | reverse complement strand
AGCTGCGCGGTGGTGGCGCCATCGTGCAGACAGGCTCGCTTTGGGCCCTGCAGGCCATCGGGGCGACGCCTTCGGCTGCGTACTCCGCGGCGAATGGCGGCGTACATGCGTTGACGCGCAACCTTGCTATCGAACTTGCGGCCTCGAACATCCGGGTCAACACCGTCGCACCGGCCGTGGTGGAAACGCCCGTCTACAACACGTTCATGACGGACGACCAGGTCAAGGAATCCTTGCCGGCCTTCAATGCTTTCCACCCGCTTGGTCGCAATGGACAGCCGGCCGACGTCGCCGAGGCGATTCTGTTCCTGGCTTCTTCGAGTGCGTCGTGGATTACCGGCACCGTCCTCTCCGTCGATGGCGGCGTGATGGCCGGTCGCCAGGCCTGATCACATCTTCCATGACAGGAGCTGAGAAATGGTCTATCTGCAAATCACCCTGAAGATCGCCGCTGCCAACCGTGCCGCTGCCGTCGGCGTCTATAAGAAGTACAAGGCCGCGTTCCTCAATACGATCGCGGGCGCGAAGTCGAAGGAACTGCTGGTGCGCGAGCAGGATGTGCAGGTACTGCACGGTTTTGACACAGAGGAAAACGCGAAAGCCTACCTGGAGAGCGCGTTGTTCAGCGCCGATGTGGTCGGCGGTCTCAAGCCGCTGCTGGACGACGTACCGGATGTGCGCATCTATCAGGCCGCATAACACCTATTCAATGGGGCTTCGAGCCACGGCACGAGCCCCACATAGCCACTGGACACACCACCATGATGCAAGACTGGAATACCTATCGCGACGTGCTGATGACGCGCATGAACGAATACGCCACGCTCACCCCCGATGTGGTGCGCGGTTTGATGACCATCGAAGGCGCCGCCGTGAAGACCGGCAAGCTGCAGCCGAAGATCCATGAGCTGATCGCGCTGGCCGTGGCTGTTACGACGCGTTGCGACGGCTGCATCACCGTGCATACCAGGAAAGCCGTCGAGCACGGCGCCACGCGGGAGGAAATCTCCGAAGCGCTGGCTGTCGCGATTGCGCTGAACGCAGGCGCCGCACTGACTTACTCGGCGCGCGTCCTCGACGCACACGCTGCGTTGCCGAACAAATAGCCCGTCCGAGGCTGGCGGCTGAGGCTCTTGTAGCAATCGGCCGCCGGCCTCCCGTTCATGGAGGAAACGCGATGCACGTCAACGCGGACTTCTCGCGCCGCGCTGTCGTCGCGGCCGATCAATACCAATGGGTTGCCTCGCCACAGAGCGGGATCGAGCGCGTGATGCTCGACCGGCTGGGCGGCGAGACGGCTCGTGCCACGAGCATCGTGCGATACGCTTCGGCCTCGTCTTTTCCGCAGCACTGGCACCCGGGCGGCGAGGAGATCCTCGTGCTGTCCGGCACGTTCTCGGAGGGGAATCAGCACTATCCGGCCGGATGGTATCTGCGCAATCCGCCTGGGTCGTCGCATCAGCCCTTCAGCGATGGAGGCGCAATCATTTTCGTCAAGCTCGGGCAGATGTCGCCTGGGGACGACCGCTCCGTGCGTATCGACACATGCAACCCGTCTTGCTGGGAACGACGCTCGGGCCGTGAAGTTTGCCCGCTGTTTGCGGATGCCTCCGAACAGACCGTCCTGGTACGTCTCGATCCGGACGAGCCGCTTCTCACGAACGCGATCGATACCGCCGAAATGCTGGTGCTAACGGGCGAACTGTGCGGCGAACTGTGGAGCGACGGGCGGCAATACGTTCGAGGTAGCTGGTTGCGTCTGCCTGCAGGCGAATATCCCGATCTTGTGGCTGGCCCGCATGGCGCCACCCTGTATCTGAAGATGGGCCACCTCACCGGTCTTACGACTGGCGGATAGCCCATGTCGACTGCACACATCGCGATCATCGGCGGCGGCCTCAGTGGGTTGTATGCCGCCTTTCTGCTCGAGCAGCATGGCCTCAAAGACTATGTACTCCTTGAGGCACGCCACACATTCGGCGGCCGGATTGAGTCCGTTCCTGCCAACGGGCTGATGGTTGCAGGCACCGGGAGCGCAACAGCCGATCATCACCGCTTCGATCTCGGACCGGCGTGGTTCTGGCCCGCGTTACAGTCTCAGCTGGACCGACTTGTCCGCGACCTGGGACTGGAGCGCTTCGAGCAGCACGAAGCGGGCGACGTGATGGTTGAACATTCGCCTAACGAGCCGCCAGCGCGAATACGTGGCTATGCGTCTTCTCTAGCTTCCGTGCGCCTGGTCGGCGGCATGGCTGCGCTCATCGACGCGGTGCACAGCCGCCTCGCGCCCGCGCGCTTGATGACGGGCCATCAGGTGCGACGCCTGCGCTGTACTGGGCACCACGTCGAACTGGACATCGAGGGCGCACGTGGACAGGTCGCGTCCTTGCGTGTCGGCCATGTGCTGCTCGCCGTTCCGCCACGTCTCGCCGTGGCGACAATCGAATTCACACCGGCGCTGCCCGAAACCCTGGAGCGGGCGTGGCGGCGTACCGCGACCTGGATGGCGCCACATGCAAAGTATGTCGCCGTCTATGACACGCCGTTCTGGCGTGAGCAAGGACTGTCCGGCGAAGCACGCAGCGCGCGGGGGCCGCTCGGAGAAATCCACGACGCGTCGGCACCCGGCGGCAGTGCGGCGCTGTTCGGCTTCTTTGGCGTCCCGCCAAGGGTCCGAAGAAACGTCTCCGACGACGTGTTGCGCTCGCATTGCCGCGCTCAGCTCACGCGGCTGTTCGGCGCGAGGGCCGCAACACCCACGGCCGATTTCATCAAGGACTGGGCTGCCGAGCCATACACGGCCACCGCAGCCGATCAGGACGCAGTGGTCCAGCACAGCGCGGTACCTTCGGCCGAAGCCTCGTCGGGCGTCTGGCATGGCCGGCTCGTTGGCGTCGGCAGCGAATGGTCGCCGCACTTTCCGGGCTATGTTGCGGGTGCCATCGAGGCTGCAAGCCTCGGGGTGTGTGCATTGAAGGTCGCCGCGACACGTGAGGACTTAGTTTGCGGCGGTCGAAACACGACAGGGAGTTGACGATGAAGAAGACTTACCGCGCAATGCAGGCGACGAAGCCTGGAATACTTGAAATGGTGGAACGCCCGACACCCGTGCCGGACGCCGGTCAGGTGCTGATCGAGGTCGAGGCATGCGGCATCTGCGGAGCCGATGTCAGTGATATCGAAGGGGCGGACCCGACACTGCAGCCGCCCCGCGTGCCCGGCCATGAAGTTGTCGGCCGCATTGCCGCCATTGGAGCGGGCACGCCATCGATCTGGAAGATCGGTCAACGTGTAGGCGTGTGCCGTCTCGGCGGACATTGCAATGAATGCCTTCAATGTCGCCGCGGCCAGTTCCAGCTCTGCCAGAACCAGCCGATCGTCGGCGCTTCGTGTGATGGTGGCTATGCCGAAATGATGCTGGCTCGCAGCTCGGGCCTGATTTCGATACCGGATGAACTGAACGCCGAAGAAGCCGCGCCCATCCTGTGTGCGGGTGTCGCTACCTTCAACGCTGAGGAAGTCTGGCGCCGAGGCGGGCGACATCGTGGCCGTATTGGGCATTGGCGGCCTCGGGCACATGGCCATCCAGTACGCGCGTCGCATGGGTTTCAAGGTCGTTGCGGCGGGACGCGTCGCTGACATCGCTGACGATGCGCTGGCACTTGGCGCGCACGTCTATATCGACACGAATCAGGAAGACGCGGCAGCGAGGCTCCAGGCGATGGGTGGTGCGAAGGCCATCGTGACGACCATCGGCAACACCGCCGTAGTGTCCGCGTTGTTGCGGGGCCTTGCGCCGCAGGGCCGGTTGATCGTGCTGGGTGTCGGCAAAGACCCGTTGCCCATATCGACCGGCCAGCTTGTCGTCGGCGAGCGCAGCATCACGGGATCGATTACGGGCTCACCCTATGAGAACGAGAAGGCGCTGGACTTCAGCGTGCTGACGGGCGTGCGTCCGATGATCGAGACGATGCCACTGGAGAACGCGTTCATCGCCTACCAGAGGATGAAGCGCGGCGACGTCAAGTTCCGGATGGTCCTGACCATGGGGCAAACGCGCGACGTGCGCTAACGACGACCTGTGGCAACCGGTCATCGTTCATGCCAGCAAAGCCGGATGGGGTTTCGAGTCCAGTGCCCGGCGGACGCTGCTTCGGATCGGTGGCGAGCCGCACTCACCAACTTGAATCAAATGTCACACGTCAACGCGGACACTCTCACTGAAGCGGCATCGTCGCCCGTTTTACCCTCACGCAACGGGCAATGTGGCAAGACTGACCATCGCGCAGGCGCTCGCCGGAGCAAACTCGACCGTTGTCTACGCAACAGGCGCAATCGTCGGCAACATGCTGGCGCCCAGTCATGCGCTCGCGACCCTACCGATCTCGATCTTTGTGGTGGGGATGGCGGCCTGCTCGTTGCCTGCAGGGGCCATCGCCCAACGTCACGGTCGCCGCGTCGCCTTCCTGATCGGGACCGGATTTGGCATGCTTGTCGGTTGGCTCGCGGCTTTGGCGGTTGTGCTGGGCTCCTTCTGGCTGTTCTGCGCAGCGACGTTCTTCGGCGGCGCTTA